>QCGA01000007.1 GCA_003280095.1 Prochlorococcus sp. AG-363-O16
TCTCGAAGTCCACCCCAAAGGCGGCGTTCATTGGCATGAAAAAGAAATAGTCTTTCCTTAGCTCTAGTAATTCCGACATAGCAGAGTCTTCTCTCTTCTTCTAATGAGGCTGGTTCATTTAGGGAGCGATAACTTGGGAAGAGTCCCTGCTCGAGTCCAGCAATGCATACCACTGGAAACTCCAAGCCTTTACTGCTGTGAAGAGTCATCAAGGTAACTCTATCGATTTCAGTATTCTTGTTGTCTGCATCACTAGCTAGTGATGCAGTTGCAATGAACCCTTCGATGTCACTATCTTCATTTTCATCTTGATATTGTAGGGCTGCATTCACAAGCTCTTGGAGATTACGCCTACGTTCTTCTGCTTCGTCAGTTGCTTCGGCAATTAATTCGCTTATATATCCACTCATTTCAAGAACTAACTGGATTAATTCTGATGGAGGGCGATTATGAGTACATGTTTGTAAGTGCTTTATTAATTCACAGAATTCTAAAATGCTCTTAGCTGAGCGACCAGCCAGTGACCTGACTGCCTCTGAATCACTAATGACATCCCATAATGGAATACCTAATTGATTAGCAGCGTCTGTAAGTCTTTGTACAGTTGTTTTTCCTATTCCACGTTTTGGAACATTAATTACTCTGAGAAGACTGACACTGTCACTAGGGTTAATTAATAATCTTAAGTAAGCGATAATGTCTTTTATTTCTTTCCTATCGTAGAAACGTAATCCGCCAACAACAACATACGGGATACTCCAACGTACCAACGATTCTTCTAATGATCTTGATTGTGCATTGGTTCTATATAGGACTGCACAGTCAGACCAATTTAAGTTTATCTCGCCTGCTTTCAGTAATCTCAATCTGTGGACTACAGCCTCTGCTTCATTGATCTCATCTTCACATCGAGTTAGTTTGATTAATTCACCTTGACCTCTTGTTGGTCGTAAGATTTTGTCAATTCTTTCATTGTTGTTTTCGATTAAAGAATTCGCGGCTTGTAGTATTGTTGCCGTTGACCGATAATTTTCTTCTAATTTAACCATTGTTTTTGTCTCTATGTCAGAAGCTTTATCTCCGAAATCTTCTTGGAATCCCATCAGAATTGTAAAGTCAGCAGCTCGGAAGCTATAAATACTCTGATCTGCATCGCCTACTACAAATACAGACCTTTGCTCCCAATTAGAGAATGAAGAAGGAGATATTCCATTTGTTACTAATAATTTTATAAGTTCATATTGTGTTCTATTCGTATCTTGATATTCATCGACTAATACATGTCTAAAGCGTTGATGCCAATATTCCCTGACGTCTTGATTTTGTTTCAGTAATTGTACAGGTAGCAATAGTAGGTCGTCGAAATCTAGTGCATTATTTGCAGCTAAGGACTTTCGGTATAGTCTATATGTATTGGCGATCAATTTACCATTTAGACCTTCCATTTGTTTTTCGAGTTGATCGGGTAACCAGCCTTGATTTTTTGCCTTGCTAATTGCCCAACGAATTCGTTTAGGTTCAAACCTCTTTGGATCTAGTTGTAATTCTTGGCAAACAATTTCTTTGACTAGTGTCAGGGAATCACGCTCATCATAAATTGAAAACTGTTTTGTCCATGTGAGGCCATCTGTATCACGAAATTTGTCTATATCAAATCTAAGTAAACGTGCAAAGAGTGAGTGAAATGTGCCTATCCAGAGGTGTTTCGTGATCTCTTGATATATGAATGTCCTTAGCTCTCGTTGATTATTGGTTGTCATATGTTCCCATTCTTGTGAGTATTGAGCTTGAGCCAGCTTTTTGGCTAGTAAGAGCTCTAGTCGGCTTTGCATTTCACGTGCCGCCTTGTTGGTGAAGGTCACGGCTAAAATATGTGAAGGGTCTTCTTGTTTTTCTCCAATTAAATGGGCAATCCTGTGAGTTAAGGCCTTGGTTTTCCCGCTGCCTGCTCCAGCCACTACCAATAGAGGACCAGTGTGATGTCCGACGGCAAGACGTTGTGCCTCATTAAGACCTGTCAGAAAACTCATCGTCGAGGGATATAACTGCTTGGTTTAAATGAGATAACTACCATGAACGGTAAGTAGGACATCATGTTGATGGCGTGCAGGGCTATGCCTCTTTATCTATATAACGCCTATTGATGACTAATCTCAATGGAAAGCTGTCAGGATTTAATTTGACTTAAGAAGAAAGCCTTTTGTGAGAACAGTTAATCCTCAAATTGTGATTCTCACTGTGGCTTATCACTCTCAAGCAGCGTTGCTTCAACTTTCAAAGGATTTACTTCGCCAGAATTGTCAACCCTTGCAGTGGTTAATAGTAAACAACAGTCCGAGAACGGCTCCACCATTGAAATTGATTACTAATTGCCCTTTATTTATTGTCGAGGGGAAGGAAGGTGAAGGATTTGGGGCGGGGTGTAATAGAGGCTTGGATGTATTGCAAAGCCAAGGTTGGGAAGGTTGGGTTTGGCTATTAAACCCTGACGTTGCTCTTCCAAGAATAGAGACTTTGGACAGGTTACTTGTCCAATTAGCTGAACTTCCTTCTAATGCCTTGATTGGGACTGCTGTCTTAGATGAGAATGGTTGTTTAGAGGAAAGCGCTGGTTGGATTGATGGGGGTATATGGTTTCGTTCTCGAAAGGTTACTGAAGAAATGATGAATTTAAGAAAGGAATTATCAGTTCCAGTTGATTGGATTAGTGGTTGCAGTCTCTTGATGAAACCTAGTGCGTACAAATCGCAACCCAGATTTGATTCATTATTGCCCCTCTATTACGAGGATATGGATCTATGCCTAAGACATAAGAAGTTAGGTGCGCCGATCCTTTGGATGCCTTCCATATGGGTTGATCATCAGCGCGGGACTGGAAGTAGGAGTTCGTTGTACAGACGATCATTCCTATCTAGCTGCAGTTACATTCGCTTCCTTCAGCGCCACTCTCCAAGATGGGTTTTGTTTCTTCGTAGTATCCGATTAGTAACAAAAGCTTTATTGAGATTGCCATTTGACCCACGTCACACCTGCTCAGTTCTTAATGGCTTTGTTGAGGCTTTTCGCAAGCCTGTCAAGTGAGTAATTCAGCTGCTCTGGCACTTTTTAACGGCAGTTATCTGGGCCGCAGACCTACTGGGATTGGTGTGGTAGCTAGTGAACTAGTGAAGGCTCTAGATCCTGAAAGATTTCCTTTGTTGGATCCTTTAGGTGGTTCTCGCCCTGGCAGTATCTCTATACCAAGCAACCTTATGCCTGACTTTGGGCGTAAAGGGCATATGCGACGTCTTATTTGGACACAAATAGACTTGCCAAGTTTGCTTAAGAGAAATGGGGTCGACTTTCTTTTTTCACCATTGCCTGAGGCACCTCTTCTCTGTGGTGTTCGATCAGTAGTTTTGGCTCATGATTTATTACCTCTTCGTTTCCCTAGATTATCTCCTTTATTGGGGTATCACTTAGCTTATGTTCCATTAGTTCTTCATTCTTCTGAGGTGGTTCTCTGTAATTCTGAGGCGACAGCTAGAGAAGTGCGCAACCGTCTTGGAGTCCCCTTCAAAAAATTGATTACAATCCCATTAGGAATAAATAGAGATAATCATTATCCAATGAATCTACATAGAAAACCATTTTTTTTGGTATTGGGGCGTCATGACCCTCATAAAAATATTTCTATGGTTCTTAAATCAATATCGTTGATTAAAAATAAGGAAATACAAATAAAAATTGTTGGCCCTCATGATAGTAGATATACCCCAAAGTTAATGAAATTTTCTCATCAACTTGGTATTTCTGAACGTTGTACTTGGATCCCATGGGTAAGCGACAAAGAAAAGCTAAATCTTTTGAATACTTGCCAGGCTCTGGTCAATGTAAGTCTTTGGGAGGGTTTTGGATTGCCTGCTTTAGAAGCAATTGCATGTAATACTCCTGTTATCACATCTAAGTTGGGTGCTATAGGAGAAGTGGTAGGAGATGCTGGGCTATTTGTTAACCCTAAAGACCCTCGGTCTATTTCTAGTGCAATGCAAGATATACTTTCCGATTCTAAATTAATAGCAGATCTCAACTCTAAAGGAAAAAATCAATTGGAAAGATATACTTGGGAAGGTGCTGCAAGTATTGTTACCTCAACATTTGAAAGCTTGCAATAAATTATTGATAGGCTTCAACTTTTTGCTTAATTTACTGATCTCTCAAGTGAAGCAAGATCTCGAAAGCTAGGAGAAGATTGACGAAGTTTTTCAAATGTTCCAGAGGCTTTAATGCCACAATCTCCGAATTCATAAATGCAATCACAACGTTTAACAGTGCTAAGCCTATGAGCAATTACTAGTGTTGTGCAACGTCGACCTAAAAGTTTTATAGCTTCTATTAAGTCTAATTCTGTTCTGTTATCTAAGGCACTTGTGGCTTCGTCTAGCACTAGGAATTTTGCGTTTCTATAAAAAGCTCTTGCTAAGCCTAGCCTTTGCCTTTGGCCACCAGAAAGTTGTACACCATTCTCACCAAAAGGAGTGTAAAGACCATATGGTAGATCGGTTACAAAGTCTGCCAGCTGGGCGGCTTCGAGAGAGTCCCATATCCTGTCAACTTCAATAAGATCTTCTTCAATTCCAAATGCAATATTTTCGATTACATTTGCATTTAATAAATTAATAGATTGAGGAACATGTGCACAATTGACTTGCCATGCAGGTAAGTCAAGAGCTGCTACTGGAACACCATCCAGTTCCAGTGTTCCTCTTTGAGGTTGTAATAACCCAAGTAGAATATTTGCAGTTGTTGACTTCCCGCTTCCAGTCCTGCCTACAAGAGCTATTCGGGAGCCAACAGGTATGTTCAGGTTCAGATCTTTAATTATCCAGGGTGTTTGTTCCTGGTAGCGATAACTTACTGATTTTAGGCTAATTGCATGCCTGGGAGAGATACCTTCTGGACTTGGTACTCCTGGTGTAGAAAGACTTGGTTTGTCTGAAGGGAGATTGAGGACTTCAAGTAATTCACTGACGTGTGGCAAACCACCACGAAGCTGGGTAATTGAGCGGAAAATATCTTGTAAAGGTGGTGTAAGTCTTAATGCAGCAATGGCAACAGTGGATAAGAAAGGAACTATTCCTCTAATTCGATCAGGATCCCCACTAATTAAGGCAGGTAGTGCTCCAACAACAAAAATCATTGTTATCCCAAATGGTTCGATAAGTATTCTTGGTATTTCTGGGAGAAGTTCACTTACCCAGACATAACCTTGTGTATTTCTAATAGTTGAGTTGAATTTCCTACTGAAATAAGGCTGAGTTTGACTTAATTGGACTTCCGAAAATGCACCTAGTGTCTCTAGAAGTAGGCCAGAAGACTTTTCTTCATTTCTTAGCCTACCTTTGGCTGAAAGACGAAGATAAGGAGTGGTTAGTATTGATATAAGGAGATAAGCAATTACAAGTGACAAAATTAAACCTACAGATAGTAGTCGCCCTACAAAAAGTATTCCTAAAGATAAAAGAATCACAGATGGTATTGCACTTAGCATTAAGAGGAAAGGAATTACTGTCGATTCGGCCACTCTCCTGGCATTACTTAGTAGTAGTGCGGAGAACCTTCCTCTTTCTTGAAAAAGGTGATACGAGTAACTTTGTTGAAGTAATTTCGAGTGTAGAAGACTTGATATGTCCCCCCAGACTTGCGCTGTTAGTCGATATTGTAAAAATCTCAGAGTTGTTTTCGTGGCAGAAGCCATCCATGCAAGAACTATAAATATCCCTATAAGCCATAGGCTTTGATTTATCCCATTACCACCAAATATCCGTATGCCAGGCAGAAGATTGGAAAGTTTAGTGCCTACTAGAGCACCCATTAAACGACCAACTACCGCAATAGATGCAAGGTCAATAATCCCAGGCAGCATTGATAGTGGGACCAATACCAACAGGGTTTTTAGTCGCCTCCTAGGCAAATAGGCGAGTAATCGCCTTAGCTCAGAGAGCGTTTCGCTTTGAATAGAGGCAAAAGCTATCAAGCCAAGCTTTTGAAGTTGTTCAAACCCTATGGCCCTAGATGGGTTCTTGTGTAGAAAAACGGCCAGCAGTTCAGCCGCCACTTTCTATAGAGCTTTTTTAGTTTGGGTCTTTATTGGGAATCCCTTTTTTTTGTTTACCAAGTGCTGCTATTAGTTGATTGAGAAGTTCATTTACTTGTTTGAGCTCACTATGTTCTTGCAGCGTTGAGTCGATTTTTTTTTGAGGTATTTTGAGCTTTTGCGAGACTGTAATTACTTCTTTTGCTAACCGGTCTCTATATGCGGTGAGTTCGTTGATTGAGTTTTTTAATTCTTGAGGTGTGGCTTCAGACATGGATCAAATCATCTTTCAGGACTTGGCATTCCCTAGCAAGGTGAGTTGCTAAGCCTTTCATGCTTTTGGAGAACTCGGATCGAATTGGTCTTTCTCATTAGAAAAGCTACATAGCCTTCTGCCCTTGAGCAACTCCTTCAGAGCTTTTTGAGTTAAGAACCTTTTCGGTAACAATGCTTTTAGGAGAAGCTTTGGTAGTCAAGACTTAGCGTTACAAGGCAATCTATCCATTTATACCGACTCGAGCAGAAACGACCTTTCTGGAAGGAATCAGGGATTTTTTGACAAATGGTCAATGATCTTTCTTGATTTCCAGCCTTTTTGCTTTACCAGTTAGCTCTGCTTTCTGATTCAGTCATTATGAATGGATTTGAGACCACATAAACCTGACCTGTCTGGCCAACCGATGCTTGACGCCTTCTCCCGAGCTGTAGTTAGTGCTGATGCAAAAGGTGCGCCAATTGGAAGTAGTGAATTGGCATCACTTAGGAAGTATGTCGCTGACGCTAACAAGCGTATTGATGCAACCTTGGCAATAACTCAGAATGTATCTTGCATTGCGGCAGATGCGGTTGCTGGAATGGTCTGTGAAAACCCAGGGATGACTCAACCTGGAGGTAATTGCTATCCGACAAGGAGAATGGCTGCTTGCTTGAGAGACGGTGAAATTATTCTTCGGTACATAAGCTATGCACTATTAGCTGGAGATTCTTCAGTACTAGATGACAGATGCCTTAATGGCTTGAAGGAGACCTATATAGCTCTTGGAGTCCCAACTGCGAATGCGGTTAGAGCTATTGAGATTATGAAATCAGCAACTGTCGCGATAATGACCGAAACTAATTCTGGTCGTAAGATGTTCGAAGGAATCAATTCGGGTTCTGGGGCCCAATGTAAGGAGATTGCTGCGGAAGCTGCTTCGTATTTCGATCGTGTGATCGCTGCTATTAGCTGAATTACACGAATTCTCCCAAATCAAGTCCACACTTTCTTTTAAATGAATTAACAAGATGAAATCAGCTGTGACAACCGTAGTGACTGCAGCTGATGCTGCTGGCCGCTTCCCTGCAGCAAGTGATTTTGAGGCAGTAAAAGGTTCTTTTGATCGAGCTTCTGCTCGCATGGAAGCTGCAGAGAAACTGGCTGCTGGGATAGATAAGGTTACGGCTGATGCGGTTGATGCTGTCTATGGCAAAGGTAATTATGACCAAGCCAATAAAGACAAATGTGCACGAGATATTCATCACTACCTTCGTTTAATTAACTATTGCTTGGTCACTGGTGGAACTGGCCCTTTAGATGAATGGGGTATAGCAGGAATGCGTGAAGTGATCAGAGCACAGTTGTTGCCGACAGCTGCTTACATTGAAGCGTTTACACATATTAGAGATAGAGTTTGTGTACCTAGAGATATGGGACAACAGGCTGCGACTGAATTCAAAGCCCTTCTCGATTATTTGATTAATGCTCTTTCTTGAAGAGTAAGTTCGATTCAAAAAAGACAATCTCTCTCAATAAACAGTAGAACGACATGATTTGAGCTAGTAAACAGAAAAGGCCTTGCCCTGGTGTGATTCAACAAAACATCAATTATGGTCGTACTCATTGTAATGTTCTGGGATCATATTTCGTGTAGAATTTAAAACTAGTATTGCCCTTTGTATTTGAATAAGGAATCTAAGCCGCTGCTTGAGAAGTTGTTTGAGGATTTGGAACACCCCAATCCTTTTATCAATGAAAGTGCGTATTTGAAAATGGTTAGATATTGGCCGGAAGAGTCTATGCCAAGACTGATTGATAACTTAAGCCAGGCAAATATATGTCTTAGAAGAGCATCAATCAAGGCTTTGGGTGCATTTGGCGCAACGGTAATACCGTCTTTATCTAAAATTTTTTCGAATACAAAAGATAGAAATCTGCGCACAAGTTGTATTAAGGTATTTATACATATTGCAGTTCAGCTGGACAATGAAGATTTTCCCGAAGAAACGATCTGCTTGATAGAGAAAGCAATGATAGACGATAGTCCTGAATTAATACTTACAATAAACTCATTACTTAGACAGCTTGGCAAACAAGGGATACCATTGCTTTTGAGGGCCTCTAAAGATAAGAATATTTTAAGGGCTTCTTCTGCTATGACTGCTCTCGGAGAAATAGAAGACCCTATTGTTAATAGTTATCTTCAATCACTTTTAGAAGAAGAACTGAATGATCCGATTTTAAAAGGAAGTCTTTTGAGAGCTATTCAGACAGCAGAACAAAGAGATTAAAAATCTGATTAAAGTATACGAATCAAATGCCTTCGCTTAGCTTTCTGATCGCAAGTTTAATGACCCTTGTTACTTCGGGATCTGTTTCTATATTCTCTCTTCCTATAAGACAATTAATAGACGAGAAGGATTGAAGTTGCATCAGAGAAAGAGCAGCATGCTTCCTTACTTGATTGCTGCTGTCATTTAGTTTCTTTTCTAAAAGTGGTGCAGCCCAAATAGGATCGTTCAATTTGCCCAGCAAAGTCGTTGCTGCAGTTCGAACCTCTGAAGAAGGATCACTTAATGCCCCTATTAGTATATTTCTTGCATCTAAATCTCTTAGTGAGTGTATTTGATCTCCTAAGGCGGCAATGGCTGCTGACCTAACTTTTGGATGTTGTGATTGAGCAGCGCTTTTTAGTGCTTCAGGCGCCTCTGCTCCTACGAATTCAATCCCCCAACTTGCAAGACCGCATTGCATTGCTGTGCTTTTGGGATTTGCAAGAACAGTTTGTAAAAGCATTACTGCTTTTTCTCCAAAGATTGCCATGGCTCCTACCGCAGATCCTTGAACTACTGGATCTGGATCGTTTATCAATGCCTCTAAAAGGTCTGGCAAAGCTCTAGGGTCCCCTACCAGTCGAAGAGCTTTGGCGGCTGCTCGTCGAATAGTCACATTTGGGCTTTTTAAAAGAGCAGACTGGAGTGCAGGAAGACTTGCTGTACCGGCCTCTCCAAGACCTTGTGCAAAGGTTCTTCTTAGTAGCCCTCTAGGGTCTCCAAGGCCTGCAACTAACCTTTGAATGTATTGTTCATTTATATTGGGAGTCTGACCATTAGTTAGTTGTTCCTTTAATTCCGCAGCAAGTTCGGTGGCTTCTTCTTCGCTCAATGTGATTATTTCATGATTGATTTGGATAGGAGGTTCCTTTTTCAAGAGAGCTACGAGAGGGTCAGAATAATAACTGATTGAAAGTGGATTTTGCTCTTTAGCATTGAAGAAAAGCTATTATTCGAATTAATCTAATTTTTCTAAAGTTATGAAACAATATCTTCTCAAGATGTTTAAATTGCCACGACTAAATTTTCTGAGAGGAGTATTTGAACCCGACATTAGAATCTCAATATATTGTAAAGAGATTTGCTATCTCATTGTAATTCTTGATCATCAAGACTAGCTTCAAAGAAGCATATTTTGTTGTTCTATAGACCAACCAAGTGAAAGCTAGTCCGTTCGATAATCTCCCCCCTCTGACAGAGAAACAGTCTCTGAAAATTCTGTCTACTCCAATAAGTGAGTTGAAATTATCTAGTGATTATTACAAGGCAGTTTTCCATTTGGAGAAATATCCTAGCGGTAATACTGAAAGAGTTCTTCTAGAACTTTTAGAATCTAATTCTTTAAATCAGGCTGTTCTCATTGCCAAGAGAAAAGCAGTGGAAGTCCTTGCAAGACAGCAATGTAAAAATGCAATACCCCAAATTGCTAAATGTCTTTATAGCGAAGATGTATATCTTGTTGAGAATGCAGTATGGGCTCTTTCTGTTTTGAAGTGTTTTGATAGAAGTATACATCAAAAAATGATTCAATTACTTAATGAACCTAGGCAAAGTAGACGTGTCTTAGTTCAGAGTCTTGCAAACTTAGAAGTATTTGACGCAGTTGGGCCTATAGAATCCTTGTCTAGTCAGTTAGGAATTAAACCAGGATTAAGGGGCTCCTGTTTGGCTGCTATTTATAAGTTAACTGGAGATTCTAGACGCTTAAAAGATCTTAAGGATCATCTATCCTTATCCAATCAAAATGATAGATATTGTGCTGTTCAAGATGTAATAAATAGTAATTACTTCCCTTTGTTAGAGTTTGTTTTGAAGACCCCAGTTTCTCTACCATTTCGAATAAAGGCTATAGAGGCATTATGGCCTGGCGAATTAGAAAAACACATGGGACTTGATTTGATTAATCTTCTGGATGATTCGATTGAAGACAATCCTGAAAGTCTTGATTTGCTTCATGTTTATGATGAAGAACCTAGTAACGAGTTTCTTTTAAAGGAATTATTTGGTACGGACTTTAGTAGATGTTATTTAGCTTTAAAGACATTAAAGTTAAGGAAAACTGATGAGTTATGGAATTCGATGGTTCAGGTTTTAGATATGATGAGGAAAGATTATGGTGCATTGTATTTCTTGTTGAACTTCTGTGGCTCTATTACTGACTGGACTTCAGGGCAAAGACAAGAAATAATTAATTTGTCTTTAGAAGCCCTTGATAAAAAGTGGCCCGAATTTATGAAATTTAAGCCGGCTGCTATCAGAACGCTAATAAAGCTAGACCCTACATTAGGATTAGAGATGATTGCCAAATGGCTGGATCCATTGGAAACTCCCTTTTGGATTAGTAGATATTCTGCATTACGTTCTATCTGTTTAATGAAAGATGTTGATACCAAAAATATTCTTCTTCCTTTGATCCGGACCAGCCAAACAGATCCACACAGATTTGTTCGCATCAAGGCAAGGTATATTGATAAATAATGATGCTATGCCTGAAATCATATGCTAGTTGTTCAATTTGACTTTTTATAGAGATCAATAAAGATTTAAAAAAGCATAATGGAGTTGAATGGATTAATATGCAGATTCAATCCATTCCATATCTATTTTATTTTTTTGGTTACTTTGACGTTTTAAACATATAGGTCCTTCTGTAGAACCCCAAACCAATTCATTAGTTTCTATATCAAATCCAATGTCCCTGCTAATCAATTTATCTTTATCAATCTCCACTTCACTTACAAGATAAGTTTTTTTCTCTTCACGATAAATAAAACATTGATTTCCAGGTTCTACTTTACCTAGAAATCTTTCATTATCAATTTCGAGAAAATGCATTGAACAACCAAGTCTTTGATGATGTGGTTTGGGCTTATTTTGTTCCAGGATCCTTTTATCCAAACCTGCCCCCGCAAATCTAATTGGATCAGATAATTCGTAATTTTCCACAACAAATATATCCTCATATCTTTTTAAACGGTGAAGCCCTTGTCTATATGGTGACCATGGTGCATAGTCAAAACTTTGCTCTGAATAAAAGCCTGGTCCTTGCATTATTCCCCAAGGAATTGGCAGAAAGTAAATATTGATGTGGGCAAAATGTTTTGGTTGATTTAATGCTTGCTCTTTGTTGCTAAAGTGTCCAGCTAGTATTTTTGCGAACCGGAGTAAAGAGTGATCAATTATCATTTTTTGTGTGTAACTTTACGTATCTCAGATGCATATGAAGTTTGAAGGATTCCAGAACCTTTCGAGGTTTTAACAGCTGAGCTTCTGCATCTGACATTTTCAGAGAGGAACCAAATTCTCTCTTCACTAATTGATTGACTATATTTGCTTATCATCATGAACATACCATTATCTAAAATCTCGTAACTAGAAGCTACTTCTGTTGTTTCTGCATAACCTCTACTTCTTAATATCAAACCTTCATTATTTGTTTTTGGAATTGGGATTAGAATGCTTGAGCCTGATGGAGACTCTATAGTATTGTCTTCTTCCCAATCACTTATTGAATTCCATTTAATTCTAAACGGACAAGTATATCCATTGATTTTAGCAACTATATCTTCGGACTTCTCGATAAGGTTAATCACTTCCTGATCTTGTTTGCTAAGAATTTCTATTTTTATAGTACTTACAACTTGTTCGAATTGTTTGAAGGCTAAAGAATGTCCACTTCGCATGGATATCCACTCACCTTCACTTTGAGCAATAAATTGCTCAATTTTCATTAGTATTCTCTTTGGAATCAGACATTTCTAAATCATCATTGTTGTTGGCTTTTTGGATCATTCTTACCATTGAATCAACCATCATTGACATTGCCATGGGAATTTTCTTACCAGAAGGCGTTTTTGAAGATTGATCACCCGGTTTTTCGTTGGATTGTGGGCGATTCATAGACATGGGTTTAATGATTGGGATTTACTGGGGAATTAAGTTAAGAGCTCATCTGACTGCTTTAATCAGAGTGATTCACCTTTTTGGGAGGTACGTGGGCTTTGTTATTTTAGAGGCTTGGTTCTTTGCAAGACTGTGTAGTAGTTGACTTTTCCCTGCTGAAGAACCTGCAAGAGTGATCCTCGAGTGTATAGCATTGTCACTTGTTGCAAAGCTTCTTGTTAAAGCAGCATTATAAATAAAGTCTCTCGTGCTGGAGCTACATGGAGAGTTCCAGCAGCGATTGTAAGGAACTATATGTGGACCAAATACTTCTTCATATTCTGCGGAGTCTAAGAGTGAATCAATGTGAGCATAAAATCCTTGTTCATGGATTATTTTTACATGCTTAATAATTTCTTTTTGGCTTTTTGGAGGTCGGCCAAGAACATTTTTAATGCTTAGCTCAATAGCTCTCTGTTGAGATACATTTTCAAAATAATGTTCTAAGTAAAATGTTGATTTTGCTAGACCTCTAATAAATTCTCTGATAGTGAAATCACCATTCCTTAACCTTCTTTCCAAGTCAACAGGGCGTTCGCTAGACATCAGTCTAAAGTTGCCAAAAATCTGTTTATAAGCAGATTTTATGGCGATATTAAATGTCTCATCGTCATGTGGTGAGTATTTCTCAAACTCGAACCCATATGGACAAATTTCTAATTCACGTGGTCCAAATGGAAGATGTAGTGCTTTAGAGGCTTCTCGCTTATAAGCAGAAGTTACTTTGTTTTCATTTATGTCCGCATTAAAATCTGGCTTGCTAAGAGCATTGGTAACAAAAATACTAGTCTGACCAGGCATACAACCTGATCGACAATGAAGCAAATAACTGATCATTTGGCTACCTGAAACTCTTGATTTGCCATAGGCAATAGGTTCCTGGTTTAAACTTAGAGCCCCAAATTTCAGTGCCGCGTTAGGGATGTAAGACATCTGTTTCTAAATAGTAGTTTTTTGAAGTGGTGATTTAATTTTGGGGCTCCATATACGACTTTGATTTGATTAAGCTATAAAATAATCTTTAGTCACTTTAGATTGATTCCTTGGCCGCGAGCGACTTAGTTAAATAACTTTAGGAAGATTATGCAACCGTAAGGAAATGATTTTTCTCCTTTTCTCGGTTGCCTTTTTAGGCCTAAATTGATTTTTGTTAGATCAGACCAAAAGGCATACTAACTTGTAATATTATAGGAATATTTACCTTTAATTAATTAAAGGTAAATATTCCTTGATTAAATTTTATTTAAGAATCTCCCCGAAATAATCTTCTTTGTATTTAGAAAAAAGGTGACAGACAAATCAAACTGCTAGATAAAAAAAAGGGAATCCCTCATTCTTGTAACAAACCTAAGCTGCTCTTCCGTTTCCTTTTGTTGGAGAACAGTGAGAAATGTTATTAAATTGAATTTTCGAAAGGGTGAGTCTCGAAAGCTTGAGAGGGTTATTCGCCATATATCTCAGGTCATATCTGATTGAAAAAGTTTGAACCAATTGAAGGTTTGTTAGGAATTGGCTATTCCATGGAAGTTCTTATTGAGACAGATAGCTTGCTTTTCGCCAATAGCATCGGCAGAATCCCCTGTAGAAGGGCATTCTTTATGACATTGAATAATAAAACATACTCTTTTGATCAAAGAGTTGGTCTCCAATTCTATGACTTGATTGAATTGAGTGAGTCTCTTACCATTAGACTCATTGAGTTGGAGGAAAAGATCAACCTCCTCGAAGCTAATCTACCGTTGAAAGAATTTACTTTGGAAGAGAGAAATAAGCAGCTTCTTTTAGACACTGAAAAACGATTAAGAAATTTGCAGATTTTACTAAATCAAACAAAACAATAGGAGAATATTACTATTTATTTGCTAATCTATTGTAAGATAAGGCTTTATTTAGGATTAAAAGAATTAGGTAATTTACTTTGAGCTCAATTCGTCGGGGGTCTAATTCGAATAAGGTTCAAATAGATCTGATCTGGTTGGAGTTATTCTTGATTTTACAGAAATTTATTAGTGTTTTTCATGGAAGAAATATAAAGAGATTGAATTGTTTCTGGATTAAGTTTTGCAATCAGTAAAGTTCAAGAAGTCTTATCCTAAATTCCGCCACTTTTAAGGCAACTGAAGGAGATTCCTGAATAAACGGATGGTCCTTGATGCTGTCAAGAACAAGCTTAAGCTTCTCTTCTTGAGTTAATTTTTTCTCTTTGTTTTTGTTTGAGAAACTTTTCCACTCTTCATCAAAAACTATAGAAAAACTGTCTGCATTGTTGAATGTTTTACCATTCTTTTCGTTGAATCTTGAGAAGGACACAGAAATAAATACCTGAAATCAATGTCTAGATCCAGATTTAAGATGGGCTAGGTAAACAAATTGACCAAGCCTTACTGGGTCTGACTTAACATCTTGAATTCTACCTAAATCAGAGTTTTTTCTTGATAAAATATCTTTTCAGGGTGTATTTTTCTTATTAGTTCAACGAATAGTAGCTGCTGTTTGGGTAGAGCAATTTAACAACGTCACTTCAGAGAATGTTTTCAACACATTTCTCAGCTCCCTCTAAGGAGTGCAATCCCTAGAGGGAGCTGAGATGTTGCTGACGGTAATCCCGTTTTTGCATCATATTCAAGGGTTCTTGGAATTAGTATTCTCGTTTTTGTCTGATGGACCACATTAGAGACCAAATATCCTGCGATATTTCTCCTTTCATACAAAAAAGCACCAGTAATTGGTGCCTTTCGTTCATTAAGGAAGGTGCCAGGACCCAGATTTGAACTGGGGACACGGCGATTTTCAGTCGCCTGCTCTACCAACTGAGCTATCCCGGCTCGTCGCCTATGTGACTTATCGATATTAGATCACAGGGTGAGGAGGTGGTTTTCTGAACTTGCAACAGCTACTTGTGGCCGGTCAAGTTGTTTTGTTATTAAAGGAGCTTTTAGGCACTTTGAACAGCTGTTAGTTATTCCTAATTGATTTGTCAGGTGGAGTTCTTTAAGGCTTTGCACATTCCTACAAGGGTTTGGTGGGCATCTGAACTGTCTTTGAGAACATGGTCAAAAGGGATTTGTAAGCGTTTGCCATCAACATCAAGCTCCATAGTCTGTGGGTATATGGCAATCATGATGGCTGATTTGGGATCAGAGCAGCCGCCATAATGTGAGGCAAGAGCTTCCACAGCATTTTTATGATCTTTGTTCATGTGTTCGCAAATTCTTTCACTGACATCTGCTGTTAGGGGCTCTTTAGTCATACTTCTCTCCAGTTTTAAATGTTGGTATCATTAATTTATGCTATCAATTAACATCAAAGCATACAAATAGATAATTTTCAATAATGAAAAATATTTAGAGTGATTTTGAAGAGAAATATTCTCTCTCTGTTGTAAAAGCTTTTAGCATTCTTCTAGAGGATGTATTTAAAAAAAAATAGATTTATAAATTGTTTATGAAAGAGCTTTCAAGGCTAGTTTAGCCACTCCTACTGCAGGAGGGGTGAAGCAACTGACTATAGGAATCCCTAGAAATCTTTCTCTAATTCTTCTCAATTGTGGATTTTTTGCTCCACCACCAAGTGTGATTATTTTATGAGGGTATGGTACACCTAATTGTTCTAGCTTCTTCCAACCTCTTTCTTCAATCCTTGCCAATCCTTCTAGTAGACCATGAAGGTATAAAGAATCACTTATTGGCCGGGGCTCAAGGATTGGTTCAATATTTGGATCGTCTTCAGGAAATCTTTCCCCTTTGGATTGAAGAGGCCTAAACATTAGTCCACTATTTGAATTCGGATTTATCTGTCTACTTAGTTCATTCAGTTGATTCTCGTCGAAAAGTCTACTGAGAACTCCACATCCACTATTAGAAGCCCCTCCACAAATCCACTTACCTCCAATTAAGTGATTGGTAATTCCC
Organism: Prochlorococcus sp. AG-363-O16; assembly: GCA_003280095.1. GTDB lineage: Bacteria > Cyanobacteriota > Cyanobacteriia > PCC-6307 > Cyanobiaceae > AG-363-J23. The sequence goes on from QCGA01000007.1 coordinate 16,519, forward strand.
GATGTATTGATAGGCCTATCAAAAAGTTTTTTGATTACAAGAGTTGTTCCAAGTATAGAAATCCCATCATTAAAAGAAGGGTTAGCTGCTAAGACAGCAGCATTAGCATCAGTTGTACCTGCTATTATATTTAAATCTTTTGGTAAACCTAAATTTTTTGCATTGTTCAATGATATTAGGCCAATTATGCTTCCATTATTTACTATTTGTGGGAGTGATTTGTACCATTTAGTAGATTTATAAGTTGAGGGCCAAGAACCTTTCTTCAATTCCCATCCAAGCCTAATATTGTTAGATGCCTCTCCGAATCGCCAATCTCCTAGTAACCAACCGCTGACCCAATCTGATTGATGACGGAGTAAAATATCTGGACCATATTTCTCGGTTAGCCTAAGAGATCTTGCAAGACTGCTAGTTAAACTGGAAGCCCCATTATTTTTGCAAACTAGACGATTTAGGTTTTGCTCTTGTTCTGGACAACTTTGTGAATAGGGGAGAGCATTGCCTAAAGGGATACCTTCTTTGGAGCAAGCTAATAGTGTACCTGATGTGCCTGCAATAGATAATGCTTTCAGTCTCTTGCGAATACTTTTAGGCAAACTCCTGATGAGGATTTCGCAGCAATCTTTCCAACCCTCAGGAGATTCAAGAGAGTGAACATAGTTTATTTTGTTCTTGTAGATTAACTCATGATCTTTGTCTATTACAGCTACACGTACTCCACTAGTACCAAGGTCTATCCCCAGAAAGAGGGATGAAATTTCCACTTAGTAACCTTTATCTATTTGTTGAAATAATTTCCCTTCTTTTTCCTTGATTTCAGATACTTTAGAGGTTACATCTTCCCATGGCAGGTTTAGATCAGGGCGTCCAAAATGACCATATGCTGCGACATCCCGATAGAAGCGACCTTCGTGTTCTCTGGGCTGGTTTCTTAATTGGAATTGCTCGATTATTGCCCCTGGACGCAAATCGAAGTGCTTCTTAACCAAATCAGTTAGTTCTTGATTTGAGCATTTCCCGGTGCCAAATGATTCAACTAAAATAGATACAGGCTTTGCTACTCCAATCGCATAGCTAAGTTGTACTTCTGCTTTCGTCGCCAGGCTTGATTGAACGAGACACTTGGCTACGAAACGAGCCGCATATGCAGCGGATCTGTCTACTTTGGTTGGATCTTTACCAGAGAAAGCTCCTCCCCCATGTCTTGCATATCCACCATAAGTATCAACGATTATTTTTCTTCCAGTTAAACCTGCATCACCTTGAGGCCCGCCCACTACAAATTTGCCGGTTGGATTAACTAGGAAGCGTGTTTCGTTTTGCTTGGGTTTCAGAACAAGGTCGGAAGTTGCTGGCTCAACCACGTGTTTCCACAGATCTTTGCTGATCTCTGATTGAATATCCTGTTCTTTTGTTAGACCTTTTACTTCGGCTGTGTGTTGGGTTGAAATAAGGATGGTATTAATAGCAGTTGGAATGTTGTTTTCATATAAAACACTAACTTGAGTTTTCCCGTCTGGAAGTAAATATTCCAGAGTTCCGTTATGTCGTACTTCTGCAAGTTTGCGTGCTAATCGATGAGCCAGACTTATTGGAAGGGGCATGAGTTCTGGAGTCTCATTACATGCGTAACCAAACATTATTCCCTGGTCTCCAGCCCCTACTTTGTCTAGAGGATCTTCAGAATGGTCTTCTGCTTCATCAACTCCTTGAGAAATATCTGGTGATTGTTGATCCAGTGCAATTAGCACAGCACAACTGGTTGAATCAAACCCTCCAGCTCTTGCACCTGCATAGCCAATTTCATTTATAACTTTTCTCGCGAGATTAATAAAGTCAACCTTTGCATTAGAGGTGACTTCGCCAGTAATAAGGCATAAGCCTGTATTGACAACAGTTTCACAAGCAACTCGGCTGTTTGGGTCTTGTGATAGGAGCGCATCCAGGATTGCATCACTTACTTGATCGCAAACTTTGTCCGGATGTCCTTCTGTGACTGATTCAGAGGTAAAGACGTAACGACTCATGGTGAACCGAGGCTGTCTATTACTTTAGGATTTGTTTGAATTGCAAGTTCATCCCAGTGCGTAATTAGATGGGAATGAGCGGTTAGTACTGGTGGACTACTCCACCCGGAAATGTAGCCGAGTGGTAAGGAGACCTGGGCTTCTTTTGCCATTTTTAGATCTGTTTCTGCGTCACCTATTAAGGCGCACTTCCTGGGGGTTAAGCCAATCTTATTGCAAAGACCTTCTACCGCCATAGGATCTGGCTTGGCTGGTGAATGATCTGCACTCCAGAAGTAGGGAATGATCGTTTCAAGATTGTTCCCTAATAAGAAATGATGAATATTCTCTGAGGTGTCATTACTTATTAAAGCGCAAATTATCCCTGCACTTTGAAGTCTTTTTAAAAGGTTGAGAGCCCCTGGAAGAAGTCTTATTTTATTAAAATTAAAATCATCTTGTGGATTTAGTGAATCTGCAGCAGAAAATACTTCGTTAGCGAGTGCTATTGAACTAGGCCAAGACTCACCAAAGAGACAAAAGACTGTTGCGGTTGAGATTAAATTGCTTTGACGTGATGCAATTGCAAGAGTTCCATCAGGTTGAAGACCGCTTTCAGCTAAACCATATGCTCTAGCTAGCATTCCCTTGAAGTTGCCTAGATCGCTGACATTCTTAAGAGGGAATTTTGCTATTGCTTCTTGAATCCTTCTATTGGCAAGTTTAATTAGATGATCTTCACTATCAGAAAGGGTACCGTCTTTATCAAAAAGTACCCCTTCGATTTCGCCGATGGGCTTTCCCTTCAGCAATAGTTGTGGCATGAACTCCTAATGATTATTCGGCAGTTGCTACCCCTGTTGTTTCTTCCCCTTCCTCAGCTTGTTCGAGAAGCATTTGTTTATATCGTGCAGCCATTTCTTCAGCCTTATCAAATACCTTCTGAGGATCTGTCAACATGTCCCCAGGCTCTGGCTCGAGTGCTTTTGTAGACAGAGAAATTCGACCTCTTTCCGCATCTAGGTCAATGATCATCACTTTCATTTGATCATTGACATTTAGAACTGAGTGAGGGGTCTCTATGTGCTCATGGCTGATTTCTGAGATATGAAGAAGACCGCTGACACCTCCGATGTCAATGAAAGCTCCATAAGGTTTAATTCCCCTTACAGCACCTATTACTACTTCACCAACTTCTAGACGATTCATCTTGCGTTCTACTAGAGCACGCCTATGGCTGAGAACTAGTCTATTTCTTTCTTCATCTACTTCTAAAAATTTGAGAGGTAAGAAGTCAGCTACAAGCTCTTCTTTTGCTTTGCGGGTACTTATATGAGAACCAGGAATAAATCCTCTTAACCCTTCTACTCTTACTAAAGCTCCTCCTCGGTTTGTTGCGAAAACTTCTGAATAAATCGTGGCATCTTCTTTCTGAAGCTGACGAACTCTCTCCCATGCACGTTGGTACTCGATTCTTCTAATGGAAAGGGAAAGTTGTCCATCTTCATTCTCTTCAGTCATTATGAAGAATTCCCGAATTTCTGATGGCTGTAGTACATCGCTCAGCCCTTCTACACGATTAATAGAAACCTCTTGAAGCGGCATGAAGGCCGCTGTCTTTGCTCCAATATCAATCATTGCCCCTTTGGATTCGAGAGCAAATACTGTCCCATTTACTATGTCGCCTGGCTTGAAGTTGTAGTCGTACTTGCTTAATAGAGAAGCGAATTCATCGATAGTAAAACCAGCCCCTTCGAAGTCTTTTTTGCTTCGACGACTACTTGAGTTGTCAGCAGTGGGGACTTCCTCCGGAATGTTCAGTTTTTCTTCTTTAAAAGTTTCTTTTTCAACACCACTGTTGTCAACCTCATGGCTGGTTGTTGGATTGGTGGTTGTGTCTTCAGAAGAAGAATCTTGAACTTGTTCGATCGGAGTATTAGACATTATGGGATGGCGGTCTGCTTCTGAGCAGTGCGAAGAAATTCCATTAGGCCCGCCAAAGACCTTTTGGAAACAACAGCTACTTTACAGATCCACCTATTCTTCTAGGCCTTAGCGTACGGAAGCTAATTGGTTTTTGTTTGAATTAATGGTTTTGAGGGCCTTCACGAAATCACTGATGCCTTGAAATTCTCTATGTACTGAAGCAAATCTTATGTAAGCGACTTCGCTTAAGTTGCCAAGTTGATCTAAAACCATTTCACCAATCTCGGAACTACTTATTTCTCGAAGATTATTTTGTTGCAGGCCGAGTTCTAGTTCGTCAACAATCGAAGTTAGCTTCGCTGTTGGAATATTGGTTTTTTGACAGGCAAGGGTTAGTCCATGCAAAAGTTTACTTCTATTAAATGTTTCTCGACTACCATTGCTTTTGAGAACGGAGATTGGAATCGTCTCAACACGTTCATAAGTAGTGAAGCGGAAGTCGCAATTTAAGCACTCCCTTCTGCGGCGCACACTGCGCCCACCATCAGCTGCTCGAGACTCAAGAACTCGACTATCAGTATTTTGGCAAGAGGGGCATTGCATGCCCTAACAACCTAAAGGTCAATCCAACCTTATACATTGATCTGCGAAATGAGAAGGGTTTGGTATTTATTTGATGTTCAAAAAATTCCTGGAGATTTTTTTTGAGTTAATTTTGAAGTAATTATTTTGGGTTCAATTTTTTTCTTTAAAGCAAAACAGGATGCCTAGAAACAAAAAAAAGAGCCTCTTTGTGAGGCTCTTTTTTTTGTGACGACTTGAATTTGACTTTTGATCTAATTACCAAACTTCGGTGGATCGCGGAATGCGACGGCGAAGAATAGGGTTCCAAGTGCCAAAGTGAGGATGAGGACGTAAGTAAAGGCTTCCATCGAGATTCTCGGTAGTGGCTAGTGAATTCGAGTGATGTGCTTGTAGTAATTAAGCACGTCCAGGTATCCGACGGGTGGAACTGTCTCCAAGTTTTTGGAACAGACCGAACTCCACCTGGTCTCCCATATCTGGGTCGATGCCTGAGAAGGTATCTCTGTAAAGAGTCCTTGCTGCATGCCACCAGTGTCCAAAGAGGTATAGCAAACCAAAGCAAACGTGAGCAAAGGTGAACCATGTCCTTGGTGAACTACGGAAGACTCCGTCTGATTTGTAGCGATCTCGATCGAACTTGAAAGCTTCACCTAGTTGTGCTTTACGTGCAAGACGTTTTACAACAACTGGATCGGTGAAGGTTTGTCCATCCAACGCTCCGCCATAGACAGTTGCCTTGACGCCTGCTTGCTCGAAGGAGTACTTCGCTTCAGCTCGGCGGAAAGGTATATCAGCCTTGACATTCCCATTTGCATCTTCAAGGACTACTGGGAAGTTCTCAAAGAAGTTTGGAATCCTGCGGACTTCAAGATCATTACCATCATTATCGGTAAAACCGATGTGACCCTGCCAACCAGTAGGAAGGCCATCGCCATTAACCATGGCTCCAGCACGGAAAAGACCACCTTTGGCGGGGCTGTTCCCTACATAGTCATAGAAGGCAAGCTTCTCAGGAATGGATGCATATGCTTCAGCCTTAGAGGAACCGTTGTCTACAGCTGTTTGAACTCTGCGACTGATCTCAGACTTGAAGTAACTGCTATCCCATTGATAACGAGTTGGACCAAATAGCTCTACTGGTGTAGTAGCTGATCCGTACCACATTGTTCCTGAAACCACAAAGGAGACAAAGAGAGTTGCAGCGAGAGCACTCGCCAAAACCCCCTCAATATTTCCCATTCTGAGGTTTCTATAGAGGCGTTCTCCTGGGCGGTTGGTGATATGAAAAATGCCACCAACAATTCCGAGAAGTCCAGCGCCAATGTGGTTGGCGACAATTCCACCTGGGTTGAAGGGGTTAAATCCTTCTGCTCCCCAGGCTGGACTAATTGGCTCGATATGACCTGTTAAGGCGTATGGATCAGAGACCCATAGGCCGACAGTTGAGCAATGGAAGGCTCCAAATCCGAAACAGGTTAGACCTGCTAAGAGAAGGTGGATCCCAAATATTCTTGGAAGGTCAAGTGCGGCTTCGCCTGTACGGGAGTCTTCCCAGAGTTCAAGATCCCAGTAAGTCCAGTGCCAGATGGCAGCCAACATCAGAAGACCACTGAAGACGATATGTGCGGCTGCAACGCCTTCAAAGCTCCAAAAGCCTGGGTCAAGACCGGTTGCACCGGTAACGTCCCAGCCAGCCCAGCTACCTGTGACGCCTAAGCGGGCAGTCATGGGCATTACATACATGCCCTGGCGCCACATCGGGTTCAGGACTGGATCAGAAGGATCAAAGATAGCTAGCTCATATAGGAGCATGGAGCCGGCCCAGCCGGCTAACAGTGCGGTGTGCATGAGGTGCACGGCCAGGAGTCGGCCGGGGTCGTTTAAAACGACTGTGTGCACCCGATACCAGGGCAATCCCATGGGTCAGGTTCGTGGAACAAAGCTGCTTAAGCAGCCAGACCGAACGATCGTAAAGGTTCTTGCTTGTTCAAAGTGCGTTGTTGTCGTTAGCTGCAACGTGTAGTGATACTGCGAATGGGCTACTTGCTCTGTATTGGTGGGAACGTGAGGTGATTCGAGCAGATATTTGTTTTCGCACAGCGGTCACAAAACTCAATGCCAGACTGCAAAATGAGATCAATTTTGTCCTAATCCAATGCCAACAATCCGTTTTGTTCGTGAAGGTAAAGATGTCAAATGTTCAATTGGAGCAAATCTTCGTGATGTTGCTCTTCAGGAAGGAATTGAGCTTTATGGACTGAAAGGGACCCTTGGAAATTGTGGGGGATGCGGTCAGTGCATTACGTGTTTTGTATCGATTGAGGGTAGTAATTCGCCTGAGCCGCTTTCTGGGTTGACTGAAGTAGAGAGGGCCAAGCTCAGAAGAAGACCTAAACATTGGCGCCTTTCTTGCCAAACCTTGGTCAAATCATCAGTAATAGTTGTTACAAGGCCTCAAGTTTCTTTCCAAAATTCAAGGAAGTTTATTGCTGCGGCTTGTGAGGCTGAACTACCTGAGTGACTGCTGAGATCTATGTAGTAAGAGACTGTTTGGGAAGATTCCAGACTCTTTTAATTAGGGTTCTGCCTGCTAAGGCCGGTGAAGAGGAACTGACTGATTGATGTTTAGAGCGCCTACTGGTGATACGTTTTCCGAGTATCCATTTGCGTGCATGGAAACCACCAACTTCGGATTTGCTGCCAGTCTTTTATTCGTTGGCGTCCCGACGATTTTCCTCCTAGGTCTGTTTATCGCGACCAATAGTGGCGATAAGTCGAGCTTCTTTTCTGCCAAGCCAAAGGGAAAAATCGGGCCTAACTAAAGGCTGAAAATCCAATAAGCGGACAATTTCAGTCTGAATTGGACATCAACCCCAAGGACTCTCCTTTTCGAAAGGGGAATTTTTCTCGTGCAATCTTGTTGCATCTAGAATCTTCTCTTGTGTCTTGGACTATTTCTTTTGCGAAGTTAGGTCACTTCAATTTTTTTAGTGGCCATACAACTTATTGGTTCAATTATGATTTTATGTAGTCATTAACTAAATAAATTATTTAATTGAATCACAAAAAAAATTTGCCTATACCAGAATCTTTCAGGAAGAAAATTTGGCAACTTAATAAAACTGTTTTACCGCAACATACTGATTATGCAGGTGTTATGTGGCACGGTGCTTACTTATTATGGCTTGAGGAGGCTAGAGTAGAGGCTCTTTCAACAGTAGGTTTTCCTTATGACCTTGTAATTAACAAGGGTTATGAGCTTCCAGTTGTCAAAATAGATATTGAATATCTTAGGCCTCTTCGGTGCTGTGATGAGGTTGTTGTTGAGAGTTGTTTGTTGCCGAGGAATGGTCCTCGATGGCCTTGGCATACAGTTTTTTATACAACAAGATCCACCATTGCTTGTCACGCAATGGTGGATCTTGTCTTGGTAAAAATCGAGGGGCCCAAAAGAAGAATAGTTCGTCATCTTTCGCCTGAAATGAGTCAACTTTTTGATGTTTTGCAAAACGAGGATTGATTATATTTGGTGTATAGAAGTAGTTTTTTAAAAACCTTGTCTGATACGCAAGATTTTCTTTGCATTGAGATTTTAGTAAGACTTCTTTTATTTAAAGTAATTTCATTATGACCACTAAGGAAATCTCTGGCGTAGTACTTTTGGCTTGGCGAAGGAATCAGCTTTCCTTAGGAGGTCGATCGGTTGATTTGGATTGGCTTCTTGATATTGGAGGTGGGTTGAAGTGGAGTTGTTTGCAGAAGTTGTTTCTTGAGCCATCTAGAAAGGTGAAACTTACTAAGTCGTTAGAAAAATTAGAGATTTGCTGGAGAAAGCATCTTGAAGAGAGTATCCCTCTTCAGTACCTGGTCGGTTATTGTCCTTGGCGTGATTTTGAGCTCGAAATTACTGCAGATGCTTTGATACCCCGACAAGAAACAGAAATTTTGGTTGATATAGCACTATCAATTCGTAGTCTTAATTCGTCTGGTGTGTGGGTTGATTTGGGGACAGGATCAGGAGCTTTGGCTGTAGCTCTCGCAAGAGCTTTGCCAGCTTGGCAGGGTTTAGTTGTCGATTGCAGCCCAAATGCTCTTGAATTGGCCAGGAGAAATTTAGAAAAGCTTGCTCCTAATGCAAAGTGGGAACTTTTTCTGGGTAGTTGGTGGGAACCTTTAAAACCTTGGTGGGGTTCGATTGAACTTGCATTAGTGAATCCTCCATATATACCTTCAGCAATTGTGGAATATTTGGCGCCAGTTGTCAGAGACCATGAACCCAGATTGGCTTTATGCGGAGGGCCGGATGGTCTTAGTCATCTTCGCCAAGTAATTAATGGGGCTACCCAGTCTTTGTCTAAAGGTGGTTGGTTATTACTTGAGCATCATCATGATCAGAGCGAGATCGTTTTAAGTTTGATGAAAGAGAATGGGTTCAAAGATGTTGATTATGGTTCTGATCTAAGTGGTATAAAACGTTTTGCGATTGGGAGGTGGTTTTAGAAAATCATGAGTGCGCTTAAACCATTGGTTTTGGAGAGATACGAGTTGGCCTCAGTCTTAAAAAGAGGAGAGCCTGTTTTGTTACCTACGGATACTGTTCCTGCTTTGGCAAGTATCCCTGACAAGGCTTCTGTACTTTGGTCTCTTAAAAGAAGGCCTTCTAATAAACCTTTTGTCTTGATGGGAGCTACTCATGAGGAATTATTTGCTTTCGCTTCTTCTTTTGCTTTAAAAGATGCTACTTCTATTGCTAGAAGCTATTGGCCAGGTGCTCTCACTATGGTCTTACCTGCCCGTGGACCAATTGTTGATATGTTGAATCCAGGAGGGTCAACACTAGGTATGAGAGTGCCAGATTGCAATTTAACAAGGAGCTTGCTTCAAGTAAGTGGTCCTTTGGCAACAACAAGTGCTAATCATGCAGGAGAGCCTTCCTCCTTGACCGCTCATCAGGCTTCAGACTGTTTCCCGGAATTATCTTTATTGGGTCCGACTCCATGGCCCAAATGTTCAAGGTTGGCAAGTAGCGTGATTGCTTGGGAGTCTGAAGGTGGTTGGAAACTTTTGCGAAAAGGCGAGGTTGTACCGAAAGGCATTTGTTGGGCTGAATAGGATGAAAGATATTTTTTATTTAGATTGAATTTGTAGTTAGTCTCAGGGATATTTGATGATATTTTACATATCATCAAATATCCTAATGGATTTTATTTTAGCTTTCATAGCTTGATCTTATTGTGTTTGCTTATTGTAATGAGTATTTGGCTTGACCTGAATGATTTATTCTCTGGATTTGATTGATTAAATAGTATCTTTACGCATATTTGAGTAATTTCTATAGGAAGAATAAAAAAGTTGATTTTTACTCTCTTTTACGAGATATTGGTAATCTATGAGGCTTCAGATCCAATGGCAGGACTTATTCTTGTAGTTTCTATACTTCAATTCGTTTTCTATTGGTTATTGAAACCGGCAATTTTGTTTCTTACTCCAATTTTCGAGCTTCGTTCCTTATGGATTGTTCTTCTCTTATTTCTTGTCTGGTTGGTTTCAGGTAGGACTTCAGATAACGATGAAATCCAGTTGAGAAGCTAGCAACTTTTCTATTTGAGATTTAGTCATAACTTCATAACTCTTTCTACCTTCGTCTGAGCTAGGGAATCTAAGGTCTTCTAATGAGCTACGAGTAGTAAAGACCTTGTTCGTGAAAAGCCGGCTAACGGATTTGAACCGATGACCTTCGCTTTACAAAAGCGCTGCTCTACCACTGAGCTAAGCCGGCATTAGATTGATTTTAACGAGGAATCAACTGCTTTTTAAATTGTGATGGTGGAAAACAGTCAAATATTATGCCTTGAGGGAACTCTTTATAGTTCGTTTAATTGGTAAGTTTGCGACCAGAGCAGTCATGCGGTCTTCTGTCTCTAAGCTCACAGCTCCTTCTTCCATATCTATTTCTACATATTTTGCTACTACTTTTAAGATCTCTGAACGCATTTGATCGAGAAGTTCAGGTGACAAATCGGAGCGGTCATGAGCTAAAACCAATTGCAATCGTTCCTTTGCCGTAGTGGCACTGGTCTGTTGTCGCCCAATTAGTTTGTTGAGGATGTCTCTAAGGGTCATTGCTTCAGAAAATCTTGGTTGCCATCAGACGACGAAATTTATCTCGCAACCCTTTCCCTTCTTTGGAAGGATCTATGAGGGGGATTTCTTCGCCTTGGAGTCGTCGAGCAATGTTGCCATAGCATCTAGCGGCTGGAGACCTGCTGCCACGGAGTGTTAATGGCTCGCCTCTATTTGTGCTAACAATTACCTGCTCATCTTCAAGAACTAAACCAAGTAAGGGAAGTGCAAGAATGTCAGTTACGTCATCAACCGAGAGCATTTCCTGACTGGCAATCATCTTTGGTCTTACTCGATTTAGAACAAGCTGTATAGGCTTAATTCCATTGGTGTTAAGTAGGCCAATAACTCTGTCGGCATCACGAACTGCAGATATTTCGGGAGTTGTAATTACTATTGCCTCATTTGTTGCGGAAGCCGCATTCTTAAACCCATCTTCAACCCCAGCAGGACAATCAATTAATACGTAGTCAAATTGCTCTGCAAGCATTGAGACAATGCGTTGCATGTCTTCAGGCTTAAGCCAGTCGAGCATTCTTGGATTACCTGCAGGGAGCAATGCCAGGTTGCCTTCTTGTTTGTGCTTAACCAGGGCCTGTTCAAGTCTGCAACTTTCCTCCAGAACTTCTTGAGCTGTATAGATGATTCGATTTTCCAGGCCTAAAAGTAGGTCTAGATTCCTTAATCCAAAATCAGCATCCAAGACTGCTGTTCTTACTCCTTGCTTGGCAAGGGCAATCCCTAAGTTGGCTGTAAGCGTGGTTTTACCAACGCCTCCCTTCCCAGAGCAAATAAGGATGATTCGTGTGTTTGGCGACACGTGCCATTGAAGATTGGCCAAAGCTTAAATGGCATTTGCTAAACCTCTCAAGGAATAGGGCTGAACGTTCGCATACGAAAGTAATTTAAAAGTTGATTTTCATGGAAAAATCATGGGAGTCGAATCCTGAGACCCCTTGGAAAGAATTGCTCGACTTATAAGGACTGGTTTGGTAGCAAAGGTTTTTTCCTTAAATATGCTGCCTTAGCTGGTCCTATCAAAATGTGTCCTTTTATAAGTTTGGCTTCTTCTGCGAAACCTACTTTGGGTCTTTCCTCTGGACCTCTGGCTATTTTTTCGGCAATTCTTAATTGGAGTGGTTTTAGCTCTAGGGCAACAATTTTGGCATTTATATTCCCTGAGTTGCCTGCATGGGCTGTCCCTAGAAGTCGGCCAAAGATCAGTACATCTCCAGTAGAAGAAATGGATGCACCAGGATTGACATCTCCAAGTAATAAGACATCACCTTCGACTTCGAGATGTTCTCCGGAGCGAAGAGTCCCTTCGTGGAAAAAAACCTTAGATTCTTTTTCAGGTCTTATAACATTCGAGTTTTGAGGTTGAGATTGAATTGCTCCTTTGGGGAAAATTAGTTGTGCTTGATACCCAAGAGCAGTTGCACTAACTATTGTTTCTGGAATTACTGAATAAATCTGCTCGAGCTTCATCCCCGATTTCTCAATTATTGATTTCATTTGTTTGAGCTCTCTACAGCCAAGATTCCAATCACCACAGTCGAGGGTGACGTTCCCTCCCTTTAGATGGTTTAGTTTTGATGGTAAGGATTCTCTCCAGCCTGATCTTTTCTTGGGTGGAAGACTTACTACTTGTTTTTCAATCGAAGATTCTTCCATCCTTGAAATGAATTTTTCTCATTGATTAAACTTATAGCGCTTTGAGAGAGAGATCTTTTAATTTGTTCCGAAGTTGACTGTGAATTTCTTTGGGATGAATTAACCAGGAGGAATCTGCTGGTCTGGTCAGACTGCTTACCAATGGTGATGCTTGCTCAATAGCCTTTAACTGGTTGCCATCCCAAAGGCGAAGGCCACCTTTATATGGATGGTACCCATGAAGATTTTGAGTCCTTAATCCACAACAGAAGTCAGGATTTTCTCCTGTTCCCTCTACAAGTTTCCTGGCTATTGCAAGTGCCTCTAATTGTTCTTCTCTGCTGAAATGATCAACTGGCAAGGCTTTTAGTAAATGACGATTTAGGAAGCGTTTGCAAAGCCTTGCAAGTGGTTCTGGTGCATTTTCTTCCCACTGTAAAAAATGATAACCAACTCGGATATCATCATTTCCAAGGAAAGAATATAGGTCAAGACTCTCTATTCCCCAGAGCCATTTCTTCATGATTTTGTCGGCCCAAACTTCCTTTGGACCCATTACACGTGCGGTACGTATTAGTTGCTCTAAAAGCCAACTACATACTTCATTTATTCGATGATTATATACACTACGGTACATGAGATTACGAACAATTAAATAGTGCTCTACAGCCATAAGTCCTTTTGGATGAATTGCCAATCCTCCATCAGGTGCGATAGTTATTGCAGAAAGAATCCGATCAAGGTCTAATAGACCATATTTTGCACCAGTACTATGACTGTCCCGAAGCAAATAATCCAGGCGATCACAGTCTAATTGGCTACTAACTAATGATTTAATTGCTGAACTTTTTGCTAGTCCGTTCTCAAGTAAGTCAGCTACAGCCTGTGAGGCCCCTGATGCGTAGGTTTCAATTGGATCTCTTATGGACGGATGTTCTCGTATTACCTTTGCGGACCAGAACTCGTGACTGAGCCCAAACATTTCTTCGCCTGTATGACTTAAAGGTCCATGGCCTAAATCGTGTAGCAGCGAGGCGGCGTAGAGAAGTCCTTTGCATTCTTTAAGGCTTTTGTCGTAATCAGTTAATCGTTTTAGAGCTTTTCTGGCTAAATAGAAAACCCCGATTGAATGAGTAAACCGACTCGATTCTGCACCGTGAAAAGTAAGGAATGCTGGTCCTAGTTGACGGATTCTTCTAAGCCTTTGAAATGGTTCGGAGTCAATTAATCTCATTACCATGGCTTCTGCTGGACAACTGCTGTCGAGCGTTATTCCGCCATGAAGAGGGTCATGGTATGTGCGTTTACTCATTGATCCTAAAGATCGTTTGCTTTGACTTCTTTCGCAGGGGGCATGGCTTCTTCTTCAGAAGGAATGTTTTGGATATCCTGACGATCAAGGTCTGCTCCTAACAAGAGTTCTGCATCTTTTAGCCATCTATCTTCGTCTCCACCTGGGTTTAGAGGTTCTGGCATATCAAGAACCCTGTCTGGTTCGATGCCATTCCCTTGGATGTCTTTACCACTAGGAGTCAAGTATCCCGCCACAGTTACCGCGAGCCCACTTCCGTCACTGAGAGTGGTTAGTGATTGAATGAGGCCTTTACCAAAAGTTCTACTACCTATCAGCATTGATCTTTGATTGTCTTGTAAAGCCCCAGCAAGTATCTCACTCGCACTCGCTGTTCCTCCATTGATGAGAGTCACCATGGGACCTTCATAAAGGGTTTCAGCTCCAGATGGAATCGCATCACTAATTCCATCTCGTTTACGGGTTTCGACGATTGGTTCCCCACTTAAGAAAGCATCTGCTACAGCTAGTCCTGAGCTGACAAGTCCACCTGAGTTATTACGTAGGTCTAGCACTAGCCCTTCAACATCTTTTTCCAGTAGTTCTTCAAGTGCTTCCTCTACTTGTTCAGGGACTCCTTCGCTGAATTGGGTGATTCTTAAATATCCGAATGTGTGGGATTCATTTCTAAGTCGGCGTGTCCTGACCGGCCTTAGGTCAACAACTCTTCTTTCGAGAGCTACTTCTTTTGTTTCTTCTAAGGGTGGTTTCAATTTGACCAAAACTTGAGAACCAATCTCTCCTCTAAGCCTTGCCGCCGTTGCTTCAAGACCAAGAGCTTTTGGAGATTCGCCGTTGACACTTTGCAAAACAGTGCCGCTCGTGATTCCTGCATCAGCAGCAGGAGAACCTTCTAATGGAGCTATGACTACAATTTCTCCGTCTTGAGCCCTCGCTCCTAATTGAAGCCCGACACCATTTATCTCACTACCTAAATTGCTTGCTTTCATTGCGGCATAGTCGTCCGGTCTTAGTAGCCTTGTATATGGATCTCCAATAGGTAGAAGCATTGATTCAATGGCTTTGTAGGCATCTTCACTGCTGTCTATAGGTTTCTCGAGAGCAACTTGACGGAGTCTCTTCCATTGAATCTGTGTGAACTTTGATGGGTTTAGATAGCCTTCATTTACAAGACTCCAGCTTTCTAAAACCAATTGTTGGCCATCATTTAAGGCTTGGACAGGGGAGGCAAGAGTGAATGCAAACAGCGCAATCACTAGCACCGCAATGATTTTGCGTAAGAAAGGCTTGATCAAGTTGTTGACAGTCCGCGACATTGGTTTCATTCCTTTGACGGCACCTGATGTGCATTCAGTAGAATCTTGGTATTGAAGCCCACTAATGCATGGCGAACTCCTCACCCGTCTACGACTGGTTCCAGGAACGTCTTGAAATTCAGGACATAGCTGACGACGTCACTTCAAAATACGTCCCCCCCCACGTCAATATCTTTTATTGCTTGGGAGGGATAACGCTTGTTTGCTTTCTAATCCAGTTTGCCACTGGATTTGCAATGACTTTTTATTACAAGCCAACGGTTGCTGAAGCTTATAGCTCAGTCAGTTATTTGATGACTGACGTTAGCTTTGGTTGGCTTATTAGATCTGTGCATCGATGGAGTGCATCGATGATGGTTCTAATGCTGATATTGCATGTCTTCAGGGTTTATTTGACTGGAGGATTTAAACGTCCAAGAGAGTTGAC
Organism: Prochlorococcus sp. AG-363-O16; assembly: GCA_003280095.1. Lineage (GTDB taxonomy): Bacteria > Cyanobacteriota > Cyanobacteriia > PCC-6307 > Cyanobiaceae > AG-363-J23. The sequence continues at coordinate 31,870 of QCGA01000007.1, forward strand.
TTGGGTTACAGGAGTAGTAATGGCTGTAATAACAGTTTCATTTGGAGTTACAGGCTATTCGCTTCCTTGGGATCAGGTTGGCTATTGGGCCGTGAAGATTGTTTCAGGTGTCCCTGCTGCAATACCTGTAGTGGGAGACTTCATGGTTGAACTGCTTAGAGGCGGAGAAAGTGTTGGTCAACCAACTTTGACTCGCTTTTATAGTCTCCATACCTTTGTATTGCCCTGGTTATTGGCAGTTTTTATGCTCATGCATTTCCTTATGATTCGAAAGCAGGGTATTTCTGGACCTTTGTAAGTACTTTTTGGCACAAGACCTTTTTTGACTGGTTCAATTTCCACTCAACACATTTTTTATAATGCACATCCTCAAGAAACCTGATTTATCAGATCCAAAACTAAGAGAGAAACTTGCGAAAGGGATGGGCCACAATTATTACGGTGAGCCAGCTTGGCCTAATGACTTACTTTATATATTTCCAGTTGTAATTTTGGGAACAATTGCTTGTGTTGTAGGACTTGCTGTACTTGACCCGGCATTTCTAGGAGATAAGGCTGATCCTTTTGCAACTCCTCTTGAAATTCTCCCAGAGTGGTATTTATACCCTGTTTTTCAGATTTTAAGGGTTGTCCCTAATAAGCTTCTTGGAATAACCCTGCAAACTCTTGTTCCATTGGGCCTGATGCTTATTCCTTTTATTGAGAATGTGAATAAGTTCCAAAACCCCTTTAGGAGGCCAATCGCAATGGCTTTTTTCCTTTTCGGTACTGTTTTTACTATTTACCTTGGTATTGGAGCTTGCCTTCCTATAGACAAGTCATTAACTTTGGGCCTTTTTTAAAAGTAGAAGTTTTTAGGAATTAATAAAAACGATGTTTTTTGTTTAGTTCATATCAGGAAGTAAATCTTCTAAATCCAGAATCAGCACATCATCGGGACATACTCTTAAGAAGTGGTGGAGTATGAGGAACCCTACAATTGTCCATGTTTGATATGTTCTTGATTGTTGGCCAACCCAGGTCCCTGTAGGGCCATCAAAGTATTCGGCCCATTTTTGACGAGGTAACTGATTTAGTTGACTCCAGTAACACTCTTCAAGAAGGGATCTCATTTGCCCCATCAACAAGACATCTGCATGGGGGTATCTTCTTTCGTGCAGGAGCAAGGAGGCTCCGAAAAACCAAAGGAGGCTAGGCCAATGTCCTCCATTGTGATAACTCCAAGGCCAGTTTTTAGGGTCTGAACCTGTTTTGTTCTGCCATTCGGCTCCGTCCATAGGGGGATGACATATCCGCATAGGCATTTGAGCCATTAAATGTTCTCTGTTGTGGAGAACCAATCGAAATAAGGCTCGTTGTTGTGGGGCTGTCAGTACCCCGAACATACAAGCAAGAGAATTCCCAAGACTGTAAAACCGGAAGTCAGGTCTGCCCGTTCTTATATTTCCAATTAAATATCCACCACGATTTTCTAGCCAGTCTTGTAGCCAGGAAGGAACAACCTGAGGTTGAACATTAAATTCATTTTGATGTTGATCTTCCCCATATTGTTCTGTTGGTCTTCTCCTTAACACCTGCATTGTTTTACTGGTTACCCAATAATGTTTGAGTAGAAACTGGCGCAAATCATGAACCCATTGTCTGGTGAGGACTAATCGTTGGTCGAGAAGACGACTTATTTGTTGTTTGCGACTTAGCTCCATTAGTTCTATGCAGCTACGGAGGCATGCATAAAGAAGGACTTCTACTTCTAGTGGGGCTCCCCATACGTCCATGGGACGGTCAATCATGAATGCACAGTCGGGGACGAATAGGACAGGAGTCCCTTCGAAAGTTGGATGGAGAACTAGATCAAGGAGTAGCTGAACCCCTCTTTGCACTCTTTGACTTGTACCAAAATCCTTATCTCCACTTCGCCTTACATATAGCCAGCATAAAATTGGCCACCAAAGGCTTGCATCAGCAGAAGTGATTCTTCCTATTGATCTTTGGCCATAATCAGCAATCAGCTCACCTTGCTCTTCTATAAAACTCGTAGGAAAAACACCTCGCGTTTGATATGTCGTGCTTTGGAGATCAAGACAGACACTAAGGAATTGTTTCACAACCTCATAACGCTTTTGGGTTAAGAGGTAGATCATCACTGGAACGTTGTCTCGCAGAAAGATCTCTCCATAGTTAAGAGCATCATTATTTGCAGGATGTTCTAGTGCTGCAACACTTCCTGCGATGCTTCCTCCCACCTTGATTAAGGTGCGTTCGAAGTGTTCCTTGGCCCTGTTTATAACTTGGTCCTCGTTGGAGTTTGGGCGTACCCGTAGGTGTTGTTGGCTAAAGCGTCCGGCCAATTAGAAAGTCCAAATACTAATTACTAAATGCTAGTGATTACAGTCACTTTGAACAGTGGAAGTAAGTCTTGAGATGTTTTTACAAATGGAAGGCTTGCGGCTGGTCCGGTGATGGTCTATGTTGTTTTGATGTGCATTGGACTGAGTCCAGAGCACATCCCACATAGACCCTTAGGCGAAAGCCTTTGGATTTTCGTGGTTTGCTTGCGACATGTTGGGAAAAATCCCATGGTGTTGTAGGTTTCTAAAGCGGTTTAATAGCCGCAGTCTTTAACTCCTTTTGGGTAGTTAAAGAAAGAACCTGGACAACTCAAAAGTTTAGGAACTGACGCTTTTATCGCGTTCCAGTTTTGAATGAGGCATTTTTGTCTTTGATTTAACTGGAATTGTTATGCGATATCAGTGTGAGGTCCCGTCAAAAGAAATTAGTTGCAGAAGTCTTTCACTGAGTCAATTTTTCTCTCACGGGTTTAATTGATCAGAAGGTGTGACAGATGGAAGCAACGACCGGATCTGAGATCCCGGAAAGACACAATGAAGAAATTCATAAGTGCACTCTTTAGAACCCTTCAAATCCAAAGAAGGAGGCTTCAACTACTCAAGTCAAATGATCTTTGCTTGTAGTGGGTGAAAGCAAATCAAACTGAGGAGAATCTTCGTATGAGGATTGCTTTTATAGGGTTTGATCTACAACGGAGAGTTTGATCCTGGCTCAGGATGAACGCTGGCGGCGTGCTTAACACATGCAAGTCGAACGAACCTTCGGGTTAGTGGCGGACGGGTGAGTAACGCGTGGGAATCTGCCCTCAGGAGGGGGATAACGGCTGGAAACGGCCGCTAATACCCCATATGCCGAGAGGTGAAATGAATTTCGCCTGAGGATGAGCCCGCGTCTGATTAGCTAGTTGGTGAGGTAATGGCTCACCAAGGCTTCGATCAGTAGCTGGTCTGAGAGGATGATCAGCCACACTGGGACTGAGACACGGCCCAGACTCCTACGGGAGGCAGCAGTGGGGAATTTTCCGCAATGGGCGAAAGCCTGACGGAGCAACGCCGCGTGAGGGATGAAGGCCTCTGGGCTGTAAACCTCTTTTCTCAAGGAAGAAGATCTGACGGTACTTGAGGAATAAGCCACGGCTAATTCCGTGCCAGCAGCCGCGGTAATACGGGAGTGGCAAGCGTTATCCGGAATTATTGGGCGTAAAGCGTCCGCAGGCGGCCTTTCAAGTCTGCTGTTAAAGCGTGGAGCTTAACTCCATCAAGGCAGTGGAAACTGTTGGGCTTGAGTGTGGTAGGGGCAGAGGGAATTCCCGGTGTAGCGGTGAAATGCGTAGATATCGGGAAGAACACCAGTGGCGAAGGCGCTCTGCTGGGCCATAACTGACGCTCATGGACGAAAGCCAGGGGAGCGAAAGGGATTAGATACCCCTGTAGTCCTGGCCGTAAACGATGAACACTAGGTGTCGGGGGAATCGACCCCCTCGGTGTCGTAGCCAACGCGTTAAGTGTTCCGCCTGGGGAGTACGCACGCAAGTGTGAAACTCAAAGGAATTGACGGGGGCCCGCACAAGCGGTGGAGTATGTGGTTTAATTCGATGCAACGCGAAGAACCTTACCAGGGTTTGACATCCTGCGAACCTTTAAGAAATTAGAGGGTGCCTTCGGGAACGCAGTGACAGGTGGTGCATGGCTGTCGTCAGCTCGTGTCGTGAGATGTTGGGTTAAGTCCCGCAACGAGCGCAACCCACGTTTTTAGTTGCCAGCATTTAGTTGGGCACTCTAGAGAGACCGCCGGTGATAAACCGGAGGAAGGTGTGGATGACGTCAAGTCATCATGCCCCTTACATCCTGGGCTACACACGTACTACAATGCTACGGACAAAGGGCAGCAAACTCGCGAGAGCAAGCAAATCCCATAAACCGTGGCTCAGTTCAGATCGTAGGCTGCAACTCGCCTACGTGAAGGAGGAATCGCTAGTAATCGCAGGTCAGCATACTGCGGTGAATACGTTCCCGGGCCTTGTACACACCGCCCGTCACACCATGGAAGTTGGCCACGCCCGAAGTCGTTACTCCAACCCTTGTGGAGGAGGACGCCGAAGGTGGGGCTGATGACTGGGGTGAAGTCGTAACAAGGTAGCCGTACCGGAAGGTGCGGCTGGATCACCTCCTAACAGGGAGACAAACAATAGATCGTGATGTCTAAAATTTTTTTTAGGCCATGGTCCTGTCACCTTAGGTCGATCGGTACCTCAGATTACTTCCATAAATTATTGAGAAATCACTAGAATTTGGAATGTGGTTTCAGTTCCTAAACTTGTCTAGGTCACACCCCGCAAGGGTTACTCCTGGGCCATTAGCTCAGGTGGTTAGAGCGCACCCCTGATAAGGGTGAGGTCCCTGGTTCAAGTCCAGGATGGCCCATTCGGTGTTGGGGGTATAGCTCAGTTGGTAGAGCGCCTGCTTTGCAAGCAGGATGTCAGCGGTTCGAGTCCGCTTACCTCCACTGACCGCACCCCTTAAAAGCCCCAATTGTGAGAACCAATGCGTGATGTGATTTAGTACGTTGATTCAGCTGATTGAACCTAGCTTCCTTTCATTCCAATTCTAAGTACATATTATTTAGACTAGGTTGACAGGACGCTGGGCTCATTGGGGATGAAAATTCCCAAAGAAGTTCGGCAGAACCTTGACAACTGCATAGGTGAGTCTGGAAAGAATAAAGCATCTCATGGATGCATAATTCAATTTCCTCGATTAATTCAAGAATACGAAAGTATTTAAAAATGATCGTCGAAAACTTGAATTATGTTTTTGAAATTCTTGAGTTAGAGCTGAGACTTTGCAAGGGTCTTTTAATGCCGTCGAGGCATTAAAAGTTAGATTTGCTATTTAAAGAAGCCTTTTATAATTCAATATTCTGTTCTTATTTAGAACTAGACAATTGTTAATTATTATCTTCTTTGAATCCAAATAATACGTTTTCAACAACGTAAGCCCTGCAGAGATTATATGGTCAAGCTACAAAGGGCTCACGGTGGATACCTTGGCACACAGAGGCGATGAAGGACGTGGTTACCTGCGATAAGTCTCGGGGAGCTGGAAACACGCTTTGATCCGGGAATTTCCGAATGGGGCAACCCTTAGTACGGCCAGCTGAATCCATAGGCTGGCACGAGCCAACCCAGCGAACTGAAACATCTTAGTAGCTGGAGGAAAGGAAAGTAAAAACGACTCCCTAAGTAGCGGCGAGCGAACGGGGAATAGCCCAAACCGGTGGTTTCGACCATCGGGGTTGTGGGACAGCAACGTGGACCAACAAACCTAGAAGAAGCGTTTGAATGGCGCGCCATAGAGGGTGAAAGCCCCGTAATCGAAAGGAGAGTTGGCCTAGCTGTATCCCGAGTAGCACGGAGCACGTGAAATTCCGTGTGAATCTGCGAGGACCACCTCGTAAGGCTAAGTACTCCTGTGTGACCGATAGCGCAACAGTACCGCGAGGGAAAGGTGAAAAGAACCCCGGGAGGGGAGTGAAATAGAACATGAAACCGTGAGCTTACAAGCAATGGGAGCCCGACTTATCGGGTGACCGTGTGCCTGTTGAAGAATGAGCCGGCGACTTATAGGCACTGGCAGGTTAAACCGGAAATGGTGGAGCCATAGCGAAAGCGAGTCTTAATAGGGCGTTAGTCAGTGTTTATAGACCCGAACCCGGGTGATCTAACCATGGCCAGGATGAAGCTTGGGTGATACCAAGTGGAGGTCCGAACCGACTGATGTTGAAAAATCAGCGGATGAGCTGTGGTTAGGGGTGAAATGCCAATCGAACCCGGAGCTAGCTGGTTCTCCCCGAAATACGTTGAGGCGTAGCGTCTAGTGCTCCAGCAGGGGGGTAAAGCCACCATTTCGGTGCGGGCTGCGAGAGCGGTACCAAATCGAGATGAACTCTGAATACCCTGTGTGTAACTAGGCAGTCAGACTGTGGGGGATAAGCTCCATAGTCGAAAGGGAAACAGCCCAGACCGCCAGCTAAGGTCCCTAAATCAGCACTAAGTGATAAAGGAGGTGGGATTGCATAGACAACCAGGAGGTTTGCCTAGAAGCAGCCATCCTCAAAGGAGTGCGTAATAGCTCACTGGTCGAGCGATCCTGCGCCGAAAATGAACGGGGCTAAGTGTTGTACCGAAGCTGCGGATTTAACTTGTTAAATGGTAGGGGAGCGTTCTATGTGGGGTGAAGCGTTAGCGTAAGCGGGCGTGGACTGCATAGAAGTGAGAATGTCGGCTTGAGTAGCGAAAACATGGGTGAGAATCCCATGCCCCGAAACCCTAAGGGTTCCTCCGGCAGGCTCGTCCGCGGAGGGTTAGTCTGGACCTAAGGCGAGGCCGAAAGGCGTAGTCGATGGATAACAGGTCAACATTCCTGTACCGGTTATGTTTTGGGAAGGGGGACGGAGAAGGCTAGCCAAGCCAGATGTTGGTTACTGGTTCAAGCGTTCAAGGCTTTGAGGAGCGGAGAAAACGTTCCGAGCTGAGGCGTGAGTACGAGCTGCTACGGCAGCGAAGTTGGTGATGTCATGCTTCCAAGAAAAGCCCTATACCCGTTAAGGCATAACTGCCAGTACCCGAAACCGACACAGGTGGGGTGGTAGAGAATACCGAGGGGCGCGAGATAACTCTCTCTAAGGAACTCGGCAAAATGGCCCCGTAACTTCGGGAGAAGGGGTGCCAGCGAGAGCTGGTCGCAGTGAAGAGGCCCAGGCGACTGTTTACCAAAAACACAGGTCTCCGCTAAGTCGCAAGACGATGTATGGGGGCTGACGCCTGCCCAGTGCCGGAAGGTTAAGGAAGCCGGTCAGCGTAAGCGAAGCTGGCGACTGAAGCCCCGGTGAACGGCGGCCGTAACTATAACGGTCCTAAGGTAGCGAAATTCCTTGTCGGGTAAGTTCCGACCCGCACGAAAGGCGTAACGATCTGGGCGCTGTCTCGGAGAGAGGCTCGGCGAAATAGAATTGTCTGTGAAGATGCGGACTACGTACACCCGGACAGAAAGACCCTATGAAGCTTTACTGCAGCTTGGTATTGTGCCCGGGCTCTGAATGCGCAGGATAGGTGGGAGACTTTGAAGCAGTGCTCGTGGGTGCTGCTGAGTCAATGGTGAGATACCACTCTTTCAGAGCTAGGGTTCTAACGTTCACCCGTTATCCGGGGAGCGGACAGTATCTGGTGGGCAGTTTGACTGGGGCGGTCGCCTCCTAAAAGGTAACGGAGGCGCGCAAAGGTTCCCTCAGGCTGGTTGGAAATCAGTCGACGAGTGCAAAGGCAGAAGGGAGCTTGACTGTGAGACCTACAAGTCGAACAGGGACGAAAGTCGGCCTTAGTGATCCGACGGTTCTGTGTGGAAGGGCCGTCGCTCAACGGATAAAAGTTACTCTAGGGATAACAGGCTGATCTCCCCCAAGAGTTCACATCGACGGGGAGGTTTGGCACCTCGATGTCGGCTCATCGCAACCTGGGGCTGAAGTCGGTCCCAAGGGTTGGGCTGTTCGCCCATTAAAGCGGTACGCGAGCTGGGTTCAGAACGTCGTGAGACAGTTCGGTCCATATCCGGTGTACGCGCAGGAATATTGAGAGGATTTCTCCCTAGTACGAGAGGACCGGGAGGAACGCACCTCTGGTGTACCAGTTATCGTGCCAACGGTAAACGCTGGGTAGCCATGTGCGGAGTGGATAACCGCTGAAAGCATCTAAGTGGGAAGCCCACCTCAAGATGAGTATTCCCATGGCATAAGCCAGTAAGGTCACGGGAAGAACACCCGTTGATAGGCTCTACGTGGAAGCTTGGTAACAAGTGCAGCGGAGGAGTACTAATAGACCGAGGGCTTGACCATCTCTTTGCTCTTTCCTAAGAAGTGAGTTTTATTCTTTTTATTCTTGATTGATTTTGTATCAATATCCTATGCAGTTCTCAAGGCTCATTCCTTGAGAATGTTTTATATCCTGGTGTTCATGGCGCTGTGGAACCACTCCGATCCATCTCGAACTCGGTTGTGAAACGCGGCAGCGGCGAAAATATTTGGGGGGTAGCCCCCTGAGAAAATAGCTCAATGCCAGGTAAAACATTCATTAATTATTTAGTTAAAAGTGAAGTAACATCACTTTTAACTCAAACAAAAAGCCACCCTTTTGAGGGTGGCTTTTTGTTTGAGTTGTTTTCTGTATTCATTTAATAAGCAAGCAGTTTTGGAAATCTCTTGGTGATTTTTCTCTATAAAAGGGGAAATAATATGTGACTGAGTGACATCTTTTCTTGAGTAGAGATTAGATAAAACAATGATCTTACTTTTACCTGAGAATTGTTTTGTATGAAATACCTGCATGGGCTGATATGAGTTTCATATTTATAGTTGACATCTTGGGCACCAATGCGTACTCCTCCCAGAGAGACGTCCTTTCATTAGTTTAGTGCTGCATTGTCTGCATGGTTGCCCTCCTCTTCTGTATACCCATGCTTGACCTCCGTACTTTCCATTGATTCCGTTTAGATCTCTAAAATCACTAAAGGTTGTACCACCTTTACCAATACTTTCTTTTAGAACGTCTTTTAAGCTTTTGCAGAGTGCTTCAAGTTGTTTATCGGAAAGTTTATTTGATTGAGTATGCGGAAGAATCCCTGCCTTAAATAAACTTTCATCAGCGTATATGTTCCCTGCTCCTGCAACCACAGATTGATCAAGTAAGGCTGATTTGATAGGTCTTCTAGAGCTTTGAAGACGTTGTTTTAGGTAGCGTGAGTTAAAAGCTTTGCTGAAAGGTTCTGGACCAAGATGCTTTAGGCCAGAGATTACGTTTTCAGGTGGATTCCCTGGAGGGACCCACCACATTTGTCCAAAGTTTCGTGTGTCAACAAAGCGAAGCTCAGACCCTTGTCTATTCCAAATGCGTACGCGTGTATGTGGGCAAGCACCAAGATCTTCTTTTAGAAATTGGAAATATCCAGTCATTCTTAGGTGGACTCCTAGCATCCCCCGTCTGTTGCTAATGGCAGATATAGAGGAGGTTTTGTCATCCTCCTCATGTAGATAAGCGAGAAGATATTTGCCTCTTCTTATCCATTTTCCTATTCGAGACCCTTCTAGTTCTTGAATAAACTCTCTCGAACCTCCTGGGCTAGCTATAGACCTTTCTGTAGAGACTAATACTTTAGACACTAAAAAATTGTCGAGACAGTCCAATAATCCAAGGCGGACGGTCTCGACTTCTGGTAGTTCAGGCAAATTTCTTTATGCTGGCTCTAGCTCGCTTGCAGCAAAGTTGTTGGTGTTGTTGCCACCATCAATTCCTGAGTACGCAGAGTAGTTGACTTTGCTAAAGCGAACTACGACTGGATACTTGATTCCTGATTCATCAACAGAGGCCACCTTCCCAACCTCGTTGTACCAATAGGATTCAGGGCGCTTGACTCGCACCATGTCACCACGAGAGATTGCCATCGCTTCGTTGAAATTAGAATTTCACCTTAAAGAATATCGCTGACGGTGTGATAGTTGGCTGCAGCGTCACAGACTGTCGCTGCAGATGATGAAGATTGTGAGACGATCCTGACCTTAGTTGATTGTGTTTTAGTGCTTTCTGCTCTTGGTTCTGACACCTTAAACTTCGAATTTGATCTCCCTGACCCTTATTCTGAAGGCCTAAGCAGCACTGAGTTTTTTGCTCAATTAGAGCAGGCTTGGTTGGCTTGTGATCGGTTCGATTTGCAGACTGAGATTTGGAGGGGTCGAATACTCCGAGCAGTTCGTGACAGGGAAAAGAGGGGGGGGGAAGGGAGAGGTGCAGGTTTTGTTCAGTGGCTAAGAGAACAGGAAATCAGTAAATCGAGGGCTTATGGCTTAATTCAACTTGCTGAGTCGGCCGAGAATCTAGTGGGTGGAGGAGTTTTAGAGGAGAGTCGAGTGAATCAGTTTTCTAAACGTGCATTTGTTGAGACTGCTCAGGCTGATCCTGAGGTGCAGTTGATGATTTCTGAGGCGGCGAATGATGGACAGGAAATTACTCGAAAGCAGGTTCGTCGGCTTTCAGATGAATACACTTCTGCTACAAGTTCTCTTTTGCCTGAGGAAGTTCGGCAGCGCACACAGGCAAATCTTTTGCCTCCTAGAGTCGTAGCCCCTTTAGTTAGAGAGCTGGCAAAGCTCTCTGAAACCCAACAAGAAGGGATGAAAAGAATTTTGAGCGAGGAACCTGAGATTCAATGTGTAAAAGATCTGACCCATAAGGCTCGCTGGCTTGCAAAGACCATTGATTCAAGTGAGGCAGTTCGTGCTCTTAATACAAGCAAGACCATAAATCTAGAAAAGGCTATGCAGGAGGCACAGCGACTTGACTCACTTGGTTTATTGGCAGATGCAATTAAGCAAGCACATGTTCTGGAAGCTTCAGTCTTGAGGTTGCATACCTCATGGATTCGTTTGGGAGGACTTTATGAAAAGCTTTGGCTTGAAAGTGGAAGTAGTACTCCATACCTCAGAGAGGTGCTCACTGCATTGCAAACTCTTTGCGGCGCAACCATGCGAGTGTCTCTTGGGGAACTGGCCGGAGGGAAAAAAGTTCGACTTCAGCTCGTAGAGGAAGCCCCTGAGCAACTAGAGCCACCATCAATTGATTAGAGGGAGGCCTTCCGCTTCGAAATGTTGTAGTTATCTTGGGGAAATGGCCCTTTATTGGAATTGGACCCTCTGATTAATGCTCTTAGAAAGCATTTCGGCTGGGAGGATTTCCGTCTTGGTCAAAGGCCAGTGTTAGATGCGATTCTTTCTGGCCAAGATGCTTTGGTGGTTCTCCCGACTGGAGGAGGAAAATCTCTTTGTTATCAGTTGCCTGCTCTTGTAAAGAATGGCCTAGTAGTTGTGATTTCTCCTTTGATTGCATTGATGGAGGATCAGGTGATGCAGCTACAGAGAAGAGGGATTGCTGCTGCATGTCTTCACGCATCACTAGGACCTCTTCGAAGGAAAGAGGTTTTGGATTGGTTAACAAAGGATGAATTGCGCTTGCTTTATATCGCTCCTGAAGGATTAAACAGATTGACCATTAGACAGTTCCTTCAGGAAAAGTGTATTGCAGGCAAACTTGTAGCAATTGCAGTTGATGAGGCTCACTGCATTAGTGCTTGGGGGCACGATTTTCGACCGGCTTATTTAAAACTTGGTGAGGTTCGTCGCTTTTGCCCGGGAGTTCCTGTAGTCGCTTTAAGTGCTACTGCTGCCCCGAGAGTGAGAGCAGACATAATTCGTCTTTTGGAGCTTTGTAAGCCTTTGGTTCAAGTTTGCTCGGGGAGAAGAAGCAATTTGAACTACATCATGAAGAGAAGGCCTTCAGAGCCCTTGCAGGAAGTTTTGACTTTTTTAAAGGACACTAGAGGCGCAACATTGATTTATGCGCGCACCCGTCGGTCTGTAGAGAAATGGGCCAAGCTTTTGCAAGCAGAAAATATTGAGGCGATTCCGTACCATGCGGGGCTCAACCCTGAGGCAAGGGCAAAGGCCTTAGAAGGTTTTTTGCAAAAAGAGAAGCCTGTTTTAGTAGCGACAGTGGCTTTTGGTATGGGAGTGGATCGCGGAGATGTCGGGCTGGTGTTGCACTTGAATTTGCCTGCCACTCCAGAAGGGTATTTGCAGGAATCTGGGAGAGCGGGTCGAGATGGATTGCCTGCATCCTGTCTTGTGTTGTTTTCACCAAAGGATCGAATTCGCCTCGCATGGGCCATTAAATCTTCACTGAACTCACAGTTAAATGTTGATTTAAGTTCAGTTAACTTATTACGTTCAGAAATAGCTTTTGAACAATTACGTCGGATGGAAGCTGTAGCAGAAGGTGAATGTTGTAGAGAACAAGCACTTTTACTTGCTATAGGCGAGGTCTCATCACCATGTGGTCGTTGTGATAGATGTTTGAGTGGAATTTCTAGAAGAGATTGGTCGGTCCAAGCTGAAACTCTCCTAAGTGAACTTTCGCCATCGGAAGGAGTTGATATTTCTAGCTTGGTTAACAATCTATCAAATAAGAAAGGGCAAAATAATCAACCTTGGGGATGGTTGATTAGAAGACTCGTTCAAGAAGAGTTGATTTGTGAAAGTAATGATGGATTGCAACGTCTTTATATGAGAGATAGTGGCCGTTGTTTCTTGAATCAACCGTGGAGATTGGATTATTTAATCTGAAATTATTCTGAGAGAATTAATCAGCTTCCTTTTGCCTTGCAAAGGTCTTTTAATAGGTCTTTCTCGAATTTATGTACGGGTTGACTCCACTGCTTCCATGATCCATTTGCACCTGTTGCATTTATTTTTTTTACTGAACAATTCACTGCCAAATATAATGCTTGACCTTCCTTATTAAGTGTTGGGGTCACATAGCTTCCCCCCATCAGATGCCACTTTGACCAGTCTATTTGAAGAGGACCATAAGAGCGAAATAAGCTTTTTGAGGGATTTGAATTATTATTATTTGAAATTAAGTTTTTGGGTGTTGAATTCGTTTTTTCCTTGAGCAATAGTTTCTTGCCAGCTGGTAAATTATTTGGGTTTTTGATTTCATTTATTTGAATAATTTTTTCAATGGGTATTTTGTAAGCTTTGGATACCTGAGTCAGTGTTTGCCCTTTTTTGACAACATGATAGGAAGAATTTGATGTTGTAATTGCTGTCCCTTGTGTCATTCCGTTGTTTGGTACTACCGCATTCTGAGGAAGTTTTAGTGTTTGACCATAATACAAATAGTTTGAATTCTTAATTTGATTTAAAGAAATGAGCTCAGCTTGACTTATTTTGTATATATTTGCGATATTAGTAAGTGTTTCTCCCCTTTTGACTTTGTGTTGAGAAAGATTTTTTAGATCTATTCGTTGTTTATTTTCGGGAATTTTCAAGGTCCTCCCGGCTTCAATTTTATTAGAGTTACTGATTTGATTTGTTAGTACTAGATCCTTTATCGGTACCTGATGCTTGGCTGCTATTTCAGAAAGAGTCTCTCCTGGTTGTACGGTTATGTTTCTTGCCCAAATTGGATTTGGAATTAGAAACGTGAGAGCAATGGTAGAAAGAATGGTTCGGCGCATACCTCTGCGACTACTTCGGCAAAGATAAGTCGCTTCGAGAAATAATCCAGTTTTTTGTTTGGTTCTGGGGAACCATGTAGCAGATCGTTATTTAATTAAGCGTTTTAGCAAAGATAGGTCAACGTTATATGGAGGATAACGAAATTTCAGGTCTAAGAAAAATGGTCGTTTGAAAACGGATTTTTGATGCGAGAAAGTTTCAAAGCCGGCTTGTCCATGATAGAGGCCTATTCCGCTTGCACCAACACCTCCAAAGGGGAGTTCAGGGACTCCAGCTTGCAAGATGACGTCGTTAAAACACACGCCCCCTGAACTTGTTGTTTTGAGTAGTTTTTCTTGTTCTAACGTTGTTCCTCCAAACATGTATATAGCAAGAGGCTTGGGCTGCTGTTTGATTCGTGCGATAGATTCTTCGAAAGTAGAGACTTGAATTATTGGTAGTAAGGGGCCAAATAATTCACTATCCATCAAAGGATCTTGTTGATCAATTACTTCAATCAATGTTGGTGCAATTTTCCTAAGAGATTCATTCACTTCTCCTCCAAGAAGAATTCTATTACTGCTTTTGGCAGTTTGAAGTAGCTCAATGAGTCGATTGAAGTGGTAACTATTAATGATTTGTCCTAAATGATCAGAATGGACAGGATTTATCCCATAGAAACTCTTTATTGCAGAACGCATCTCTCTCAAAAGCGGTGCCTTGAGTTGTTCTTGAATGATTAGATGGTCAGGTGCAATACAAGTTTGGCCAGCATTAATTCCTTTTCCCCATATCAGTCTCCTTGCAGTTACTTTCAGGTCGGCTCCTGCGATGACAATGGCAGGACTTTTGCCTCCTAACTCGAGGGTGATGGGAATTAAATTTTTTGCAGCAGCAGCCATAACCTTTCTCCCTGTCTCTCCCCCACCTGTGAAGAAAACATGGTCGAAAGGATATTCGAGCAGGGAAGATGCAATAGAGCCGTCTCCTTCTACGACATGGACAACATCTTTGTTGAAGTATTTAGAAACAAGGCGTGCAATTAATTTCGATGTATTTGGCGCATGTTCTGAAGGCTTTAAAACTGCAGTATTTCCTGCTGCCAATGCACTCACCAGAGGTTGGAAAACTAGTGAGAATGGATAATTCCAAGGGCCGATGATGAGAACGCATCCAAGTGGTTCTAGAAGTACTTTTGCTTCTCCAGGTTTTAGTGAAAGTGGGACTTGGACTTTTCGTTGGCGCATCCATAACTTGAGGTTCTTTTGCGCTAGTCTTAATTCTTGACTGATTGCAATTAACTCAAAGAAAGCTTCGGTAGGAGGTTTTCCTAAGTCATTAAACAAGGTATTTTTTATTTCCTCTTCATGATTACCTATTAGTTTTTCAATCTTGGCTAATTGTTGTCTGCGCCACGGTTCATCTCTGGTTTTCCCTGAGAAAACGGTGTTTCTTAGTTCATTGATTGGAAAATTTTGGTTAATCAAAGTTTTACCTCTATTGCCAGGATTGCCAGGATTGTCTAGCAGTGGAGCAGTAGTGCTTTGTTGTGGGAGTCATGGGTAAAGGTGCTCCGTGGTGGGAAGGGGCTGTGATTTATCAGTTGATCCCTCGAAGTTTCTCTGATGGTAATGGTGATGGTATCGGAGACCTGCAGGGCTTGACCAGTCGATTGGGCTACCTTCGCTGGCTTGGGGTAGAAGCAATTTGGTTAACTCCTATTTATCCTTCTCCATTGCAGGACGGTGGATATGACATAACTGATTTTCAAAATATTCATCCTGAGTTAGGTGATTTATCTGCATTTCATCGTCTTCTTACAACAGCACATGGTTATGGAATCAAGGTGATTGTTGACCTGGTTCTGAATCATACGAGTGATCTCCATCCATGGTTTCAGAGGGCGAGATGGTCTAAAAGGGGAAGTCTTGAACGAGACGTCTACGTTTGGAGCGACGATTCAAGCCGTTATTCGCAAGCACCTGTGTTGTTTCGTAAGTTCGAGA
The DNA here is from genome assembly GCA_003280095.1 of Prochlorococcus sp. AG-363-O16. Lineage (GTDB taxonomy): Bacteria > Cyanobacteriota > Cyanobacteriia > PCC-6307 > Cyanobiaceae > AG-363-J23. The sequence continues at coordinate 47,322 of QCGA01000007.1, forward strand.
CTTCTAATTGGGAGTGGGATGAGGTTGCTGGGCAGTATTACTTTCATAGGTTTCTACGTCATCAGCCAGACCTGAACTATGAGAATCCTTGGGTACAGGAACAAATGCTAGAGGTAGTGCAATTCTGGCTGGAAAGGGGGGTTGATGGATTTCGTCTAGATGCAGTTCCATTCTTGTATGAAGAGGAGAATAGCCGTTGCGAAGGGTTACCTCAGACGCATGCTTTTCTGAGAAGAATTCGTCAGAAAGTAGAAGCTTTTGGTCGAGATATTCTCCTGATGGGTGAGGCTATTCAACCCGTAGAAGAAGCGGCCCCGTATCTTGCCGACGATGAACTTCATGGAGCCTTTAATTTTGTTTTGACGGCCAATCTATTTGCAGCAGTCGCAAGTGGCTCCAGTAAAAATCTAATGGTTTGCTTGCGAGAATCTCAGGAAGTTGTTTCTGGGTGTAGATGGGCATTGCCTTTGCGAAATCATGATGAGTTGTGGCTTGGAGATGGTCATTTGATCCCTCCTGAAGTTATTCAGACTATTCGTGCTGGTCTTCATCAAGGACATGGTCATTGGCTGAATTGGGGGATCAATAGACGTTTGGCACCATTGTTGAATGGAGATCCAAGAGCAAACAAGCTTCTTCATGGTCTTTTGTATAGCTTGCCTGGGATGCCCTGTTTGTACTATGGCGATGAGTTAGGTATGGGTGATTGGCCTGGCCTTAGGGATAGAGATCCTAACCGCACTCCGATGGCTTGGACTCCAGAAAGAAATGGAGGTTTCTCTACGGCCCCAGAACCCTTACTCGTGCTCCCTGCTGTTACTGCCCCAGGGTATGACTACAGAGTTGTCAATGTTGAAGTTCAAAAACTACTGCCTGGATCGTTATTGAATTGGCATAGACGTATTCTTACTTCTCGCCGATTATTGCCCGCCTTACGTAATGGCGATTTCGAATTGATTGAATCATCTCATCCCAGTGTGATCTCCTATGTTCGCAGCATTTCTGATATGACTGTTTTGGTGGCAGCGAATGTTGCTGGTGCCGGAGCTTCCTTTTATCTGGATTTGACACCTTGGAAAGGTCAACGAACAAGAGAAGTCCTTTGGGGCTGTGACTACCCTATAGCTAGTGAGAATTGGTTTGTTTATCTTCCTGCATATGGTTTCTCTTGGTGGTTATTAGGTGAGGTTGATCAAACTCCTTTGAATCATGAATTAGTAGACACGTAATCTCAGATGAAAGACTTATCTATCTAAAAGAAGTTCTCCTGGAGGTAAACCTGCCTTGGTTAATTCCTCTTGAACTAAGGGCAAAATTCGCTCACTTTCAATCTTGTCAATCATTGCCAGACGGCAGCGTCTCGCAAGTATGTCTGTGGGAGTCTGAGCATGTTCGATTTTTATGGCTCTCTGAAGTTCAGCTTTGCAAATTGGGATTACTTCACTCAATGGCTCAGTTTCTTCGGGATTGAGCTCTTTGACTATTTCCAGTGCTTCTAGACCGTAGTTTGATTGGAGATGATCTATTTGAAAGTCTCTCGTTGGCCTGTCAGGTAGATGTTGGCGAAGTAGGAGTTGTTGCTGAAGTAATACGGATGGTGTTTTGTATGGATTCAAATGAGATCCAATTAACGAAATATTTTTTGGTTCTGGAAGCTTTCTTTTAAGCAAATTTTCTACAGCTTTGAGAGTATCCAATGCTATAGGTCGACAAGTAGTCCATTTGCCTCCCATTGCACTTATGAGTCCACAAGATAATGTCTCTATCTCATGTTCACGTACTACACGACTACTATTAGTCGCATTCCTTTTAGGTATAAGTAGAGGCCTGCCACCTGCCCAGCAACTTTTAATTTCTGGGCTTTGTAAAGAGGGGAACCAACGTTGTAAGTGCTTTATTAGATAAGAGATCTCAGAGTTCGTTGGTGTATTTGCTGCTTGAGCATGACATGGAGTGTCAGTAGTGCCGATTAAAGTACTTCCTAGGAAAGGTAATACAAATAAAATCCTCTCATCATCTGTAGATGGTAGAAGCAATCCAATCCCTGCCTCACAGAGCTTGCTCCCAAGGACTACGTGAGCGCCTCGACTTATAAGTAGTCTTTTTGAAATGTTGTTGTCGACGGCTTTTCTAATGCTGTCTGAATTGGTCCCAGTAGCATTGACAACAACTTTCGTTTCCCACCGTGTTTGATTGCCTAATGAATCTTCGCTGATCACTCCACATAAATGTCCCGCTGAATCTTTCTCAAATCCAACTACTTTGCAGTGAGTTCGAATTACGGCACCAGAGCGCTCGGCTGTTAGAGCTAACAGAAGATTTAAACGTGCATCGTTGAATTGTCCATCGCTGAATGCCACCGCAGTTTGAAATCTCCTGTCTAAGAGTGGCAGGGCTCTATTTAGTTGAGAGTTCGTTAGTAACCTACTGCTACCAATGTTTCGGCTGCCAGAAAGTAAGTCATATAAACCAAGACCAATTCTGTGATACCACTGTTCGCCAAGGTTGCTTGATGGTAAGGCAATCTCAAGTCGTCGTGCGAGAAATGGAGCTTCTTTTAACCAATGGGCTCTTTCTAGTAATGCTTCCCTAACAAGTCTAAGTTGTGCAATATCTAATGTTTTGAAGGCGAGTTCTAAATAACGAACCCCTCCATGCAACAACTTTGTACTCCTACAACTTGTTGAGCCTCCAATGTCACCAGAGTCTAAAAGGGCAACTTTCAGCCCACGTTTCGTTGCCTCATAAGAGACGCTAGCACCTGTCGCTCCCGCACCTATGACTAGTAAATCAACTTTGTTGTCAATCATGCCAGTTAAGGCTCCTGGTTACGGCTTGATTCCATTTGTTCTTCCATTGCTGACGGGAGTCAGAATCTATCTCAGGCAAAAATGATTCTGATCCTTTTTTTGATTTAGGTATCATTTCAATTAAGTCGTTGATTATTCCGGCTTGAAGTCCCGCTAACAATGCAACACCTCGAGCGGTACTTTCTAAATTGACAGGGCGACGAATTGTTATTCCCGTACTGTTTGCTTGGGATTGTAGTAAGCAGTTGGACGCTGCAGCACCTCCATCAACGGCTAAAACGTTTAGTTTTGTTCCTAGTGACTCTTCTGCTATATCTACGAGGGTTGCTACTGAGAGAGCAATACCCTCTAATGCTGCTCTAGCAATATGTCCACGGTTGCTATCACGTGTAAGCCCTACAACCATGCCTCGAGCAGTTGGGTCCCAGTGAGGAGTCCCCCAACCTGTAAAAGCAGGCACAAACATCACCCCTGCAGCATCTTTCACTTCTTCTGCAAGGTTATTGACCTGTGCTGCGCTTTCAATAATTCCTAATCCATCTCTGAGCCATTGAATGACAGTACCTGCATTGAACAAACTTCCTTCAAGGCAATATGTAGGTGACCCTTTTGAATCTGTCCAACCTAGTGTGCTCAGAAGACCTTTATTGCAGCGATGTATTTGGTTGCCTGTATTGACTACTAAAAATGCACCGGTTCCATAAGTACACTTTGCTTCACCTTTACTTAGGCATAGTTGTCCCAAAGTAGCGGCTTGCTGATCTCCAAGCATTGCTTGAATGGGGACCCCTGCAAAAGGAGTTTCTTTTTTTATTTTTCCAAAATCTCCTCGACATGGAACTAATTGAGGAAGAGCATCTACTGGCAGATCAATTATTTCGCAGAAAGGGTGGATCCATTTACGTTGTTCTAGATCCATGAGTAATGTCCGACTTGCATTACTCATGTCTGAATAATGATTTCTCTCGGTAGTGAGATTCCATAGGAGCCAACTTTCTACTGTCCCAAAACAAAGGTCGTTTTCTTCCAACGCAGACTTTGCCGTTGGCTCATTAAGTATTAGCCAGTTAATTTTGCTTGCGCTGAAGTATGGATCAAGTAATAGTCCGGTTCTTTGCCTCCACTCTTTCTCTAATCCTTCCACTTTCCATTTGTCGCAAATGTCTGCAGTACGGCCGTCTTGCCAAACAATAGCTGGACCGCAAGGCTCGCCATTGCTGCGTCTCCAAAGAACAGTTGTTTCACGTTGGTTTGTAATCCCGCAACTTGCAATTGAAGAGAATTCTTCTGGAGACAACTGTTTAGCTAAACCTTGCATCGCCAGGAGCTGGCTTTTTAATATATGCCTTGGATCTTGCTCTACCCAGCCATCTTTTGGGTAGTG
>QCGA01000008.1 GCA_003280095.1 Prochlorococcus sp. AG-363-O16
AAGTGGAGATGCCTGTCAGGATGAAGTTGCAAGGCTTCAAGCTGATTTTTGACGCGAGGATCCATACCCGTTAGGCCTGCATGCTGAGGAGCCTGGAACTGGGGAAGCTCAATCAATGTGAGCAGGTCGCCTTGTTGCGATCTGGAGGCATGATGGGAATCCGATAGATCTATTAGTTCAGGGAATTGATCCTTGAGAAATGTCTTATCGATTCCTGAGTCAGATACCTGCTCTAGCCCGTTAGAGGAATAGCCATCTAGTCGCAAATAGCCGCATTTGCCTTGATGGCTTCGCATTGTTTTGAGTATCCAGCTGGTTTTGCCACAGCCTGGCGAACCCGAGATCAGCCATGTCTGGCTCATTCTTGAGGCACTAGAAATCAATGAAATATAACAAAAATTAAAACGATAATCATTTTTATTTCTAAACCCTTACCTTCCCCTCTTTTTAGTTAACGCTGAGCAATCTGAAGCTCCTCTTTATGTCAACTCAACAAAGAGACTGGATGAACTGGATCGTCTTCGTCTACCTCCTGGGGTTCGATGACGGTGCTTAGGTAGAGCTTTTAGGTCTAATGATTTGCTTGGTTGGTCCAACCGTTTTGTCTTTTTGGTCTAACCACCTACAGAAATCCATTGCCACTACTGGACGTTATGGAGTTATCAGGCAACTAGCGCCTTTTCTTGTAGAAGTGAATAGGAGCGCTAAAGGTAGATACAAACAAGGATTACTTGCTTGTGGCCAAGCTCACCTCAATTAGACAAGTCTTTGTCCACTGTGGCAACGGTGATTAGAGAAGGAGATCGGATGGTGTCCAGAAGCTGCATGAGGAATTTCGGACCCCGGTATGGGGGCTTAAGAGATCGGCCTATAGCGTTATATGAACTCAGACTTTTTTTTAGAAAAAGTCTGATATTTACTTTGATTTTTCTCTTAAAAAAGGTAATGAAAGTAAGCAAAGAACTCCTATAAGAGGGCCAGGTGAAAGGTTAAAACCAATCGAAAGCAAAAAACCTATAAATGTCAATAGAAATCCATACCCTGCAGAACGCACCATTGCAGAATGCAGGCTAGGGGCATGATTTAAGCCAAAAAGAGCTGGTGCTGAGAGCAAACCTATAACCAAAATGACCCCTACAGCCGCCATCGAACTAACAACAACGAGTGCAGTTACAAAACCAAGTGCTAGTCGAACTGAAGAAACATTTAACCCACTTGCAGCGGCACCTTCAGGGTCTAAACCTATATAAACTAATTTTTGATAAGAAGTTTTCAATAGCAATAACAATGCAGTTGCAGCGAGCAAGGATCTAATTAGATCAGCTTGTCCCACTGCTAAGAGGTCACCAAATAAAATAGATTCCAGATCGACTCTTAGGCTTCCTAAAAGCGGTATCAATAAAACCCCTAAGCCAAGTGTGCCTGCGAGAACAGTATTAATGACCCCCTCATTGTTTCCTTTACTTTTTGAGGAAAGTCTTTCTGCAACAAGAGCCCCGACTAATCCACTAAGCATCCCACCTAATGAAGGATCAACTCCTATAGCCAAAGCTAAGACTATCCCTGGAACTACTGCATGCGAAATTAAATTAGCTTGGAGAAGGCGACGATGCGTGATCAAGACAGCACCAGTTGCAGGACAAAGCATTCCAACTAAAAGTGCTATCAGGAATGGTAAAACCCACCAATTGGTAAAAAATGCTTCTAACAATGCACTAAAAGATTAATCTTGGTAAAGGTATGAGAATCAAACCTCAGAGTATGGTCGATCAAAGCAGTGGTTTGACCACCCGTCAACAAAATATATTGGAGCAGTTGAATAATTGTGCCGATGAGATCAGCGGCCAACAACTTCATCGGTCCTTGATCGAAGCGTCTTCTAATATGGGGTTGACTACGGTTTATCGACATCTTCGAGCTCTTCAGCAAAAAGGCTTGGTGCGATGTCGAAACCTTCCTACAGGTGAAGCACTTTACAGCCCTGTGAATAGGGATCATCATCATTTGACTTGTGTTGACTGTGGTCAAACAGTTGTTTTGAAGTCCTGTCCAATCAAAAACATTGAATTGCCTAAGACGCACACAAAAAATTTTGAGCTTTTGTTTCATACACTTGAATTCTTTGGCCTTTGTAAGAATTGTCACCAGCGTCAGAAAGTGGCTGAAAGCTGAATATTGATTAGCCACAACAGTGGTTACCCATACTACTAATTGATTGAAGCTTGCTTCTCACCTCTTCTGGAGTTCCAAAGGCCAAAACAGTTCGATCAAGTGTGATTACTTTGTCGTAAGCATTTAAAGCTTGACCCCAGTCATGGCTACTGACAAATATCGTTAACCCCGCTTCGGCAAGCTGACGAATAATGCTTAGAAACTGCTCCCTGGATGGAGGGTCAAGTGCCGCACAGGGTTCATCCAAAAGGAAAATAGATGCATTTTGTGCCAGCGTTTTTGCAAGTAAGGCTCTTTGTTGCTGTCCTCCAGACAGTGAATCAAGTCGTTTCTTAGCTAAAGCAATAAGACCAACCCGTTGAAGTGAAGCTTCTGTCTTGCAACATGATTTATTTGCAGCATTCACTTGACCCAGTGCTACCAATCCTTCAGTAGTGATAGGGAAATTCCAATTGATAGAGCTTCTTTGAGGCATTAATGAAACTTGACTTCGATTCGCTCCTAAAGGATGCTCATCTAAAAAAATTTTTCCTTCATGCGGGATGAGCTGACCTTGCAATAGGCGCAGCAAGGTTGATTTTCCTGCTCCATTCGGACCAACAAGAGCTGTAAGCGTTCCTGTTTTCAGTTCTAAAGAAATGTCCTTTAGAACAGATTCTTTGCCATAGGAAAATGACAGGCTTTTTGCAATGAGATTAGTCAATCAAGAATGCGTGAATAGCGTGAATAGCGTGAAAATCTCACCTTCAGAGACTAGCGCATACTTAAAATGAAAATCGTTTTCATTTGAACACAATTCTCTCTCGAGTTGGGTCTAAATGCTTATGCTTCCGTGAAATTATTTTGTTTATTGCGTGAGAGTTAGATCCGTTCTTACTAGCTGCTCGGTTGTTTGCAGTCTTTTCTTTGGCTCAAGTCTTGCAAAAGCTTCTGAGGGTAAACCCGGTGTAGTTGCTTTTGATGGTGTCCTTTGTGATGTTGTGCGGACTATTGCTTCCAAATCAGCTGATGTTTACTGTGTGATTCCACCAACTGGAGATCCACACTTTTATCGTCTGAAGCCAAAAGACTTACAAGCTATAGCAAAGGCAGATATTGTTTTTCACAACGGTTTTTATTTAACCCCTTCAGCCCTAAAACTATCTACAAAAGCTTCTGTACTAGCAGTCGCAGAGAAAGCAATGCCTAGATATAAGGGCAAAGATCCACATGTTTGGCATGATCCAAATAATATCTCTGCAATGTCGACGATTATTGAACAAAGCCTCCAAAAGGTGTTGCCCCAATCTGAGGTCTCGGCACTAAACTCACGTACTGAAAGCGCCAAGGCTGTTCTAAAGGAACTAAGTAACTGGACTTCCGCTCAATTGAGATCGATACCTAATGAAAATCGAGTACTAGTGACTCAACATCGTGCTTTTAGTCATTTGACTAAAAGATTCAAACTACGTGAACTTCCTGTGATTGACTCTTTCGCAACGGGTGGAACCCTCCGTCCTTCCAGCCTTAGCACGATTGTGTCTGAGGTGCAAAAGTCTGGTAGCCGGGTCTTGTTCACCGAATCTATTCCAGTAAACAAGACACTTAGGCGCATCAGTAGGGCTACCGGTATTCCGGTAATGAATACGCCTCTATATCCTGATGGACTTGCACCTGGTGGCCTTTCAACAATTGAGACTGCGACCTCGAATATTTGTGTAATTACAAAAGGTCAGGGAAGCACTTGTGATCAAAAAACAGCAGATCAGATTTCTCAAAAATGGGCGGACATTCGTTAGTCGCCTTATCACTTCATTTCCTAACTCAACTACCTTGTCAATTTTATGTCTACCAATTTTATCAAAAGACTAAATCCTTTGAAAGCCTCATTGCTCTTAGGCGTTGCATTGACGAGTGTTGATGCTTCACTATTACCTCGTATGGGGCATGCCCACGGGGGAGGAGGAACTGAGCCTTTAGAAGCAGGTGAATTTAGGTTGACGCCTCAAATAACCGTGGAAGCTCATGGTGGTTTTGAAAACAATATTGAAGGAAAACCAGAACATTATGGACTTGATGGACTCTTTGGAGGTTTGATGGAATGGGGGTTAGAGAACGGTGGAAAATTCTCTATTGAAGGTGCTTTTGGACCTGTCGGGGTATGGGGTGAAGCAGAACATTTTTATGGTGCCGTACATTCTGATCATGACGATCATGACGATGACGACGATCATGAAGAAGAGCATGCTGAGCACGACACTGACTACAAACGAGAAGATTTCCGTGGTTACTTAAAAGCTACATATGCTCCCAATGATCGCCTTAGTGTGGCAGTAGATACCCAGCCTTATATCGTTACAAAAAATCAGGGAGAAGAAAAGAAAGGAACCAAAAATTCAATTGGCGCAAAAGTACTATATGCTTTCGGTGAAGGGGATGTTAATTTCGCACTCGGCGATAACTTTAAGGATCTCACTGATGGAGCTTATGTAAGTTTGGAACACCGTCAAGGTTGGGATTCAGTTGGAGAATGGCAAGGTAATTACACAGATCCTAGAGTAGGAGTCGAATTTAATTACGATTTAATTGCTCTCAAAATAGAAGGTGGGCCTCGTTTCTTTGTCTCATCATCTGAGGCAAGTACAAGCGAACGTACAGATTTCGCTGGTGAAATTGAGATTGGTCGCCCTGTAGGAGAAAACGCATACGTATTTATTCATTGGCAACCTACCCGTAGTGATAAGGATGGTTCTGATTGGGGAGAAGGTTGGCAACATCATGTTGGAACAGGAGTAACATTTACTTTCTGAGAATTAAATATTTTAAAAACTAATTTAACTAAGTAAAAAAACTACCGTGTAGGAATTCCTATGCGGTAGTTTTCTATTAATTACTTTTTGCTCTTTAGGCTGTTGCCCGTATCGTTTTCTGCCCGCTCACAATCCTGTTTATTGACCTCACCGTCACTGAGCCATCAGGAGATAAGCAAGAGCAAAGCAAGAGCAAAGCATCCGCATTCAATATGAAACCATTCTGCAAATAGAAAGGTTGAGCTAAAAGTCCTTGGTTATTGAATTTTCAAGGTGCGATTTACTTTTAATCGCGCATTATCCAAGGAGACTTTGCATTCATTACCTTTATTTGCACACCAGACATCAAAAGATTGTGCCTGATTGGTTTTCTCTGCTTCGCCTAAGCCAGCATTAGCAGGTGAAGCAAGAGTAAGTAGTAACGGTGCAAGTAGAAGGTGTCTCATCTCATCTAAACGTGGTCCGTCTTTTCAGTATCCCTTTATTCCCAAAGATGATCCAGCCATTGGCTGTCTCCTAATGGTTTAAATAATCAACCCCGATGTGCCTCAGGAGTTGCTCGTACTGTCGTAAAGACATGCCTTGAGCAGCAGCTCTGACTGTTCTGACACCTTGGTCAGTTAGGTCTACGGATTTCATCCAGTCTTTGTGATCTTGTTGTTCTTTGGTTTTCATTTTTTCTATTTCTCATTTGTTTAAACGATCCATTCATCAAGAAGTACACGTGCTTCTTCCTCCCTTTTGTCTTTTCGTAATTCAGTTAGACGGTTAAAGGCAGATTCAGCCATTTTTCCTTCAGTCCAGAAGCGAATAACCCTTGTATGGCGAGCCGTATCTCGAGTTGGAGTTATAGGTTTCAATTGGTTCTGCATTAGTTGTTCGTAGAGAATGGTGGTTTAGGTCAAATAGTTATTAGTGATTGAGTTGGCAATGAAGCGACATGTGCATGACTGAAGAGTGCATCCTTAGCTGGACTAAGAATTTCAATTAGCTGGGTATCTTTCCAGGCATCTTCAGTGAAGAGTTCTATTGCCAGGTCTCTTAGTTGTGCAGCTTTATCATACTTAGTTGGTTCAACAACTTCAGTAGTGGAGCTTGAGTCATCCGCAGCAATTTCTAAGTTCGTTGGTTGTAGTGGAGGTAGAGCTTTAGAAGGATTCTTCGGATACTCCTTTCTGATGTCTTCTATTTCTCTAACTGTTGGATTCGTCTCTTTCTTTTTGGATAGTTGGTGTACCTTTCTTATTCCTTCCTCGCTCATGCGAGAGAGTTCATATTGTGCTGAGACACCAAGAGATTCAATCCAATCAAGTTGAGCAACAAGAGTCACCTTTGGTTTCCTTCCTGACCAGGCTTGAAACCTCAGCTTCTCTTTGAATTTCTTAGCCTGCACCAACATGGTTGCTTGTTTACGAGACAGACCATTCCTTTCAAGAAACTTCTGGAGTTGAGACTTAAGTCTTTTGGATTTCCAGCGGTACTGGTGGTCTTCGTTTTTATCTATCTCATCTGCAATTTCATAGACAACATCTACAAGCTTTATCGCAGCCCATCCATGCTTCTGAGCTAAACCGAGTTGTCCATCTCTCAAAGCATCAAGAGCATTTACCGCATCAGTTCCAAGTTCTTCAATTAAACGTTGAGTGGTTTTTGAATACCTCAGATCCAGTGTTTCATCTTCGTTCCATGGGGTTAGGGCTTGTTCGATTGAGTAAGTCATATTCCATTTATTTGTTTTGTTCCACGTGGAATTAATTACCTCAAACCGCAGTCCGTAACTCGTCTGCAACGTACGGCTAGGTAACCATTATTTGTCCTAGATGTATTAAGGAAGTTCGCCTGAGTGCAACGAAGGCTCCGCCTTACTCAGCCTGCTTCAACATCTAAAACGGTTTGTCCTTAGAGAGGTTTGTATAGCCACTGTTCATCGTGTCTATTAACAGGGTTGAAATTAAGGATCTACCTCAGCAGCCTTTTCATTCACTGAGTTCCTTGGGCTTCAACCAACCAGATCACGAAGTAATCCCGAGGGATGTTCTAGTGACCCATTTCTTTTGAGTCGATTCCAGGCGACTGTTCTCTATAACAGTCCGGAGTTAGTTGAACATGTAGGAAGAATCCAGTACTGACAAGAGATTTCCAGAACCTTGATCCAACCTAGGTAACTGCCTCTCAGTGACTCCAAGATCGTCTGCAAGACGTGCCAAAGGGTCACCAGAACAAACGTGAATGAATCCTCTCTTCACTCGTTCTAAGGCTCTATCCATGTCATTCGGGAGCACCTTCAGACAGTCATGAATAAGCGAAATAGGTTCTCTCCAATCCTTAAAGGATGACTTCAGAAGGCAAGCGTCGTAGCAGTGAACGACAGCTGGAGCGAAAGCATTCTTCATCTTCTTCAATGCAACCTTTTCACTGTTACCAACCCAGATAGTTGTGTCTGGAAAGTGATGGCAGGTAATGACCTTCTTCTCCGGTTGGTAGGCAATTAAATGGATGACGTCATTGTTTGGAGTAGTCCATTTAAAGTTTTGATGCGACTGGTTTTTAGACCACACATTGAATAGCTTCTGCAGCCAATCAAGGGACTCAAAAGCAGCCGGAAATACTTCACGACAGGCATCTCGTAAGGCATCTGTAATGGTGTTGATAGCTTGCTCATCAAGCGTTCCTGGATACAAACCTTCCTTCCTGTAGAACTTCTTGATGTCCTTTCTATTGGTCAGAAGCGAGGAGTTATAGATCCTTGTCATGAGAATCGCTTTACCTAGTTTTCTATAGGTGAGATATGGGATTAACCACTTAGTTTCATCAGCTTTCTCGAGCCGCTCACGAGCAGCTCTGAGCACCTCCAGGTAGGCATCTAGAGGGGCTGAGTCATGTCTTTCTACTGGGAATAAGTTTGCATATCTCATCCCTTTCTGGTCTCTCCTAAAGGCACTCAGGAGCTGTAAGCCGGAGCTTGTGGAGTCCACTCCAATAGGTACATCCCAGAATGGTTTATCCCTTGTCAGAACCACCCGGTTCCACTCCAAAGCCAGCTGAAGAAACTGCCAAGGAGTGTCTGCTTGATTCTCCCAGTGAGCAGTCATACGAATCGGGTCTTCAGCAATAGCTTTAAGTAACTCCTTGTTTTCGTACGTCCAATTGACTCGGTCTTGATGTGGAAGGGTGCTGCCTAATCGAGCTGAACCAACAGCTTGCGCAGCCCAATACTCTCCTCGGTTATCAAGCTTGCATCCATCAGCAAAGGTAAGCAGCGCTTTCTCATAGTCACTTGCTTGAGGCTGGAGTAAGGGTTGCTGGCTATACATCCTGCCTCGATAGTCACAAGACCAACTCAGATAGAAACGAGGCTCTGTCTGAAATTTTTTAGCAAGAGCGATTGCATTTCTAGAACGAATACTTTTCTTTAAAGCTTCAGCATGAGCTTCATGAAGAGCAGCTCTGTCCTTGTTCCACTCCTTTCTTTTGGGAGCGTCTTTAGGTAGAGCAGCAATGTCTTCTGGCATTCCCTGCTTTAAGCAAGGGTTATCCACTACAGCTCCAAATGATGCAATAGGGATCCCTTTCTCTAAGCATTCAGTAGCAGTTTCAAGGACATCGGGATCGATGTTCCAAGCTGTCCTCTGCATCGTGTTTAGTAAAGAGATTGCGTCTTGACCAAACACTGAGTCGTAGATGTATTTACGACATAAAGGTCTTTGATTACGAAGCCATTGCTGGTAGTAACCACCTGTGCAATTCAACCGGGAAGGTGCCTGCACGAACTCCCAGTCTCTTGGTAGGTCTAATAAAGCCCAGTCTTTAAAACTTCTGCCTTCGAGATGGTTTTGGAAGATAAGGATTTGAGCTTTTATTTCATCAGCAAGGTCAAGGAAGTTAGGCGAGTTGTTCCTGCTTACAAAGCTTCTTTTGATAGTCAGGAGTCCTTGGTTCTTAGCGACTTCAAGGATGAATAACCCGATTCTGCTTATTAGTTCTATTGACCATGCAGGAAAAAGATCATCATGTGTCCAACCTTCCGCAATAAGCAGCTTTTCAACTACTTGCTTGGCACCATAACGTTTGAAATGAGGATTAGAACCAGGTGTGTTTAGTTGTTTGTGTTGAGCTGATACAACGTAATCAGGAGCCTTTCGGTTGTAGTAGGTAACACGTAATTCATCTTCAATTGTCCTGCCTATTTTCTTAGCTGCTTCAAAGGTTCTGGGCTTATCAAACTCACAGACTCCAAAGCAATCAAGGATTGATTTAAGAGAGACATCAGCAACGTTGAGAGGGGGTATGTAATTAAAAATGTCTTGAACGTCTTGCCAGCAAACAGCAATGTTCTTAGCGGTAGCTTTACCTCTAGCTGGTTTCTCAGTTGCAGTAACTAGAGCATCGGCAAAGGGTTCAACAAACTTGGCTACAAACTGCCTGCCGAAACTGGTCTTTGAAAAATATCCCCTTTGCTGGGATTTAAGTAGAGCTTCTCTGTGTTGTTCTTTAGCCGCACGACTGGCATCTAATTCATTTTGTATTTGTCTAGTGGTCATAAGAAATTTCAAAGTAGAACTGCATCCATGCAGTGGTGAGTGAGCTGATTGATCAGCAGGAAAAAGGCTGCCTCTTACAGCCTTGGGTCTTGCTTAGTTAGAACAAGAATCCGTAAGCGGATGTGGCAGCCAATAGAGCAACCAGGGTGTTTCGCTCCTCACGTAATGCTTTGGAGAGCTTTGTCTGCGTTGAAAGCTTGCGCTCTCTATCAGCTATCAGCTCTTCGGCAGCGGTAATGATGGCCTCCTTAGTTGATTTGGTGTTGATGATGGTGCTCATAGATGAATCCATAAGGGGATGAAGGCTGAACCCAGAAAGGATTCAGCAATAGCCAGGTCTGCGACGAAGCGAGCATGCACAGCGGATCCTGTGTCTGGCTGGGATTGAGTTGTAAATCTGTGCGAGCTAACTAACGGAGCTTCGACTCAACGTTTACGTAGCTTGCGCATGAACACCCTAACCGAAGTAAACGCATTAGTCGTGTACTTAGTCATATAACTTAACAACTAAGAAGAAGAATCTGTCACTCTTCGTTTAAACACTGGCTTTCTTTATCTTCTTTTTTCAGCTAATCTGCAAATAAGTCGACTGTTAGTGACTGCTTGGCTTTTTTAGCGTAATTAATATTAGTAATCTCTTGTGCTCTTTCTTTAACATCAATACGTTCATAATGCTTGGTCAACATCTGTACGCTATGGCCACATATCCGAGAAAGTAAAAAGATATCCATACCAGCAAGCAGTTGATTCTCGATGTATGTGCTTCTCATCGAATAGATGGTGTAGTTCCTATCGGAAAACTTATGACCAGCTAATTGACCTTCAATCCCTTTAAGCATCCGCCACCAGCTTGAGGTGAAAGTCGCATACTTGTATGGCTCATATCCGTTATGAGGATTACCAAAGATCAGAGTGTTTGGAGTTATTTGCACATCCATACCCCACTTCTCGATGTAGTCCATTTGATACTCCTTAAACCGCTTGAATACAGAGCCAAGGTTGGAAGGAATCTCACGTTGATCGCCAGTCTTAGAGGTTTTAACCATCACGTAAGCAACCAGTCGTTCCTCTCTGCCTAAATGATTAGGGTTGTCAGCCCATTCACCGGGAACCGTTTCTTTATCAAAGTCATCAGGTATTACTTCAATACCTTCCATCTCTAGTTCTTGGATCTCTTCCATCATTTTTGTTTGACTGATTCTTCCTACGTCTTCGATAACTACATCTCGCCATCTCAGGTTGAGTAATTCATTGGGACGAGCACCCGTGTTCTTCATGATCAAAGTGAAGTGCCAGAACAGATACCTCCAATAACCAACACTTGGCCTTGGATGTTTCTGGCCTTGCTTCACATAGACCAACCTGATCCACTTATTAATTGTTTCCCAGTCTTTTTTGTTGATAGCTGGATTGGCATCTAGATCTTGTTGTTTGATTTTTACCTTTGGAACAAGATCCTTAAGCATTGCAACCTCAGGTGAAATCAGACGTTTTTTGATGAGGTGCTTATCTACAAAAGCTTTAATTAGTCCCGCTTCTTTATTCCTGGTCAACTTGGTACACCACTTCCTGAAGTGTGGATAGCGTTCAAAAGTGTCGTCTTTGATCTGCCCCGTATGGGTAACACCTTCTTCGTTGAAATAGTTTTTGAGATGAACCCCAAGTACCTGTAGATATTCTTTGACCGATGTCTCTAGGAGTAAGCCAGCCTCTACCCGCTCCATCTGGACGGTTAAGAAGTCATCAATAGCGTCATTTACTGGTATCCCTTTTTTCTTGCGACCGGAGTAAACAGGGACTCCACTGTTCTTTCGTTGAGAGTAGTGGTGAGTTCTAGCAATTCTGTTCTGACCACCTGTCTCTACATCTAACTCCGCAGCATCGGCTGAACGATGAGGTGGCAAAGGATCCTGCAATACTTTTGGCCTTTCCTTCTTTATCGGAGGAGGAGGAGTGGCTTTACGAAACTCTCCATAGATATCAAGTGCTTGAGCAGCAGCTTCAGCTTCAGATTCAGCACCCTGAATCTTCTGCGTTCGGTATCGCTTTTCACCTGGAATTACCTCTCGGTAGTACCAGACATTTGGAAGGCGTTTGTAGTTAAGAATTTGCGCTCGTCCATCAAGCACGTCCTTCTTACTGAGAATGGCAGGCATTTTGGACTGAAAGGTTAGACCAAAGGTTAGACCAACAGCCTAGTCTAACCTGGTAAATCCCGCATCAATACTTGACTGTCATACGTTGAACAGGAACTCCATGACATCACCTTCATTAACAATATATTCCTTACCTTCACTTCTCAACCAACCCCTATTACGCGCCTCAACCAATGAACCTGCTTCAATTAACTTCTCATATGAAATTGTTTGAGCTCGAATAAAACCTCTCTCAAAATCTGTATGAATTACTCCTGCCGCTTCCGGAGCAGTCATACCTTCCTGAATAGTCCATGCTCTAGTTTCCTTCTCTCCAGTTGTAAAATATGTACGTAATCCAAGAAGATGGTAAGTAACTTTTATTAGGCTCTCAAGCCCAGCCTCATTAACTCCTAAACCCTCTAAATAATCTTTCCTTTCAACTTCTCCTAATTCCACAAGTTCAGCTTCAACTTGTGCAGAAACACGAACAATCTCAGCACCCTCTTTCCCTGCCAAATCTTGTATTTTCTCACTATAGTAATTGCCGCTAGAAAGATCATCTTCACATAGATTAGTTGCATAAATTACGGGCTTAAAAGTAAGAAGTCCTAAAGGCTTGATTGTTTTAATCTCCTCTAAAGATAATCTCATATTTCTTACAGAACCACCGTTCTCTAAATAGGATTGTATCTTTGAAAGAAGTAAGTCCTCATTCTCTGCGTCCTTATTAGTTCGTAATTGTTTCTTTAATTTCTCCCTACGCTTTTCTATTTGATTTAGGTCTGAAAGGCCTAATTCAAGATTAATTATTTCAACATCTCTAATAGGATTAACAGATCCTGAAACATGTATTACATCTTCATTTTCAAAGCACCTTACAACATGAACAATCGCATCAACTTCTCTAATATTTGCTAAGAATTTATTTCCCAAACCCTCTCCTTGACTAGCTCCCTTTACCAAACCAGCAATATCTACAAACTCTATACGTGTAGGAATAATTTGCTTACTATTACTTAGATTACTAAGTTTCTCCAACCGACAATCGGGAACAGAAACAGAACCAACATTTGGCTCAATTGTGCAAAAAGGAAAATTCGCTGCTTGAGCCTGTGCATTTGCTACTAAGGCATTGAACAATGTGGATTTTCCGACATTAGGTAGTCCAACAATTCCTGCTTTAAGCATATCGAAAGGCTAGTTCTGAACTGCTTATTAGGGACTTACCTTATAAGCTATGTATCACATTAATGCCTACCAAGCTCAATAAAGAGTTAGCTTGCAAACATCTACGACTTTTTGTCAGAATCAATCATATACAACTAGAACCACGCAAAAGAAACCACACACCCAATTAAATGAATCAAAACAGATCTCCTCTAAAACGTTGGATAGGTATAGGTAGTGCAGCCTTAATCGCTACAGGGGGAGCCTTCTACTGGGATTCCACAAGTGAGACAAGAAATAACCGTGATTTAACTGAATACACTGTCGCAGCTGAAAGTGGCTCACTGCCAGGGTTAATTAATGCAAGTGGAGAATTGCAAGCTAAAAGGAGTGTAAATGTCAGCCCAGATCGACAAGGATTGCTAGGTGAGCTTTATGTCAAAGAAGGGGACAGAGTCAGGAAAGGACAAATACTGGCAAAAATGGATGGAGGAGACTTTCAATATCGACTCGATGAACTAAAAGTCGACTATGAAATCCAAAAAGCAGCATATGAAAGAAGAAAAGAACTTTTCCGTCAAGGTGCAATAAGTGCAGAAGAGAACGAGCAATATCAAAACCGCTACCTCATGAGCAAAGCTCGTTTTCAACAAAGAGAGGAGGAAGGGAAAGAGTTATTAATTCGCGCACCATTTAAAGGTGTGATTACAGCAAGGTACGCAGAGCCTGGTGCATTTGTTACCCCTACAACAAGGGCATCATCCATTGCTGGATCAACTAGTACATCAATAGTTGAACTATCTCAAGGAATTGAAGTCTCCGCAAAGGTACCCGAAAGTGATATCAGTCGAATACTTCAAGGACAACAAGCAAATATCCGTGTTGATGCTTTCCCCGAAAGACGTTTTAAGGCCAAAGTTGTTGAAATAGCTCCTAGAGCAGCAAAAACTGACAATGTCACCTCCTTCGAGGTCAAACTTGATTTCGTCAATCCACAGTCCATTCTCCGTATAGGGATGACAACTGATGTGGAGTTTGAGACTGGAGAAACTGATATCAGTACGTTGGTGCCAACAGTAGCGATAGTCACGGAAAATGGAGAACCTGGTGTCCTTATCGTTGGCAAGAATAATCAGCCCATTTTTCAAAAAGTGGAATTAGGTAGTAGTAGTGGAAGCAAAACTGCGATCCTGAAAGGAATAGATCCTGGTAAAAAGGTGTTCATAGATCTACCACCTTGGGCAAAGCGAAACCCTGACTAAACCATTTTCATAGCAGTTCCTTTGACCATCCAATGGATAATCGATCTAAAAAGCCAATATTGCTTTTAGTTGACGGCCACTCGCTGGCCTTTAGGAGTTATTACGCGTTCAGCAAAAACGGTGAGGGTGGCTTAGCAACAAAAGAGGGAACGCCTACTAGTGTGACCTATGGTTTTTTAAAAGCTCTACTTGATAACTGTAAAACCCTTGGTCCACAAGGTGTTGGGATAGCTTTTGATACAGCAGAACCAACATTCCGACATAAAGCAGATGACAATTACAAAGCCAATCGAGAAATTGCCCCAGAGATCTTCTTTCAAGATCTTGAACAACTTCAAGGAATTCTAGAAGAACAACTCAATTTACCTCTATTTATGGCACCCGGTTTTGAAGCAGATGATGTTCTTGGCACACTTGCTAATAAAGGGGCCAAGGAAGGTTGGAGTGTGAGGATATTAACTGGAGATCGTGATCTTTTTCAGCTCGTAAATGACACCTTAGATATTGCAGTCCTATATATGGGTGGAGGTCCTTATGCCAAAAATAATGGACCAATTTGTATTAACGAAGAGGGAGTTCTAAAGAAATTAGGGGTCTCGCCTGAGAAAGTAGTTGACCTAAAAGCACTTACTGGTGACAGTTCGGACAATATTCAAGGTGTAAAAGGGGTAGGACCCAAAACAGCAATAAATTTACTAAGTGAAAATGAAAATCTAGAAGGGATTTACACTACTCTTGACAAGCTAGTAAACAAAGGATCAAAAGCGAGCAAAGGTTCTATAAAAGGTGCAGTAATAGATAAACTTATGAAAGATAGATCAAATGCATTTTTATCTCGTTTTCTGGCCGAAATCCGCATCGATGTTCCAATAAAAATGCCACCCTCTCTACATCTTAACAAAATAAATATAGAGGGGTTTAGATATACATTAGAATCGCTAGAACTTTATAGTTTGGTGAAACAATTAACCTCCTTTGAATCTGTATTTTCAAAAGCTGATTCCTCTTTTAAGTCAGAACAAAATGAGAGAAAAGTGACAGCCAATGAGTTGGATGAAAATATTGAACCTTCTAGTCAGAGAAAATCATCGTCGATACCTGTAATATCCCCACAGATAATAACAAGTGAATCTGAACTAGAAGCCCTAATAAATACTCTAATGAAATACGAAAATCATCATTTACCAGTCTCACTTGATACAGAAACCACTGATTTAAATCCATTCAAGGCTGAACTAGTAGGAATTGGTTTTTGCTGGGGGGAAGGCAAATCTGAAATGGCATATATTCCAATTGGTCATAGAGTAAATTCGACAACAGAGTTAAATAAAAAGGTCTTAAATCAACTTCAATTAGATGATGTTATAAGTTCTATATCACCATGGCTTGCTAGTAATAAGCAC
The DNA here is from genome assembly GCA_003280095.1 of Prochlorococcus sp. AG-363-O16. Classification (GTDB taxonomy): domain Bacteria; phylum Cyanobacteriota; class Cyanobacteriia; order PCC-6307; family Cyanobiaceae; genus AG-363-J23. The sequence goes on from QCGA01000008.1 coordinate 15,473, forward strand.
CCAAAAACTCTTCAAAATGCAAAATACGACCGACTCATCTTACTTCGTCATGGACTTGTACTCAATGGAGTGGTTATCGACACTCTTTTGGCAGATTACTTATGCGATTCTACCGCAAAACATAATCTGGAATCTATTGCAGAAAGAGAATTGGGTTTCAAGCATATTAATTTTAAAGACATCGTAAAGAAGGGGGAAACATTTGCTAATACTGATATCGAAATTGCAGCCAAGTACTGTGGTTTCGATGTATACCTAACAAGATTGTTAGCAATAAGGCTTAAAGCTAAATTAATGAATTTAAGTCATAAAATGCTAAAACTTCTAGAAGAAGTCGAACAACCTTTGGAATCGGTCTTGGCATTTATGGAGGCTACTGGAGTTCGTATAGACATTCCATATTTACAAAAACTCTCCGCAGAATTAAATAAAAGTATCTTGAATATTGAACAAAAAGTACAAGAACTTGCTGGGATAAGTTTTAATCTTTCTTCTCCAAAACAGCTTGGTCAAATTTTGTTTGAAACCCTCAAACTTAATAAAAGAAAATCCAGAAAAACCAAAACCGGTTGGAGTACAGATGCCAATGTACTTGAAAAACTTGAAAATGATCATCCGATTGTCCCAAACATTCTTGAATATCGGGTTCTAAGTAAACTTCGCAGCACTTATGTAGAAGCTCTACCAAATCTTGTAGAAAAAGAAACCGGAAGAGTTCATACTGACTTTAATCAAGCAGTAACTACAACTGGAAGACTAAGTAGCAGCAATCCAAATCTACAAAATATCCCAATAAGAACAGAATTTAGTAAAAGAATTAGAAAAGCTTTTCTTCCACAAGAAGGGTGGAGACTACTAAGTGCTGATTACTCACAAATCGAACTCAGAATACTTGCTCATCTTTCTGAAGAAGAAGTGCTTCAGGAAGCCTTTCAAAATGGCGATGATGTCCATGCTCTTACTGCAAAGCTTCTGCTAGAAAAAACTTCAATTACAAATGAGGAAAGGAGACTTGGAAAAACCCTCAATTTTGGAGTTTTTTATGGAATGGGAGCACAGAGATTTGCTCGTTCAACGGGGTTATCACAATCAGAGGCGAAAGAGTTCCTAGATCGTTTTCGAATGAGGTACCCCAAAGTGTTTAAATTTCTAGAACTCCAAGAGAAACTAGCACTCAGTCTTGGTTATGTTGAAACATTTATGGGTCGCAGACGATATTTTCACTTCGACCGCAATGGTCTTGGCAGACTTCTTGGGAAAAATCTAGAAGATATAGATCTTCAAAGTGCCAAGAAGGCTGGAATAGAAGCTCAGCAACTGCGTGCCGCAGCCAATGCTCCTATTCAAGGATCCTGTGCAGACATTATAAAAATTGCCATGGTCAAGTTGCACCAACAATTGGTTGAGACCTCATTACCTTCAAGGCTTTTACTTCAAGTGCATGATGAACTCGTCTTAGAAGTAGATCCATCAGCCCTAAACACCGTAAGAGAATTAGTTATAGAAACTATGGAACAAGCTGTTACTCTCAGCGTTCCCCTGGTAGTTGATACAGGTGAAGGAGAAAATTGGATGGAATTGAAATGAATAATAGATTTAAGCAACAACTCCCTAATCCAAGGAATAGGTTTCTCCTCTATTAACCGTGTCTCTGAGGCTTTACAACACACTGACCCAACGCATAGAACTCTTTGTTCCTCTAGAAGAAGGGCGGGTAAATATATATTGCTGTGGGGTTACCGTCTACGATCTATGCCATCTTGGTCATGCTAGAAGCTATATCGTTTGGGATGTCCTTCGGAGATATCTAACTTGGAAAGGTTATAAGGTTAATTTTGTCCAAAATTTCACCGATATAGACGACAAGATTATCAATAGAGCGAATAAAGAAGGCCTTTCAATGAGTCAAGTTAGCGAAAAATACATTAAAACATTTTACGAAGATATGGATGAACTAAGCATACTAAGGCCTGATCTAATGCCTCGGGCAACTGAATGTCTAGATAATATTCGAACCTTAATAAGTGAATTAATTGCTAATGGATCCGCTTATTCAATTGATGGAGATGTTTACTTCTCAGTTGCGAATCATCCTTCTTATGGGAAATTGAGTAAAAGAGATTTAAATTCACAAGAGAAAAACGCCGATGGACGAATGTCGGCAACTGCAGGAAGCAAAAAAAAGCATCAGTTTGATTTCGCACTATGGAAGAAAGCAAAGGTTGAAGAACCAAGTTTCTCCTCCCCATGGGGATCGGGAAGACCAGGCTGGCATATTGAATGTTCAGCAATGGTTAGAAAAGAACTGGGCGAGACAATAGATATTCATTTAGGTGGATCAGATCTAATCTTTCCTCATCATGAAAATGAAATAGCTCAATCTGAAGCAGCAAACCAAAAAGAACTGGCTCGTTTTTGGTTACACAATGGGATGGTAAATGTTGAAGGCCAAAAAATGAGTAAATCTCTAGGCAACTTCACTACTATCCGTTCATTACTTAAGCGGGGTATTTCAGCAATGACTCTCCGTTTATTTATACTACAAGCACACTACAAAAAACCACTAGATTTTTCTGAAAGTTCTCTAAATGCCGCTTCCCGAGGTTGGAAAAATTTAAATACTGCTCTTCTTCTAGGTTATAACCATAAAGAAAAACTTGAATGGAATCTCAAAAGCACTGACCCACAAATAAACAAACCTGAAAATTGTAAATCAAATAACTCCAAAGATCTTTTTATTGAATCCATGGACAATGACCTAAATACTTCCAGTGCCCTCTCAATATTGTTTGAACTCGCGCGTCCATTACGCTCCATTAGCAACCGTTTAGAACGAGGAGAAAGAATAGAGTTTAAAGATAATGAAAACGAGCTCTTACAAATAAAATGGCAACTTCTCATAGAACTTTCAGGAACATTAGGGTTTGAAGCCGAAGTAGGATCAAAAATTCAAGAAGATCAAGATCTTCTAAAAGACATAGATATTGAGGCAGCAATTCGTTCCCGCTCAAAAGCAAAATCAGATAGAAACTACACCAAAGCTGACAAAATACGTAATGAACTTAAAGATGTTGGAATTGAACTAATTGACAGACCAGGAGGAATAACAGAATGGATTAGAAGATGAAAAATATTAATTACACCATGTTTTTGATTGGAATTTTTATAGGAATAATCTCAAAAAATAAACCAGTTTTTAGCAAGGTCAACAACACTTACAATTAGTCCGAAGGCGATAACCGGAGGGGCAATCCAACGCAACATAAATTTGAGAGAATTTCTTAAAATAGTAGGAGTTCTACAATCTGCAAGATCTTGATCAAATCTTCGAGGCACAAACCAACCTAGTAAAATGGAAATAAGAAACCCACCAAAAATCAAAAGCACTCCACCAAAAATTGAATCCATTTTTTCTAGAACATTATCAGGATCAAAAGCAGCTGGAAGACCTACTAAAAAAATCAAAGCCGAAGATAAATAAACTGCATTTCTTCTTCGCCAACCTAATCTATCAACAAGACAGGAGACAGGAACTTCTAAGAGAGAAACAGAAGAGGTAATTGCTGCTATATATGCAAGAAAAAAGAATAAAATAGCCACAATGCGTCCCGTAGATCCCAAGGATGAAAGTCCGGTTGGGAGAGAAACAAACAAAGTACTAAAAGTTTGACTAGTAACTACATCTTTAAGTCCAAAGCTAATAACCAATGGGAAAGTAACCATTCCTGCAAGTAGTCCCACTGCTGTATCCATTCCGACTATTGCAATTGCCTGAGAGGGCAACTTGTTTGTCTTATCTAAATAAGCTGCATAAGCGAGAATACAACCTATTCCTGCTCCAATTGAAAAGAAGGCCTGAGTAAATGCATTCCGAATAGTAGTGGGATCTCTTAATTGATTAATATCCCATTTCAATAAAAATGTTCTATACCCTTCAAAAGATCCAGGAAGTGTTGCAGCCCAAAAAGACAAACCTATAAGCAAAAAGAACAGAAGTGGCATAAACCATTTAGACAGTTTTTCTATCCCACCTTTGATCCCCCCTGAAACAACTATGGAAGTCAGGACAAGGCTGATTAATTGACCCCAAAAGACACTTTGGCCAGTGCTGACTGATTTGAAGAATGTACGAGCTTCAACAATGTCTGTTGGCAAACCAAAGAAAATTGCATGTAGCAATGTTTGAGCTGTCCAACCCATCAAAACTGCATAAAAAGCCAGAATTCCGCTAGCAGCCAAAACGAACAACCATCCCATTCCGGCCCAACGGTCACCTGCAGCCTTGACTGGAGCCATCAAAGGGCTACTTCCCGTATCTCGCCCCAAAACCATTTCTGCAACAAGGACAGGCAGACATACCACTAAAACAATTGCCACATATAGAACGACAAATGCTCCTCCTCCTCCCTGAGAAGCCCGATAGGCAAAACCCCAAAGGTTACCGAGACCTACTGCGCTTCCAGCAGCAGCAAGTACAAACCCAAACCCTGAACCCCAACGTTCCCGAACAGCCATAACTGAAACACTAACTTTCAAGTTGAACCAAGCTTGCCAGGATGTGGTCGTCTAGTGAGAAACTGTTCCCAATAGTAGGAATAAAGTGAAAGCAATCAGTGTATTGGGCTCGACCGGATCGATAGGTACTCAAACCTTGGAAATTGCGGAAGAGTTTCCTGAACAATTTCGTGTAGTAGCAATAACAGCTGGAGTAAACCTGCCACTCGTAGTCAAACAAATCAAACAACACAACCCAGAAGTAGTTGCGCTAGCTGAGAAATCCCTACTACCAGAACTTCAAGAGACTTTGGAGTCTCTCTCAAGTCAAGAAAGACCGCCAAAACTCCCAACACTTGTTGGTGGTGTTGAAGGTCTCAAAATTGCCGCATCTTGGGAAAATGCAGACATGGTTGTTAGTGGAATCGTTGGCTGTGCTGGTCTTCTTCCCACTCTTGCCGCAATTAGATCAGGAAAAGACTTGGTATTGGCGAACAAGGAAACCCTTATCGCTGCAGCTCCAGTAGTCCTTCCTGAATTAAAACGAAGCGGAAGTCGACTACTACCTGCAGACTCAGAACATTCAGCTATTTTTCAGTGTCTTCAGGGGACACCTTGGGCAGAGAACGCCCACCTTTCTACTGGCATCCCAACTCCAGGCCTAAGAAGAATTCAATTGACTGCGTCAGGGGGTGCATTCAGAGATTGGTCAGCGGATGATCTAAAAAAAGCGACTATTGCAGATGCAACAAGTCATCCGAACTGGAGCATGGGTCGCAAGATCACTGTTGATTCAGCAACCCTTATGAACAAAGGACTAGAAGTTATTGAAGCCCACTACCTCTTTGGCATCGATTACCAACAAATAGAAATAGTGATACACCCCCAGAGCATTATTCATTCAATGATTGAGTTATCAGACTCTTCAGTACTAGCTCAACTAGGGTGGCCAGACATGAAGCTACCTATCCTCTATTGCCTAAGCTGGCCAAATCGTCAAGAAACTCCTTGGAGACGACTAAATTTAACTGAAATAGGAGAGTTAACTTTTAAGAGTCCGGACACAGAAAAATATCCTTGCATGGACCTTGCATATGCTGCTGGAAAGGCTGGAGGAACCATGCCTGCTGTTCTTAACGCCGCAAATGAGGAAGCTGTTGCCGAATTTTTACGTGAAAAAATTCACTTCCTAGATATACCAAAAGTTATTGAAAAAACATGCGAAAAGCATAAGAACGATCTTAAATCAAATCCCAATCTTGATGAAGTGATAGCTATAGATTCTTGGTCGAGACAAAACGTTAAAGAACTAGTTAGTAAAGATAAAAATATTTTGACTCTATAAAATTTTGGAAAACAAAATAAAAATAAGTCACCATATTTTATTATGTGCAACACCGACAAAGGCATTATGCTGTAAATGCACACAAGGAGAAGAAAGTTGGAATCACTTAAAGAAACTCATAAAAGAACTATTGCTTGAGGATCAAAATCGTCCACAAGGTATAGTTCTGCGAAGCAAAGTTGATTGCCTACGTGTCTGCCGCAATGGTCCCATCCTTTTGATATGGCCAGATGGAATCTGGTATGAGAAAGCAACCCCAGAAAGAATAGGAATAATAATAAAGGAACATATCATTAAAGGAGAGATATTAAAAGACTGGGTAATAAAAAGTACTTCTTTTTAAGGTTTATTTTCTAAGCCTACTATCTAAAAGATTCTACCAGGTAATTAATCCAATTTTTCACAAGTTTGTCGCCCCAACATCCATTCTTAGAATGAAAACCATTGTGACCACCATGTGATAAGAAAACAAAGTTTAAATTCAAATTATTCCCTTTTTTCTTGTAAAGTTCTTGAGCTGATATTGCAGGCACCCAAGGATCATCTAAAGCCTGGAGTAAGAGTGTTGGAGGCAATGAAGTAGGATCACTCAAAAGACCAAAAATAGGAGAACATTCTTGATAATATTCATCTACATCTCTATAACCCCAACGAGGAGCTGTTATTAACTCATCAAATTCACGAATTGATTTGGGAACCTTAATCCTCTTACTTCCATTCAAAATTTTCATCAATTCGCAGGACTGACCAAGGAATGGGTCCTCAAGTGTCTGACGTACCAATCTTCTTAAAAGCCAATTTTGGTAAACCCTATTCCGTGGTCTCTGAATTGATTCACTACATTCAGCAAGATCTAAAGGACTACTTGTACAAACCAAACCATCAAATAAACCTTTCCCCTCTGAAAGACATGCATTAAGCAATATTGTCCCACCAAGAGATATTCCTACTCCAAAAAAGGGAACAGTTTTTTTAGGGCCAATTATATCAAGAGCCAACTCATCACGAAGTTGCCTTACCCAATGTATTGCAGGGATAATGTCAGTATTGCAATTTGCTGCATAAGTTCCAGGAATAAGTTGTCTTCCTGGATCAGCACCTCGAAGATTCAACCTAAACACAGCAAAGCCCGATTTGCTTAGATTCAAAGACATTCTCCTTAAACCAGTTCTTCGACTAGATCCTCCTAATCCGTGAAGCATCAGTACAACACCTTTCAAAGACGATTTTTGAAAAGGACGGTCCAAAAAGCCTAATAAACGGCCTGAGCCAGACAAACCACTTGATAATTCAGATACTGGTATTTGAAAAGTCTCTGCTATATCCAATGGCAGTCTCTCAGGAGACAAAGTATCTCTAAGAGTTTGGAGATCTCCTCCTATCCATGGAAAACGCTCCTCAAAAGGAGGCATATCCAACAATTCAATTAAGGGTGAGTAAGTATCAAACAGATCTACCGACACCTAGCTCCTTCAATTCAACTAAAAGATCACCAAGAACCTTCTTTGCATCTCCAAAAACCATTGAAGTATTTGCCAACTCAAAAAGATCGTTCTTGATTCCAGAATATCCAGCACTCATCCCACGTTTTATAACAAAAACCGTTTTAGCTTCTTTTACATCCAAAACTGGCATTCCATATAAGGGTGAACTTCTATCACTTTTGGCCTGGGGGTTAACGACATCATTGGCACCCAATACGAGAACTACATCGGTAGCAGGAAACTCAGGATTAATAACATCCATTTCCTTTAATTGTTCATATGGAACATCTGCTTCTGCAAGAAGAACATTCATATGTCCAGGCATACGTCCTGCAACTGGATGTATTGCATAATCCACCACAATTCCAGCTACTTCTAGTAAACGAGTAACTTCCCTGAGAGTATGTTGAGCCTGAGCCACAGCAAGACCATATCCTGGAACAATAACCACCCTTTCAGCAGCCTCAAGAGTTAAAGCACATTCTTCGGCACTACAACTAGTGATATTGGTATATTCAGCACCTTGATTAGCAGATGAACCTAAATCCTGTCCAATAGCACCTCCAAAAAGTACTGAAACTAGGGACCTGTTCATTCCTTTGCACATCACCTGAGTAAGAATCAAGCCAGCAGCACCAACCATTGCTCCAGCAACAATCAACAACTGACTACCTACAACAAACCCAGCTGCTGCCGCAGCAATACCGGAATAGCTATTTAATAAAGATATGACGACAGGCATATCTGCCCCACCTATCGACAAAGTAACTCCTATACCTAAAAGAACAGAACTGACAACGAGTAGCCACAATCCATCTAATCCCCCTCTAGAAATATCAAAAACAGCTACCAAGGCCAATACCCCAAGGCCAAGGTTAATTACATGTCGAAATTTACTTTGTATCCAATTAGGTGTAGAAAGCCAACCTTGAAGCTTGGCCATCGCAACAATTGATCCGCTAAAAGTAATAGCACCAACAAAAACAGAAACGACAATCGAAATATTTTCTACTAACGAAACATTCAAAGCTTCAGAGGTACTAGCAACTGGGAACAAAGCCACTCCGATTGCCACCAACAAAGAAGACATTCCTCCACAACCATTAAACAAAGCAACAACCTCTGGCATCGCAGTCATAGGGACTCTGTGAGCAACAAAGATCCCTAAAAGACCTCCTACAAGAGTGCCCGAAATAATCCAAAGCAAAGCACTTAAGGCAATGCCGTCCTGAAAGGAGGCATTAAACAAAACCCCTAATATCGCCAATCCCATAGCAAGGGCAGCCAGGCGATTTGCCTCTCGAGCAGAACGAACCTTTGATAAACCTTTGATCCCTAAGGCCAAAAGCAAAACCGCAACAAGATCGATCGCGTACTTAATTATTTCAGGACTAAACATTCAACGAAAATCCTTACGACGTGAGGTTTTTCTGCTAAACATTGCCAGCATCCTATCGGTCACTAAAAAACCACCAATAACATTAAAAAGAGCAAAGCCCAAAGAGACAGATCCCATTAACAGCAAGGGTAAGTTGTCTCCAGCTTTAATAATCAACGTTAATGCTGCAAGGACTGTAATACCTGAGATTGCATTTGCCCCACTCATAAGAGGAGTATGAAGAGTTGGAGGGACCTTGCCTATTAACTCAAAGCCCAAAAGACTTCCCAAAAGTAAAACCCAAAAAGCCTCACTTAAAAATGACATCAGTTTACTCCGCCTTGATTTAGCAAATCAACACATCTAATTTCTCCTTCCAAACTTATCAATGCTCCACGCAAAAGGTCATCTTCAGGATCAAGATGAACTTCTCCGTCTTTTATGAATAGCTCTAAAAGGGACAAAAGATTACGAGAATAAAGGGAACTTGCATGGTTTGGAACAGTGCAAGGGAGGTTAGAAACTCCTATAAGTTTCACTCCTCTCCTTACAACTGTTTCTCCAGATCTAGTTTCGGCACAATTACCACCTTGCGCAACAGCCAGGTCTACGACAACCGCGCCTTGCCTCATTCGATCGAGCATAACTTCATCAATCAAACGAGGGGCATTCTTGCCTGGAACCTGTGCTGTACAAATAGCAACATCTGCTTCTGCCAATTGATCAGACAGTTGTTTGCGTTGAGCAGCAAGAAATGACTCTGAAGCTTGTCTAGCATATCCACCTGACTCTGAAGGTTTGTCATCCATCTCAGGTGGATCAAGGAATCGAGCCCCCAAGGATTCAACTTGTTCCTTAACTGCTGGACGAATATCACTTACTGCCACTACTGCACCTAATCGCCTAGCAGTAGCAACTGCCTGCAACCCCGCTACTCCTGCTCCAAGAACAACAACCTTCGCAGGTTGAACTGTGCCTGCAGCTGTCATCAACATCGGGAAATAGCGATCAAGAGCACTTGCTGCAACTAATACAGCCTTGTAGCCAGCAATGTTCGCTTGAGAAGAAAGTGCATCTGAAGACTGAGCCCGACTAATCCTTGGAAGCATCTCAAGAGCAATCGCTGAAAGTTTTCTCGATCTCAATATGTCCCCTAATAATTGATTTTTATATGGAGCCAACAAACCAATAAGAAGAGCACCAGGTTTAAGTAGTTCTAAAAATTTTTCAGAAGGAGTCTGAACACATAAAACAACGTCAGCATTTCGCCATATTTGACCATCTCCTCTAGGGACTATTTCAGCACCTGCTGATAAAAAACTTTCATCACCAAACCCAGCCAAAGAGCCAGATCCAGCTTCAACGGAAACATTGCACCCAAAAGACAAGAACTTCTTAACCGTCTCTGGGCTTGCAGCAACACGAGTTTCACCAGTTGCAGCTTCTGTTGGAATTAAGAGTCTGAGCAAAATTGTGAATCCTTCTTCAAAAGTGAGACTAAGAGGTCACCGTGCATTCATCAGGAACTTTTCTAAAGAAAACATTCATAGCCCTATGAATTAGCTATTAAAAGCAAAGAGTACTATTCCAATTTCAAATGGGCCTAACTGCAATCGAATGCCCAGATGGCGTTTGTCATAGCCATCATGGCGGCCATGCCGTAGAGCGCCAGACGATGCAAAAGAACCTCCAGGGTCATGGTCGTGAATGGTGCGAACGCCTTGCGGAAAGAATCTACGAAATGTCTGTAGATACTTTCTCTCAGACTGTAATGCCCAGCCTTCATGCTTCAGGCTGGCAAAGACGTCATCTTGATTGGGAATTTAAATTAGACAAAGAAGGGTCCGAACCTGATGAAGCTCTTGTAGAGGGAATAATCAATGCCACAGAAAGTTTCCTGCGAAGCAGCGAGGTACACAAACTCTTCATTCAAGAATTGGTTCAAGGAACCTTTGCCGAAGCATCAAACAATGAACTTCGTTCAGTAGCTGTAAAGAAGCTAATTGAACAAGAGATTATGACCATGCTTGAAAATAGAAAAGAAGAGCTATTAGACAAACTTACAAATCAACTAAAAGAAGATGCAAATGGAGATATCAATTTGGCAAAAAATGCTGCAATCGAAGGTATAAATGAAGTTGAAAGACTGCTTTTAAATCATACGGAAGCGGTTTAGTTATTAATTTTAAAAAGGTAACCGAGTTAATAACTAAATCTTGGTTACCTTTCCTTTTCTATTATTTATAGTTAAATCACTTGGCAATCCTAATCACAGTACAGTCATTGATTTGGAGACTATAAGAATAGGTTTTCAAGCTTACAAACAAAGAAATGCTAGATTATTAGAATTAATTATTAAACAGGTGCATTTACTAAAAAAACTTGTTAAAAATAGCCAATAAGCATATAGATTTCTCCCATTTCGATCCACTTCTTTGATATCAAAGGGTACCAACCCCAACAATCTATTAGGCCTCGTTCTTGGCAAAAGAGGCTTATTAATATTGTTCGCCGCAGACTCTCACAAAATCATTCTAGCAACCAAGATCTATTAATTCATGCTGGCCCAGGAGCTGGAAAAACCCTTGGGGCACTACTTAGTTTCAAAGCAATGTTGAGAGAAAGAAGAATTAAAAATTGTATTATCTTTTGTCATCGAAATTCAATAATGAGCCAATGGATTCAATCCTCAAAGAAGATTGGACTAGAAATCCAAGAATGGGATCCAAATAGGAATAAAAACCAACTGAATTCCAGAGTAGATGGATGGATTTTGACCTATCAAGGCGCTAGCAAGAACTCGAAGGCTCTGGAGAGAGAACTAGAAAATTGGCCTAGAGAAGGAATCATGGCCATTGCAGATGAAGCACATCACCTTGGAGTAAATCCTGATGAACCAACTGGACAAGTTTGGGGTAAATCCTTTCTATCGCTAACAGACAAAAGCATTCTCCGCATAGGTCTTACAGGTACACCATTTAGAGCCGACAACCTCGCCTTTTGCTCTGCAAAAAGAGTCCTCGTAAAAAATGCAGGCAAAGTATTGGAACAAATCAATCCTGACTTATCTGTTGAGCCAAGAGCTCTGATTTCGGCAGGGGACGTCCGTCCCCTGGAATTTCACTTTCAAGACGGATGGGTTGAACACAGTTTTCAGGGTCAAGCAGACCGAGATGTTTCATCTTTATCAACTGAGCAAAGGGAAACCTGGAGAGCTCGCAACCTTCGCCGAGCTGTAAGCCTTTCAAATCCAAAGTGTGTCGCAATGCACTTACTGGTAAGAGCACAAAGAAAGTTAGATCTTGTCAGACAAAACCATTGCAATGCAGCAGGGCTAGTAATTGCAAGAGATATTGAACATGCTAAAGGAATTGCAAATCTCCTTATAGAAAATGGCAATCAAGTAGATCTTGTGCACTCTCAAGGGAAAAATTCTCTTGAAAGGTTGCAGAATTTTCAGGAGAGCCAATCGAATTGGCTTGTTAGCGTTGACATGTGTTCCGAAGGATTTGACGCACCAAGGATTCGAATAATTGCCTACCTAACAACAGTTGTAACAAGAAGTAGGTTTATTCAAGCTATAACGAGAGGGGTGAGAGTCTCCGACGAAAGAGCCTGCTCAGAACCTATCCCTCGCCATCCTTCATATGTATTTTGCCCTGCAGATCCACTTCTGATTGGATATGCACGTAACTGGTCAATAGCAAAACCTTACCTAATCAAAGGTAATAATAATCTTTTAGAGATAAATAATTCCGATGGAACATCCCTTAGCCCAAAGCTTCCCCTCGAAGCAGTGAATGATCAAGCAGCCGAAATAATTCAAATTGACACGGTGGAATTACCTAGTTTCTTGAATTAATTAATTCTTTTTGTAGAGAAATCCTGAGTTTGTGCGAAATGAAACACGTATTAGCTACCTCCACATGTCAAGGTAGTGGGCATCGGGGACAAACTATGGACACTTCTCTCAAACGACGCGTAAGTGTTGCAAACCTCTGGGCATCTTCGCGAATTTCACTTTTAGACAACCTTGAGCGCTATGAGGATAGTTACGCAATAACTCAAGAGTTCCGGGAATGGATTACGTGCCTAGGTGAAGACAATGAAAGACTAAATGAATCCATATTGAACATTCCACGTTCCTGCAGCCTGCCTCAATCAAAAGAGGTCAATGACAGTGATGAAATGATTGAAATCTGAAAGATTTTCCATTACTACAAAATAAATAATTTTATATTTTATTTATATTTTACCTTTCCTTAATATTCCTCGACTCTCTCGCTCCTCAGATTTGGTAAAAATAACTATCGTTTATTTCTAGATTAATTTCTCAGCGTTATGTGTTCACTAAAGACTTCATCATCAGAAAATATAGAAAATCTAATCATTATCGGATCTGGACCTGCTGGATATACAGCGGCAATATACGCAGCCAGAGCAAACCTTCATCCCCTTCTTTTTACTGGTTTTCAAGTTGGCGGAATAGCAGGTGGTCAACTTATGACCACAACTTTTGTAGAGAACTTTCCTGGTTTCCCGAATGGTATTAGGGGACCAGAGCTTATGGACCTTATGAAAAGTCAGGCAATCAGGTGGGGAACACAACTAATTGAAGAAGATGTAGACATAATCAAGTTGCATAAACGTCCATTTTCCCTAAAAGCAGCAGGTAAAAACTACTATTCCCATTCTCTAATAATTGCCACAGGAGCCAAAGCCAACCGACTAAACCTTCCTCATGAGGAAAAATTCTGGAGCAGAGGCATTAGTGCCTGCGCCATTTGTGACGGGGCAACGCCCCAATTCATAGGAAAAGAGCTTGCTGTGGTGGGTGGCGGTGACTCAGCTTGCGAGGAAGCAGTTTACTTAACAAAGTTCGGAAGTCATGTTCATCTTCTCGTTCGTTCCGAAAAACTTAAGGCTAGCGCAGCAATGGCAGACAAAACGATAAAAAACTCTCAAATTTCTGTGCATTGGAACACAGAAATAATCGACGTCGAAGGGAATGACTGGCTAACCAATGTGATTTTGAAAAAGAGAAATACAAAAGAAAAGACAAACCTTGCAGTCAAAGGACTCTTCTACGCAATAGGCCACAAACCTAATAGCGAACTATTTGAGGGACAGTTAAAATTAGACTCTCATGGCTATTTAATAACAACTCCTGGAAGACCAGAGACCTCAACAGAAGGAGTTTTTGCCGCTGGCGATATTGCAGATTCAGAATGGAGACAAGGAGTAACCGCAGCAGCAAGTGGCTGTAAAGCTTCTCTCGCAGCTGAGAAATGGCTAAGTGAAAATAACCTTTCAGAATTAATTCTGCGTGATTCTATTGAGCCCTCTAAAACAAAAAATTCTGAACCAACCAAACCTTCATCGGAGATAAACTACAACTCTAATAATTTATGGCAAAAAGGAAGCTATGCACTTAGAAGACTTTATCACGAAAGCAATAATCCTTTATTTGTTATATATACGTCGCCAGACTGTGGCCCGTGTCACGTACTTAAGCCACAAATAAAGCGAGTTATTGAAGAACATAAGGGTCTAGTTCAAGGCGTAGAGATAGATATACAATTAGAAAGGAATATTGCTATCCAAGCAGGTGTAGAGAGTACACCTACAATTCAATTATTTAATTATAAAAAGCTTATAAGGCAATGGAAGGGAGTCAAGCAACGTGGTGAATTCCATGAAGCAATAAGGAAAATATTAGGCGAAGTTACTAACTAATTACCTTCGCTTGGGCCCCCCTGGCCTATTTCCACCTGGCCTACCACCTCCAGGTGCACCGGCATTGCGTTCTCTATAGGTAATTCTCCCGCGAGTCAAATCATAAGGACTAATTTCTACTAGGACTTTATCTCCAGCAAGAAGCTTGATCCTAAATTTGGTGAGCTTGCCAGCTGCCCGACACAAACATTGATGCCCCGCAGGCTGCTCGAGTGTGACTAAATAAAACCCATTTCCCTGTTCCTTCTCAATCACTCCCGAGGTTTCAATCATTTGGAATTAGACACTTCTAAATTTATAAATACCATTTTTTATGTGTCGGCCTTACTTATTTGCACATTTCAATAAAAAAGTACCAGAGTCATCCAAGAGTATCCTGCAATTCTCGTACCGTTTGCCATTGTCCATAGTAATAATTTGCTCTAGCTCTTCTTTCATTATCCTCAAAACCATCAAAGGCATCAAAACCTACCGTTTTCCATAGTTCATGCCCACAGGCCCTATCCAACTCTGTTGTTGCCTCATCAGCAAGGTAATTGAGGCGTCGATGCAGATTTTTAATTTGAACAATTGACATAGAAAAAAGAAGAAGACAAATCAATAGTACAAACAAACTAGATCATTGCCAGTGTTTAGTGCTCAGAATGGTAATTTTTTCTTTGCATCCTTATCTAAATCAGCTTCCATCTCTCTCAAGCGCTTCAAAATCATGTCGTAATACTCACGGATGTAATTCTCTACAGAGGTTGTTTCTGACGGATCCAAACCAAATAATTTATATGTTTCATCCATAGGAGAGTCCAACTTGACTCCACTTCCGGAAACCTCAGCAAAAGCCAATCGATCAGCTACATTTACAGTAGGCTCAAAAAATGAAACTAAAGCTTGCGTAACGGCCATCAGAAAAGGCGAAACCCTTATTACCTTTGCAGATTTACCACTATATTTCTCACACAATTTCACTAGATCATTTACAGTCCAAGCCTTAGGTCCTACAACAGGAAAACTTTTCCTAATAGTTTGTGAGCTACCTAGAGCTGCAACAGCAAAACGAGCCACATCCTGAGTATTCATATATGCAATTTGCGAAGGAGTTGCACTCACCCAAACCGTTTGACTATCAAGAATAGGAATTGCGAATTGGCCAATCAAACCTTGCATATAGGCAACTCCCTGCAGGATTGTGTAATCCAAAGAAGATTGTTCTATGAGTCGCTCGGTACAAAACTTGATATCCATTAAAGGAACATCTCTATGTTTCTCAGCCGCAAGCAGTGAAAGAAAAACAACCCTCTTCACTCCTTTCCTCTCGCAGGCCCTATAGAGATTGAGCTTTCCATCCCAATCGGTCTCATAAACACTGCGAGGATCATCTGGTCTACTTGTTGCAGCATCGATTAACGCGTCTACGCCTTCAAGGGAATAATCGAGTCCATCTGGCTCGAGCAAATCCCCTCGAGTAAGTTCACAACCCCATTCTTGAAGGAATGATGCTTTACGCGGATTGCGAACCATGCAACGAACCTCATGCCCAGCATCGATTGCCTGCTTGGCAATCTGCCGGCCAAGCGTCCCTGTGCCACCTATAACCAGAACCTGCATAGGTTTATTCATTTCATGAAGGAGCCTAAATCCATCACGTAGAGAGTGTGACTATCAATCTTCTTGAAGTCTCAGTAAAAGTGCTCCACCTGCAAGTCCTACTGGGATTAAAACCCAGAAAACCGCTGCTATTCCAAAAATTTCTGTGGCCATGATCTGAAGGTACCAACCACCAGGATATCTAAGTGCTTCCAAATTAAATCCTTACTAATGAGTAAAAGTTCTTTCTTAGATGCATCTTTTTGCAATTCGAAGTGCGCAGGCCTCGCTTGGATTAATTTTTTTTGTAAAAGAGAATTGACTAAATGTCATAGAAATCGAAGAATTGCCTTACAGCTATTGAATCTTTCGAAAGGAATCCAAACCCAAGTTCCAGAAAGAGCAAACCTTCGCGATAGTGGAATGTAATTAGGTTCAGATCCTTTTGAATGCGACTTCACCCAAATCAAGCAAAGATCTATCCCCAGAGCTTGAATGCAAATGGGGCAGTGCTAATTATTGGTATTGGGATGGCTTCAAATGCCATTGGAGAGCTTTAGGTCCACTTCAAAAACAAGCAATCATTCTCATTCATGGGTTTGGAGCTAGTAGCGATCACTGGCGAAACAATGCAGCAAGCTTTGCAGCAGCTGGTTTTAGGGTATTTGCGTTGGACCTGATTGGATTCGGAGATTCTGATCAACCTTCCTTCAAAAAGTATCCTCCTCTGGACAACTACTTCTGGGCAAATCAAATAGTCGCTTTTATTGAAGAAGTCGTCCTAAGGGAAAAAAACAACAAACAAACAATACTCATAGGCAATTCCTTAGGAGCTCTAGCAGCGCTAACGACTATTGAACTACGACCTGAGCTTATAGCTGCCGTTATTGGAGCTCCTCTACCAGACCCTGCATTTATGCAAGCCAAACAACTTCCAGAGTTACGTTGGTGCATAGGTATCAAAAGGAAACTATTGACTTTCTTTTGGCATTTAATTCCTTTAAAGGCTCTAATCCTAATTATCACAAGAACACCTCTAATAAACAAAGCTCTACAAGCTGCTTATTGCCGTTCAATTAAATTAGACAAGGAATTAAAAAGAATGGTAATCCAACCAACACGAAAACCAAATGCAGCAAACGCACTTAGAGCAATGTGTATAGGAATGTCAATTAGACCTTTTTCAATTACAGCCCCTCATCTATTAGAAAGAATTGCTAATAAATCAGTTCGTACTCCAATACTTCTAATTTGGGGTCGAAAAGATCAGTTCGTTCCATTGATGATTGGTCAAAGGATTAAAAAAAGGCATGCCTGGCTTGACTTATCGATAATGGAGCAGACTGGACACTGCCCCCATGATGAAGCACCTAATGAATTCAATACAACGGTATTGAATTGGTTAGACATTAATTTAGGAACCAACAATCAAGAAGCATGAAACACACTCTTTCGGTATTAGTAGAAGACGAATCAGGAGCATTAAGTCGAATTTCCGGCCTTTTTGCTCGACGTGGTTTCAACATTGACAGTCTGGCAGTAGGGCCAGCGGAAAATAAGGGGCAGTCCCGTATCACAATGGTAGTTGAGGCAGACGATGAAACGCTCCAACAAATGACTAAACAACTTGACAAGTTAGTCAACGTAATAAACGTACTCGACTTAACACGAAGACCAGCTGTAGAGAGAGAGTTAATGCTGCTAAAAGTCTCAGCACCTGCTCCTAAACGGAAAGATATTTTTGACCTCGTACAGGTTTTCAGAGCAAAAGTCGTAGATGTAGCTGACGAGGCACTTACTTTGGAAGTAGTAGGAGATCCTGGAAAACTTGTAGCACTTACAAAAGTATTAGAGCCTTATGGAATATTAGAAATAGCTAGAACAGGTAAAATATCCCTTCAAAGGGCTTCCGGTGTAAACACTGAATTTCTAAAGACTTCTTCGAGTGAAGGAAGAATTCCAGCGTAATGGTTCTATAAAATTTAGTCAAAATAAGCAATATCTATCCTTAATCCAACAGAAAAGCCTTGATTATCCTATCATCTTGTCTTATAAGATCGACCACTTCTATTCCATTAATTACACTGCCGAAAACAGCATATCTTCCGTCTAATTCAGGTAATTTCCTAAGAGTTATATAGAACTGAGCACTAGCAGAATCAATTTTCTTAGATCTTGCCATTGCAACAGAACCTTTTTCATGTTTAAGTTCTAACTGTTCTAATTCATTAGGATTAGTTACTAATTTTCCATATCTAGGAAATTTTTCATTCTTCAATTTGACTTCCAAAGGTACAAAACGAACCTGTCCAGAAACCTCATCTATATAACTTCCTGTCCCATACCTTGTTTGATCAATTTTTGAATCTTTAGAGATAGGATCTCCTCCCTGAATAATAAACGGAACAGGCTCTTTAATAACCCGATGAAAAACAGTTCCGTCAAAAACTCCTTTCTTAACTAAATCCACAAAATTACCAGCAGTCAAAGGAGCATTTTCACCATTCACATGAATATCAATAATTCCACGATTAGTTCTTAATCTAATCTTTAGCTTACGATTAATGCATGGAACTTTTGAAAGATCACAAATGTCTGAAAGAGAATTTTCAGACTGCTTATTTCGGCCGCATCCATTTAAAAAAGATATGAATAAGATCATAGGCAAAAAATAAATTATTCTTAGCCTAAATTTGGCAACCATAAATGACTAATTCAAACGCCTTCTAGACTTACACCAAGAAAACGAGCTAATTCAGCTCCTTGCTTTTCTAATTCCACAAGTGAAAGAGGAGACCCAACACCAGTAAGGGGAACATCTCTTCCTCCCTGGATTCTCAAAGAAATTCTGCGCCGAGGGTTAATCCCTTCACGAACTTCTAATTTCACAGCTTTTATATCCCTGTGGGGAATATCTAGCCTGAACTCCTTTAAAAGCCCCCTTCGGGAGATCATTGCTATACCAGCCTTTTTGTCAAAACTATTATTTCCTGAGCCAAAATCTATTAAAACCAGACCCCAGAGATAAATCGCCATCAACAAAGCAGCGATTGCATATAGACCCATTATTAAACCTTGTGGCACGAAAATCAATTCGGAAGGATGACCAATAGGAAGCAGGTCTTGACCTCGATAACTAGATAAAGAGGCAAGTAGAAAGCCAATACCGCCCACTGAAATAACAGACCCTGTCAAATAATTCGAGTTCTTGCGCGAACCAAGAACCTTTTGGTGTAAAAGGGTTTCGGAGGATCTATTCATCTGAGAGTTTCCATTTGAACCAGTAGCCATAACAACTTTTATGCAAAGCCCCAATTGGCCATTGTGGCCCCATTAGTACCCATTTTGACCAAAACGAAACAAGCAAAATTCGAAATAAGCAATACAACCGGTTTCATCTAATGGTCATATTCCCCCAAAGAGCCCAGAAAGATTGTTAAGGTCGTCCGGTATCCCACAGCTTGCGGGGCACCCGCACCAATTTCTCCTATGACAATCGCTGTAGGAAGCGCACCTCAGCGTGGATGGTTTGACATCCTCGATGATTGGCTAAAGCGCGACCGCTTCGTTTTTGTCGGATGGTCCGGCTTACTTCTTTTCCCAACCGCGTACTTAGCTCTCGGTGGTTGGTTTGTCGGAACCACTTTCGTAACCTCCTGGTACACGCATGGTGTTGCCAGTTCCTATCTGGAAGGCTGCAACTTCCTTACCGCCGCTGTTAGCACTCCTGGCGATGCCATGGGTCACAGCCTTTTGTTGCTCTGGGGCCCTGAAGCCCAAGGCGATTTTGTGCGCTGGTGTCAGCTAGGCGGACTCTGGAATTTCGTTGCTCTTCATGGAGTTTTCGGACTAATCGGTTTCATGCTTCGGCAGTTCGAAATTGCTCGTCTTATAGGAATCCGTCCATACAACGCACTTGCCTTCTCCGGGCCAATTGCGGTGTTCCTGGCCTGCTTCCTGATTTATCCACTTGGTCAGCACAGCTGGTTCTTTGCTCCATCATTTGGTGTCGCAGCAATTTTCCGTTTCATTCTTTTCATTCAAGGCTTCCATAACTGGACCCTGAACCCTTTCCACATGATGGGTGTTGCAGGAATCCTCGGAGGTGCACTTCTGTGCGCGATTCATGGTGCAACAGTTCAAAACACTCTTTATGAGGATGGAGATCAGAGCACCACTTTCAGAGCCTTTGATCCAACACAGGAAGAAGAAACCTATTCAATGGTTACAGCCAACAGATTCTGGAGTCAGATCTTTGGAATCGCCTTCTCTAACAAGCGTTGGCTTCACTTCTTTATGCTTTTCGTGCCTGTTATGGGCATGTGGGCACCATCCATCGGCATAGTCGGTCTCGCAGTGAACCTGCGGGCTTATGACTTCGTAAGTCAAGAAATCCGCGCCGCTGAAGACCCTGAATTTGAAACCTTCTATACCAAGAACGTTCTCTTAAATGAGGGTATGCGTGCCTGGATGGCAGCTGCGGACCAGCCGCACGAAAACTTTGTATTCCCTGAAGAGGTACTGCCCCGTGGAAACGCCCTTTAATAGTCTCCTTTCTGGCAAAGGCCAGAGCCTAGAAGAAACCGGGTATGCCTGGTATGTAGGTAATGCCCGTCTAATAAACCTCTCTGGTCGTTTATTAGGAGCTCACATCGCCCATGCTGGCCTAATGGTTTTCTGGGCAGGAGCAATGTTGCTCTATGAAGTGAGCCACTTCACCTTTGACAAGCCAATGTGGGAGCAAGGTTTAATCCTTATGCCTCATGTGGCCACCTTTGGTTATGGAGTAGGAACAGGTGGTGAAATCACAGATATCACTCCTTTTTTCCAAGTTGGAGTAATCCATTTGGTTGCATCTTCAGTTTTAGGACTGGGTGGAGTTTTCCACTCACTAGCTGGTCCTGAGAAATTGGAAGATATTTCTCCTTTCTTCTCTCAAGATTGGAGAGACAAAGATCAGATGACAACAATTCTTGGGCGCCACTTGTGCATCCTTGGTTTGGGATCTCTGGCTTTTGCCGTTAACTGGATGTTCCTTGGAGGCGCTTATGACACCTGGGCTCCAGGTGGTGGTGAGGTCCGTCTCATAACTCCAGAACTAAATCCAATAGCAATTCACTCCTGGCTCGCAAGTACCCCCTGGGGTGGCGGTGGTTGGATTGTTGGTGTCAACTCTATGGAGGTGATCGTAGGTGGCCACATATACCTAGGTGTTGCAGAACTTCTAGGAGGCCACTTCCATATGCAAACCAAACCCTTTGGATGGGCCAAGCGCGCATTCATTTGGAATGGAGAGGCTTACCTTAGTTATGCATTAGGTGGCCTATGCGTAGCAAGCTTTGTTGCCTCAACATTTGTTTGGTTCAACAACACCGCATATCCCTCTGAGTTCTACGGCCCAACAAACGCTGAAGCCTCTCAGGCACAGAGTTTTACTTTCCTAGTACGTGACCAAAGGCTAGGAGCAAATATTGGAACTTCAATGGGTCCAACTGGACTAGGAAAGTATCTAATGCGCTCCCCAACTGGCGAAATCATCTTTGGTGGTGAAACCATGCGTTTTTGGGATTTCCGTGGACCTTGGTTAGAACCTCTAAGAGGTCCAAATGGACTGAGTCTAGATAAGCTGCAAAACGATATCCAGCCCTGGCAGGTACGTAGAGCAGCTGAATATATGACTCACGCTCCAAACGCCTCAATTAACTCAGTAGGTGGAATCATCACTGAGCCAAATGCAGTGAACTTTGTGAACCTCAGGCAGTGGCTGGCATCAGCCCACTTCTTCCTGGGTTGGTTCACATTTATTGGTCACCTTTGGCATGCTGGACGTGCCAGAGCTGCTGCTGCTGGTTTTGAGAAAGGAATCGATCGTAAGACCGAGCCTGTGCTTAAGATGCCAGATCTAGACTAGTAGAACTGTTCATCTTTAAATTTAATCCCCCTACTTAGTAGAAAAAAAGGGACCTTGAGATAACTCGAGGTCCTTTTTTTTATAAATGTTCTACTATTTAAGCAACAAAAAAAAGAAACTTCAGATCTATGAATATACATACCTGTTCAAAGTTTGCTACTAACTAAAGATAATTACGTTTCAACCAAGGCAAACTAAGTCCAATTACATTGCTATAACAACCCTCAATCCGACTAATAAACATACCTCCCAAACCTTCTAATGCAAATCCACCAGCACAGGAAAACGGCTCACCGGTTTCAACATAAGCCTCAATATCTTGTTTAGTCAATTTCTCAAAATAGATTTTTGTAGTAACTATCTCCGAAATAATATCTTTAAACCCATTTACATCCCTTTGATCTAAAGAAGAATCATAAACGTACAAAGTGTGGCCAGTATGCAGGAAGCCACTTCGCGATGACATCTTTTCCCATCTTAAGATGGCTTCCTGTTTATCACTTGGCTTACCAAAGATCTCACCTTGAAACTCAAATACTGAATCGCATCCAATCAAACCTGAAATATTGAAACTCAAATCATATATTCTCTGATTAGAACTTATTTTATTTAAAACAGTTGATGCTTTAGTTTCCGCCAAAGCTTTTACCAAATGCTTAGGGTCAGAGCTATGAATAATATTCTCATCTAACCCACTAATAATCACTTTATGAGCTATTTTTGCTTGGGAAAGCAATGAACTGCGTGCTTTTGAAGCAGAAGCAAGTATCAACACAAGAATTAGCCAGTTTCTCAATAATTACTTAGGCTGGCATTAACTTATCCACTTTGCAAAATTTGCATTGTCAAACGATATAGAACTACTTGATGGCAGAAGCAGGCAAAGAGCCTCTATAACAATACGGTGCCTACCGTTTAATTCTCACTTCTATGAGGATATAAAAGTCTCTGGATTAGAAGCTGAGAAAGTCTTCCAAAACCAATCGAAATACCAATCAAGTGGAATGAGATGGTTTAAAAATGAACAAGAAGTGGAAAAGAGCTTTCGCTGGTTAATCAGGTCTGGGATACTACGAAGAGAAGTAGACGGTCAAGGACTTACTTCCAAAATACGTTTAACACCTCTTGGAAGAAAGTTGCTCGAAGATTCTCCAAATCTTCCCAAACAAGAGGTAACACTATTTGAACATCTGAACTACTGGATCAACCTGAATTGGCCAAGGTGAATCAACAAAAAGCTAGTTACACTCCACTAATGGTCCTAGGGACCTCTAGCGGCGCAGGCAAGTCATTAATGTCTACTGCCATATGCAGGGTATTAAGACGGCGAGGCGAAACTCCTCTTCCTTTTAAAGGACAGAACATGAGCAATAACGCCTGGGTTGATGACTTTGGTAAAGAGATGGCATATTCACAAGCAGTTCAAGCCTGGGCAGCCAATATTCAACCCCAAAGTGCAATGAACCCTATCCTCCTTAAACCGAAAAGTGATAGTACAAGTGAAGTAATTCATCTAGGTAAAAGCGTTGGAGTGGCAAATGCCGAAAACTATTACGAACAATGGTTTCGCTCTGGCTGGCTTGCAATTCGTGAAGGTCTAAAAGATCTTGAAGGTTCCTACCCTGATGGTCGACTGATTATTGAAGGAGCGGGAAGTCCAGTGGAGGTAAACCTCCAACATCGCGACTTAACCAATTTAAGATTGGCTCAATTTCTAAGGGCGAATTGTCTTCTTGTCGCCGACATTGAGCGTGGTGGAGTATTCGCTCAAATAATAGGTACCTTAGCCTTATTAAAGCCATTTCAAAGAAGGCTTATAAAGGGAGTCCTCATTAATAGATTTCGCGGAAGAAGAGAGTTGTTTAACGAGGGCAAAGAATGGATCATCAAGAAAACTGGGATCCCTGTAATTGGAATCATGCCTTGGCTAAAAGAGATTTACCCTCCAGAAGATTCACTAGATCTTATTAACCGTGATAGTCGAAAGAAATATTCAGAAATAGAGATCGCTGTAATTAAGCTACCATCTTTGAGTAATTTTTCGGACTTAGATCCACTTGAAGCTGAACCTTCAATACAACTTAGATGGGTTCAACCAGGTTCATCTCTTGGTTCACCTGATGCGGTAGTAATTCCTGGAAGCAAACAAACTATAAAAGACCTTACTCATTTATTTAGAAGTGGACTAGCTAATCAATTGCAAGATTATAACAACAATGGTGGAATTATTTTTGGCATTTGTGGGGGCATGCAAATGCTCGGGGAATATCTTTTCGATCCTCTAAACTTAGAAGGATCATGTGAAGGCACTGATGCTCACAAAATTGAAGGAATTGGCTTGTTACCAATTCAAACAGTCTTTGAAAGCAAGAAATCAACTAAACAGCGTTCAGTAAAGGCATTCTGGCCGAACTCATGCCAAATAAATGGTTTTGAATTACATCATGGAAATACATTCCCATTAGATTCCGCCTCAGATGAACTACAACAATTAACAGAAGACTGCTCTATCGGATGGATCATCAGAAACAAAAGAGAAGGAATAATTGCAGGTACATACCTTCATGGGATCTTTGACAATGGTCCATGGAGAAGGCTCTGGATCAATCAGATTAGAGAATCAAAAGGACTAAGAGCATTAAACACTGATATAAAAGATCATGCCTTACAAAGGGAATCTATTCTTGACAAACTTGCAGACTCATTTGAAGAATATACTAATATTGATGCAATACTTTAAGGATGTCCAATTCATTTATTAAAATTTCTTGGCCAAATGGGAAAACTACATTTACCACCTATGGAAATAGTTGGTTGGATGCTGCCAAAGAAGCTGGGATTATGATACCTACAGGATGCCTTAGTGGAAGCTGCGGGTCCTGTGAAATAGACGTAAATGGAGAAACTATTAGAGCATGTATAAGTAATATTGAGGGCTTTTCTGAAAGAAATTTAGAAGTCGAGTTTTCCTATGATGAGTTTTGGTAAATTAAAAATACTTTTTATGCTGTTAATATGCAAACCGAATCATCCTTATTTTTATACTTTTCTGCTGGAGCCTTAATAGGACTATCTACAATTTTATTAAAACTAAATAGAACTCTTGCAAATGCTCCTAAACTAATTAATGAAGAATCCATACAAAGGCAACCAGCACACTCAACATCATTAACGTTAATTATACCAGCCTATAATGAATCCTAAAACATAGAGCGATGTCTAAAAAGTATTTTTAAAAGTAAAAGGCCTAGTGAAAAATGGCAAGTTATATTAGTAGATGATTGTTCCGAAGATAATACTGCAATCCTTGCCAAGGAAATAGCATTAGAATACAACAAAAATAACACATCGTTTAAACTTATAAGATCAGGTAAAAGACCCGTTGGAGAAAAATGGGTAGGTAAAAATTGGGCATGTTTCATTGCAATGAAACATGTTTGCAGTGAATGGATTATGTTCATTGATGCTGGCGTAAAAGTAAGTTCTGGAACAATCAAGAGAGCCTTATATCAATCGATAGAACAAGGAGTAGACCTTCTAAGCCTAGCCCCAAGAATCAAATGTGATTGTTTGACTGAATGGATGGTTCAACCAATAATTGCCATTTAATAGTATTGGGTTATCCAATTAAAGCGATAAACAATTCAACTAGTAAAGTGGCTTTTGCTGCAAGTCCATTTCTTTTTTTTTTAAAACTGGCCTACGATTCCATAGGAGGTCTTCAAGCAGTTGCACAAGAAGTAGTTGAAGATCTTGCCCTTGCAAAGAAAATAAAAAGTTCTGGCTTTAATTTAAGATTCCTTCTCGGACTGGATGAAATTGAGGTTAGGATGTATTCAAATTTTGAGAACCTTTGGGAAGGTTGGACCAAAAACTGGTTTATAGGATTAGATCGAAATATAATTAAATAATTAGGTGCATAATTATTAATTTTGTGGTTATTTTACTTTCCGCTAATACTAATTTTAGCAATAGTAATTAAGAGTTTATTTTTACCAACTTTTTTCAAAACACATTTATCCGCATTTACATTTTCAATTCTATCAATTTTAATGCAATTCGTGATACGTATATGGATGAAAAAGCAATTCAGATTTCCTACAAAATACTGGTGGTTAATGTGTTTAGGTGGAATAATTGTGGGATTAATTGGTCCAACCTACCTGGAAAATATTGACTGGAATAAATTGGACTTGGAAAGGTAGATCTCTAAGGTAAAGAATATTCCAAAATATATAGCAATGCAGAAAAGCTCAACTGCCCATATCGAAAGATGGATATATTTCTCTAGCCTTTTCAACAATCTGCAAAACAGCTTCTGATGGTAAGGATGTATTTTTAATGGAAGAGATGGAACGATAAAGATCTGCGACCTTCCATGATTCCGTCCTCAAGTCGTTCTGAAAGCGAGGAATCAAATGTAAGTGTAGATGATGGGCTCCTTCACCAAAAGCTATAGAATAGACCCTATCACAACCGGTCAGATCCTTAATCAAATTACTTGCCTTTTGGACTGCAATTCCCCAATTTGAAGCTTCATCAGGCAGGAAATCTACAGGACCTGACAAGTGTCTTATGGAGTCAAGAATTAACCATCCTTTAAGAGGGGTTGGATCTGAATGATGACGAAGAACCCAAAGAGATGTTCTAGCGATCTCATAAAGAGACCTAAAGTCTGAATTATTATGAACTTCACAAATTGAACAAGTCATAATTTCTTAAAAACTCTCTAAGAAGAAAGCAAGAAATTTACATCTCTTGCAAGGATACTGAACATTATATAAGTTATCATCATAACTGAAATTTTATCCAATCTAAATTTACTCTGCAAGACCAAACTAATTCCAAATTTTACAAGAAATTATGATGAAAACCATCAGATTAAAAGATCTTCCAAAGCTTCCAAAGATGAAGCTGGCAGTAGTAGGACATGTTGAATGGGTCGATTTTTTACGTGTAGATGAACTTCCCAAACCAGGGATGATATCTCATTCAACTAGTTATTTGAATGCACCAGCTGGAGGAGGCGCTGTAATCGCTGTCAAGCTAAGTCAATTATTAGGTCAACCTATTCATTTTATAACAGCTCTAGGCAAAGACTACGTAGGTAGAAAATCAGAAAAAATACTGAAAGATCTTGGACTCAAACTAAATATCGCTTGGCGAAACCAAGCAACCAGAAAAGCTATAAGTTTAATCAATCCTAAAGGTGATAGAGCAATTACTGTTATTGGGGAAAGGTTGGAACCCAGCTCAAAAGACGACCTGGATTGGGACACTCTAAATAACTATGACGGTGTATTTGTTACTGCCGCAGATGCTGCTGCAATTAAATGTTGTAGAAAAGCTAAGTTTTTAGGTGCAACTCCTAGAGTCAAGCTTAAGAATCTGGAAGAAGCTAATGTTGAATTTGATGCTCTAATTGGCAGTGGATTAGATCCTGATGAAAAAATAACAGCAAAATCAAATAATCTAAAAACAAAACTAACGATTCAAACTGAAGGTGAGAATGGAGGCTGCTTATGGCCTCATGGTCGTTATGAAGCCGTCCCATTAGATAAACCAATGATTGATTCATATGGATGCGGAGATAGTTTTGCTGCTGGTGTAACAGCAGGATTATCTGCAGGATGGACCATTCAGGAGTCAATAAGCCTTGGAGCAGATTGTGGAGCCAAGTGCGCCATGCATTTAGGTCCTTATTTCTTCTAAAAAATTATGTTGACACAAGAAGAATTATAATAAGATAAGATTAGCTAAAGAGGCCAAAATAATCCATATGAAACTTTACCTTTGGCTTTTTCTATTAGCTTTGACTATTTCATTAATTGGATTTAGGTTAAACAAATTGGAAATCAAAGAAACAAAGAGGAAATACTATAAACAAAAAAAGAAACTAGGTAGATTTCGCAGGTTTAAAACCCCTCGAACCTAGAAGTTATTTTTCCAAATTTCCTAATGATAATTTAATAAAATCAAATAAATTTATTCATTTTCCACTTTTTATACACATAATAATATATTATAGTTAGATATCTATCTACGAGACTTCATGATTGTCGGTAAGGAAACCCAAAGCGAATATCCTTTGAAAGGGATAGATTCACCTGAAGAAAATATACCAATAAATAATCAATCAAAATGGCTGAATAATAATGATGAGGAAGTGGAAAATATTTTTGGATTCTCAGAGAGTGCAGAATTAGTCAATGGCAGAGCAGCTATGGTAGGTTTTTTGATGCTTCTCATCACCGAATTTATATATAATGGAGAGCCCGTGACAAAAAAATTATTTGGTATTGGCTAATTTATGCCCAATATATAATTAGATTGGAAATAAAAAAGCTATATCATGTTATAAGATTATCGAATATAGTTCCATGGAGCATATTTTTTGCTGAATAGAAAATTGGTCCTAATCTTAACAAGAGAAATCCACAAATTGATATAGACATAATCATATAGGCAAATATTGCATTATTCCTATTTCTAGCTACCTCTTTGAAACTATTGAAATAAGAGAATAACTCTCCTACCTTGATTAATAAGCTAATCAATAACAAGGATAACAAGGTAAGAATGCTAAGAGGTTTTTCTGCAAAAGATAGGGAATTCTCTAAACCTGTTCCAACTTTATCAATTAAAAAGCTCCCTGAGATCTTATAAAGAGCATAGATTGTCACGCACAAGATCAAATCCGAAATCCTATCAAGCAGGAAAAGAGATTTTATTCTCTTAGATAGATTCTGATCTACTCCATAAAGATTGTTCCTAACTAGATGAGAAAACAATCCAATGAGAACCCAAAACAAACAAATCTCAACTAAATTAAAACTACTTACAAGAAGAAGCATTGATGAAGTTAAGAGCCCCAGAAAGATAAAGAAACGAACATATCCATTCTTCCTATACATTAAATTGTGAGAAAAAAACATAAGGAGAAGGGAAAATAGACTAATCAATATTAATGTAATAGACCCTAATCTATCGATGAGAAAACCTATTTGCAAATTAAAATCCGAGAAACTAACATCCTTAACAAGAAGCAATTTATCTCCATCATCGAAATATTTCTTTTGTACCAAAAGTACAACACCGATTGCAGCAGAGATTCCAACAGAAGTTGCCGACAAAAAATATACTGGTTTACTAAGTCGATTAACTGTACGATTAAAACTTATAAGCAGTAGTCCTATTAAACTTGCAACGATTGAAGGAATTAGTGGTATTAACCACACTGGTTGCTCAACTGAGAACATTGGACAATTCTCCTTTTAGCAGGAATTGCTATTGGTTTTGAGATCACATTAAGCTCTAACACATAGAATAGACAAGGGTTTAATTGCATTAATTTGAAACTACCTAGAGAGGCTATATATCTGAAACTCCCTAATTTTCTTACATCACAGTAAAATGGGTGTGGAACCTCACGAATGGACCTCTTCTATAGGTGTAACAAAATTACCAAAAGCGCTGATTTCTATTACACCAACCAAACAATCTCTACACTCTTCCCCTCTCTAAGCCCTAAGCTTTCTTTCAAGTTGACCTAAAGCCTTCTTTATCTATGTCAGAGCCCAAAGCTCTATATGTACTAATAGCCCCAATTGGCCAGCTCACTGGGAATGGCCAACTACGTGAGACAATAAACGAGCGTCGAAACCGAAAAGGAAAAGGTGTTCCTTTCTGGTACCTTTCACCTTCTCTCGTAAAAAAGTTCAAAATTCCTGGTGAAAATATAGAAGCAGTAGTTGCAGAAGATTTAACTGCCATTGACTGGCTAAAATTGAGATTTGGAGGTCAGCGATTGAATCTTTCGCTAAATATTGATGAGTTACACGAATTCGCAAATGAGCTTCCACCTCCACCAATTGTCAGAGATATAAGCAGTACTTAATCAGTTAATTAAAGCTTATTAGTATCAATTCTCTCATCTGAAAGCCCTTAATCCAATCCAAAATCATATGAAACCATTTTACAAAGTTACTGTTCACTATCTACAGGAAAATAAAACTTTTTCCTTAGATATACCTGAAGGTGAATATATTTTACGTTATTTCGAATCCAAAGGGATTCAATTACCCTTCTCTTGCAGAAACGGATGCTGCACAACATGTGCGGTAAAGATTTTATCTGGAGAATTAGATCAAACTGATGGAATTGGTCTTTCCAAAGAAATGCGGGAGAAAGGTTATGGACTGCTATGCATCGCAAAAGCAAAAGGTAATATAGAGGTTGAAACACAAAATGAAGATGAAGTTTATGAGATGCAATTCGGGAAACAATTTGGAAACATCAAATCAAAAGCTGGAAACCCTTTTGATATGTGAAATTTAGCAAAATACGTTACCTCTTAATAAAAAACAGAAACTTATGATTTGTAAAATCTACAATAAATAATTCAAATTAAGAATAAAGATTAAGGTATTTTTAATGTCACATTTAATTTATATAAAGGAAGAAAAACCAAACCCTCTTTATCCATAACTAACAGAATTCGTCCTTTCCATTGGAAGGATAAATTGTTTAAACATCAAAGAAACAAACTTACCAAAAGCCAAAGGCTTAACCAGACCAGAACTCTCCCTCCAATTGCGGAAAGCAGCAAGAATTTCAACTCTCATTTCTAGAAACTTTCCATCCTCAAAGTTATAAACCCAAGGGAATGCATTTCGAGAAGTATTATTTGTTTGAATTATTACTTCTTCGTCAAATAATTCGGGATCAATTCCCAAAAGTTGATAAAAATCGCCACGCTCACAGACTGTGAGCGTATGAGTAAGGAAAACTGTCCACAAGAAAAAACGACTAAGCATTTTACCGCGGAATCCTTTTGTCATCCCAGGCCAACAACGCATCATCATGCTAATGCAGTCACCATGACGGTTCTCGTCTTGACACCATGGCTCAAAGAAATCAAATAGGGGAGCGCATGCCTTGTCTGGATTAGCTTTAAGGTGCCTATTTATAAGAATATATCTCCAATATCCTATCTTCTCCGAAAGATATAGAGAGTATAGAACCCAACTAAGAGGGAAAAATGTTGCGGCCCTCTTTCTTCCCAGATTTGGCAAATCAACATTTATACCTTCTGCTTTTAAAGCTCTTCCTAAGAAACCTGCATGCCTCGCCTCATCTCTTGCCAAGAACTGGAAGAATTCCCCTAGTTCTTTTCTACCTGCCTTTTTAAATCGATTTGAGATTTCCTTAAATAATAAAAAACCAGAGAACTCAGAGACTACAGAACGTACAAGATAGCTCTCATAAACTGCCTTATCCTCAGGAGAAAGTTCCTGCAAACGATCTAGAGAAGCTTTCCTATCAAAGTGCTTAAGGTTGTAGTCAGCCTCCATCTCCTTGAACATTGCCTCAAAATCCTCTCGGGCATTATCAAGGTCAGTTTTTGCCGCCTTTTCAAACTCGGTTGTATAAAAACGCGGTGTTAAAAGGTTTTCGTCAAGATGTGGAGGGAGTTCATTCCTTCCACTTCCTCTCATCGAAGGAGCGGTAGTAGCAGTAGCAGTAGCAGTAGCAGTCATTGCTTTATCCGACCGGTAAGTGATTCTAAGGCTTGACTCTGCCAATTTGATGCCTTTTCAACTCAAAAGGCCTGGAAAAGCAACATTAATTCCACTACCCAAAAGTCCTAGGCTGTTCAAAAACATGGTCAGGACTAGATAGATTAATTCAATCTTCCTTAAACAACAATAGATTTAGCAACGCTTTTGAATGGAGCCAAGCGGACTCGAACCGCTGACCCCCTGCATGCCATGCAGGTGCTCTACCAGCTGAGCTATGGCCCCGTAAACGCCAAAATTGACTATTACAAGCGTGCCTGAAGAGCTTACACCGATAAGAATCAAACCTGGCGCCAAACCGCCAAAAGCCTTCCCTGTACTTGTACTTGATCGGCCTCTAACTCAATGGGGGCATACGCACAATTTGCGGCTTCGAGACGAACTGAAGAACCATTTCGATGGAAATGTTTGAGCGTTGTTCCACTCCCTGGGACCAGAGCACTGACAACCGTTCCATTCTTAAGTCTGGATGGTTCTAAAACTGGTTCCATCAAAACAATATCTCCGTCGGCAATATGAGCATCCACCATCGAATCCCCATTTACGGTTAGAGCAAATAGTCCTCTTGTCTCAAGCACAGGTGCAAAATCGAGACGTTCCTGAACATCATCAAAAGTTTCGACTAATCCACCTGCTGCGACTGCTCCCAAGACAGGAATACCTGAGGCCAAATCACCAAGAAGTTGCAGTGTTCTCGCCTGACCTTCTTGCCACGTGATCCATCCCTTCTGCTGAAGATGACGCAATCTGCTTTGAATTGGAGCTGGAGAACGCAGTCCCATTGCTTGCATCATTTGACGAATAGAAGGACTGTGATGATGAGTACCTATGTAATCAGCCAACCAGTCGTAAAGCTGCTGCTGTGCAGGCGTTAGAGGGTCGCCAGAAGAATCAATCACTGACAATTCATTTGTTCGTCAATACATTTGTACCTATATATTTTCGTAATTGCAAGGCTCAAAGGCCACCTAACAACGCTGCCAAGAGAGCCTGCTGAGCATGAAGTCGATTTTCCGCCTGATCAAAAACCCGACTCGAATCGCCTTCTAATAATTCAGATGTAATCTCCTCTCCTCTATGAGCAGGAAGACAATGCAAAACAATTGCTTTGGAATCTGCCATTTCAAATAAATCTTTGGTTAGACAAAAATCCCGAAAAATCATTTCTCTACTTTCCTGTTCCTGCTCCTGTCCCATTGAAGCCCATACATCTGTATAAACCGCCTGCGCACCATTAACTGCTTCCAAAGGATCGTTCAAAACTTCAATTTTCGAACTATTACCAGCAATAGAACGTGATTTATTCAGTACATCAACCGATGGCTCAAACCCTTTTGGAGTAGCAACTCGCACATTTACCTTAAGCAACGCTCCGCAAATCATTAATGAATGTGCGACATTATTTCCATCTCCTATGTATGACAATGTCTGACCTTCTAACGAACCAAACTCTTCCTGCATGGTCAGAAAATCTGCCAAAGCCTGACAAGGGTGCTCTAAGTCAGTAAGTGCGTTTATAACAGGAATAGTTGCCCAATAAGCATAGTCTTCTAGTTCTTTCTGAGCGAAAGTACGAACTGCCATAACATCACAAAAACGACTGAGTACTCGAGCAGTGTCTTGCAATGGCTCTCCTCTCCCTAACTGGGTGACCTGAGGGTTCAAATCAACGGTTTGCCCTCCAAGACGAGTCATCGCAACCTGAAAACTAACCCTGGTTCGAGTAGAAGCTTTGGTGAAAATTAGTCCGAGAACTCTATTTCCCAAATCAATTCTCCGTTGACCACTTTTTAACTGAGAGGCAAGCTCAAGCAACGCGAAAGTCTGATGAGAAGAGAGATCAGAAGAAGAGAGAAAATCTCTACCTTTCAGACAAGAAATTGCTGAGGCAACACCCATTTGAGTATTAGCCATAAGAATGATCCCAATGAAAATTTATTAGAGGACAATTAATCCTCAAAATTGCCTAAAACCTAAGGTTTAGCAAGGCCGGAAGGCAAAACACTAGCTTCCAACATCTCTTTTAACTCATTACCTTCGATCACCTCTTTCTCAAGAATTTTTTGGGCAATAGTTTCAAGCAAAGAAAGGTTTTGACGAAGAATTAACAAAGCATTGTCATGAGCAGTATCAACAAGAGTTCTAACTTCCTTATCAATAGCCTGAGCAGTTGCATCACTGACAACTCGACGAGGGTTGTTATTTCCTCCAAGGAAACGACCTCCACCCTGCTTGTCATAAGCCAAGGGACCAAGAATTTCACTCATTCCATAAGTCCCTACCATTTGTTCAGCCAAGTCTGTTGCTCTCTGAAGATCGTTTGCTGCACCAGTTGTGATTTTGCCAAAAACAATCTCCTCCGCAGATCTTCCCCCAAGCAAAGTGGCAATTTGACCTTCCAAATCTTGTTTCGAATTAAGGAATCGCTCCTCAGTAGGGAGCTGCAATGTATAACCAAGTGCACTCATACCCCTAGGGACTATTGAGATTTTGGCAACCTTGCTACCACCTGGCATTAAATGACCCACAATTGCATGTCCTACTTCGTGGTAGGCAACAACTTTTTTCTCATCAGCTTGCAAAACTCTACTTTTCTTTTCAAGACCAGCCACTACTCTCTCAATAGCCTCATTTAGATCCTTTTGCTCGACTTTATTGCGCTTACCGCGAGCAGCTAGCAAAGCTGCTTCGTTAACCATATTGGCCAAATCTGCGCCAGCGAAACCACTAGTTGCCTGAGCTATAAGCTCAAGATCAACACCGTCAGCAAGTTTTACTTTTTTTACGTAAATTTCAAGAATTGTCTTCCTTCCAGAAAGGTCTGGACGATCAACCAAAACCTGTCTATCAAAACGACCAGGTCTCAATAACGCTGCATCAAGCACTTCAGGCTGATTAGTAGCCGCCAAAACAATTACAGGTTTATCTGTTGAAGCGAAGCCATCCATCTCAGTTAGCAATTGATTAAGTGTCTGTTCGCGTTCATCATTTCCCCCCACAACACCCATTGATCCAGAGCGACTCTTACCAATTGCATCCAGCTCGTCAATGAAAATTATGCAAGGAGCTTTGCTCTTTGCTTGTTCAAACAAATCTCTTACTCGTGCCGCACCAGCACCAACAAAAAGTTCAACAAATTCAGATCCAGAAATAATAAAGAAGGGAACGCTTGCTTCTCCAGCAACAGCTTTAGAAAGCAAAGTCTTACCTGTTCCTGGAGGGCCAACTAGTAATACACCCTTAGGTATTCGGGCTCCAATTTCGGTATATCTTTCCGGAGTTTTAAGGAAGTC
>QCGA01000009.1 GCA_003280095.1 Prochlorococcus sp. AG-363-O16
CAACCATGCTTATTTCAAAGTACTGATTGAGGAATGGGTGAAGATAGAAGAAGAAAAGGATAAGAACTCTCTACTGAATTATAAATACAACCAAGATGACTATGTCTAAATTGCGCCCTTTGCCAACCACTGGTGCCCTTACTGGAATTCTTGAGGCACTAGCATTTTTCCGCGATCCTAACTTCGCTCAAAGGCGATTTGATCGTCTGGGAAATGTCTTTGAGACATCAATGCTTGGTCAGCCAATGGTGTTCATTCAGGGGAGCAAAGCTATTGCTGATTTATTGTCTCAACCGGAGGCGATCGAAGGTTGGTGGCCGAAGAGTGTTCAACAACTTCTAGGTAGCCATTCACTCGCAAACCGCAATGGGGCATCTCATAAAGCAAGGAGAAGGGTAGTAGCCCAGTTATTCTCATCTTCAGCACTTCAACGCTATAGCCCTGGCATTATCAACTTAATTGATGAGCTCGGCGAAGAACTAAAAGCCGCAAAAGCGCCTCTCCCTTTGGCTGAGAGAATGCGACGTTTCGCGTTCTCTGTTATCGCGACAACTGTTCTTGGCCTAGAGGGGCATGATCGTGACAAGTTATTTTCTGATTTCGAAATCTGGACCAAGGCTCTCTTCTCAATTCCCCTCGCTCTTCCAGGCAGTCCCTTTGCCAAAGCTCTCAAGGCAAGAAAACGTTTAATTGAAAAACTTCAAGAAATAGTTAACCAACCTATCAATAGCAAAGGTGGCTTGGATTTACTTGCAGGGGGTCTTGATGAAGCAGGCATTCCTTTCGCAGATGAAGATTTGGGAGAACAACTACTTCTACTGTTATTTGCTGGCTATGAAACCACAGCTTCTGCGTTGAGCTGCTTAATGCGGGAATTACTTCTCAATCCACAATTGGAAACATGGCTTCGTAAAGAAATCGATACCCTGGATTGGCCTCCAACACCTGAGCAGGCAACTATGGCTTACGACCCGACCAATGCGCAAAGACTCGATGCTCTCGTAAAAGAAGTAATGCGATTCACTCCACCAGTAGGTGGTTTTTTTCGCCGCACCAAGAAATCCTTGATCTTAGAAGATGACATTGTCGTTCCTAATGATCGTGTAGTGCAAGTAGCTTTAATTGCTTCTAACCGTCATGGGATTGGTGATCTAGATATCTTTAGACCACAACGTCATCTAGAGAATGAAAGTTCTTTAAGCCTGATGCCTTTCGGTGGAGGCGAACGTGTATGCCTTGGCAAATCGTTAGCTGAACTTGAGATTCGACTGATGGTGGTTGGGTTATTTCGTAAATTGCAACTTGAAGTTATCCCGGATCAAGACTTCACCCTACGGCAGATTCCCAGTCCATCTCCTCGTGATGGGTTATTAGTAAAAGTAAGAGGATGAGATGGCCCCCCAACCAAGCCTGGACATCAACTTTCAAAAGAGAAGGCTATCGACATTTTGAAGTCAAGCAATATGGAGGAAAAAAAGATCAACGATGGGTCGAACTTTTTCCCGTCAACAACAAAGAGATTCTTATTCGAGTCTCGTGGGATGAACTAAAGACTCATTCACAATGGACAAGCGGCTGGCTCCAATTACCTAAAGATGAAGATTGCAGTGGATAGAAATGAGAACTGAACTTATTTGTTTTTCCTTGCTTGGAATCGCAGCTTTGCTTCTAGATGCTGGACTCGCCTCTCAATCTCTTCCGCTCTTTTGGTTAGTTCTTCCATTGGGAATAAAAATCAGCCTCGATGCCATGCAAAAACGCGCTGCTAAAAACAGCTAGAAAGAGATTGAGCTCTCGAAAATTAATTGGCAATCTCAGTCACATCTCCCTGCCCTGAAAGCACAATCAACGAACTAGGAATCAAGCACTGGCCAATCTGGACTTGTGAGCCAAGTACATTCCCTTGGACATATAGCGACAAGGAAACTTGCTTAGTACTAGAAGGCGATGTGACTGTTACCCCTGATGGAGGGGAGCCTGTCAGGTTTGGGGTCGGTGATCTAGTTGTCTTTCCTCAGGGGATGTCTTGTACATGGGAAGTGCATAAGGCAGTTCGAAAGCATTATCGTTTTGGCAACTAGAAAATCTATGAACC
This sequence comes from Prochlorococcus sp. AG-363-O16, assembly GCA_003280095.1. Lineage (GTDB taxonomy): Bacteria > Cyanobacteriota > Cyanobacteriia > PCC-6307 > Cyanobiaceae > AG-363-J23. The sequence continues at coordinate 2,096 of QCGA01000009.1, forward strand.
CCTGAGATCGAGGGTTTATTCAAACTTTATTCAAACTAGAGAAATGGTGAAAATAAAAGAAGTAGCGGCAGCATGAAAGACCTTCCACCTCACTTCCTTCGCGAAAAAGAGAAAGAAGTTGTCTTCCATATTCCTGGTGCATTCCCAACACCGATGGTTGATGAACTAATGCAGGAATATTTCCCTGAATACAAGACTGTTCTTATTCGCTGTGCTGAAACCTTTTATCGGATGCGTGAGAATGCAAGGGTATGACTGTTGATTGGAAAGAATCAGATGGAGCAGAGTGGAGGGAAGAGTTCAAGCAACTCAAAGGGACTGTCTCTATTGATGACCTCAAATTGCTGGATGAAGGAGCAACAACCATGAAAGAGGCATGGAGACTAAGCGCTCTTCATGCTGAATACAAACGACTGAAGAGAAACTAACCACCAGACCTGCTAGATATTAAGCGATGAACTATTCCGATGCGCTGTTGATATTTGCTCCCACCATTGGATTGGAGATTTTCTTTGAGGTGATGAATATCATGATTACAAGGGTCTTCACCAATGACCGAAAAAGCAGATGATTGATGCCTACAGCTTTGAGCAATGCAAGAAAGATAAGGAGATTAGACAACTCAAAATCAAGAACTTGGAGCATGCCATCTACCAGTCAGAAGCGATGATCGCTGAATCGCAAATGGATGGAGATGCCTTGACCTTTTTAAGGAGGAAGGTTGCCGACTCCAGGCAAGATCTAGAAGTGCTTTATTTAATAAATGATCAGGAGTAAATGAGACCCTGCTACAAAAGACAAGAGGACTCAATTGACACTGAGATTGTGACTATGGATTGGGACGCAGCCAAAGCACACTGCAAAGAGAAAAACTGGAAGTGGACTCTGAATTTGATCGACACGTATCAGAAGGAGATGGAAGAACTAAAAGGCGAGAATGTGAAACTCAAGCGTCAGTTAGTCCTTCGCTCTCAACTGAACAAGTAATGCCTAAGCACAATGAAGACAGGCTTAATACCTGCTAACAGGTTCCATCCACACATTGCAATATCGCTGAGATCCCATGGCAGAACAGGAAATTAACTACTGGCTTACGACCCTGATACAGAAGATCGAGGCATTACAGAATTGATCACTTTTAAGCACAGAAATGGTCCACTCGGCACGGTGAAACTCCTCTTTGAACCGCTGTTCAATCGGTTTAGAAACCTTGCTCATGAATAATTGACCCTGGCTTATGAAATTCCTGCTAACTGGCCTGACGTCCTTTGCGCTATTTTCTGGCACTCATGCTTTGGGCATGACACTAGAAACAGATTTATTGGATGGAGTCGACGGAGGTTCAATAACTAAAGGAGCCCTGACCGCGTCCTTGAAGCATCGACATGAGGAAGTTAAATCGCGATTATCCAATCAGATCAAAAGCTCTACTGCTTTCGTCACCGTCAAAGTGAATGGGGAAGTTGTCGGGACCGAGGTATGGATTGACGAAGGACATACTATAGACAACGAAGTTACGTATCATGAAAGCACAAAATTTTGCGCAGCCATTATCCTCCCAATGCGCAATTCCCCTGAGGATTATAAAAATTTATACGTAGCTGATAAGAGTATTGGCAGGAATATCTTCCTCATTGACTACCAGGAATAAATCGCAAGGTATTTAGATCTCGATTGTACTTCCATTTCCCTGTCGTCTTTCCTCTTAATTCATCTTCAGAGTTGGGGTTATAGCTCTTGAGGAAATTAATCATTGCAGCCCTTCGATCGTCATAGCCGGGATGGGTTGAATCTTCTTTTGTTTCCTCTCCAAGGCCTTCATGCCTAGCTCTAAAATCATATTCATCTAAACATGTATTTCTAGGTAGCCCTGCATTAATAATCATTTTGCTAGCATTAAGATCAGCATTACTTTCAGATTCTCTGGAAATACTATTAGACAAAATCTCTCTCTTCTTTTCTTTTAAATTTTTACCTTCTCTGCCTTCACGAAGATTATCTTTGAAAATATCATCATTTAAAACATGGCTTAATTCATGACCTAGCAAGCAGGCAAAAAAGTTATCTTTTCCCTGATAACTTTGAAAAGAAGATCTACTAATTAAAATCACTCCATGGGACCAAGCATAACCTTCAATACCGTTAAATAAATAAGCTTGCCGAATTATCTCATTGATGTCTTTAGAAGATTCACCTATATAAGATTCAAATGGATTTAATTCTCCATAGAAATTACATTCATCCTCTTTGCATAAGCTCAGTTCTTCTGCCAACCAATTGGCTTTGCTGCCAGTATTAATAATAAAAGTGATGGGTCGATCTCCTAGGTCATTCTTTGCTGCCAGCTTGTTAAAGACTCGTTTGATCGTCTTGTATTCCTCTGGCATGAATAGCTGAGAGGTTTGCCAAGTCTTGATGCCTCCAAAAACGGCCAAGACACTACCAGCGATAGCGGCTATATAAGTCGGCCAGCTTTTTCTGTTTCCCATCTTGCTGCTCATAAGAAGCCAGTGTTGCTTAGAAGAGGATGTCGATCAAGGGCAACCTGCTCAATATTTGACAGAAATGTCTCAGCGGCTTTAAACGACCCAGTCAGGAGATAGAAGCCCCCATACGTCCCCATTCGGAAAGCAGATCAAGGGAAAAAGACTTGAATACTCGTCTAAGAAACACGCACCGACTTGGCATCACTGGATCAGCCAGCCTTGTGTGGATAGGTTCTGAACTTTGTGTGGATATGAACTAGAGCAATTCAAGTAAATCCCTTATTCAACGGGCTGTCTCAGTAGCGAACATCTATTGCGAGCAAGGATATTTATATCGCATGCGATCTGTTTGGAATTAGAAATAACTAGCGATTAAATTAGAAAGTAATTGGGGTACCAAAATCTTTGGCCATCCACACATTGCAATATCGCTGAGATCCCATGGCAGAACAGGAAATTAACTACTGGCTTATGAAAAGCGGCATTTGAGTGGTGTAAAGGTATTACAAGGAAACGCTAAAACAAATACAAACTAAATACCAACCATGCTTATTTCAAAGTACTGATTGAGGAATGGGTGAAGATAGAAGAAGAAAAGGATAAGAACTCTCTACTGAATTATAAATACAACCAAGATGACTATGTCTAAATTGCGCCCTTTGCCAACCACTGGTGCCCTTACTGGAATTCTTGAGGCACTAGCATTTTTCCGCGATCCTAACTTCGCTCAAAGGCGATTTGATCGTCTGGGAAATGTCTTTGAGACATCAATGCTTGGTCAGCCAATGGTGTTCATTCAGGGGAGCAAAGCTATTGCTGATTTATTGTCTCAACCGGAGGCGATCGAAGGTTGGTGGCCGAAGAGTGTTCAACAACTTCTAGGTAGCCATTCACTCGCAAACCGCAATGGGGCATCTCATAAAGCAAGGAGAAGGGTAGTAGCCCAGTTATTCTCATCTTCAGCACTTCAACGCTATAGCCCTGGCATTATCAACTTAATTGATGAGCTCGGCGAAGAACTAAAAGCCGCAAAAGCGCCTCTCCCTTTGGCTGAGAGAATGCGACGTTTCGCGTTCTCTGTTATCGCGACAACTGTTCTTGGCCTAGAGGGGCATGATCGTGACAAGTTATTTTCTGATTTCGAAATCTGGACCAAGGCTCTCTTCTCAATTCCCCTCGCTCTTCCAGGCAGTCCCTTTGCCAAAGCTCTCAAGGCAAGAAAACGTTTAATTGAAAAACTTCAAGAAATAGTTAACCAACCTATCAATAGCAAAGGTGGCTTGGATTTACTTGCAGGGGGTCTTGATGAAGCAGGCATTCCTTTCGCAGATGAAGATTTGGGAGAACAACTACTTCTACTGTTATTTGCTGGCTATGAAACCACAGCTTCTGCGTTGAGCTGCTTAATGCGGGAATTACTTCTCAATCCACAATTGGAAACATGGCTTCGTAAAGAAATCGATACCCTGGATTGGCCTCCAACACCTGAGCAGGCAACTATGGCTTACGACCCGACCAATGCGCAAAGACTCGATGCTCTCGTAAAAGAAGTAATGCGATTCACTCCACCAGTAGGTGGTTTTTTTCGCCGCACCAAGAAATCCTTGATCTTAGAAGATGACATTGTCGTTCCTAATGATCGTGTAGTGCAAGTAGCTTTAATTGCTTCTAACCGTCATGGGATTGGTGATCTAGATATCTTTAGACCACAACGTCATCTAGAGAATGAAAGTTCTTTAAGCCTGATGCCTTTCGGTGGAGGCGAACGTGTATGCCTTGGCAAATCGTTAGCTGAACTTGAGATTCGACTGATGGTGGTTGGGTTATTTCGTAAATTGCAACTTGAAGTTATCCCGGATCAAGACTTCACCCTACGGCAGATTCCCAGTCCATCTCCTCGTGATGGGTTATTAGTAAAAGTAAGAGGATGAGATGGCCCCCCAACCAAGCCTGGACATCAACTTTCAAAAGAGAAGGCTATCGACATTTTGAAGTCAAGCAATATGGAGGAAAAAAAGATCAACGATGGGTCGAACTTTTTCCCGTCAACAACAAAGAGATTCTTATTCGAGTCTCGTGGGATGAACTAAAGACTCATTCACAATGGACAAGCGGCTGGCTCCAATTACCTAAAGATGAAGATTGCAGTGGATAGAAATGAGAACTGAACTTATTTGTTTTTCCTTGCTTGGAATCGCAGCTTTGCTTCTAGATGCTGGACTCGCCTCTCAATCTCTTCCGCTCTTTTGGTTAGTTCTTCCATTGGGAATAAAAATCAGCCTCGATGCCATGCAAAAACGCGCTGCTAAAAACAGCTAGAAAGAGATTGAGCTCTCGAAAATTAATTGGCAATCTCAGTCACATCTCCCTGCCCTGAAAGCACAATCAACGAACTAGGAATCAAGCACTGGCCAATCTGGACTTGTGAGCCAAGTACATTCCCTTGGACATATAGCGACAAGGAAACTTGCTTAGTACTAGAAGGCGATGTGACTGTTACCCCTGATGGAGGGGAGCCTGTCAGGTTTGGGGTCGGTGATCTAGTTGTCTTTCCTCAGGGGATGTCTTGTACATGGGAAGTGCATAAGGCAGTTCGAAAGCATTATCGTTTTGGCAACTAGAAAATCTATGAACCCCTGAGATCGAGGGTTTATTCAAACTTTATTCAAACTAGAGAAATGGTGAAAATAAAAGAAGTAGCGGCAGCATGAAAGACCTTCCACCTCACTTCCTTCGCGAAAAAGAGAAAGAAGTTGTCTTCCATATTCCTGGTGCATTCCCAACACCGATGGTTGATGAACTAATGCAGGAATATTTCCCTGAATACAAGACTGTTCTTATTCGCTGTGCTGAAACCTTTTATCGGATGCGTGAGAATGCAAGGGTATGACTGTTGATTGGAAAGAATCAGATGGAGCAGAGTGGAGGGAAGAGTTCAAGCAACTCAAAGGGACTGTCTCTATTGATGACCTCAAATTGCTGGATGAAGGAGCAACAACCATGAAAGAGGCATGGAGACTAAGCGCTCTTCATGCTGAATACAAACGACTGAAGAGAAACTAACCACCAGACCTGCTAGATATTAAGCGATGAACTATTCCGATGCGCTGTTGATATTTGCTCCCACCATTGGATTGGAGATTTTCTTTGAGGTGATGAATATCATGATTACAAGGGTCTTCACCAATGACCGAAAAAGCAGATGATTGATGCCTACAGCTTTGAGCAATGCAAGAAAGATAAGGAGATTAGACAACTCAAAATCAAGAACTTGGAGCATGCCATCTACCAGTCAGAAGCGATGATCGCTGAATCGCAAATGGATGGAGATGCCTTGACCTTTTTAAGGAGGAAGGTTGCCGACTCCAGGCAAGATCTAGAAGTGCTTTATTTAATAAATGATCAGGAGTAAATGAGACCCTGCTACAAAAGACAAGAGGACTCAATTGACACTGAGATTGTGACTATGGATTGGGACGCAGCCAAAGCACACTGCAAAGAGAAAAACTGGAAGTGGACTCTGAATTTGATCGACACGTATCAGAAGGAGATGGAAGAACTAAAAGGCGAGAATGTGAAACTCAAGCGTCAGTTAGTCCTTCGCTCTCAACTGAACAAGTAATGCCTAAGCACAATGAAGACAGGCTTAATACCTGCTAACAGGTTCCATCCACACATTGCAATATCGCTGAGATCCCATGGCAGAACAGGAAATTAACTACTGGCTTACGACCCTGATACAGAAGATCGAGGCATTACAGAATTGATCACTTTTAAGCACAGAAATGGTCCACTCGGCACGGTGAAACTCCTCTTTGAACCGCTGTTCAATCGGTTTAGAAACCTTGCTCATGAATAATTGACCCTGGCTTATGAAATTCCTGCTAACTGGCCTGACGTCCTTTGCGCTATTTTCTGGCACTCATGCTTTGGGCATGACACTAGAAACAGATTTATTGGATGGAGTCGACGGAGGTTCAATAACTAAAGGAGCCCTGACCGCGTCCTTGAAGCATCGACATGAGGAAGTTAAATCGCGATTATCCAATCAGATCAAAAGCTCTACTGCTTTCGTCACCGTCAAAGTGAATGGGGAAGTTGTCGGGACCGAGGTATGGATTGACGAAGGACATACTATAGACAACGAAGTTACGTATCATGAAAGCACAAAATTTTGCGCAGCCATTATCCTCCCAATGCGCAATTCCCCTGAGGATTATAAAAATTTATACGTAGCTGATAAGAGTATTGGCAGGAATATCTTCCTCATTGACTACCAGGAATAAATCGCAAGGTATTTAGATCTCGATTGTACTTCCATTTCCCTGTCGTCTTTCCTCTTAATTCATCTTCAGAGTTGGGGTTATAGCTCTTGAGGAAATTAATCATTGCAGCCCTTCGATCGTCATAGCCGGGATGGGTTGAATCTTCTTTTGTTTCCTCTCCAAGGCCTTCATGCCTAGCTCTAAAATCATATTCATCTAAACATGTATTTCTAGGTAGCCCTGCATTAATAATCATTTTGCTAGCATTAAGATCAGCATTACTTTCAGATTCTCTGGAAATACTATTAGACAAAATCTCTCTCTTCTTTTCTTTTAAATTTTTACCTTCTCTGCCTTCACGAAGATTATCTTTGAAAATATCATCATTTAAAACATGGCTTAATTCATGACCTAGCAAGCAGGCAAAAAAGTTATCTTTTCCCTGATAACTTTGAAAAGAAGATCTACTAATTAAAATCACTCCATGGGACCAAGCATAACCTTCAATACCGTTAAATAAATAAGCTTGCCGAATTATCTCATTGATGTCTTTAGAAGATTCACCTATATAAGATTCAAATGGATTTAATTCTCCATAGAAATTACATTCATCCTCTTTGCATAAGCTCAGTTCTTCTGCCAACCAATTGGCTTTGCTGCCAGTATTAATAATAAAAGTGATGGGTCGATCTCCTAGGTCATTCTTTGCTGCCAGCTTGTTAAAGACTCGTTTGATCGTCTTGTATTCCTCTGGCATGAATAGCTGAGAGGTTTGCCAAGTCTTGATGCCTCCAAAAACGGCCAAGACACTACCAGCGATAGCGGCTATATAAGTCGGCCAGCTTTTTCTGTTTCCCATCTTGCTGCTCATAAGAAGCCAGTGTTGCTTAGAAGAGGATGTCGATCAAGGGCAACCTGCTCAATATTTGACAGAAATGTCTCAGCGGCTTTAAACGACCCAGTCAGGAGATAGAAGCCCCCATACGTCCCCATTCGGAAAGCAGATCAAGGGAAAAAGACTTGAATACTCGTCTAAGAAACACGCACCGACTTGGCATCACTGGATCAGCCAGCCTTGTGTGGATAGGTTCTGAACTTTGTGTGGATATGAACTAGAGCAATTCAAGTAAATCCCTTATTCAACGGGCTGTCTCAGTAGCGAACATCTATTGCGAGCAAGGATATTTATATCGCATGCGATCTGTTTGGAATTAGAAATAACTAGCGATTAAATTAGAAAGTAATTGGGGTACCAAAATCTTTGGCCATCCACACATTGCAATATCGCTGAGATCCCATGGCAGAACAGGAAATTAACTACTGGCTTATGAAAAGCGGCATTTGAGTGGTGGAGAGGGGTCTCAAGGAATTGCGATATTTAGTTCACACAAAATTCACACCATTCTTCTTTAATAAGTACTGATTGATGAATAGGTGAAAATGGAAGAAGAAAAACCCCTCACCAATAAAGAAGAGAAAAAAGAAAAAGATGAGAACTCTCTACTCAATTATGAATACGACGAAGATGACGATGGTGTCGACTGGGAGACCTAATGAAATAACCGTGAAAAAGTCTTTTGATTTGCTGGTATATGAAGCTGTTTCACACATACCATTTGGTCAAGTCGCTACCTATGGTCAAATAGCTGAATTAATTGGTGCATATGGGTGTGCACGGCAAATTGGATGGTCCTTAAAGAGATTGCGCTTGCCTTCAAAAATTCCTTGGCATCGAGTCATAAATGCCAAAGGGGAAGTATCAATGAGTATTGGTCGAGAGGGAACTGACTGGATCCAAATAGATTTATTGAAAAGCGAAGGTGTTTTTATAGATCAGGAATTAAAGATTCAACTACGCAGGTATTTATGGAAACCAGATCTATTGAAAGATTCGGAATAGAAAGACGATATGACAACTAAAGAGAGCAATGAAGAAAGGAAAGAACGCTTCAAGGCAATGTCTAGTGCTGATAGGAAAGCATTAATAAGAGCAAAAATGAAAGCCGAAGGGTTACAAGAAGGGAGTGGGGTTCCAGGGAAAGACTTGTCTTCATATGACCGAGATGAGATCTGGGGTCTAATCCAAGTGACTAGCTGTTTCCCTGAGATGCGAAGCGAACCAAGAGCAATGAAGCCAAATGCTCCTAGCAAAAAAAAATCCTTAATTGCTTGGATACTGATTGCAATAGCTCTGAGAGGTGGAATGGTCTTGTATTACCGCCAATTTCCATCGCCAGATACAAGAAGAGAGTTATCAGTAGATGCAATGTTTGCTGATTAAGTTACGAAACCGTCCTTAATATGAAAACGGCAATGAATCCATCACTAGTCCTTAATTCAAAAATGCGGCGCTTTTTACTATTTGCATTAACTGCTGGAATTGCTTTACCACTAGTCGCCTGTAGTTCCAAGAAAGAAACATCTACAAATGTTGAACCTGTAATTATCGAAACTCTTATAAGTGCGACTGAGTCATGGAATGGAGATTCTTATGACTATCCAAAAGGCAAAGCGCAAATGACACTTCAGAGAATCACTGCTCAACCAGGTTTTAAAACACCTCTTCATTTCCACTCACAACCAGGAATTGCCTATGTGGTGAAAGGGAACCTTTCCTGTGGAACCCTCAATGGCAAAGCACTAAAAGTAGGTCCTGGAGAAAGTTTCGCCACTCCTCAAAACAGTGTTCATTATTGCGAAAGTGTTGGTGATGAAGCTGCATTAGTTTTTGTTGCTTCTGCAGGAGTCAAAGGACAAAAAGTAACTGTTCCTTATAAGAAGTAAGAGGATGAAAAATAATCCACATTATTTCTAAGTTAACTCTGTCCGAACCCTGTAATTCCCCGAGATCAACTGGTATGAAAAGTATTAACTACTGGTTAATGAAAAGCGGCATTTGAGTGGTGGAAAGCGATTACAAGGAATTGGAAAAATCCGTTCACACAAAGTTCACACCACTCTTATTTCATAAGTACTGGCTAATGAGAGATGAAACAGAGACCTTTTTTTGGGGGGGGGGGGAAATAAATAAACTGGACTAATTCACACTTAGCTATTAACTATGAACAATAAATAACTATCTGAAGAGCAGCAAAAGACAAAGAAAGAACTAAAAGAAAGACTTCTTAAGTAGGTTGAATTAAAGTTTAATCACTACCATGTATACATTAAGAATCGACTTGTTCTCATCAATTCAACAATAGGAGCAATGAAACGCTTCAAGACCAAGATATAATAATTTTTAAAAGCATTGGTCTCTCTGTTCCTTGATAACTAAATCTACCTCTTCAAAAGAATGATCCGATTCACAACCTACATATTGGGTTTCATCTTATCCAACTGGGTTATGGCCAGTGTAATTCCTTTCTTGATGTGGGTGGTTGCGGTTGCAAATGAGAAGACTATGACTCCTCGCATGATTTATATAAGACGACGTGCATTTGCATGGTCGATTGTTGCTTTAATTATTTTAAATATTATTGGAACATTTACACTATATGATGAACAACCAGAAGCATCCCCTAGATATGTAATGAGAATGGGTTTATGGGTCATTTTTCTTATAATAGGCTTTCAGAAAAACAAAGGGGAAAATCGTGGATTTATGTACTCACTCTGGGAGGACTATCACCCTAGTTACGTTTTAATGGAGAATGAAGAAGGTAGTAATATTGCTATAGAAACCAATGAGAATATAGATCAACAAAAAATTGATGAGGTATCTTCAAGAAAAAAGAAATATACGAAATATGGGGTATTGATTAAAGAAGAAGACTTATCTGAACCAGATAAAAAGTTGGGCAGCAGTGAATATAATCCTCATGAAATAAAAATGGAACCAGAGCCCAAAATCAAGCCAACTGCATCCATAATTAATAGAGCAACTACTCCGGTTAGAGATAAACAAGTCTCTGAAGATTCTAATAAAGAAGAACTTCCCATCCAAAGACTAGAAGAACTTAAGACTCTCTTCAAAAAAGGGCTAATTAGTGAAGAGGAATATAAACTACTAAAAGCAAAAGTATTAGGACTCTAAAAACCAAATAATGCCTCTCAAGAAACCTATAGATAATAATTACGACAGTGAGGGTTTTGGTAACTCTCCAACAATTACTGATATGAAAGATAAGGGTTATAGGTCACTTTTAAAAGGGTTCTCATTCCGATCTGAGCTATTGAATCAAGAAGTGATTGGATTGTGGTTTTTGTGCCGTGCATGGCCTTTAATGCTTTCCAATATACTTAGCGCAAAAGATCCTGGATGGCTGAGTTGGTTGCCAGGGTATTTCCCAGGGATACTTGTGGTCTTATATACGCTAGACATAATAGGTGCGCCTATCTTTGAAGCTCTTCTTCTAAATCGATTTTTCAATAGAATACAGAAAGACAAGATTCTTATTAGAACCTTTAACCATTTAATCACTAGTATTTCTTATGTGTTGGCAGTAGGTTTAGGCTTGATTTTTCTTATTATTCCTGGATTAGTTATTGCAAAAAGATATATCTTTGCTCCTATGATTTCAGCGAATGAGCTTCTTAACCCAATTCAATCATTCAAGAAAAGTTATGTTATCTCTAGAAAAATTGATAACAGGTGGAGAATCTTTAGACGCGTATTATTCCTTTCATTGCTATATGTATTGATATCAGCTGGTATGGATTACATAATTAGTTCTGGAGATTTGGATTCCTCAACAATTGCTTTTGGAACTGTTTTTATGTCTTTGCTCTTTATGTTTGCAATTCAAATATACTTAATAGATAAATATAGATATGCTCTTTATCTAATTAAAGATGAACAGCGAATAAAACCATTGGGCTTGAAGCAGGATGAAGTAAATTTAGATGACTTGGACTCTGATCCTGATTGGAAGGAAAAGCTACCTTCAGGTCTAAAAGAATTTTCCAAAGACAAATCTTCAAGCTCTTTGTCAACTCAAAGACTAGAAGAATTAAAGGATTTATTTGAAAGGGGTTTAATTAGTGAAAACGAATATGAAACCTTACGCCGCAAATCTTTAGGACTGTAGATTTTGGGTCCTACTTACCAATTCATTTTCGGTCATCCGAAGGCTCTAAATCTTCCTGGAGTCTTGCCCTAGGAATCCCAACAGAACAGACTGAGTGAATGCAACCCTCTCCCCTTTCCTTTGTCTCCCCATACCCTTCAAAGCTTTTCTGAGGCAGAATAAAAACAGGCTTAAGAACTGCTCGTTTTCCAAAAGTTCACACAAGATTCACACACTGCAATTCGCCCAAATCCCTTGCTATGACTGAGATAAACTACTGGCTAATGAAAAGCGAGCCAAATGCTTACAGCATCAATGACCTTCAAAAAGAAGAAAAAACCATCTGGGACGGAATTCGGAATTATCAAGCCAGAAACTTTATGCGTTCAATGCAAATTGACGATCAAGCTTTCTTCTATCATTCAAACTGCACACCACCCTGCATAGTGGGTCTAATGAAAGTAATAGAAACTAATATCATTGACCCTACGCAATTTGATCCCACAGCTAAATATTACGATCCAAAATCGAAAAAAGATAACCCCAGGTGGGACTGTGTAAAGCTAAAATATCTAGCAAGCTTTACTCAAAAACTATCTTTGGAAAAATTGCGTGAGTTATACAAACCAGAAGAGCTACCTGTCCTCAAAAAGGGAAACCGTCTATCAATACTCCCTGTTCCAAAAACAACTGCGATTGACCTTCTCTCAAGATTAATGAACTAAATTAATAGAGGGTAGAAAAGCTTAGCCAGGTTTCAGTAGAGTCAGTCTAACTAAAAGAATCGAAAATTTTACAAAGTCAATTTAATAAATACGATAAATATATCTTTAATCTACAATTAAAAATATTTAATTTCTTATGAAAAGATATATTAGTAGTCTTCTTATGAATGGAGAAAATTATTTTCAGTTTTATAGCTTGGAGCCAAACATATTCCCCACATAAAGGCGAGTAATTGCTCTTGAGTTTACCCCGTTCTGGACAAGAAAGCCCGCCAAAGCTGCCTGGATTAACCTGTATTGGTCCCAATTTGGATATTTCTCAATAAACCCCGCCATCGCGTCACGCAATGACAAGGGGAGCTCTGACTGGAAGCTCACGACTCCTTGGGGCTTGTGATCATCAACGTCTTCCTCCTGAGATAAAGAGCTCTTTTCAAGAGCTTTCTCTCCCAACATATTCAGATGAATGGATTGCATGTTGTCCCCGTCAACGACAACTAGTTCTCCACATACTTTGGCTGTCGTCAAGGCCCTCGTAACCTAGCAATCTCATCCTCTCCCAAACCAAGACACCAGTACTGGCAATTCTTTTCTACTTAAAAATAATTATATGGGGGCAGATAAACACTTAAAAGAAAAGAGTCAAGCAAAATCATAAAAACAAATACATTATCCACAGGTTCCAGCTTTGAAGAGATTTTCGAGAAGAAAACCTGTGGAAACGATGTGAAATAACCTTTATTTCTCCGGGGAAATATAGAGGAAGTCAATTTTGATAAGTCTCCCTAATCAGTGACAGGAGTCCCACATTTTTCTCATCGCTGAGGCCATTTCCTGCGCTGCAGGGAATGGCCAGCACCCCTCTACCCCTCGTCTAGAGATTGCGTCACCTTGCAAGACAAATTGAAATTCCCAAGAATCTTGATTTCCATCTAGGCAAGCCCACCAATGGCCTCTCTCAATCTCGAGAGTAATAACCTCCTGTGGCATCAAGCGGTCTATGAATTGTGTATGTTGATCTATTAATTCAAAAAACACAGATACAAAGCTCGTCCATTCTTCATCCGTAAGTTCTATTGCCCAGTTCTCACCTCCAACAAGTACGGGAAATTTATTTCGGGCAGGATCTCTGGCTAACCGCCAACCAGGTCCTTCCTCTTGGAACATATTCAACCAGGCAATAAATCTGGCTGATCCTGCTCATCACTAAGTTCAACTATTGCTCTTTGAACTGGCTTCACACTCGACTCTTCAAGAAGACCATCAAAGTCATCAAAACGCCTTTGCTTTGCACGAAAAGCGATTTTCACAGTTGTCAGATACCGATTACTTGACTGTCGGATCAGGCTCTCACCTCTGTTGGCGAGATCCTTGGAGTTCATACCTGATGAAATCACTTAGATTTGAAAATTTATTCCAATTCATTTTAAAGCATAAAACTCCTTAACTTAAGTATGAAAACAAAATACAAACGCTTCCTCAAACAGTCTTCACATAGATCCTTCTTCAAATGATCCGAACTAGTTTCGAGAATATTAACAGTTTGATTAGCTAGGCATCTTTAAACATGTTTTCTCGATTTATGTATTCAATTCTTGTTTCTTGAGCTTTTAGCAAAACCTAAAGGCCATCACCCCGCCTCTCTCAAGAGCAATCAAGGTCTTCCATAAAGAAACAACACCAGCGCAATTATCCAATCGAGCCATATCATGATGGGAACATGACATCTATCAAGTCAAACACAAACTCTCACATCACCAATGAATCAGCCCTCTGGGGCCACAGAGATACGTCTGGCTCCCAACAAAACGGGTACCTTGGCCATCGACTTTGGGAATACAACCACAGTGGTTGCCTTTCAAGAGAATGGAAGTTTTGAACCTGTTTTATTGGATTTACCTCCTATCAGCAAAAGACCCGGCGAGATACCAACCTTGCTCTGGCAAAATAAAAACGAAGCTAAGAAATACTTAATCGGTCAACAAGTCTTTGATAGAGGCCTTGCAAGAACAGAAAATCCTTCCCTAAGCAGGGATTTCAAAAAATGGATAGGAACTTCAGAAATTGCTCCAAATCACAACTCCGAGCTTTCCCCCCAAGAATCTGGAGAACTGATAATCCATGAAATCTGGAACAGAATTCCAAAACATATAACGATACAAAGATTGGTTCTAACTTCCCCTGTTGAGAGCTACAGAAATTATAGAAGTTGGCTTCATAAGGTCTGCAGTTCATTCCCTGTCGAGGAAATCGCCCTGGTGGACGAACCCACAGCAGCAGCAATGGGGGCTGGGCTAGTGCCAGGCTCAAAGATTCTCGTTTTAGATATAGGAGGTAGCACCATTGACCTCTCAGTCGTTGCTCTTGAAGGCGGAGAGGGGAAAGCACGACCCATTGCACAACTGATGCGTTTTGGAGGACAAGACCTTGAAGGGAAAAGCCATCAGATCCTCCGCTGCGCAAAAGTACTAGGGAAAGCAGGGATGATGCTTGGAGGACGTGACATTGATCGTTGGATTGCGAATTGCATTTTCCCTAAAACAAAACTTACAGAACCACTACTTGATGCAGCTGAAAAGCTTAAATGCAAACTAAGTAACAAACTAATTAATGAAAATAAGGAGATTATAGAACATTTTTCTAGCGTTAATTCAGGCTTAAATGATCGTCTTATTCTTTGTAGGAGAGATCTAGAAAAACTCTTAATCGAGAAAGGGTTTCTCGGAAGCCTTAACTCCCTTCTGAAAGAAGTTCTGGCGAGTGCTAGCCGCAATAATTGTTCTCTAAATGATTTGCAAGCAATTGTGGCAGTAGGTGGGGGAGCACAAATACCCTTGGTTCAAAGATGGCTAATGGAAAAGACCAAACCTATTCCGCTACTGACACCACCTCCCATAGAGGCTGTTGCTATTGGAGCCCTTAAACTCACTCCTGGGACTGAAGTTAAAGATGTTTTAAATCACGGAGTATATCTCCGTTGCTGGAACCGACGTACTAAAAAATACATATGGCATCCTCTCTTTTTAGCCGGTCAAACATGGCCAACCTCTTCCCCCTTAGAACTTATTCTTTCTGCGAGCAAGGACAATCAATTAGAACTTGACTTAGTCCTAGCTGAGCCTCTTCTAAAAGGTAGCCAAAATATAATTTATCTCAATGGAATACCAACAATCCAAGAAGAACTCATAGAACCAAAATTTATTGAATGGGATTACATCCCAAAACCAATAAAGCTTGATCCACCAGGTCAAATTGGGGAGGACTGTCTACTCCTAAGATTTGATATCAATGAACAAGCCCTACTTGAAGTAGAAGGAAAAGACCTTAGGACTCAAGAACAGATCCAAAAAATCCAGTTAGGTCCAGTCAGGTGACCGATCATTTCTCCTTTCGACTTAGATTCTGACGAAGGAATACGCCTTCCTCCCCATCAACATCTGTCAACCTCAATTCAATACCCTCAGTACGACGAGTTGGCACCTGTCGTCCACAGAAGTCTGGCTGAATAGGCACTTCCCGATGTCCTCTATCGACCATCACAAGCAAAAAAATTCTTTTTGGTCTCCCCCAAGCCTGCAATGCATCAAGAGCGGCTCGAACAGTACGGCCTGTAAAAATCACATCATCGACTAAAACAACTTGGAGGCCTTCAAGACTTTTTGGTAAGTCCGTTGGCTCCACCAATCTTGTACCTATTCTCTCTAGATCATCACGATGAAAAGTAGGATCAATACTTCCTTGAGAGATTTTATGACCAGTGATTTCTTCAAGTTGCTTAGCTAAGACCTTTGAGAGATGTACCCCTCGGGTAGGGATCCCGAGCAATATCAACTCCTTGCTTTCAGATACTGATTCAAGCACTTGGGTGGCAAGCCTGGTCAAGGTCTTTCCCAACTCTTGCTGTGAAAGTATCTCCACCCTTGCAACACTGCTGGGATCAGTCATGGAGATAAAAATTAGTGGTCGGTTTTATCTCTTGCCAAGTTAGTCCAAAGAAATTTGCATTCTCAAAAGCTGACTTAACTCAGCATAAATAGAGACCCTTGCCTCAAAAGAAGTAGTTTGATGATGAGAAAACACTTAGAAGGAATCGTCACGGGTCACGATGCCGAACATTAGTTCCGGAGACTCCATACGTTCCGGCCAGGCCGCACCAGTTGTACTGGCAATACTTGATGGATGGGGATACCGCACAGAAACCAAGGACAATGCAATCCGCTCTGCAGACACTCCTGTTATGGATGCTTTATGGCATGCATATCCACATACCCTCATAGAAGCTAGTGGAGCTGATGTTGGCCTCCCTGATGAGCAAATGGGCAACTCTGAGGTGGGTCACCTCACAATTGGTGCTGGTCGAATCATCCAACAAGAACTAGTGCGGATTAGTGACACCGTGAGCAACAACAAACTTGGTAAGAGACCAGCATTAATTGAAATTGGAAAGGTTCTAAAAAAATCCAACAGGACACTGCACCTTCTTGGGCTTTGTTCTGATGGTGGCGTTCATAGCCACCTAGATCACCTCTGCGGACTGTTGCAATGGGCGAAAGATATTGGTCTGAGCAGAATCGCAGTTCATGCCATTACTGATGGACGCGACACACCAACACAAAGTGCCTCTAGTTATCTCCAATCAATCCAGAACACACTCAAAGCCACTGGAGTTGGTCATCTTGCAAGCCTATGTGGCCGCTATTGGGCAATGGACCGAGACCAACGTTGGGAAAGGACGGCCAAAGCATATGAATTACTAACCAATCCTTCATTACCTATTTGCGAGGCGACCCCTCAAGAAATTCTTCATTTGAGTTATGAGTCTGGGATTACTGACGAATTTCTAGAACCAGTAAGAATTTCAGATTCATATCTACACGATGGCGATGGGTTGATCATGTTCAACTTTCGGCCAGACCGTGCAAGACAATTAATACAAGCTCTTTCTCTTCCGAGATTTGATAACTTTCAGAGAAATAATCAACCAAACCTCAACATTGTCACCTTTACTCAATATGAAGCAGACCTTCCAGTATCCGTTACCTTCCCCCCCGAATCATTAGATCATTTACTAGGCCAAGTTGTTGCCGAGCATGGGCTACGACAATACAGAACTGCAGAAACAGAAAAATACCCACATGTTACATATTTCATGAATGGAGGAATCGAAAAACCATTACCAGGTGAAGATCGACATTTAGTACCTTCACCTCGTGTTGCTACCTATGATTTGGCGCCAGAGATGTCTGCTACGGAACTTACGAATAGCTGCATCGAAGCAATAGAAAAGGGTATCTATTCCTTAGTAGTTATAAATTATGCAAACCCAGATATGGTCGGCCATACTGGAGTTATGGAAGCCGCAACTCAAGCCATAAAGACTGTTGATCAATGCATTGGTCAGCTTCTACAGGCAACAGGAAAAATGAGTGGAACTTTACTAATTACCGCCGACCATGGGAATGCCGAACTCATGAAAGGACAAGACGGACAAACTTGGACTGCTCATACCACTAATCCAGTCCCCGTTATTCTCATTGAAGGAGAAAAAACAAAAGTGAGTGGCCATGGCAATGCAATCAACCTTAGAGAAGGTGGTGGATTAGCAGATATTGCACCCACTATTCTCCAATTAATGGGCCTGCCAAAGCCAACAGCAATGACTGGCAACTCATTAATAGAAGACATTGAGGCTCCCACTCTCAAGACCAAACTTCCACAACCTGTATAGACAATGACTACAACTATTCTTTCCTGGATATGGATTTCATCTGGGGTTCTACTAATATTTTTAGTACTCCTACATAGTCCTAAAGGAGATGGGATGGGAGGCTTGGCAGCAAGCGGCAGTTCAATGTTCACAAGTGCTAGTAGTGCCGAAGCAACACTAAACAGAGTTACATGGACTTGCCTTGCAGTTTTTCTTTGTCTGGCTGTTATTCTCAGTGCAGGGTGGCTGAATTAAGTTACACATATAGCAAATACCAATATATACATTTAATCTCAAACAAGAGTTTAAATTACAACAATGACAGCTTACCACTGTAAGCTCTAACAATATAAGAAAGGTAATAGATAAATAAATCACCTTACTCTATGTTCCCAAGTTTTTTTCTAAAGTCTGTAAAGAAAATAATAGGAGTAAGATATCACTCAAACCAATAGTCATTGAAGTTTGGAATTTCTGATTTTTCTTACAAAGGACTCACAGGAGATCCTCAAATTACTTGAAAGAACAAATATTGCAATCATCGAGAACCCATCACCATGCTGGCAAAATCGAAAACTATTTGGAGCATTTCAAAAAGAACGAAGAAGACTAATAATTTGTACAAACAATATAAACAAATCGAAAAGAGAAAATAAAGCTTTTCTCATAAATGAGACTCTTAATCATGAAGCCGTTCATGTGGCTCAATTCTGTAATAAAGACAAACCATTTGGGAGACCAGCAAATTACATGCGTTTATCCCCCCTCAAAAAAGAATTTCTCGAGGCATCCTATAAAATCTCACGCAATAGACGAAAGGAGCATGAAGCCTATTGGCTAGAAGATAAACCTAGGCGTATAAAACTTGCCTTAAACAAATACTGCCTTAAGGGAAAAACCTAAATCATCCATAATTCAAATCTCAAGAGAAATAGAATTTAGGAACTCAATTAATTATCAAATCAATAAAAAATAAATCATTAGCTAATTAATCTGCTAATAAAGATTATTCCTACCATAATTCACCACAAATGAGAGATACACGAACACAACAGCTGATTATTTACATTTCAATAGTAGTGGCAAGTATTTGTCTATTGATTGGAATCAAGGAGATTGGACAAGGCTATGTATCTATACCAACCTATCTAGCAATCGCTGGGGCTTGCGCAACAACTTTTAGATATTCCAAAAGAGAAAATATCAACTTAGCTCAACAACTACTTCCGACTATAAAAAATGACTATACATTCAAGAAAAATATCGGACGAGAAATACTTTCACTATTATATGCGATTTCACAGGGTGGTTTTTTAGGTTCCTCACTGGGTTTCTTCATTGAATGGTTACATGCATTATTGACCCAACAAGTTTTTCAACCGGAAACCTATCTTTGGCTATGCATGGCAAGTCTAGCTTTAATTTTTCTCTCTCGTATATGCCTGGAAATCTCTTCTAATCTATATCAAATTTTCGCGGCCAGACAAGAGCATCTGAGGAAAAACAAATAATATTATTAATTATCTCCCTAAGAATGCAACAGAAACTCAGCCTGACAGCTAAAGGAAATTCGAAAAAAAATTCGAATGGACGAATTCAACCAAGCCAAAAGACATGCTTAGTAATTGAGTGAAATCATACTAAATCTATCTACCCAACAAAGAACAAGTCCAGAAAGATTATGTAAAAATAGAAATTTTTCATGACGTTATTTCACTTTAAAACAGAACTATAAGGCAACTTCTATTTACGAAGAAGACTATTTTAGAACTTTCTTAGAAAAGATTAATTTCTTTTTCTAAGACTTTTTAAATTCCTCATCAACTTAAATAATCACTTCCCAGCATCAAGACTATTCCTTTCAATTAAATTCTCATCATGCAAAATATAAATCTGAAACCATGAGGCAAGAAATTACTTATACCCAATTTCTTTTTCTAGCCATTCGGATTCATACTGAAATGAATAATTCATACAAGCAAAAGTCCATATTGATTTGTATTCTTGGAAAGATATTGGTTCCAAAAATCACATAGGCAAACAAAAAAAGGGCTGGGATATACCCAGCCCCTCAAATATTAAACACCTTGATACCCGAATCTAAACCACAGTTTAGTAGTCGAAGTCACCTCCCATCCCACCGGCACCAGCCGCTGGAGCAGAATCTTTCTTCTCTGGCAAGTCAGCAACAATGCATTCTGTGGTAAGAACCATTCCTGCTATAGATGCAGCATTTTGCAGACCAGAGCGTGTCACTTTTGCTGGGTCAACAATACCTGCAGACAACATATCAACGTAATCACCAGTTGCGGCATTGAAACCATCACTAATTGGTTTGCTCTTAACTTTCTCGGCTACGACAGCTCCATTAGCTCCTGCATTCTCTGCAATCCTCATTAATGGAGAGGTAAGAGCAGCCTCAACAATATTGGCACCAATAAGTTCTTCCCCTGAAAGAGTCTTCTCCGCCCAATCCTCAAGAGTAGGGGCCAAATGAGCCAATGTTGTTCCTCCACCTGGAACAATCCCCTCTTCCACTGCAGCCTTAGTGGCATTAATTGCATCCTCAAGGCGAAGTTTCTTATCCTTCATCTCTGTTTCAGTAGCAGCTCCGACCTTAACCACAGCTACGCCACCAGCCAACTTGGCAAGACGTTCCTGAAGCTTCTCCTTGTCATATGTCGAATCTGTTTCATCCATCTGCTTCTTAATTTGTTCACAACGAGCCTTGACCTCACTTTCATTACCTTCAGCAACGATCGTAGTTGTGTCCTTGTTAATGGTTACTCGACGAGATGTGCCAAGCATCTCTAATTTTGCATTTTCCAACTTCAAGCCAGCGTCCTCTGTAATCAGCTGACCATTAGTTAAAACTGCCATATCTTCAAGCATTGCCTTACGCCGATCTCCAAAACCAGGTGCCTTGACCGCTGCAACATTGAGTACTCCCCGTAAACGATTTACAACTAAAGTTGCAAGTGCTTCTTTCTCAATATCCTCTGCAATTATGAGTAGAGGTTTACCTGTTCGAGCAACTTGCTCTAGAACTGGAACAAGGTCTTGAACTAAACCAATTTTCTTATCAGTAAGAAGAATATATGGCTCATCTAAAACAGCCTCCATTCGCTCTGTATCTGTAGCGAAATAAGGAGAAATGTAACCCTTGTCAAAACGCATCCCCTCAGTAACTTCTAATTCAGTAGTCATGGATTTTCCCTCCTCAAGGGAAATCACACCCTCTTTGCCAACTTTATCCATAGCATTGGCAATCATCTGACCTACCTCTTCATCATTCCCTGCTGCGATAGTTCCACATTGAGCAATAGCATTGCTATCACTAATTGGCTTAGATTGTTCTTCAATCTTTTTAACCAAAAATTCCGTAGCCTTATCAATTCCCTTCTTCAAGGTGATTGCATTGGCGCCTGCGGCAACATTGCGCAGACCAGCTTTAACCATTGCATGAGCAAGAACTGTGGCTGTAGTAGTGCCATCTCCTGCTGCATCATTTGTTTTGGAGGCTGCCTGGCGTATTAAGGCAACGCCTGTGTTTTCAATGTGATCCTCAAGTTCAATTTCCTTAGCGATGGTTACGCCATCATTGATGATTTGAGGTGCGCCGAACTTCTTTTCAAGGACAACGTTGCGGCCCTTAGGGCCTAGTGTAACTGCAACTGATTCAGCAAGAATATCGATACCGCGCTCAAGGGCACGACGGGCTTGCTCGTTGTAAATAATGCGCTTGGCCATGGGTGGCTTTTTCCTAAAAAGGGAGAGTTTGGATCAGTGAAAAATCAAATAAATGGGCCGTGTTAACTAATTAACAACGGCCAGGATGTCCTTCTCAGACAGAAGTACATACTCGTCGCCACCTAGCTTTATGTCTGTGCCGGCGTACTTGCTGTACAAAACCTTGTCGCCAACGCCAACTTCAGGTGCTTGACGAGAACCGTCATCGTTACGCTTGCCTGGGCCTACTTGGGCGACCTCACCCACCTGAGGTTTTTCTTTAGCAGTATCAGGAAGAAGGATACCTCCTGCGGTTTTTTCCTCTGATTCAGAGACCTTTACAAAAACACGATCTCCTAGAGGTTTAACTGTGGAAACGCTGAGAGAAACAGCTGCCATGAGTAATGCAGAAGCAAAAAACAGGGCGCTAACGCGCCGCGATACGACCTGAGCTAGCACTCAAGGTCGATGACTGCCAACCTATGCCCAGCAGTGTTCAATCGACCAGTGGTCGGACTGTAGGGGTGACCGTACATTCCGCAATAGTCCCCTCACGGTGGTAATCTTGCGCCGCTCTGGATAGGGACCTGCGTTAGTAGCGCACCCTTATATAACTTTTTCCTCTCTTATGGCTGCTGCTGTTACCACCTCCACAGGCACCACAGGCGTTGTACGCCAAGTAATTGGGCCTGTACTAGACGTGGAGTTCCCCGCTGGCAAGCTGCCCAAAATTCTCAATGCACTCCGAATAGAAGGGACAAATCCCGCAGGCCAACAAGTTGCTTTAACAGCAGAAGTGCAGCAATTGCTTGGTGACCATCGAGTTCGTGCCGTGGCCATGAGCAGCACAGATGGGCTAATTCGTGGAATGGAAGCTGTTGATACAGGCTCCCCTATTTCAGTTCCTGTAGGGGAGGCAACTCTTGGACGTATTTTCAACGTGCTTGGAGAACCAGTAGATGAGCAAGGTCCGGTAACCACTGCAACAACTGCTCCAATTCATCGCCCAGCCCCAAAACTCACAGAATTGGAAACCAAACCAAAGGTCTTTGAAACTGGAATCAAAGTTATCGACCTTCTTGCGCCTTATCGTCAAGGTGGAAAAGTTGGATTATTCGGTGGAGCGGGTGTTGGGAAAACAGTTCTGATTCAAGAATTAATTAATAACATTGCTAAAGAACACGGTGGTGTATCAGTTTTCGGTGGCGTAGGCGAACGCACACGCGAAGGGAACGACCTTTATGAAGAATTCAAAGAGTCTGGTGTGATAAACCCCAACGATTTACCTAAATCGAAAGTTGCGCTTTGCTTTGGGCAAATGAATGAACCCCCTGGCGCAAGAATGCGGGTTGGTCTTTCAGCTCTAACAATGGCTGAACACTTCCGAGATGTAAACAAACAAGATGTTCTGCTTTTCGTAGACAATATTTTCCGTTTTGTGCAAGCAGGTTCAGAAGTATCAGCCCTGCTAGGCAGAATGCCTTCAGCTGTTGGATATCAACCCACCCTCGGTACGGACGTTGGTGAACTTCAAGAGAGAATTACTTCAACACTGGAAGGATCTATTACCTCCATTCAGGCTGTATATGTACCAGCTGATGACTTAACAGACCCAGCTCCAGCAACTACTTTTGCTCACTTAGATGCAACAACGGTTCTTGCACGTGCACTTGCTGCGAAAGGCATCTATCCAGCAGTTGACCCACTAGATTCCACCAGCACAATGCTCCAACCCTCAGTTGTTGGAGATGAACACTATCGAACAGCTAGGGCCGTCCAGTCGACTCTCCAGCGATACAAAGAACTCCAGGACATTATTGCCATTCTTGGACTAGATGAACTATCCGAGGAAGATCGACGCACAGTTGATAGGGCTAGAAAAATCGAGAAATTCTTATCTCAACCATTCTTCGTTGCTGAAATCTTCACCGGCATGTCAGGTAAGTACGTAAAGCTTGAAGAAACCATCGCTGGATTCAATATGATTCTCAGTGGTGAACTAGATCATCTTCCTGAACAGGCCTTCTACCTAGTTGGGAATATTGATGAGGTTAAAGCTAAAGCAGAGAAAATGGCTGCTGAAACAAAGGATTAAAGCAATCATCCCTAAAAGATCAACTTCTTAAAGCTCCAAGGATTCTCAAATAATCCTTACACCACCCTTTACCAACAACTTCTCACCATGCCTCTCACAATACGCGTTCTGGCGCCAGACCAAAGCGTGTTTGACGCGAAAGCCGATGAGGTGATCATCCCAAGCACCACAGGCCTCCTGGGCATTCTTCCTGGTCACATTTCACTGGTTACAGCAGTGGATATAGGTGTAATGAGAATTTTCAGTGATGGTGCATGGAATTCAATCGCGTTGATGGGTGGCTTTGCGGAAGTGGAAGCTGATGATGTCACCGTGTTGGTAAATGGTGCAGAAATGGGCCAGGATATTGATACAATCGAAGCAGAGTCCGAATTAGAGAAAGCAAAGGCTGCATTAAGTCAACTTGAAGACCAGACAGTCTCAACCGAAAAAATAAAGGCCCAAGAAGAATTCAACAGAGCACGTGCCAGAGTTCAAGCAAGTAAGACAGAAGGCTGATTTCTTCTCTAGAGGGATTGATTTTTGAACCTTGAGCTTCTTCTAGATTCTGCTGAACCAACCAAATGGGAAGGCTTAATAAGCTCAGGAATTTTCAATGGAATAACAACTAATCCAACCCTTTTAAAAAAGGCAAAACAGCCTTGCAATTTAGAAAATCTAAAGCGGCTTTCATTGAAAGCCGAAAGAATGGGATGGAAAGAACTACATCTTCAAGCTTGGGGAGATAGTAGTTTAGAGCTAGAGGATTGTGGCATTTCCTTATCCAAATTTGCAACTGAATCACTAAAGATTCATGTAAAACTCCCGATAACAAAGATTGGACACGATGCCGCTCAAAAGCTCATTAAATCCAATGTTTCAGTTACTTTAACTGCCTGTTATGAGCAACATCAAACCATTCTTGCCGCATCAATAGGTGCAAGTTATATAGCCCCTTATCTAGGGAGAATTAATGACAATGGAAAAGATGGAATCGAAGAAATACTTTCAATGAATAAAATCCTCAAAAACCTCAACAGTGA
This sequence comes from Prochlorococcus sp. AG-363-O16, assembly GCA_003280095.1. Lineage (GTDB taxonomy): Bacteria > Cyanobacteriota > Cyanobacteriia > PCC-6307 > Cyanobiaceae > AG-363-J23. Next base: position 27,134 of record QCGA01000009.1, read on the forward strand.
ATGTAAGTTGCTAGTTGCTAGTATAAGAAAAATAGAAGATATAAATTCACTAATTAAAGGCGGCATCAATACCTTTACTATCAGCCCGGAATTGGCCGAAAAGTTCTTTGAAAATCAATTTACACTAGAAGCTTCAACGCAATTCTCAAAAGACTCAAAGGCTTCTAACCAGAAAACAACACTCTAGTCATCAAGCTGTACCACAGAAAGTTACATCCGGAAATTTAAGTTTAGCCTCCTCTAATGTCTTGCCTTTACCTTCTTCCTGCCAATAATTAATAACTTCAGTAGCTTTATTAAGTACTTCAACTCTCTCATTATCAGTAATCCAACTCTTACCTTCCAACGCGCCCTTAAGAGTTTCCCATGCATCTTCTCGGGGCCAAAAGAAGTAAGCCGTTAACGGGCTTGGCCCACCTCCCACAATCTGATCAACAGCCAAAGCAACGTTGTCTGGCAACCAAAGAATTTTCAACAAAAACCTCCCCTCATCAGCCTTAGGAGTATGGCCCGAAGGGACTCCGTCAGCATCTATTGTCGCCGTTGCCAATGCTGCAGTTCCACCAAGGACTGGGCGCCCCTCCGTAGTCGAAGCAGAGCCCCCTCCCCCCTTGCCACCAGGCTGAGGCTCGCTATGCACTGACTGCTGTGCTGAAGCCTCTTCAACAACGGCTTCTGTTTCCTGATTAGCTGCTACACCTTCTGAAGCTGTCATCTTTGCAACTCTGAATTATTCTGAACAAACGACTAACCTACCAGTTCCGCATTTTTTCTCAGCTCTGAAACTTAAAAGTCTTCTACTATTTGACGTTGATGGTGTCATTAGAAATGTAGCTTCCAGCTACCGCCGAGCAATTCAGGAAACTGTCAAAAAATTCTCTGGACGGGAACCAACCGTCAAGGAAATAGATGACCTGAAATCAGAAGGCAAATGGAATAACGACTGGGATGCAAGTCTCGAGCTCATAAAAAGGAATAAATCAAATCAATCGCTTTCCGTAAAAATCCCGAACTATATAGATCTGATAAAGGTTTTCAACAATTTTTACTTCGGAGGGAGTCCTAACAAGAATCCTGAGACCTGGAGAGGGTTCATCCTTGATGAAGAGTTACTGGTAGATAAATCTTTTTTTGACGAACTAACCCAACGTCAAATTGGATGGGGTTTTGTGAGTGGTGCTGAATCTGCCTCAATCAAATTTGTTCTTGAACAGCGCTTAGGGCTTAAAAAACCTCCAGTCATTGCAATGAATGACGCACCTCAGAAACCCGACCCAACTGGTCTACTAAGTCTTGCCGACGAGCTATTTCAAAACAAATTCGAGAACAACTTACCAACCATCGGCTATCTGGGCGATACAGTTGCGGATGTACTTACTGTTAACAATGCAAAAAGAAAGAGACCAAGCCAAAAATTTATCAGCTTTGCAGTCGCCCCTCCTCATCTACATAATGAAGAGAACAAATCCCAAAGGCTTCTATATGAATTAACTCTGAAAGAAGCAGGAGCAGACATCATTCTTAGCCATACAAATGAGATTGTAAATTATTATCCGGAGAGTGTTTTTCTTGACTAATTTATTTCAATAAATCCTTACCCATAACCAAATATTCCTGAATTCAAATATCATTTAGTAAAAACAGTTTAGACATTCGGGGGCAAAGTCTTCACAAGGCTTAGTTAAATTAAGCTAATGTTCCAAAAGCTCAATAGAACTAGCTGCTGCGGAAGTGAGAACTTCATGCCCAGACTCATTCACCAAGATGTCATCTTCTATACGAATACCAATACCCTTCCAACGGTCCTGAATCTCTGGCTGGCCTTCAGGAACACATAAACGATCACTTATATATATTCCTGGCTCAACGGTAAGAATCATCCCAGGCTCTAATTTGACATGATATTCCCCAAGCCTATAAGCCCCAACATCATGGACATCTAGACCCAACCAGTGACCTGTGCGATGCATATACAAATGACGATACGCACCCTGTTCAATTACACCATCAACATTGCCAGTAAGCAGTCCAAGTTCAACCAAACCCTCAACCAAGTTTCTGACAGCAGTTGTATGCACTTCCTCGGCTTGACAACCAGGGGTGACACAGGAAATGGCTTGCTTTTGAGCAGAATGCACAACTTCATAGAGCGCTTTTTGCTCTCCACTGAACTTGCCATTAATTGGGAAAGTACGCGTTATATCGCTGTTGTAGTAATCAACAAGTGAACACCCCGCATCAATCAAAAGCAAATCTCCGTCTTTCAGCTGTTGATTATTTGACGCGTAATGCAATACACAGGCGTTATCTCCTCCAGCAACAATCGACCCATATGCAGGCCCTCGAGCACCCTGATCTACAAAATGCTTCTCTATCAAACCTTGAACCTGCCGTTCGTTCATACCTGGACGAGCTAACTCGCGCGCCAATTCATGTGCCTCAGCACCAATACGAGCAGCTTCTCTCATACGATCGACCTCATCAGGCTGCTTTCTCAGACGTAGTTCATGAAGCAAGGGGCAAGGAGCTTCTAATCGAAATGCTGCTGAGCCTACTCTTGGTGCTTGATCTAAATGTTCAGCCCAGACTTTGAGAACTAAAGGTTCAACCTTGGGATGCTTTCCTATACGGAATGCTATAGCTTCAGCACCTGTTAAATACTCACCTAAACGGCTTGGAAATTCAGAAAGAGGATGCGCCTTGTCAGCCCCAAAGTGACCCAATGCGCCATCAACACCCCAACGAAACCCATACCAAACCTCCTGAGCAGGGTCTCTAGGTTGAACAAAAAGAACAAATCTCTCCCCTTCAGGACGATGAGGTAAAAACAAAGCAACTGCGTCTGGCTCATCTAGACCTGTGAGATACCAAAAATCACTATTCTGTCGGAACGGATACTCACAATCCGCATGGTGAACCACAGAAGATGCAGCAGGAATAATTGCCGCCCTTCCCGCTAAACAACTAATGAAGCGCTCCCGGCGCTTTTTAAAAATACTTGGGTTGATCACGAAAAAGACAGAGACACGGATAACTGCCAAGATGGCAGGTATTCATAGCTAGTACTCACTTCCATGAATTCTCGGCTCCATTGCGACTGAGCTTAATATTTAGCCTATTGATATGAAGATTAGAGATCAAGCTGTGAGTTCTAGTTTCACACCAATGTCGAATCATTTGCCAGGAGGCAACTAAAGCATGAGCTCAGACCTTCTAGTCCTAGCTCTTCTAGTCATGATTGTTATTGCAGGATCTGCATTGTGTTCAGGTATAGAAGCAGCATTGCTGACAGTTAATCCTTTAAGGGTTCATGAGCTCGCGGCACGTTCACGTCCAATCCCTGGCGCAAAACGTTTAGCCAAACTGCGCAAACAACTTGGGAGGACCCTTGCAGTCCTTGTAATTGCAAACAATGGATTCAATATTTTTGGCAGCCTAATGCTCGGGGGCTATGCAGCGTTCGTCTTTGAACAAAGCATAGCCCTCCCAATTTTTTCTGTCGGACTAACCGTTCTCGTAATAGTTTTCGGTGAAATACTCCCAAAATCACTTGGAAGCCGTCTTGCTCTAACAGTTTCCCTAACAAGTGCTCCAATACTTCACATCCTTGGGATCTTTATGCGTCCTCTAGTTCTTTTGCTTGAGGGCTTGCTCCCTGTTATTACAGCCGAAAATGAAATCAGCACTAACGAAGAAGAAATCCGCCAGATGGCCAGATTAGGTTCCCAAAAAGGAAAGATCGAAGCTGATGAAGCAGCAATGATTGCAAAGGTATTTCAGCTAAATGACCTCACGGCCCGAGACCTCATGACACCTCGTGTAGCCGCCCCAACATTGAATGGCACAGCAAGTCTGGAAAAACTCCAACCAGAACTATTATCCCAAAATTCACAATGGTGGGTAGTCCTGGGAGAAGAAGTAGATAAAGTTCTAGGAGTGGCGAGCCGCGAAAGACTACTCACTGCTCTCCTTCAAGGTCGAGGGAACCTCACTCCTGCAGATCTAAGCGAGGCAGTTGAATTCGTTCCTGAAATGATTCGTGCAGACCGACTACTAACGAGTTTTAGAGGAGACAAAAACGGCGTACGAGTTGTTGTTGACGAATTTGGTGGTTTCGTTGGAGTCATCGGTGCACAAGCAGTTTTAGCTGTTCTGGCTGGATGGTGGAGAAAATCACGAGCATGAAAATCAACTCATCTATTCCAGGTTGTTCCCTTTCATTGCTTAAACAATGGAGACGAAACATCAGCCTCAACAACCGTGAAAGTAGTCTTCTAGCTGGAGAACTACTAACCCTAGATCGTCAAATAAGTCGTTTTATCGAACGTCGTCTGAGAATAGTTGTTTTTGGCAGAGTTGGTGTTGGGAAATCCAGCTTGCTGAATGCACTTATAGGCAGAAAGGTCTTCCACACCGATATTAAAAATGGTTCTACTCGTCATTCACAAGCCATTAAATGGGAGCAACAGATTAAAGGCCTAAATAACGTAGAACTGATTGACACACCTGGAATCGATGAAATCAATGCAGCTAGCAGAGAACGACTTGCTACTCGTATTGCACTGCAGGCAGACCTGGTTCTGATGGTTCTTGATAGTGACATAACCAGTATAGAAACAGAAGCACTTCACGCTCTCCTGAAAAGTGGAAAACCAGTACAACTTGTCCTCAACCGCTGTGATCAATGGACACCCAAGCAAAAAAACGAATTACTTGAAAGTATTGCCAGTCGACTAACTTCTAATGCAGAACGGATTGTTATTCACTCGGTAGCTTCATCACCTAGAAAAGCTCAGGTCATGCCTAATGGTCGAATAAGAAGTTATCTTTGCAAACCACAAGTTGAACCTCTTCGTAATTCCATCATTCAACTTTTGTCCAAACAGGGAGAACTACTCCTTGCAGTCAATGCACTAAAACAAGCAGACAATTTTTCCCAATCCCTCAAACAAGAAAGATTAAGACTTCGCAAGAAGGAAGCTCAGGGAATAATTGGACGATTTGCAGTAATGAAAGCTTCAGGTGTTGCAGCAAATCCACTAGTCATTTTAGATTTAGCCGGTGGCATTGCCTGTGACACTGCACTCATCATCAGACTCTGTAAGTTATATGAAATGGAAATGGGTGGTCCGGCGGCAAGGCAATTACTAAAAAGACTCTCTGGCTACAATGCATTATTAGGAGGAGCCCAAATAGGAATTCAAATAATTCTAGGGACCATTCGACAAGCACTTTTATTCGCAGCCCCTATTACTAGTGGATTAAGTCTTGCTCCTGCGACCCCAGTAGCCCTCGCACAAGCTGCACTAGCCATACATACGACCAAAGTTACAGGTCGACTTGCAGCGAAAGAATTGCTACTGAGCAGCAGAAAAAAAATCTTACAGCCAAGTTTTTTACTACAGCGTCTTGCCCGAAACAATCCCGAAGCAAAACTGCTACTGAATGAGTGGTCAAAATCAAGAGACCTTAAAAAAAGAAGTATTCAAGCCTTACTACCATGAATGAAAACATAAGGCGTTTCGCACTTTTAGGCACCAGTGCTGATCCACCCACCTCTGGCCACAAAGCTCTTTTAGAAGGTTTGCTAACCCTATTCCCAAAGGTGATCACCTGGGCTAGCAATAATCCAATGAAACATCACAAAGCTTCTCTTGAAAAACGACAGCGACTACTCAATGCTCTCGTGGAGGAAATCGCAAATCCAAAACTTCACTTAATACAAGAACTCAGCAGTCCATGGACTATTCAAACTCTTGAAAAAGCTTCAACTAAATGGCCTACTACAGAGTTGGTGTTTGTAATTGGTAGTGACTTAACAAAGGACGTGCCTAACTGGGTAAGCGTCCAAGACATCCTAAAAAAAGCTCGTATTGCCATAGCACCGCGAAAGGGGTGGCCAATTCTCAGGTCGCATATACAGAAAATAGAATCCTTAGGAGGCCAACTAGATTTTCTTCCTCTAAAGATCCCTGCCACTGCTAGTTCACATGTGCATGAAAGATTAGAGACAAGAAACATCCCCTCTAGTGTTTTAAAACTTCTGCTCGAGGAAAATCTATACGGACTTAATACCAACTACTAATGAGGCTAGCCCTAGCCCAAATCAACCCTCTCATTGGAGACCTCTCCGGTAATAAAGATCTAATTTTGACTGCATGTGAAGCTGCCGTCCAACAAAAAGCAGATCTAATAGTGACACCGGAACTTTCTCTCTGGGGCTATCCTCCAAGAGATCTACTCCTTGACACATCACTCCTTGAAACTCAAACTCAGATCCTTGATGAGATAGTAAATAATCTCAGGAAATTTACACGAGAGATATACGTCCTCATAGGAATCGCCGAACATGCAGGAGATATGAAATTTCCTTTTTTATTCAATGCAACCGCACTTGTAGATAAAAAAGGGTGGAACGTGATCGCCCGGAAACAATTACTACCTACATACGATGTCTTTGATGAAAAACGCTACTTTCGACCAGGTATCTCTTCATCAATTTTAAAGTTACCCACTCAAAAAAAAATATGGCGAATAGGAATAACGATTTGCGAGGATCTATGGGTTGAGGAAAATTTGCAAGGACATCGTGTTAGAGGCCCAGACCCAATAGAAAACCTTGTCTCCAAAAATCCAGACCTTTTGATCAACTTATCAGCATCACCGTTCAGCCAATCAAAAGATAAAACAAGACATCAAATAGCAGCACAAGCAGTAAGGAGACTTCACTGTCCAATCGCATACCTTAATCAAGTGGGTGGCAATGATGAACTTGTTTTTGACGGTGCGAGTTTTGTTCTCGATTCTCATGCAGAACTCATCTTAAGGCTCCCGAGTTGTAGTGAATCACTCGCATTTTGGGAGCCATCATCATCGACTAATACTCCTCTGCTGTCAATCGAGGACCCTTTCGAAAAACTTTTCAAAGTACTAGTACTTGGAGTGAAAGATTACGTCAAGAAATGTGGGTTTGCAAAAGTTTTACTGGGTCTGAGTGGAGGTATCGACTCAGCATTAGTTGCGGTCATCGCAACCTATGCACTGGGTGCAGACAATGTAACAGCTCTACTGATGCCATCTCCTTGGAGCTCAGAAGGATCTATTAAAGACTCCAATAAATTGGCCAAAAGGCTAAGAATTCATACTGAAACAGTTCCCATAACTGCACTCATGGACTCTTACTGGAAGACACTCAAACAACCACTAGGTAAAGATCCTGAAGGAATAACTGCAGAGAACCTGCAATCACGCATTAGAGGAACCTTACTCATGGCTTATGCGAATCAAGAAGGACAACTACTACTTTCGACTGGAAACAAATCAGAGTTAGCAGTTGGATATTGCACACTATATGGAGACATGAATGGAGGTCTCGCAGTCATAGGAGACTTATACAAAACCACTGTCTTCAATTTAAGCAACTGGCTTGACAGTCCAGCTGCTCAAGCAATAAGAGAAGAGCATGGACTGGAGAATACTCCTCTAATTGGGGATGAAATTCGAAAGAAAGCACCGAGTGCCGAACTTAAACCAGATCAACTAGACATCAACTCATTGCCTGAATACGCAATCCTTGATCGAATACTAAAGGCTCTAATTGAAAAACGTAAAACACCTAAGCAACTGATTGATCATGGAGAAGATCCAAAATTAGTTAAACACATTCAAAATCTAATGAAGAAAGCAGAATTCAAACGGAAACAAGCTCCTCCTCTACTAAAAGTAAGCAACCAAGCCTTTGGTACGGGCTGGCGTATACCTATTGCTACATCATGATCACTACAAAATCTGGTCATATAGTCCTCTTATAGGCAACCTGAAGAAAGATGCGTAGGTCTATGGCAAGCTCCGTTCTTTCGGCCCCGATGGCAAGCATTGGGGTTCCAACTGAAATTAAAGCAGATGAATTACGTGTAGCTCTAACTCCTGATGGAGCAAGAGAGCTAGTTACGCAAGGTCTAGAAGTGAGGGTTCAATCTGGGGCCGGAGCTGCTGCTGGCATTAGTGACACAGCCTTTGCGAAGGCTGGGGCCAAATTGGTTACCAAGGAAGAAGCCTGGGGCGCACACCTAGTTGTAAAAGTAAAAGAGCCTCAAGAAGAAGAATTTCGACTACTTCGAAAAGATATGGTGATTTTCACCTATTTACATCTAGCTGCCTATCCAAAAGTAAGTGAGGCATTGATAGCAGCTGGGACAACAGCTGTAGGTTATGAAACTGTTCAGATGGAAAATGGGACACTGCCACTACTTGCCCCCATGAGTGAGATAGCCGGCAGACTAGCAGCCCAAGTCGGAGCTCACTTACTAGAAAGGCCTCATGGAGGAAGCGGTGTACTGATAGGAGGCTGTACTGGAGTCAGGCCAGCCAGAGTAGTTGTTCTCGGAGCAGGAACAGTTGGTTGGAATGCTGCTCGACTTGCAGCAGCAATGGATGCTGAAGTCATGCTGCTAGATAGATCACCAGAAAGATTGCGCAATCTTGAAGCAGATCGCAGAGGAAGGCTTGTAAGTGTTGTTAGTAGTCGTGGTCTACTAGAAAGACTAATTCCTACAGCTGATCTTCTAATTGGTGCTGTCTTAACTCCTGGCGGACGAGCACCAACCTTAGTTGATGAAGACATGGTGAAACAAATGAAGGCTAATTCAGTAATTGTTGATGTAGCTATAGATCAAGGGGGATGCGTAGCTACAAGTGTTGAGACAACCCACACTCACCCAACCGTAACTATTCATGGCGTCCAACACTATGCAGTTGGCAATATGCCTGGAGCAGTTCCCTTTACATCAACAGAAGCTCTAATGAGTGTGACACTTCCCTATATCCTTGCGATAGCCGGTAGAGGACTGGAAAAAGCAATTATTGAGCGTCCAGAATTACTCTCAGGACTGAATACTATTCAAGGAGATGTATGTCATCCAGGAGTAGCCAAAGCACTAGATATTCCCCCTAGACACCCAATGGCTTGTCTGCGTTGAAACAAACATCTTTTCAACAAGTGAAGTCTAAATAGGTGCAACCCGAGTGATAGGACGATTTAAAGAATCAAGGTTTATGCCTTCCCTAAGTAGCATTAACAAACCAGCGACCTCGGCATAGTTCCCAGCCCGAATAACACTAGAAGTTGATGATTTCAAAGAATCGATATCATTTAATCCCAGTTTTTCCGAAGTCACATTCAAGACACCAGGGTTATGAACTGTTATCAGAGGCAACCCTCTCTCAAGGCAGGCCAACACTGCCTCCCCACCAAGAGCACCTTCAGGGACGACCACTGCCCCCAGGTGATCAGCCGACAACAATTTCTGCATACACGAAAGCTTTGACTTATCTGAGTTGCTCATTGGAACCAGGTCAGGAGCCGTACTAAGACCAACCAATACGCATGGTAAAAAAGTAAACCCTATCTCCTCGGCTGCAACACGTGGATCTAACTTTGGCGGGAGAGAAGATTGATTCATCGCTGGTGCATGTGCACTAGGTACTCCCAGATGACGAACCAAAAGATGGCTAATTAATGCCTCAGCTCCAGCGAACTCATCGATCCCCTCACCTTGTCGATAAGCAGAATTTAATGAATCCATTTGTGATTCGTCAGGGAATCTTGTAATTACTGCAATAGCTGTGGCACCAGCTTCTTTCAACCGATCAGCCGCTCTCAAAAGTACAGACGGATGTCCGAGATCCCCCCAACTTGCACCACTCTCTCCTTGTTTGAATTTGACTTCAAGAGGAACTTCAGTAGTAACAACTGGACCAATATTTAGGCCTAATGTTGCACGACACGCATCAACTACATGCAACTGACGTTGTATTAACTCAGGTTCAATTCCAGCATCTAATAGAATACCTATTTTTTGTTGTCTTACAGGAATTAAGCCTATTTCACCAGATGCAAAACGGTCTAATGCATAACCTTCAACATAAAGAATACGCTTATCGGTCCAATATAGAGATGCCCCATTCATGACATTTGGATGAGTAATTAAACATCCACTAGCTGCAGCTAAAAGTCTTGCAGAAGGTATCGCATCACCTGCAAACCCTCCTAATAAACAGCCAATTCCAGAAGGGACCACCATTAAGGTTGGCATTGGCGCAGAGTCATTTGAGAATGTAGGAAAAGGATTCAGCATTATCAGAACACTCTTTTACTTTCTAGCTATCAACAACTAGTACTACTGCTTCCAGCTTCATAATAGGAATAGTTTTTGCGCCATCTAAATCTGTTATTGCCCATCGAACAGGTTCTCCATATGATCTTATTTGTTCAAGGACAAATGCTCTCAATTGATGATGTAGTAGACCTTGAGGCCATTCAAGGTCAAGCTGTAGAAACCTAAAGTTCACAAGGAACCTGTATCTTTTTCACAAGAGAACCTTAAAAGAGACATCAAGATCTTAAGTCTATGAAAGTGAACCACCTACTACTTCAAGAATTTCCTGAGTAATTGCAGCCTGTCTTGCCTTGTTGTAATCCAGGGTCAGAGTCTTTGCGAGGGCCTTGGCATTATCACTTGCGTTGTTCATCGCCGTCATTCGGCTAGCCAACTCAGATGCAGCAGATTCCTGCAGGGCCCTAAGAAGTTGATTTTGCAAATAAAGAGGTAATAACGCATTCAGCAACTGATCAGGACTCTGTTCAAAAACAATGTCAGATGGTAGAGGTGGTTGCTCATTAGCGGGAGCATCTCCCTTCTCAATCGTTAGACGACTGTCTTTTGTGGTGAGCCTAAACATCTCGTCATCAGCTTCTGCAATACCCTGAGGGTCTAAAGGAAGCAATGTCTGCACAACTGGGTTACAACTGACAAGGTTGATAAACTTGGTATAAATAATCTCGACTCTATCTGTACTTTGAGAAAGGAATTCCGCCAACACTTCCCTTGTTATTGACTCAGAATCATCGGCAGTTGGAACTTGTTCAAGGTCAGTGAAAGTAGCCCGAATCGAATACTTACTGGCCCGGTTCTGAAAATAAGTAATGGACTTTCGACCTATACATACAAGATCTGGACTAAATCCTTGAGCTTCTAACTCTGTATAACGTTGCTCAGTACGTTTGATGATGTTGGAATTATATCCACCACATAATCCACGATCGCCAGTAACAACAAGAAGAGTGATTTTGCCGACATCCCTGGTTTTGAGAAGCGGTGAATCCGCCATCTCAAAACCCATTCTTGATTGTATGTTTTCAAGCACCCTTGCCAAACGATCAGCAAAGGGCCTACTCCTCAATACTTGCTCTTGAGCACGTCTTACTTTGGCCGCTGCGACTAGTCGCATTGCCTCAGTAATTTTCCTAGTGTTTTTGACAGAAACAATTCTGTCACGAATGTCCTTAAGATTGGCCATTGATCAAAGGTTCTCCTTGGTAAGTGCTAAAGCTCAGACTGACGCAAGCATTGAGGACTTCACCTCGTTAATCGCTTCTTTAAGCATTAACTCTGAGTTTTCATCAAGAACCTTTTCCTTCTGAACTTTAGCTATGAAATCAGCCTTATTTGTTTTCAAATAATCACGTAATTCTCTGGCAAATTGTGTAACCTGATCCTCTGGTACTTCATCAATTAAGCCTTTTACTCCTGCATAAACAATTGCGACCTGTTCAGCAAGGTTCAAAGGGTCAAATTGAGGTTGCTTAAGAAGCTCACGCAATCTTTTACCTCGTCCAAGTTGTTTCTGGGTTGCCTCATCAAGATCAGAAGCAAATTGTGAGAAAGCTGCTAACTCATCAAACTGAGCAAGCTCTAGTTTCAATGTACCTGCAATCTTTTTAATTGCCTTAGTCTGAGCCGCCCCTCCTACCCGACTAACTGAAATACCTACATTAATAGCAGGACGCAAACCGGAATTAAAGAGGTCAGAACTTAAAAAGATCTGTCCATCAGTAATTGAAATAACGTTTGTTGGAATGTATGCAGATACGTCCCCAGCCTGAGTTTCAATAATAGGTAAAGCAGTCATAGAGCCTTTACCCATTGCATCTGAAAGTTTGGCTGCTCTTTCTAAAAGACGACTATGAAGATAGAAAACATCTCCTGGGTATGCCTCACGACCTGGCGGACGCCTTAGCAACAAGGACATCTGTCGATATGCTTGAGCTTGTTTAGTTAAATCATCATAAATAACTAAAGTAGCCTTACCTTTATACATAAATGATTCAGCAATAGCTGCACCTGTATAAGGAGCTAAGTACTGCAACGCAGCTGGATCAGAAGCGCTTGCACTAACTACTACGGTGTAGTCAAGGGCACCTTTTTCACGAAGAACCTCTACTACGTTTGCTACAGAAGCAGACTTTTGACCAATAGCAACATAAACGCATACAACATCTTCTCCTTTTTGATTAATAATGGTGTCTATTGCAATCGCTGTCTTTCCAGTTTGACGGTCACCAATTATCAACTCTCTTTGACCTCTACCAATTGGAATCATTGCATCAATTGACGTAATTCCTGTCTGCATAGGCTCATGAACAGACTTACGTTTAATAATTCCCGGTGCGATTGATTCAATAAGCCGAGTATCTGAAGTAGAAATTTCTCCATTCCCATCAACTGGCTGGCCTAAAGAATTAACCACTCGGCCAAGCATTGCATCACCAACACCCACAGAAGCAATCTTTCCAGTGGCTTTAACCGTGCTTCCCTCTTGAATGCCAAGGCCTTCACCCATTAAAACTGCACCAACGTTGTCATCCTCAAGATTCAAGGCGATGCCTTCAGTGCCATCTTCAAATTCAACAAGCTCACCTGCCATGACTTTCTCAAGTCCATAAACACGAGCGATGCCATCGCCAACCTGCAGAACAGTCCCTACATTGCTAACTGATACTGACTTGTCATAATCAGCGATCTGCTGCTTAAGAATTGCGCTGATCTCGTCGGGGCGTATAGAAACCATGGGAGGTATTTGAGTTGAAAGGGAGGGAGTGAGGGAATAAGAAGTGAACTGATCTTGAGCTAGCCAACCTTGGCCAGCGCTAGGCCAAGACGTCTAACCTGACCAGCGAGGCTAGCGTCGATAACTTTGGAACCAACGCTGATCACGAAACCGCCAATCAAAGCGGGATCTACTCTAAGGTTGACCTCGAGCTTGTCAGTACCGGCAACAGACTGAATCTTCTTTAAAAGTTCTGCCTGTTGGTCATCATTTAATTCAGAAGCAGAAGTTACTGTTGCAAGAGCAATGTTTCGTTGTTCACGATAAAGCTCGAGCAAACGTTCAAGTACGGAATCTAAAAAGCCAATACGCTGACGATCAGCCAACAATTTTAGAAGATTGAGAAATGAAGGAGTTAGTTGATTCGAGAAAAGTTTCTCAAGAGCTGCCTTTTTAGATGAAACTTCTAATACTGGTGAGGACATTGCATCTCTTAGCTCTGGGCTTTCATTCCAAAGTGAAAGCACCTCTTTCGCTTCATTAATGACTCGTTCTACCTCTTTACGACTTTCTGCAACTTGTAAAAAAGCTTCTGCATAAGGAGTAGTGATGGTATTAAGAAGTGGCATCAGTCTTCTCCCAAATTTTTAATGGACTGGCTTACAAAAGTTGATTGTGCCTTGTCATCTAATTTTCCAGGGAGAGCTATCAAAGCTTTCTCAATCGCCAATTGAGCAGCTACACGACGTAATTCAGAACTAACTCGAGAAGCTTCGGCATTCAGGTCAGAAGCTGCACCTTGCTTAATTCGAGCCATTTCCTCAACCGTACGCTTCTCGCTCTCTAATCGAATTGCTTCTGCTCGAGCTTTGCAATCAGTTCTAATCTGAGCAGCCTTTTGCTCAGCTGCTGCCAACTCCTTCCTTGCCTCTTCTAGATCTTTACTGGAAGATACCAACTTCTCTTCAGCATCTTGAAGATCAACCAAAATAGAAGATCTTCGCCTCTCGAGCATTCCTCCAAGAAAATTCGGAAGAAATTTATAGAGACCAAAAATAACTACTGCCAAATTGAGGACATTGGTCTCAAAAAGATTGAGATTTAATCCAAATCCTCCTGTCGCAAAAATAGATAAGCAAGTCATTGGGCTGCAAGTAGACGTTCAATGATGAGTGCCCCAAGCTTCTCAGAATCAGTATTTAACTGAGTTAAAGCCGAATCCCTTTGAGAATCAATTTCTCTCCGGGCCGCCTCACGAGATGCATTCGCCTCGGTTGTCGCAAGGGCCAATGCTTCTCGATAAAGCTTGTCTGAATCCTGCTCTGCCTCATTAATTAACTTTTGAGCTTCCTGTCTCGCTTGCTTTAGCTGATCCTTTAGATCAGCTTGAAGCCTTGTGACTTGAGCAAGCCTCTCCTTTGCCTCTGCACGACTTGTTATGACGTATTCCTCTCTTTCCTCAACCACCTTTCCAACGGGTCTAAAGAAAAGTGCATTGAGTATGAAAGTCAACAAAACCACTTGTACCGCCATTAACGGCAGAGTGGCATCGAAGTCGAAAAGACCTCCTTCAGTAGCACCGAACAGAAACAAACTGGACATTTGGAAGAGGTGCAGGAAATTTAGAGCAGACGGAAAGCTTTAAAAAAGCTCATGAAGATAACCTGGAAAATTTGATTTAAACAGCCAATTCACGCAATGGAATTAGCTGTTCAAAACAAACTCTAAAAACTCACTAACCCGCGAAAGGATTAGCAAACAGCAGAACCAATGCAACCACAAGGCCATAAATGGTGAGAGATTCCATGAAAGCGAAAGAAAGCAGCAAAGTGCCTCTGATCTTTCCTTCTGCTTCTGGCTGACGGGCAATGCCCTCAACAGCGCCCTGTGCAGCACTGCCCTGACCGATACCAGGGCCGATAGCGCCTAGGCCAACAGCTAAACCAGCTGCGACTACAGAAGCGGCGGTGGTGATGGAATCCATGATTGAGCTAAGGATGAGTTGCGCCAAGTTGCGCGTATAGGGACCGGGAGTTTATACCTGCGCGGGGACATCTCGGTATTTTTTGAGATGGGCCAGGAATAAAACTGACCTTCGCGCTAGGAGTTTGCCAGACCGTCAATGAGGAATGGCAGATTTAATAGTGTGATCAATGATGTTCTTCAACCGCTTCACCGATGTAATAAGCAGCGAGAGTGGCGAAGATTAAAGCTTGAATTGCACTGGTAAATAATCCGAGGAACATTACCGGCACAGGAAGGATCAGAGGGACTAGAAAAACCAAAACAGCTACCACCAACTCATCGGCCAAAATATTGCCGAATAGACGGAAAGATAGAGATAAAGGCTTAGTAAAGTCCTCAACAATCTTGAAGGGGAGCATGATTGGAGTTGGATGAACGTAGTACTCGAAGTACCGCAAACCCTTCCGACTCAAACCTGCGTAAAAGTATGAAAGTGAAACTAACAATGCCAATGCCACGGTGGTATTGATATCAGCCGTAGGAGCACCAAGTTCACCACTTGGAAGTTTAATTAACCTCCAAGGTACTAACGCACCACCCCAATTACTAACGAAAATAAATAAGAAAAGAGTTCCTATAAATGGCATCCAATCTCGATAGGCCTTTTCTCCAATTTGGGTCCTGGCCAAATCTCGAATGTAATCCCAAAGGAACTCAAGTAAATTCTGAACACCTCTAGGGTCTCTTTCCATCTTTCTTGTGCCTACAACAACCAAGGCAAGCAAAGCACCAATAACTATCCAGGAAGTCATGAAAACTTGGCCATGAAGCCTAAGATTTCCTAACTGCCAATAAAGATGTTGACCTACCTCAAGCTCAGCTAAAGGAAGAAAAAATGGCAAAGAACCCATTGGGGGAGAAGTTCGAAGTCGTTAGTAAAAAGACGTTCTTTTGAAACATCAAAGGCCATTCTCGTCTATTGAGAGTTCAGTTCAAGTTCAAGACTCGAGCAAAAACTGCAAAACAAGAGAGGGCTTGTATAGAAGAAAACCCAAAAGAGCAGGAAGTAAATCAAGTTGAGAGACTCGAGAAACTAATAAAACCAGCAAAACCGGTACTAATAGCTGAATCTTGTTCAAACTCCTGGAACCTTTCCCGATTTTCCCAACACTGCGAGCAAGAAGTCGCAAATAAATGATCCCAAACAGTGCCCCAACAAAAATGCTAAGGGTGGTTAATGGATCAAAGAAGATCGCTGAGATAGAAACTGCTAATGCAGAAACAAGAAGTGTTGCCAGAAATATGCGCAGCTGTAACTGCACATATTCACTTGTGGAAGACAAATCTGCCTCTTCAGGCGAAGAAGAATTCCCACGAGCAAATGAACTTTGAGAGCTATCCTCAATGGATTCCAGCACCTCATTTCCTCCCTTGGGAGTCGATGATTGAGACTGGAGCAGCGGGAAAGCCAACAAAGGCGCCGGGGCTCTTTTGATAAGGCTCGCGGAATCTATCATGTAGAAGGCTTGAGAGGCGAAGATTAGGAGAAGCACGTATTTTTCCTATAGATCCCTTCTCAAAACAGGCATATTGCTCGATCAATACTCAACTTTGAAAGAATCAAAAGGCACCTCTTAAGAGGTGAAAACGAGTTCAATTAAAAAATCTCTTCACCCCACAATTAGCCATATAGCTTCCATATAAAACTAAACAATATAATCACAAAATCAATCAGAAAGGGATGAACTTAGACGAACCAAATAAGACAAAAAATCAATTTCGATAAAAAAGTACGCAATACAAATTTGCCCTACAAACAGGAGACAAAACTAACCGAAAAATACTGAAAAAGAGATCTACTTTTAAGTTAAAATCTCACAACAAGGAAATTACATTAAAAAAGAAAATCTTTGATGGAGTAAGCATTCTCAGTTGATTTCAGGCATTAAAATCAACAGCACAGTATAAAATTGACACAAGTGATAAAAAGAGAGAAATTGTAAAATTTATTGCCTCACAATACTTTTACATAGTCAAAAATCAGAATAACAATTTCCGCAACCTAAAAGCCAAGAGAAATCTTTTTACTAAAAATAATTTAAGTATAAAAGCCTCAAGGAATGGCCTCGCAATCAATCAGAATTCATCCAATACCAAAGTAGAAATAGGGATGAATAACTCAACTCACAATTCTCCAAACTTAGTTTTTGTTTTCTATGACTTGGCAATTTGCTAGTAAGGCGGCTCAATAGGAACACTCAGTTTCCTGCCTGAAACCTTGCGCAATCCGTCTTTCACAAGCCACAGGGTTAGCCAAGCAAGTCAAATGAATGAATTGCACCAAAAAGATATTCAGGCTTTAAAGGTTCCGAAGTGGCAAAGACTCTTACCTCTTCCATGGACACTATGGCCCTCTGAATCCAGGCTACTACTAACGCTTACAGCATTCTGGTGCCTCTCTGGACTATTAATTCTCGGATCAGCAAGCTGGTGGGTAGCCAGTCGGGAACTTGGAGATGGTGCTTATTACATTAAAAGGCAGCTAATTTGGATGACTTCGAGTTGGAGTTTTCTCGCTTTAGCCGTTTCAACAAATTTACGCTCGTGGTTGAGGCTTGCTGGACCAGGACTTTGGCTAGGGGTTGGTTTAACTGCCTTGACATTAATTATTGGAAGTCCTGTTAACGGAGCTACTAGGTGGTTAATCATCGGCCCCCTACAAATCCAGCCTTCAGAACTTATAAAGCCATTTGTTATTTTGCAATCTGCCAACTTATTCTCTCAATGGAAACGGATCAGAACAGATCAAAGATTCCTCTGGATAGGGTGTTTCCTAGGCCTTCTAGCACTAACTCTTAAACAACCCAACTTAAGTACCGCCGCACTCACAGGAATTCTCATATGGCTAATAGCAATGGCTTCAGGAATCAAGTGGGCAACATTGTTTACCACCGCTTTCAGTGGTGGATTACTTGGTACAATAAGTATATTAACTAATGAATATCAACGCCTACGCGTAATATCATTTCTAGACCCTTGGAAAGATCCACAAGGAAGTGGCTATCAGCTTGTTCAAAGTCTTCTTGCTATTGGATCTGGAGGTTGGTTGGGAGAAGGTTTTGGGCTCTCAACACAAAAGCTAAGCTACTTACCAATACAAAATACTGATTTTATTTATGCAGTATTTGCAGAAGAATTTGGTTTCGTAGGGTCAGTAATGTTGATTTTATTTCTTCTTCTATTTGCATTCCTAGGGCTTCGTGTTGCCATACGCTGTCGCTGTAATCAATCAAAAATAGTTGCCATAGGATGTACAACACTATTAATCGGTCAATCAATAATGAACATTGCAGTAGCATCCGGATTTATGCCAACCACAGGATTACCCTTACCAATGGTCAGCTATGGGGGAAATTCCTTACTATCAAGTCTGACGATTGCAGGTCTGCTAATTCGCTGTTCTATTGAATCAACTGGATTAGTCGGTGGCAGGAGAGTCAGGAAATTTCGTCAGATAGGGTAAAAACAGGAACTCAAAGACACCCAACTAGATTGTCCTCTATAACACTTGCCCTCTCTGATATTGCTCAAAGCAGCGAAGGAATGATTCGTCATGGGCTCAAAGAACCAGGGTTACCAACAATTGCTCTTGTATTTAGTGGGGGGCTACTAACTAGTCTTGGTCCGTGCTCAATATCCTTATTGCCAGTAACTATGGCCTATCTAGCAGGATTTGATAACCGATTAAGTCCACTATTGCGCAGTCTTTCATTCTGCGGCGGCATAGTCACTGCTCTAGTCATACTAGGTGGAATAAGTGGCTTCCTAGGACAAATCTACGGGCAGGTTCCAATACTCCTACCCGAAGCGGTAGCGATATTGGCATTAATAATGGGGTTAAACCTCTTAGGAGTGATTCAGATCCCATTACCAGCAGGTCCTGACCCAAGATTATGGGCTCAAAAATTACCTCCCCCTCTCGCCCCAATAGCAGCCGGTCTTGCATTTGGACTAGCAGCATCTCCTTGCACTACGCCTGTTTTAGCTGTACTTCTTGGCTGGATTGCACAAAATGGGAATCCTATGACTGGTTTACTGCTTCTGACCTCCTTTGGAGCAGGGCAAGTAGTCCCTCTTTTAATTGCAGGGACTGCAGCGGCAACAATCCCTAGTTTGCTTGCACTACGTCCTTTTGCGCAGTGGATTCCAGCACTAAGTGGAGCAGTGCTTGTCACAACAGGTGTTCTTTCACTCTTGGCCAACCTGGTCTAAATGAATACTCTTAAAAAAATAATTACCTGGATATCAAGCCTCAAAGTAGCAATACTTCTTCTATTAATAATTGCTTTAGCCAGCGCAATTGGTACTGCCATTCCTCAAGAACAGGCCAAGGAAAATTATCTAGAGTTGTACAAAGATCCTTTACTAGGCTTTCTCAATGGAGAATCAATAATCAACCTTCAGCTGAATCATGTGTACACAAGTGTATGGTTCTTATTTCTATTGGCTTGGCTTGGCTTGGCCCTAATAATTTGCAGTTGGCGTAGTCAACTCCCAAGGCTTCAGGCTGCCTTTAAATGGATAGATTATCAAGAACCTCGTCAACTGAGTAAATTAGCAATCGCTGAAACAATTACTATTCAACCAAGTAATTCAATCCTTTCAGATTTAGAAAACATATTAAACCTAAAGGGGTGGAAAGTTAGACGCAAAGAAAATCGTCTAGCCGCCCGCAAAGGTGCAATAGGTAGAGCAGGTCCACCTTTAGTACACCTTGGACTAATAGTCCTAATGATAGGAGCAGTATGGGGGGCAATGAATGGTGATCGACTAGAGAAATTTCTTTCGTTAAATCGATCCGTTGATTTGTTAA
>QCGA01000010.1 GCA_003280095.1 Prochlorococcus sp. AG-363-O16
GGAGCGGGACTCAAACAAACATGAACGTAAACGAAGTCATCAGTAATATTGCATCTCAACTGACAGACCAGCCTTTAGGTAGTCATACGCCTGTGCATCCCAATGACCATGTAAATTGTTCACAATCAACCAATGATGTCTTCCCTTCGGCAATCCATATAGCAACAGTAAAAGCTATAACAGAACTTCTCTCACCGGAGCTAGAGAGACTTGTCGACGCATTTGATTGCAAAAGTAAGGCGTGGGGAAAAATTATCAAAATTGGACGCACTCACCTTCAAGATGCTGTCCCTCTTACCCTTGGGCAAGAGGCCTCCGCTTGGCGTGATCAAATAAAAATTGCTCATGAACGAATCAAATCAAGTTTAGAAGAACTTTATCAATTACCTCTAGGTGGAACTGCTGTTGGAACAGGACTGAACACACCTCCTTCTTTTGATCAGGAAAGTACTGCCGAACTAGCTCTGCTAACTGGAATGCCTTTTCGTACAGCCAATAACAAATTCGCTTTAATGGCTAGTCATGATGGGTTAGTGAATGCAATGTGCCAACTAAGAATGTTAGCCATTACCTTATTGAAGATCGTGAATGATCTGAGGTTATTAGCATGTGGGCCAAGAGCCGGTTTAGGAGAATTAGAACTACCAGCAAATGAGCCTGGGAGTTCAATTATGCCAGGCAAAGTAAACCCCACACAATGCGAGGCAATGTCAATGGTATGCACACAAGTCATCGGACTTGACTCTGCAGTCGCAATGGCTGGGAGTGGAGGACATCTCCAGATGAACGTCTACAAACCACTGATAGGATTCAATCTTTTACACAGTATTAAATTGCTTCATGACGCCTGCACTAATTGCAGGATCTCGATGATTGAGGGAATCAATGTCAATGAGAATAAAATCGAACAAGATCTTCAACGCTCCCTAATGCTAGTAACTGCATTAGTACCCAGCATTGGCTACGAAAAAGCCAGTAAGATTGCCCAACATGCTCATACAAATAATCTCAGTCTTCGCGACTCTGCAATTAAACTTGGTTTCATTAGTCAGTCCCAGTTCGACCAGATAGTCGATCCCAAGTCGATGACAAATCCTAAACTCTAAGAGCCTGCAATAAAACAATAGTCGTTTTCAATCTGCTCTTTTTGTTGCTGGGTTCAAGTCAGAGCTTTCAATTATCACATCTTCAAAAAGATCTTCTGCCTCGCACACTGGGAAACGATTCATTACTCGTAAAGCTTTTCTTGCATTAATTCTCAATTGCTCAGTGACGAGCTCACAGTATGGAACCTGAGCCAAGAGATCAATTGTACGGCGCATAACTCTCACCACATCACCCTCATCAAGGGAAGTATTGGCAACTAAATCACTCCAGGATGCACCCCCTGCCCAAGCTTCCACTAATCCCATCAATTCTGGCTCCCACAAAACAGGTGTGACAATTTTAAATTGTTCCTGAGCCTTTAAAAGCTCATGACGAATACCGGACAGGTCATATAAAGCCTCTTCCGCTTGAGATGAAGGGGGAAAGCCACTCCAAAGGTCGGGGCGATTCACTTCTGTACTAATCGCCTCAAAGACTGCTGCCAAATTTTCAGGTTCCAAATTATCTAAATGACCACTCATCAAGACAAGGCCTAACCAAAGTTCGTTATCACCTCTTAAAGCGGCAACTGTTCTACCCATCTCAGTAGGAACTAAATCCTCTAAACAGCCAAAGTGCTGAAGGATATTGATCAGAGACTGAAATACTTCCCAGTCACGATTAGCTCTCTGATGAAGCAACTGTTGTCGTTCGCGAATTTCCAGTTCAAGGTTCTCGATACGCCTTCTATGTTTTTTGATCTTTTTTCTATCACCCCATTGATGAGCAGGAAGTTCTTCCAACTTATTTTCTAAAACACCTACCAACTTGAGCTGATTTAACACTTCTCCTGCAAGATCATATTGAGGAGTAGTCATATCATGTCGACATGCTATGTGTGCAATTGCTTTTGCCAAGTATTCACTCTCACTATCTCCATGAGAAATCTCACCCTGACTCTTTAGTTTTGGTGCTTTAGCATCACTCACTTGCAGACAACTCAGTTCAGCGTGCAGGCTGACAACCGCTTGACAAGGGATCAAGATCCAAAGGTTTTGATCAGTGAGACAAAGCAACAAAGGAAACTGACCCGGGCCCTGCAACTTATCCACAATTACCGCAGGAGTTATACGACTACGTAATTGAGAAGCCTTCACGCTAACCAAAGTTCCCAAGCTGGCGAACTGTAGGGCCAACGTGAGTTCATTAGCTAAAGTTTCGGCTGCTTGCTTCTGCAAAATTCTTAGTAATCGCCTCTCTTCTCTTAAACGACCTCTCTGCTTCTCATAAATCTCGAAGTCCTCCCAAGATATGTCTCCAGACAACCCTTGTAAACTCCCCAATCGAACTCTTAACTGCTCCAGGATCTCCTCCTCCTCAGCCAAGTCCAAGCTAGCCAGATATCGACCAAAACTCCTTTCTACAAGTTCCTTAGCCTTCCTAAGATCATGACGCTGCAAAAGGTTAAGGACCATCCCATAGCTAGGAGTGAAATGACTAATTAAAGGGTCCGGAGCACTCAAGGCAAGCTGGCTGGCCTCACGTACTCCTTCAAAACGACTTTGAACAGTAACCACATAACCATTCATGTCAAGTCCTCTTCTCCCCGCACGTCCCGCCATCTGCAGAAATTCGCTACCCATTAATGACCGATGACCACAATCTGCTCGCTTAGACAAAGTGGAAATCACAGTACTACGTGCAGGCATATTGATTCCAGCAGCAAGAGTCTCGGTAGCAAAGACAACCTTAATCAGACCCTGTTGAAAAAGTTCCTCAATCAATTCTTTCCAAGCGGGCAACACACCAGCATGATGTGTTGCTATTCCACGCAATAAAGATTCAGCATATGCTTCATCAAGAACTGCTTCGGAGTTAACTTCCCTATAAAGACGTAATCGCTCACGAATAACATTTCTCTCAACGGCAGTGACTAATGATTGATCAGCCAAATCCTTCATGGCACGATCACAACCTCGTCGACTAAAGATGAAATAAATAGCTGGCAACATATCTCGATCAGCCATCTGCCTCACAACAAAGCGAATGGGTGGAGCTTCTGGCTGCAAAGGTTTCAAGGAACGTCCCTTCCGTTTATTTCCCTTAGGCGCACGCCAAACTCTTGAATTAGGGTGGATAGCTGAGCCCGCATCATTAAGAAGAGGATGCAAACCCTTGGCACTGCAAAAGCTGAAAGTCAATGGCACAGGACGATAATCACTGACAACCAACTGAGTGGGTCCGTGAACCTTCTCAATCCAATCGGTGAGTTGTCCAGCATTAGCAACAGTTGCCGAAAGAGCGACCATTTGAACCCAAGATGGACAGTGAATAATGGATTCTTCCCAAACAGTTCCTCTCTGAGAATCATTCATGTAATGGCATTCATCTAATACAACTGCTTCGACATCCACCAATGGATCATCATCCTGGTCAAATTCCGCATAAAGCATGTTTCGGAAAATCTCAGTTGTCATCACAACAACGGAAGCATCTCTATTGACACTGAGATCACCTGTCATCAATCCAACATTTTCTGGACCAAAAAGATGCCGGAAGTCTCTTAACTTCTGATTCGATAGGGCCTTCAACGGAGTGGTATAAAAAAGTTTTTGATGATGTGCAATAGCTCGATATATGGCATATTCACCTATAAGAGTCTTACCGGAACCCGTTGGGGCACTTACAACCACAGATTGCCCGTGATTCAAAGCATCTATTGCCTCGCGTTGAAAATCATCCAGCGGGAAATCAAAGATCTTTGAAGGATCCAAATCAAAGTTGGCAACGCTTGAAGAAGTCGTGAAGTTCTCAACTGAACTCATCACATGAATCCTATATAGCCCTTCGACGATCTATCTGATTTTGCTAATGAGGAAAGGAAAAATGGCAAAATTCGAAATTTTACAAACTCATTACTCACACTGACAATCCTTGAGAATCAAAAATGAATCAAATTCCTCCAGAACGACTTAGGAAAATCCGAACCTGGCTTCCAGGTCCCAAATCATCAGAACTAATTTCCACAACATGCAACCGCGTAGATAGGCCACTAATTGACCTCGCCAGCAACGATTACCTCGGTCTAAATAACCATGAAAAGCTGATCAAGGCAGCTACAAATGTGATGAATACCGAAGGAGTCGGAGCCGGTGGCTCAAGGCTAGTTACTGGGACGCGCCCCATACACATAGCTCTTGAAGAAAGACTTGCTCATTGGCTGGGTCGAGCAAATGTCCTACTTTTCCCTAGTGGTTTTCAAGCAAATCTAGCTGGGGTCATAACTATGAGCAATCGTCACACAACAGTGCTCATAGATCGTCTGGCACATCATTCACTTTTACTAGGGGTAAAAGCAAGTGGTTCAAAAATTCAAAGATATAAGCACAATAACTTGCAAGATCTAGAACAACGACTAACAAAATGTACTCAAACTAGTTCTGATGAATCTCCAGTAGTAATTACAGAAAGTCTCTTTAGCATGGAAGGAACAAGCCCATCAATCAAAGAATTAGCCCAACTTTGCAATATCTATGGTGCCCGCCTGATGGTTGATGAAGCTCATGCACTAGGAGTCATGGGTTCTAAAGGACGCGGGCTATGCCATGGGATAAAGGATTCCATTGAAATCATTAGTGGAACCTTTGGGAAAGCCTTTGGAGGTGGAGGGGCTTTCCTTGCCAGCAACAAAGACATAAAGGAACAAATACTTCAAAATAGCGGTGCATTTAAATACACAACAGCTCTTGCACCACCATTAGCAGCAGCAGCGCTAGCAGCGCTAGAACTAATACAAGACAATCCGCAATGGGGGGAAGAACTGCTAAGCAAAGCAAATGACTGGAGGAATCTTCTTGTCCAAAAAGGTTGGAGTAGACCACCAGGTCATGGACAAATACTTTCTCTTGAAATTGGTTCCGACCAAAATGCATTAAATGCGCAAAATCAACTTGAGAAAGCAGGATTACTCAGTGTTGCTATACGTCCTCCAACAGTTCCTGAAAATACTGCCAGACTTCGAATAGTCCTTCGGAGAAACTTACCTGACCAAGCTATAGACAACCTAATTAATGCACTTGCTTTTGAATGAAACAGATAATTGCAATGCATGGATGGAGTGGAGATAGCAATGGATGGAATCGATGGTCCCATCACTTTCGAAAGAAGGGTTGGTATTGGCAAAGTGGAGAACGTGGTTATGGCTCACTTCCTGCAATTCAACCAAACTGGGAAAAAGATTCTGAGACAAGCAATAAACAAATCAGAATAATTATTTGTCATTCCCTTGGAGCACACCTCCTCAAAGAAGAAGTATTTCAGCACGCTAACAAGGTTGTATTCCTTTGCAGCTTCAGCAAGTTCATTCCAACGGGATCAGAAGGTCGCGCAATTCGTACAGCTCTCACAGGAATGAAGAACTGCCTAGGCACCAAAAACGAAGAAGCCATGCTCTCTACTTTCCTTCAAAAAGCATGTTCTCCAGCTCCAACAAATAGTCTGCCGTCAGGTCCAATTGACCAAGGGATCTCTCATGTGGGACGACAAAACTTACAAGCAGACCTTGATCTTCTAATGCAAACCTCGGGTATTCCTTCCGGACTATCTCCTTTGGCGAAGGTCCTAGTTGTAGAAGGAGCGCAAGACCTAATAGTTACTCCTTCTTCTCGCAAAACTCTTTTAGAAGATCTAGAAAAACACCTAAAAGAAAAGCCTACATTTTGGTCGATGCCAGAGATGGGTCATGCTCTTCTTGATCCAAATCTCATCAAAAGAGTTCAGAGTTGGTTGGCATGACTTAATGAATAAGCAATGGTCGTCTCAAGTAATCAAAAACTTTGGAGCCGCAGCTTCCAAATACAACAACAATGCATTGATCCAACGCGACATTGCCTGGCAACTGGCTGAAAAATGTTCCACATTCCCAATACCTCGTGGGACATGGGTCGACTTAGGTGCAGGCACAGGATTACTAGCCAATGCTCTTGAGAAACGCCATCCGAACCAACAAGTTCTGCGAGTTGATGCGAGCGAAAAAATGCTAGCGCTGCAAGCTAAGCAAAGGCCTTCACAAGTTTGGGACCTAAATTTCGGCCTACCTTCTTGGCCGAAAGCACCTAGCTTATTAGCATCTAGTTTTGTTCTCCACTGGCTTCATCAACCATCCAAAAGATTACAAGAATGGTATTCCGCGTTACCAACTGGGGGATGGATAGCCTTGGCCGTGCCCGTCGAAGGGAGCTTCGAAGAATGGAGAGATGCAGCCTCACAAGCAAATGTTTGCTGTAGTGCTATACATTTACCAAAATGCGAGAACTTAATTTCGGCGATACCTTACAAAGGCATTCGCTACCAAAAGACCCACTGCATTACTCAAGAAGCAAAAGAGGTTTTATCTCTTCTGAAGGCAATTCGCAAAATTGGTGCACATACCTCTCCACAGCAATCATTAAAGGTAGGAGAATTAAGACGTCTTAAAAAGGCCTGGCCTGTTTCCAAGGAAACGGGAATTGCAACCCTTTCTTGGCTCATCCACATAATGTTAATCCAAAGATGAAATCCTCTCCAATCCGATTGATTGTTTGCGGTACAGATACAGATGTAGGGAAAACCATTGTGAGTGCCTTGCTAGTTCAAGGGCTACGAGCTA
The DNA here is from genome assembly GCA_003280095.1 of Prochlorococcus sp. AG-363-O16. GTDB lineage: Bacteria > Cyanobacteriota > Cyanobacteriia > PCC-6307 > Cyanobiaceae > AG-363-J23. The sequence continues at coordinate 6,734 of QCGA01000010.1, forward strand.
GTTACTGGAAGCCTGTGCAAAGTGGTCTAGAAGAAGGAGGTGACAGGAATACAATCTCCAAAATCATAAATCTTCCCTATGAACGATGGGAACCAGAAGCATATTCATTCCAACATGCAGTATCTCCTCATTTGGCTGCAGAAAAAGAAAATCGCTTAATTGAGCCTAAACAACTCCTGATACCCAATGTTCAAGGTCCTCTAGTTATTGAAACTGCAGGTGGGCTAATGGTGCCACTAAACCGTAAATGCCTACAAATCGATCAGTTAATACACTGGAAATTACCAGTTGTGCTCGTCGCAAGAAGTGGACTAGGTACACTAAATCACACCCTCCTAAGTCTTGAAGCATTACGTCAAAGAAAAATTTGCATACTAGGGCTGGTACTCAATGGTCCAATTCATTCCGACAACCCGAAAACTCTTGAACAATTTGGGGAGGTACCAATCATCGCAGAAATTCCCTATCTCAAAAATCTAACAGCAAATGCCCTTGCAGACGAATGGGAAAAGCAGCAAATTGGGACTACCTTAGAAAAACTGATGAAAGCAAATTTTGACAATTAAACTGGAAAAAATATTTCGCCACAGAAGCTTAAACAAACAACAAAAAGACAAACACTAATTCAATATGACTAAACAGCATCTAGAAAAAATGAATAACTGCTCGAACGAATCAGATGACATTAATTACAATGGTTGGGATCCATATCTCTGGCCTCCTTTTACGCAAATAGGATCAACGCCTCCTCCAAAAAGAGCAGTCAAAGGATCTGGAGCCTTAATCTACATCGACAACTCACCACCCTTAATAGATGGCATTAGTAGCTGGTGGGTAACTCTCCATGGACATAGTAATGAATACATTGCAAATGCGATATCAAAACAAGCTAAAGAACTTGAGCAAATAATTTTCGCCGATTTCACTCATCCTCAAGCAGAGAAGCTAGCGCAACGACTAAGTTCACATACAGGTCTTAAACGCACATTCTTTTCAGACAATGGCTCAACTGCTGTAGAAGTAGCCCTGAAAATCGCCTACCAATGGTGGCAAAACATAAATGAACCACGACAACAAATCATTGCCTTTGAAGGGGCATACCACGGTGATACGTTTGGAGCGATGGCTTTAGGTGAGCGGAATCTATTTAATGCACCTTTTGAAGAGATGATGTTCGCAGTTACTAGAGTTCCTTGGCCTTCAACGTGGTGGGGAGATGATTCAGTTGAAAAACGTGAACAAAAAGCACTATTACAATTAGAGCAATACCTCGAGACCCCCACAGCTGCAGTAATTTTGGAACCCATAATCCAGGGTGCTGGTGGAATGGCCTTAGTAAGGAACAAATTTCTGCAGGAAGTAGAAAAACTAGTGAAACAAACAGGAGCTCTGCTGATTTCAGATGAAGTCCTCACTGGGTTTGGCAGGTGTGGGGCTTTATTTGCCAGCCAACGAGCTGGACTACAACCTGACCTAATGTCTCTCTCAAAAGGGCTTACAGGTGGATTCCTACCTATGGGAATCACAATGGCTCATGAGAAAATATTTAAAGCATTTGTAGGAGTTGAACCAGACAAGACCTTCTGGCATGGACACAGTTTTACTGCGAATCCATTGGGTTGTGCCGCCGCGAATGCAAGTCTCGATTTATTAGAACAGAATCCTAGTCAATACAAAACCTTCGAGAATCGCCATCGCCCACATCTCGAGAAATTAAGTAAACACAAGAAAGTATCCCACTCAAGAGTCGTTGGAACTATTGCGGCTTTCGATCTTGCGGGAAGCGATGTTAGCGGTTATTTAAACCCATCAGGCCGCATTGTCAAAGAAATAGCCATGTCACATGGAGTATTCATTCGCCCATTAGGAGAGGTCATCTATCTGCTCCCCCCTCTTTGCATCAGTGATGAACAACTAGAACAATGCTACTCAACAATAAATCTTGCACTAGAACAAGCCTAGACAACGTCATTACAAGAACCGATTGAATTAATATCCCTCCCTTTACAAGCTGTAAAACTTAAATCCCGAAGAAAAGTAGACATTTATTTTCAAAAATCGATGTCGGGTACTTAGTATGAGGATGATCGCAAAATTATCGATTCAACTTTCATGATCGATTACCTAGGAATCCAGAAGGTAAGTTGTGACTATTGTCTCTTGTAACAATAGAAATTTCTCTTATACTTGATTGATAGGTGTCAACAATTATCATCTCTATATTCAACCAACTAGGCTTAACCAATAACTCCCTACCTTGAGAGTAAGCCACTAAAAGTCCCAAACAAAGGCTAACAATAAAAGCCAAAAACAAGAGGAGTAAGGAAAACAATTCACCACCTGAGAAAGGCCGCCGAATACCTTGATTGTATTTCTTAGGAAAAGGTTTATTTGAAAACCCTACAAAGCCCTCCATATTTTTCCCGTATGCAGAGCTATCAAGATAAAGAGCTGCGTCATACTCTTTTCTCCGTTGTTTATCTGTTAACAATTCATAAGCCTCACACAAATACTGAAATTTCCGGGCAGCTTCGTCTAAAGGAAGAGTAGTTGTATCTGGATGAAGATCTTTGCTTAAACGTCTAAAAGCTTGATGAAGAGTCTCTTCATCAGCAGAAGGCGCTACACCTAAAAAATCGTAATAGCCCCTTTGAAGAGTCAAGATACTTTAGAGAAGAAAAACATCAGCAGCATTCACAATTGAAGTGCATAATCAATCCTATAGAGGAACCTGATGAATATGTCAAAACAAAACGAATTTAATGAACCGGGTCCAGCTTTATGGAATGCGTTGGGATGGGAGCCATCTCCTACACAACTGCAACAATTAATTATGCTTCAGCAACAATTAAGAGAGTGGAACAAACGAGTTAACCTAACTCGCTTAATCGAACAAGAGGAATTTTGGATAGGTCAGGTCTTTGACACTATCTGGACAATTAAAAACGAATTAAGAGACCCAGAACAACTAATTAAATGCATTGATGTTGGATCTGGGTGTGGTGTCCCAGGTCTCCTGATAGCAATAGCACTACCTTTCAGTCAAATTACATTATTGGATTCAACAAGGCGAAAAACCCTTGCTTTAGAAGCAATTGCGACAACAATTGGTTTGACTGAACGAATAACTGTAAAGACAGAGAGGGTAGAAATGACTGGACAAAATCCAGATTCTCGTGGGAAATATCAATTGGCGACTGCACGTGCTGTAGCAAGAGTAGAAGTTCTTGCCGAATACTTAGTTCCATTACTGAATCCCAACGGTGAGGCACTTCTCTTTCAAGGTCAATGGAATAACTCTGAGGAAAAGGTCTTGAAACAAGCTCTAAGGAAGTTAAATGCTGAGATATGGACTATCAAGTCACAACAACTACCAGCCAATAAAGGTATAAGGCATGCAGTACGAATCAGAACCAATGGCAAATGTCCAATTATTTACCCAAGAGGAATAGGTATTCCCAACAAGAAACCCCTCGGACACTAAATACTTGTCAACCGACGACCAGGTGTACTAGTCAAACGCGAACGAAGTGAGCGGAGCACACCAGGAATCTTGTCTCTCCAAGGGCTATTAACTAGAACACTACGAAGAGAATCCTCTGTTATCTCTTTATCCAAAAGGTTAGCGTTTGAGCCTGGGAACCAATGCCCTCCATTACCAAGCAAGTTATACCTTGACTTCGCATAACTCTCCAGATCCCAGGCCTCAACTAAATTATGAAGCCATAACAGTACTGGAATATTTATCTCACCCGGAGTTTCTTGCCAACTCGGCAATCCCACTTTCCAAGTATCAAACCAAGCATCACCGAGGGAGAACCGTGCCTTTTCTGTCAGTCGTTGACTTACTTTCGAAACTATTTGAGGCGCTTGGTTCAAAAGACTTAAGGCCTCAAGATGTAATTCAAAATCTTCCGGCTTTGAGGCTCCCACACTAATCGTATGAACACGAGGATCCAATAAACAAAATAAATCATTGAAAACAATTGGATGCAAAGGGTGACACAAATCAATTAGTTCCTGGGGAGGGGTATGCAAATGTCCTCCTTTATCTGTTGGACTAATTATGAAAACTCCCAAATCGTGTCTTGCCGCAGCATCTAGAGCAGGTTCATTATCTTGAAAAATGAAATACCAATGCAAATTTACATAGTCAAAAGCATTTGTCTCAATTGCTTCAACAATCAATTCAGTAGTTCCATGAGTTGAAAAACCAACATGGCCAATGCGACCTTGATCTTGCCATTTTCGTACAACTTCTAGACATCCTCCAGTTCGTAAAGTTTGCTCTAGATGCTTCGGCAAATTAATGCCATGTATTGCCAATAAATCCAATCGCTTACATCTGAGCCGTTCAAAACTCAGTTCCAACTCGACTTCAAAAGCTCTCGGATCTTCATTAGGTGGAACTTTACTTTGCAAAAGTCTTTCGGAGTCATGGATATTATCTATAGCTACTCCTAATTGCAATTCAGAAGTACCGTAGTGCCTTGCAGTTTCAATATGATGGAATCCCAACTCTGCTCCTCTATTAACAACAATTTCAACTTTTTCTTGTTCCTCTAAACTAATTTTTTCCCAATAAAGATCCTCCCAACTCTTCTGAAAACGCATCCCTCCTAACGACAAAGCTGGCATGTTCAACTCAGTTCTACCGAAGCGCCTAGTGGGGACAGAGGGAGGATTCAAATATCTATATTTACTTCGCTCTAGGCCTGATCCTTTTTGATAACTTAGGAAGTCTTCCTAAAGGCTGTAAATCCATTGACTCCAAGCGAAGTCTCAAGTTCTCTAACTCTTCAAATCTAACCCAGTGAATACAATTTACTGGGCAAGTATCTATTGCTTCCTGAATTAATTCAGTGCTATCTCCATCTTGTCGAAGAGCCCTCGATCTACCTAAAAATTGTTCCAAAACAAAAGTATTTGTTGCGACATTTGCACAATAACGACACCCAATACATGTCGACTCGTCAACCCAAACAGCCTTTTCCCTAAGCTTGCCTCCAAGGACAGGCTCTCTACCATTCCTGCAAGGATCTAAAGATGCCTTGGCCGAAAAAGCAATAGAAGGATCAATCTTTTGATTCAGGGATCCCACCGTGTCACAACTAGCTCAATTGAACCATCGTCATTTTGACTTTGTTGGGCCACCTCAAACCCTTCATTAGCACTAGCAGTAAGAACAGTATGCAAAGCATAACGTTGAGTCATTTGAGCCAGGAATCTTTCCACTGGAACTGACTCTTTCCAAAGATCTAAATCAGTAACCAACTCATATGTATCGTTTTCCTTGTTGAGACGAAAACCTATGTTGGCTCCCTTAGGCAAAGTAAAAGCCATTTCAGCTTCTACTTTCTGTCCTCTATATCCGCGAACAAAAAGATCTTCCTCTTGGGAGATGCAACCAAGGTCAAGCAAAGCTTGCAAAAGAGATTCGCGTTTCCGGATTTGGGTTTTAACAGTACTGAAATGAGACATTAGAAAATTTCCGCAGGAATTAAGTCATCATTAGGTAGATCACGAAGATAAGCTTTGGCAGCTAGTTCTTTGCGCTCAACCACTCCGAGTTCCTCTTCAAGGGTCTTCGTCAGTTGAAGACAAGAGTTTCCATTGACGCCTTCAACAGTTTCCTCAACAAGTCCATCTTGTCGAATTCTGAACCGAAGAGTTCGCTGGGGCATTCACCTGAGGCTAGGAGTACCTGATGTTATAGAAGTAACCTTCAGTGAAACGCGTCAGATGTTACAACCTTGTATCTTTAAAGACATAGAAATTTACTTTTCACCTAGAGGCCATCCTGCATAAACCTCTTAAGCTTGTCTCTGATCAAAGGGTCATCAAGCTGTTCAAGCGCAACTTTGGCTTCATCTCTTACAGAGACCTCTGGATCATTAACTAGTACATAGACCAATTGTTCAAGCATCTGCTCTCTTAGAGACTCACATAATTTCTCATAAATCCTTGTAAGCGCCCAGATACAATTACTTCTCACCCCAGGCTCACAATCAATTCTCAAACTAATTAGCAGCTGATTGGCAGCGAGATCAGCTCTCTCAGAAGAAGTCCCTCCTGCTTCCGCAAGAGAACCAGAAGCCCACAAACGCACAGCAGCTATATCAGTTTGCAGAGCTTTAATAAGAGGATTTAAGACTGAAGCATCTCCATAATTTCCTAAACTCCAAGCAGTAGCTTTTCGAACATAAGCATTGCTATCGGTTTCCAAAATCTGAACAAGCAAACCAACAGCTGATGGACAAGGGTTCCTCCCTAATGCATAAACAGCACTCATTCGCTCAACTGGGCAAGGTTCTTTTAAAAGAGGGATTAATAATGGGAGCGCGCGAGGATCCCTATGTTCACAGAAAATGCGCAACCCTTGCAGACGCTCTTCATGCCCCTGCTTTAACCATTGCAATCCACGTTCACATTCCTTGGCTATCTCAAGAGCATCGGCATTAAATTTCTCATCATCAATCTCATCCAAGGGGTCACCAAGGAGCTCTTCCGAGAGCTCCTTGGCTAGCACATCAGGATCTATAGCCAATTGAGACAGACCTGTTTCAGAAAATTGACCCGAATCATCCTTCATATAAGAAATACTAAAAACATCATTCAAAAGAACTCAATTCATCAGAGCCGGAGAAAGCATGTCACCCGGCAACCATATACGTGCACTGACCGCAACAAAAGCCAAAGCAAACGTTGCAATTATCAGAGCGGGCAAAAGTGTTGATCTAAAAAAACCCAAAATTGCAAAAATTTTCTCCTATTCTGATACAAATAGACCTCTATTGTCAGCTAAGTAGTCCTTTGGCTGCGAAAACTTCGAGATAAAAACACTAAGCAAACTGAAGCAACCGCCAGTCCTAACCATCCTTGTAGCGTCTGATGCAATAAAAAAGCTCCACTTCCCAAAAGGAATCCATAGAGGACTAGCGAACCAAGGACAAATCTCCACAACAATGTGCTGAGAGAATTGACTGGTTCAACACCAAATCGATTTCGCAAGTCGCTCCACCCTGGACCTGGAGGACGGACTTTTCGAACAAAACGTTCCAAAACCTCGAAAGATTCTGGGGGAGTGCGAAGCAAAACAAAAAGCCATACCATGGCAGTAATCCCTGTTGTGACAATTAGCTTCAAGCCATAATCATTAATTCGGACTATTGGAACAACAGAGGTAGTAAATCCAATCAAACACCCACAAACCATTGCTGAGAGCTCTGCCGCAGCATTAACCCTCCACCAAAACCATCTGAGCAGCAAAACAACACCTGGACCAGTGCCTATCGCAATCACAAGCCGAAAAACCGCTCCAATACTCTCATTCAAAAACGCTGTAATAACGCCTAGCAATAACAGCAAGAGACTTGCTAACTGGCCAATTAAAAGTAATTCATTCCTACCAGCACCTGGTCGGAAAAACCTTTGGTATAAATCATGAGTTAAATAACTTGCACCCCAATTGACGGCAGTACTCACTGTACTCATAAATGCCGCCACTAAAGAGATAACTACTAAGCCAAGTGCAACCGGTGGGAGATAAGTAACTGCAAGTATTGGATAACTTAATTCCCAATCTTGTTGAGCAGGTAATAAAACCAAGCCTGCCAACGCGACTAAGATCCACAACCAACTACGCAACAAATAATTAACGACAAGAAAAACCCCTCCAGCAAGTTGAGACTGCTGTTCATTCTTGGTGGCCAACATCCGCTGGATAAATTCTCCCCCGCCATCACTACGTCGAAAACTCCACCACTGGAGAGAAATAAATGCTGAAAAAGTAGTAACACTAATACCGGCCGTGTCGATCCATTCCAAACGACTACCTTCGAACTTCCACGGAAAGAAAGAAAGCAACTCAGGGCGATCAAGATCATGGAGACTTACCAACAATGTCTCCATCCCACCTGCTGCATGTACAGCAACTAGTGCAACAGCAAGGGCTCCTAAAAGCGCCAAAACTAATTGCAGTAAATCGGTTGTTACAACAGCCCAAAGCCCTCCAAAAACTGTATAAAAAAGAACAAAAAGAGCAACAAGCGCTAACAAAATCATCGAATCAGTAAGCCCAGCAAAAACAGGACGTCCCTCCACTATCCCTAATGCCTCAACGACTTTACGAAAAGCTAAAAATGCGTAGCCAATGCCAATACAATTAATAGGGATCGCCAATAGAAAAGCCTTAGTTCCTCGTAACCAAGCAGCAGGTTTACCTCCATAACGAAGTTCTGTAAAAGCCGCATCAGTGATAACACCACTTCTCCTCCAAAGTGGAGCAAAGACTAATGCCATAGCTACGTGTGCAAGTCCAAAACTCCACCATTCCCAATTCCCCGACAGGCCCCTTGTCCCAACAAGTCCAGCAACATATAAAGGTGTATCAATTGAAAAAGTTGTGGCTGCCATGGACGCACCAGCCAGCCAACCAGTCAAACGACGACCTGCTACGAAATAATCTTCGTTACTTCTATTTCGAGAAGAGAGGCATGTACCAATAACCAAAGTAATCAACAAATAACTGGCGAGAAGAATCCAGTCAATTAAAGCCATACACAATTACTCGATCATGACATTTTGTTCCTTTTAACGATCTTTAGCACCTTTAAACATGCTGGCGTCTCAGCTGTCCACAAGCAGCATTTTGATCTAACCCTCGACTAGATCTAACTGTAACCGCTATTCCTCTCCGCTCCAAGACGTCACGAAAAGCCTTAATACGGTTTTCATCTGGTCGTTTGAAATCAACACCTTTAATAGGATTGTAGGCAATAAGGTTTACATGACTCTGAAATCCTCCTACCCGATCAGCCAACTCTTCTGCATGTTGTGGAAAGTCATTAAGCTTACCAAGCAAAATATATTCAAAACTTACTCGTCTTCCTGTCACTGCAAGATAATGTTGACAATCCGTCAGAAGAGACTCAAGCGGATACCTCCTCGCAGTAGGAATCAACTTCTCTCTAAGTTGTTGATTTGGTGCATGCAAGCTAACTGCGAGAGTGAACTGTGCTCGACCAAGACGAGCTATTGCACTTTCCGCAAGCCGAGGAAGTGCATCTTTGACCCCAACAGTGCTGACAGTTATACGTCGCTGTCCAATACCTAAATCTTCATTGAGACATTGAATAGAAGCTAAAATCTGATCAATATTGAGAAGTGGCTCTCCCATACCCATAAACACAACATGAGTAGGCCTTCGACTCATTGCCTCGCGAACACTAAGAATTTGATCAACTATTTCATGCGTCCAAAGGGACCTTTGCAATCCTTCAATACCAGTTGCACAGAAACGACAAGCCATAGGACAGCCAACCTGACTAGACACGCATATCGTCAAACGCTTTTGAGTGGGGATACCAACAGTTTCAACAGATTCTCCATCAATAGTCCCCAAAAGCAACTTCATCGTGGAGTCAACAGATACAACACGCTTTAATTCAGATAGACGTCCAACAGTGACCCCTTTCCTCTGTAGTTCAATACGCCATGCCTTTGGCAAAACTGTTATTGATTCTAAGGAGCGTGCCCCCTTTACATATAACCAGTCATGCAACTGGCGACCTCGGTATGCAGATTGCCCCTGTAAGAGAGCCCACTCCTCAAGCTCCTTACAGCTAAGACCAAGTAAAACTTTTCGAGTTGCAATGCAGTGACCACTCACCAAATCAAGAGGCCATGTCCAATCTTGTACTCCACAAGCATGAGAACAAGAAACCCAACCATAGCCAACCTGCCATTGAGTCTCTCGGTATGGGAATGAAACCCATAACGCGGCAGACGTCGTTGTGGAGTAATCGGTGGCTCAAGCATTAGTAATTAGCCAGGAACATGTGTAATTAAGCAAGAAAATAATAAATAAACCTCAGGTTTATTCATCTGACAAAAGACCCTCCTCTTGAAGGCCCTCTAAAGCTGCAGGATCAGGAAGTTGGTCTTCCTGCAAGTTGTCTTCTCCCGTAGGTCGGGCAAATGCAGCGAAATTACTTGCGGCCGTTGGATCAATGCCATGACGACTCCTCGTGGCTTCTAGATCCTCATCACTTGGATCATCTAAGACTGCACCACTGACATTAGTCACCGGTGCAGCAGGCATATCTACTGTGTAATCAGGTCGGAGGTTTTGCATACGTCTATAACCAGCAGAATCCTCAGCCAAAATATCTGGATGTGGCCCTGCTTCAGCTCTCAGTTCCTCAACAAACCCACCAAATCCTGTACCCGCAGGAATTAATCGACCAATAATCACATTTTCTTTTAGCCCTCGAAGCCAATCACTCTTTCCCTCAATAGCTGCTTCAGTAAGTACCCTAGTTGTTTCCTGGAAAGAAGCAGCAGAAATAAAGCTATCAGTATTGAGTGAAGCCTTAGTAATACCCAATAAAACAGGTGTAAATTCCGCCGGAGCCCCTCCAGTAATAGACATTGCCTGATTGGTATCTTCTACTTGACGAAGTTCTATCAATTCGCCTGGTAGGAGTGTTGTATCTCCAGCATCTTCAATTCTCACTTTGCTAGTCATCTGTCTAACAATTACCTCAATGTGCTTATCGTCAATAGATACTCCTTGTGACTTATAAACATTCTGCACTTCGGTTACTAACCGATGCTGCAGTTTTGCGATTGCCTCTTGCGCTGCATCCATTAACTGTTTACGTCCTCGGAGATCCGAGAAGAAACAATCAAGAAGTTCGTGAGGATTTATTGGACCATCGGTCAGCAGTTCACCGGCTGCGACCTGTTGACCATTACTAACCATCACATTCCGCCCAAGAAGAATGGGATACTCAGTTATCGCATCATCTTCTTCGATAACTGTTACGACTATAGAATCGTCGTCGTCTCCTTGTTTGATATCTACAGTTCCTGGTTTTCTACATAGAATTGCTGAATCTCTAGGCCTACGAGCTTCAAGTAACTCCTCAATCCTTGGTAATCCCTGAACAATATCACCTGTCTTTTGGCGTTCAAACACCAACAAAGCAAGTGCATCACCTCGTTGAACTAAATCTCCATCACGAACATGCAATACCGAATCTGGAGAAACCATATATGGCCGACCTAGACGAAGAGTTATCGACTTACCATTTACTGCTTCAATCTCCCCGCAACATTCTGCAGTCTCACCAGTAGCCAACTCCTCACCATCTACAATCCGTTGCCCAACTTCGACTGAAGGACTTCCGGTGACCGACAACTTAGTTGTATCTTCTTCCCTTTCTACAATTAAACGGCGAATAGGATCTCCTTCCTTAATATCAGGCAACTGAGCAACCCCCTCTTGCTTACATAAAATTTGTGTTGTAGCAACAACATCTCCTGCTTTAACTTCCTGACCATCCTCTACTTGTAATTCGGTATGAGTCGAACCATGACTTGAGTCAGAAATAGTATCTCTTCGAACAAGAATGCTTTCCAAAATAACCAAACGAAGTCTATCTATTGTTTTTGTACGCTTATCACGAACTGCTTCAACATCTACTGTCATCTGTGGGGTCGTTTCGAAAGTCTCCAGACTCAACTGAGTCTTTAACAATTCCACGCCCTCTACAGATTTCACAAGCTCACCATCCTTAAATGCCAACCGCTGAATAGCCTTAATACCTAAATGTGGTCCTTTAGGTTGTTTGACATGAGAAAGTTCCGGCAATTGAGCCTCATCTGGAATGCTGTACTCCTCTACCGGTCTCAGTAATAATCCTGATCCCTCAGGAGTCTCGACACTCTGAACAAAAACGACTGAATCAGATGTAATGCCTTTAGCAATACTTTCACCAGGATTAACCATCTGCCCATCACCCTTGAAACGTTCAAGAGCCTTACTTTCATTACAGAGATGGAAACTACCGCTACGAACAATAATTTCACGCAAAATATCGTTCTTCTGAGTGACTGTAACTATCCCCGCCGTTTGACTAAATATATCTTTGACGACTTCTGTACCCGCTTCTATCCACTGACCATCCTTAATCATTAACAATGAGATGTCTTTATTGATCTCATGGGTTTCTTGAGGAACCCAAAGTAATGTTCCTCCTTTGCTGACCTCAAAACCATTCTTCGCTGACCTAGCTTTCTTGATCGAAAGTCCAGGGGCAAATTTCGCAATTCCTCCTGTTTTCGTTCTAAAGCGATCATCAGCCAATTCTGCAATGACTTCGCCATTGCCTATTTTACTTCCAGGAATTGTGTTCAGACGATATGTAGTCCCATCTTTGGCTTCAAGATGCCATATCTCACCTGAATGGGTTGACTCACCTAAAAGCTTAAAGTCCTTCAAAGTCATTGAAGTGGTGACAATTTGCACCTCACGGGAGTCTCCAATGGAATCTCTAAGACGAATTTCACCTCCAAACTCACTTGCCTGACTAGCTTCTGCCAATACCTGGCCTTCTGTGACCTTGACTTTACCTTGTACAACTGGCGTGGCATTTGGTGGAAGGTTATAGACATCTCCTGCAAAAACCCACATACGACCAAGTCGCTGCGCTTTTACAGTGATATTTCCTTGCCTATCAGTAACTTCTCTAGGCTGAATAACCTTTTCATATCGGACCTGACCAGCCAAATCACAGATAACATCTTTAGTCGCCTTCTCAACACTCTTCTTAACTGCACCAGCAGCTATCTGAGCAAGAGTTATATCGGCATCTATTTCTTGCCCATTTTCAACAAATAGTAGAGAACCATTAGAAATCTCAATTTTTTGCACCCTCCCTTTGCCTGAGAGTGGTTTGACTGTCAATGTGAAGTCGACTTCTGACTGCTGAGCCTCTACTCCATGAGGAGTGCGATAACCTCTAATTCGAGCTTTAGGTCCAAACTCAACCGTCCCTGCCATACTTGAACGAACCACTCCGGTTTCAGCCGTTGATACTCCGCCCGTGTGAAATGTACGCATCGTCAGCTGGGTACCTGGTTCTCCAATTGATTGAGCCGCGATAATTCCAACTGCTTCGCCCAAGTCGACTAGTTCGTTATGAGCGAGTGCCCACCCATAACATTTCCTACATACTGAACGTGTCGCTTCACAGGTCAAAGGTGAACGGACCATAACCTGGCCAATACCTCCTTTTTCAAAGCGATGAGATAGTTCTGGATCAATTTCCTTATCACGCTCTGCAAGAACTTCACCATCAGACTGAACAACTTGCTCTGAAGTAAGTCGACCTACAAGACGACTACCAAACCGACCATCTTCTGCTCTTACTAATATTCCTCTAGTAGTTCCGCAGTCCTCCTCACGAACAATTACATCCTGAGAGACATCAACCAAACGACGAGTCAGATAACCAGAATCAGCAGTACGTAATGCAGTATCAACAAGCCCCTTCCGAGCACCATACGAGGAGATTACATATTCAGTTACTGTTAAACCTTCTCGGAAATTAGTTCGAATTGGCAAGTCAATAATCTCTCCCTGCGGGTTAGCCATCAAGCCTCTCATCCCAACCAATTGACGAACCTGCGACATATTTCCCCTCGCTCCGGAATTGGCCATCATCCAGACAGAGTTCAATGGATCATTCTGGTTGAAGTTCTTTTTGACAGCATCTACTAAACGTTCATTAGTTTCTGTCCAAGTATCAATGACTTTTGTGTGGCGTTCGACCTCAGTGATCTCCCCTAGTCGATAGCACTCCTCAGTGGCTGTAATCTGCTCCTCAGCCTGCCCAAGAAGATCCTGCTTGGCTTCAGGTACCTTGAGATCATCTACTGAAATTGATACTGCCGCTTGAGTTGCATAACGGAACCCTAGATCTTTTAAGTTGTCTGCCATTGCAGCTGTAGTGGCTATTCCGTGGGTCTTATAAGACCATGCAACAAGATTTTTAAGCCCTTTCTTGTCAACAACGCGGTTTAAGAAGGTTGGTGGTGTTTTCGCTAATGGTCTAGAAGCACTAACCGCTGCAGCTTTCTTAGCTTTAGAGCCTCTACCTTTTCCAGACCTTGATTTGGTTGACTTGCGAGTTTTAGATGTTTTAGAAGAAGTGGAAGCCATCGGTAAAGGAATTTGTTAGTTAAGAGGATTTAGGTAGGTGTTCTTTGCACTCAACCAGTAGCTACTGCATCAATAATCGTGTGATTCATTACGACCCGACCAACTGTAGTGAGTATGTATCGACTTATTATTCCCCCCTCTTCATCTAAGCGATCTCGCCTGTATGTCCACTGTTCAATCCTCGTTCCATCACTCATAGTCTCAGACTTAATTGGTTCCTCTAATTCCTCTTCATCATCAACTTGTCCACCAAAGCGAACCCAGACCCAATCATGAAGTCGAAGTCTTTTATCTTCAAAAGCATGAATAACATCTTCTAGGCCCGCAAAGGTCTTAGAACGATCACCAAATTCTGGTTGAGTTTCCCCAGGTTGAAGTGCTGTTAAGTAATAGGATCCAAGCACCATATCTTGAGAAGGAGTAATTATTGGATCACCTGTTGCAGGGGACAAAATGTTATTACTTGCCAACATCAACATTCTTGCTTCAGTTTGAGCCTCAATTGCTAGCGGGACATGAACTGCCATTTGGTCACCATCAAAGTCAGCATTAAATGCAGGACAAACTAGGGGATGCAGTTGGATAGCTCTTCCATCAACTAATTTAGGTTCAAAAGCTTGAATACCTAAACGGTGAAGAGTAGGCGCTCTATTTAAGAGAATGGGATGGCCTTCAATCACTTCCTGGAGCACCTGCATTACTTCATCATCCGCTCTCTGAATCAATTTCTTTGCTGCTTTTATGTTATTTACGATGTTCTGCCGAATGAGCCTATGAATAACAAATGGCTGAAATAGTTCTATTGCCATTTCTTTTGGCAAACCACACTGATGCATCTTCAGTTTAGGTCCTACAACTATCACGGAACGACCCGAATAATCAACTCTTTTCCCTAAGAGATTCTGTCTAAATCTTCCTTGTTTGCCCTCAATAATATCACTAAGAGACTTAAGAGGTCGGTTATTTGCACCAACAACTGTTCTGCCTCTACGGCCATTATCAATAAGGGCATCTACAGCTTCCTGAAGCATTCTCTTCTCATTCCGAACAATAATTTCAGGAGCAAGGATTTCCTGTAAACGGGCCAGACGATTATTGCGATTAATAACTCTCCTATATAAGTCATTTAGGTCAGAAGTGGCGAATCTTCCACCATCAAGTTGAACCATTGGACGAAGGTCTGGTGGAATAACAGGAATAGCATCTAAAACCATCCACTCCGGCAGTGAATTAGTAGCAATAAAGTTATCTATAACCCTCAATCTTTTTATTAATTTGGCTCTCTTTTGTCCCTTACTTCCTGAGATATCTTCTCGAAGTTGTTCAGCAACCTCAGCAAGATCTAAATCTTCAAGAAGTTGTTTTAATGCCTCAGCACCAATTCCCACAACAGGTTCATTTTCAATCGTAGAATCTTCAGCATAGATTTCATCTTCAATCTCTAGCCATTCATCTTCAGTCAGAAGCTGTTTATACTTAAGGTCCTTATGGTCACCTGTATCAAGAACAACATAACAGTTAAAGTATACAATCTGTTCTACATCCCTTAAAGGCATATCCAAAAGGATTGCAACATAACTAGGAATACCTTTCAAATACCAAACATGTGAGACTGGGGCCGCTAATTTAATGAAACCCATGCGATGACGTCTAACACGACTTTCAGTTACTTCAACACCACAACGCTCACAAACAATCCCTCTATGACGAACTCTTTTATACTTGCCACAATGACATTCCCAGTCTTTTGAAGGACCAAAAATCTTCTCACAGAACAATCCATCCATTTCAGGCTTAAGTGTGCGGTAATTGATAGTCTCAGGCTTGGTAACTTCTCCAACAACTTGTCCATTGGGTAATGTTCGTTGCCCCCACTCCATTACTCGATCAGGAGAAGCAAGAGTTATCTTGACGTAATCAAAATGATTCTCGGTACGAAGGTTGCTGTTAGTCATGAACAAATCTCAATCAAGTTTGGTAAGGAAAGGTTTTTTTAAAGAGAAAAGCAACTAATCATCGTCGTAATCAGAAACTCCTAGCGACTCATAAGTTGGTCTACTTGGCGTGCTCCTTCGCGGATTAACATCTTGCATAAGATCAACCTCTTTACCTTCATCGGTATAAACAGCAATATCTAAACCTAAGGATTGAAGTTCACGCATCAATACCTTGAAGGACTCTGGCGTTCCTGGCCGTGGAATAGGTTTGCCTTTGACAATTGCGTTGAGGGCCTCATTACGCCCTTGCATGTCATCAGACTTGACTGTTAGAAGCTCCTGAAGAGTGTAAGCGGCTCCATAGGCCTCTAAAGCCCAAACTTCCATCTCACCAAGGCGTTGGCCGCCCTGTTGAGCCTTACCTCCAAGTGGCTGCTGTGTGACCAAAGAATATGGACCGGTCGAGCGGGCATGAATTTTGTCATCAACCAAGTGCACCAGCTTGAGGATTTGTGCGTAGCCAACAGTTACAGGTTGGTCAAATGGTTCACCTGATCTTCCATCAATCAGCTGAAGCTTCCCAGGGTTATTCGGGTCATAAACCCAATCTTTACCTGGTTGTTTTGCAGCCTCCTTTAAATAAGCCTCGACTGTTTGTTGGGACTTTTCCGCCCCATACATTTCATCAAAAGGTACAACCTTTACTCGGCAGTCCAGATTTGCCGCAGCCCAACCCATTAGGCACTCAAAAACCTGACCAACATTCATGCGACTTGGCACGCCTAAAGGATTAAGCACAATGTCTACTGGGGTTCCATCAGGCAAGTAAGGCATATCTTCTCGTGGAAGAATTCGACTAATAATTCCTTTATTGCCGTGACGCCCAGCCATCTTGTCTCCAACCTGAATCTTCCTTCTTTGTGCGACATAAACCCTGACCACCATGTTTGCTCCAGGGGGCAATTCATCACCTTGTTCACGTGTATAAATTCGGACGTCAACTACTCGACCTCGCTCAGTACTTGGAACTCTCAGAGAGTTATCACGAACATCCCTTGCTTTTTCACCGAAGATTGCACGTAAAAGTTTCTCTTCTGGCGGCTGATCTGATTCACCCTTAGGAGTAACTTTACCAACAAGAATATCCCCACTTTCTACAAAAGCTCCTATCCGAATTATTCCCATCTCATCCAAGTTGCCCAGACTTTCTTCCGCCACATTTGGAATTTCTCTTGTAATTTCTTCAGGTCCTAATTTTGTCTGTCTAGCCTCAATTTCATATTTTTCGATGTGTACGGAAGTATATAAATCGTCTTTAACCAAACGTTCACTAACCAAGATTGCATCCTCATAATTATATCCTTCCCAAGGCATATAAGCGACCAAAACATTTTGACCTAAAGCAATTTCACCTCCCTCACAAGCAGAGCCAT
Source organism: Prochlorococcus sp. AG-363-O16 (assembly GCA_003280095.1). GTDB lineage: Bacteria > Cyanobacteriota > Cyanobacteriia > PCC-6307 > Cyanobiaceae > AG-363-J23. The sequence continues at coordinate 24,112 of QCGA01000010.1, forward strand.
CAGCTAAAACTTGTCCGATGATAACTGGATCTCCTTGCCTAACAATAGGACGCTGATTTAAACACGTATCTTGATTAGATCTCTGATACTTCTGTAGATAATGAGTATGGTCAATACCATCTTCGTCACGCACAACAATAGCAGTCGCATCAACGAAAGTAACTGTCCCATTTACTTTTGAGATTGGGACCATTCCTGAATCTCGTGCGACCTGAGGTTCAAGCCCAGTACCAACCAATGGCCTTTCAGGACGCAAAAGTGGAACAGCCTGACGCTGCATATTTGATCCCATTAGAGCCCTGTTCGCATCATCATGCTCTAAGAAAGGAATTAATGATGTGGCTACGGAAATGACCTGAACCGGGGAAAGTTGAACATAGTCAACTTGCTCAGGTGGAACCTTCTCGAAATCTTGTCTATATCGAACTGGAATCAACTCTGCAAGTATCTTTCCATTTTGATCTGTCGCAACATCTCCTGGTGCAACCCGACATTCATCTTCTAGATCAGCGGACAAATAAATTGGATCGCCCTCTTTAGCCACTCGACCTTCTTCAACCTTCCAAAATGGTGTTTCAATAAATCCATATTGATTAACTCTTGCATGCGTCGCCAAGGAATTAATCAAGCCAGCATTAGGGCCTTCTGGAGTTTCTATTGGACATAAACGTCCATAATGTGAAGGGTGAATATCTCTAACTGCAAAACCTGCTCGCTCCCTAGTTAAACCTCCTGGTCCAAGAGCGGAGATTCGACGCTTATGTGTAAGCTCAGCCAGAGGATTTGTTTGATCCATAAACTGACTTAACTGGCTAGAACCGAAGAACTCTTTAACAGCAGCCACAAGAGGCTTGGGGTTAACAAGTTGAGCCGGGGTAAGAGAATCAGTCTCCCCAACTGTCATTCTTTCCTTGATAATTCTTTCTAATCTATTTAACCCAACACGTACTTGGTTCTGCAATAATTCCCCAACTGATCTGACTCTCCTATTACCAAGATGATCAATATCATCTAAAGTGGCTCCACCTACATCTAACTCTAGGTTGATTAGATAATCAAGCGTAGATAGTACATCTTCATGGGTTAAAGTTCTAACGTTATCAGGTATAGTTAGACGAAGTTTCTTGTTAATTTTATAGCGTCCAACCCTACCTAAATCATATCTTTTAGGATCAAAAAATCTAGTTTGAAGAAGTTGCTGTCCGCCACTTACTGAAGGGGGCTCTCCTGGACGTAATTTCTTATATAATTCCAATAATGCTTGGTCTTCAGAACTAATACCTTCTTCGTTTGCAGCATCAATAGACTTTTTGTAATACTCAGGATGCCTTAATTTATCAACAACATCATTATCCGATAATCCCATTGCTCTCATAAGAACGTGAGCATTTATCTTTCTAGTCTTGTCAACTCGAACATGTAAAAGTCCATTCTTATCGGTTTCAAACTTGAGCCATGCACCACGATTTGGTATCACACTGGCATTGTATGTTCTACGTCCGTTCTTATCCTGCTCATCTTTAAAATAAACACCTGGACTACGGACTATTTGATTAACTATTACTCTCTCTGCTCCATTAATAATGAATGTACCCCGCTCTGTCATTAAAGGGAGCTCGCCTATAAAAACCTCCTGTTCCTTTATCTCTCCAGTCTCTTTATTAACCAAACGACAAGTTACATACATCTGAGAAGCAAAAGTTGCGTCCCGCCTCTTCGCTTCTTCAACATCATGGCGAGGTCGCTTCAAGCGATACTCACTACCCACGAAATGGAGCTCTAACTTGCCTGTGTAATCGGTAATAGGAGAAAAGCTCTCCAGCTCTTCGATTAATCCCTTTTCCAAAAACCACTTAAAACTAGCCCGCTGAACCTCTACTAGATCAGGGAGATAAGTACCGGTCTTTGAGACCTGAATCTCGCTTCTACTCATGCGGAGTAATGCGGGTGAGAATGTTTTACAAGGCCTGGATGAAGCAACAAAGGCGTTCTGTCCAATCAAGAAGAGTCATAATGCAAAGAAAGCAGACCCCTTAAAGGAAGTCTGCCGTGCAGCGTGACTCAGAGATTTTGGATCAGATCGGCTGACTTAGACAATGCACCACAAGGGTAAAGATGCCTCCGGCAGCAGGAACGCAGAGTAACTACGTCTTAGCCAGACCAATTATCCATCTTACACTCAAAGCTATCAGACTAATTTATGGCAATGAAAACAATCGCCGCGCATTAGCTGTTGTAGTAGAAGCAACAGAAGCTAATGACTCAGAGCGCAATTCGGCAACTCGAGAAGCCACTGCCTCAACAAAAGCAGGTTCGTTCCTCTTTCCCCTTCTAGGAACTGGAGCAAGAAAAGGGCAATCTGTTTCTACCAAGTACCGATCAGAAGGAACCTCTCGAGCGCAAGCATGAATCTGCTCAGCCTTTGGGAAGGTGACAGTGCCACTAAAACTGATATACAAACCTAAATCTAAGAAATGATTCATTTCCTCTAAAGTCCCTCCCCAGCAATGCATTACACCTTTAGGGCAAGAATCTTTTTTATCTCGATGACGCAGTTCCTGAAGCATCGGTTCGGCGGCCTCTCGGCAATGAATTATTACCGGCAAGTCAAGTTCTACTGCTAAATCCAACTGCGGTTTGAGTATTTTCAATTGTTCTTGCAAATTAGATTCTCTAAATAAATCCAATCCAAGCTCACCAATTGCCACAACACGCCGATCTTGAATAACAGCGTTGCGAAGGACCGACTCCGTATCCTCCACCCATGACTTTGTGTCTAGAGGGTGCACGCCAACTGAATAGCGCATCTCAGGAAAACGATCCGCCAATTTTCTAATTTCAGGAATCTCTGACGGTTCAACACAAGCATGTAAGAGACTGACAACGCCTGCATTACGCCAGCGATCTGCTACATCATCCAAATCATTGTCAAAATTGCGAAAGACAATGTGACAATGGCTATCTATCAAATTTGGAGTTGACAAAACTCTAATCAAATAAACTTATTTGTATATCTTGACTGTTTATTGCATCTTTATAAAAACAAATCTCAAGAATCTACCGTTTGAGCAACAAAGAACTACTTACTTATTGGCTGAAGGCTCAAGCACTTGCTTGACCGCGGCACTTAGACGAGATTTCTGATGGGCACCTGTATTTCGGTGGAGAACACCACGCTTAACAGCCTTATCAATCTTGCTAAATGCTGCATTCATGTTTGCAACAACGCTCTTCTGAGCCTCTTCCCCAGGCTTTTCCAAGAAGCTGCTGCAGGAAGTAAAGCATCGCTTCATCAAAGTACGCATTGCAGATTTATAGGACTTGTTCTCAAGACGATTCCGCTCTGCAATGTGAACACGCTTCTTAGATGATTTGTTATTGGCCACTGAGCCTTTATCTGAACAAACAACCTAAACAATAGCTCAGCACGTGCTTTAACTTGACTCAAGCAATACAAAGGAACAAGCTCTAACTTAATTAAAGATTGAGAGGTTGCTGAAATTGACGCATCGCAACCAAGCAAAGGCGAACCAACCAAACTGGCTCATCAAGTGTGTCAGCAATGCTAACGACGCGAAATCAGAGCTTCTAAGACTGACTAACCGTACAAGTGGTCGCTCACAAAAAGAAGCAACTGCAATCGTGGATGAAATTCTTCACAGAATCCGTGTTGATGGCGATGTGGCCCTAAGAGAATTCACAAAGCGTTTTGACGGGACTTGTCCCACATGCCTGAAAGTAAAGCCTGAGGTGCTTGAAGAAGCATGGGAGAAGACTCCAGAAGAACTTCGAGCCGCCCTGAAGTTAGCTCATGATCGCATTAGAGATTTCCATAACTTCCAACATCCGCAGAACCTCTCAATAGAAGGGATTTACGGAGAAACTCTTGGTAGACGTTGGCGACCTATTCAAAAAGCAGGGATTTATATACCTGGAGGGAGGGCTTCTTATCCAAGCACTGTCCTGATGAATGCGATTCCAGCCAAAGTCGCAGGTGTAGAAAAAATAGTTATGGTTTCACCTCCAGGTCCAGAGGGGAAGCTCAACAAAATTGTATTAGCTGCTGCGTTTTTAACTGGAATTGATGAATTAATAACTGTTGGAGGTGCCCAAGCTATTGCAGCACTAGCTTTTGGGACAGAAACGGTACCGAAAGTCGATGTCATCACTGGCCCAGGTAATTTATATGTAACCCTGGCAAAGAAGGCTGTTTATGGTCAGGTAGGCATTGATTCACTAGCAGGTCCCAGTGAGGTTTTAATAATTGCCGATGACTCTGCCGTAGTTGAACAAGTTGCAGCTGATCTTCTTGCACAGGCAGAACATGATCCTCTCGCCGCCGCAATACTTTTGACAACAAGCAAAGAACTCGCTGCAGCTCTGCCAACTCAATTAGAATCTCAACTCAAAGGACATCCTCGAGAAGAAATCTGCAAAGCAGCACTAAGAGATTGGGGACTAATAGTTATTTGTGAAAATTTAGAAACTTGTACTGAATTAAGCGATTACTTTGCTCCAGAACATCTTGAACTATTAGTTAAGGGCCCTAAACAACTAGCAGAAAAAATAAATCATGCTGGAGCAATCTTCATAGGTCCTTGGACACCTGAAGCTGTTGGGGATTATCTTGCAGGTCCAAATCACACATTACCAACTTCTGGGACAGCGAGGTTCAGCGGGGCACTCTGTGTGGAGACCTTTTTAAGAAGTACTTCGATTATTGAATTCAACCAAAAGGCTCTAGAAGCTACTCAAGTGGCAATCAAGAATTTGGCCGAGAGCGAAGGTCTTCATAGCCATGCAGAATCAGTCGAGATTAGACTAGTTAAGCCTTAGGGAGACTACGAACTCCAGCCACTCCATCAATTATCTCTCCCACTAAAACCTCATCTGTAAGGTTAACGAACAGACCATTCTCGAGCACTCCAGGAATATTATTAATTTTCGATTCCAGTTGAACCGGATCATCAATACCTCCTGTAATACGTACATCAAGTATTAGATTTCCCTGATCAGTAACAACTGGACCCGCTTTACGAATTCCCATTCGTAAAACACATTCACTTCCAAGTTCTTCAAGAGTTTTTTTGACCGTTATCCATGCACCTGGCAAGACCTCTACAGGAAGTAAAAAATCAACATTAAGCCGTTCAACAATCTTTGTGGAATCAACAACCACTACAAACCTTTGAGCCATTGTTGCTACTAACTTCTCCTGAACATGACATGCCCCTCCTCCTTTAATTAGCTGAAAGGAAGGGTCCACCTCATCCGCACCATCTATAGCTAAATCAATTTGACCAACGCTATTAAGACTTTTCAAAGGAATCCCCAGATCACCCGCCAAAACTTCTCCTTGAAAAGATGTTGGGACTCCAACAACATTTTTAAGCTGTCCCGAAGCGATCTTGCTCCCAAGAGCCTGAATCATCAATGCAGCTGTTGACCCTGATCCAAGTCCCACAACCATTCCATTTTGAATTTGCTCAACAGCTGCCAATGCAACTGCTTGCTTCATTTCAGCTTGAAGATTGGACATCGCTACAGAATGTATTTATAGGCGAGACCGTAGCAAGGAGTTCAACTCAGACCTGGTAATGCCTCAGGTCTCACATCCAAAATGAGATCTTCTCCATTTCGAATGATCTCAATTGAAAGTGGTAAACCAATTTCCGCTTGGTCAACTTTTTCAAGCAAAGACTGCGGCTCTAAGATTGGGAACTTACCGGCACCGATCACCAAATCACCACGTCTTAAGCCAGCACGCTCGGCAGGGCCGTCAGGGACAACAGTCTGTACTAGTGCTCCAGAACGCTCAGGTAGGTCCACCAATGAATTTGGATCAAGATTATGTTCTCTAGCAATTCTGGCAGTCAATGGAACCAGCTGAACACCTAAATATGGGTGAACAACTTCTCCACTTTCAAGCAACTGAGTTGATATTCTTCTGGCAAGATTGATAGGAATTGCAAAACCCAATCCAGCTCCAGGCCCAGAGCGAACCAAAGTGTTAATTCCTATCACTTCTCCGCGATAATTTACAAGTGGACCACCAGAATTTCCAGGATTTATTGCTGCATCAGTTTGAATAAGATCCAATCTTTTATCAGAAAAGCCAAGGGTGGTTATATTTCGATGAAGACTACTAATAATTCCGAGAGTAACGGTTCGCTCCAGTCCATATGGAGTACCTAATGCAATAGCCCAATCACCAACTTCCAATGTTTCAGAGTCTCCCAAAGGCGCCGCTTCTTGCCCTTCAACCAGGTCCAAACGTACAAGTGCAATATCTGTTATGGGGTCTGTCCCTACAACCTGTCCATCACATTGATTGCCATCTGCCAGTGTGACACTGACTTGATCCACTCTCTCAACAACATGAGCATTAGTAAGGACAAGACCGCCCTTATCAATCAAGACACCTGAACCTTGACCCCTCTCACGTTCTTGGCCTATCCCAGGTTCTCCCAAAAGATCACGAAGCAAAGGGTCAATCAAAGTTGGATCAAAAGGTTCCCTCTCCACTTTTCGTTCCGTGTCAATCCTTACTACAGAAGGAGCGACTCTATGAACTGCCTGGGAGACAAAGCTATGAGTTAATTCTTCAGCCGAAGGTAAACTTTGCTCAGCCAGTACTGGTGATGAAGAAAATATGTAGAGCAAAGAAAAAACTAAAAACGAAATCCTCAAAAAATTGACGTAGTTGACGCTAGCCATTCTCTGGAGGATTTTCGTGATATTCATAAAGAAGAGACTAAGGCCAATCTTTCTCAATTGGCTTTCGATTTGACTGCCAAACAAGATTAAACCTTTTGAAAAGCCAAAATTAGTTCTGCGTAAATCAGCATTTAAGGATGAATTTACAGAGGCAATCATTTACATTGGATATGTGCCTGACGGGTACCTCCTTAGGGAGGCAGGGAACTCCTAAATCCGGTCGGGCAAGCGTCCGACGCTATTCCTGCTCTTGCCTAGCCCAAACATGCCTGATTTAGAAACCCTTGCCTCGACAACGGCTTCTGAAAACGGTTACGAACTTTGTGGCTTGCAATTGCTGACCCATTTAATTCCTATGACCCTTCAGGTGCAAATACGTCAAGCTAGTGGCAATGATGTTTCTCTGGACGACTGCGCAAACCTAAGCGGTCCAATGGGCATAGCTATTGAGAATTCAAACCTCCTTTCTGCGCCATATGTGCTCGAGATCAGCAGCCCAGGCATTGGAGATACACTTAAAAGTGATAGGGACTTCAAAAGCTTTAATGGATTTCCTGTAAAGGTTGTTTTTAAAAATAAAGAAGGATCTGAACTTCAAGAAAATGGTCTATTACATGAATGTTCTTCTAGTCATGTAAACCTCAACATCAAAGGTCGAATAAAACAAATCGAACGTAATGATGTCATTTATGTTCGTTTAACCACTTCAACCGACTAATCGGTATTTAATCCCTTTCGTCTCTCCACCCACACCTCCTCCTTCCATCATCGATGGCACTAGTTCTACTCCCAGGCCTTAACAATCTGATCGAAGACATAAGTGAGGAGAAGAAACTCCCCACACAGGTTGTTGAAGCTGCTTTGCGGGAAGCGTTATTAAAAGGTTATGAAAGATATAGAAGAACGCTTTATATAGGAATTAGTGAAGACCCTTTTGAAGAAGAATATTTCAACAATTTTGATGTGGGCCTTGATTTAGAGGAAGAAGGCTATCGAGTCCTTGCAAGCAAAATCATAGTCGAAGAAGTTGAAAGCGAAGACCACCAAATCGCTCTGAATGAAGTAATGCAAGTCGCTGAGGATGCGCAAGTCGGAGATACTGTTGTCCTTGATGTGACGCCAGAAAAAGAAGACTTCGGCAGAATGGCTGCATCTACAACAAAGCAAGTTTTAGCTCAGAAACTTCGGGATCAGCAAAGGCGCATGATTCAAGAAGAGTTTGCTGATCTTGAAGATCCTGTCTTAACAGCAAGAGTAATTCGTTTTGAAAGACAATCAGTAATTATGGCAGTCAGTTCAGGTCTTGGGAGACCTGAAGTCGAAGCTGAGCTCCCAAGGCGAGATCAATTACCAAATGACAACTATCGAGCCAATGCAACTTTTAAGGTTTTCCTCAAAGAAGTTAGCGAGGTGCCTAGACGAGGGCCCCAATTATTCGTCAGCAGGGCAAATGCAGGCTTAGTTGTCTATTTATTTGAAAATGAGGTTCCTGAAATTCAAGAAGGTTCAGTACGAATTGTTGCTGTTGCTCGCGAAGCGAACCCTCCTTCTCGTTCGGTTGGTCCCAGGACAAAAGTTGCAGTAGATAGCATTGAAAGAGAAGTAGATCCTGTTGGGGCATGCATAGGCGCAAGAGGATCTCGAATACAACAAGTCGTGAATGAACTTCGCGGAGAAAAAATCGATGTAGTGCGTTGGTCATCAGACGCTAGTGAATACATTGCAAACTCCCTGAGTCCTGCACGAGTAGAGGTTGTACGTCTAGTAGACCCCGCAGGACAACATGCACATGTACTCGTTCCTCAAGATCAATTGAGCCTCGCCATAGGACGAGAAGGGCAAAATGTACGTCTAGCAGCAAGACTTACTGGCTGGAAGATAGATATCAAGAATTCTCAGGAATATGATCAAGCAAGCGAGGATTCAGTGGTAGCAGAATTGATCGCTCATAGGGAAGAGGAAGAGGCGCTTCAAAAAGATGCAGAAGAACGTCTAGCAGCAGAGCAAGCTACCCGGGCTGAAGAAGATGCAAGGCTCAGAGAGTTGTATCCTTTGCCAGAAGATGAAGATCAAGAGGAAGTTGAGCCAGAAGAAACTGAAGAAGAACAACAAGAGTCCATCATTAATACAACTCAAGAGGAGGACGAGGCCCGGTGAACCAACATCCCATCCTTCGTCGTTGTATTGCTTGTCGAAAGCTAGTTGACCGAAAACAGCTTTGGCGTGTGGTTCGTGATTTCAAGGATGGAGTAGTTCTTGATATAGGCATGGGTCGATCTGCATATCTATGTCAAAGTCAGAGCTGTCTAAAAGAAGCACATCGCCACAAACGTCTACAGAAATCCCTGCGTTGCCAGGTCCCTGTCAGCATTGTGGAGATACTGCAAAAACGACTGAGTCAACCCAATGATTCAGGCGTTGAGGCAAGATTACAAATGGCACAATCAATTTTGGAGCCCCCTAGTCCCAATCAACTGGACTGACAGGAGAACTTAATGACCAGCAGCGGCAAAATCAGGATTTATGAGCTTTCTAAGGACTTGGGCCTGGAAAACAAGGATGTGCTCGATGCCGCCAAAAAACTCTCAATCTCTGTCAAGAGTCATAGCAGCTCAATTAGTGATCAAGATGCAACTCAGATTAGACATCTTCTAAGCAATGCCGTCAAACAAAAGCAAGCTACAACACCCCAAAAAAACAAATCTCAATCGGGTAAAGAAATCCTTTCGGTTAAAAAAGCAATTCCCAGCACTCCCCTTACCAATAATAAAAAATCACATTCAGTAAATAAAACTTCTGAAAAAGCCAAAGAACAATTACCCAGCAAACCTCTATCACCTCAAAAACCATCCGCGCCTAAGAGACCTTCAGTTGCTGGAAATTTAGAGACTGCAAAGGTATCTAGACCTTCTGAAATTCCTCAGACTTCAGGAGGGAGCGAAAAGCCTACGACTAAACCTATCAATACACCAACAAAACCAATAAATCGTCCTGACTCACCAAGACGATTAAATGCACCAACCCCCAGACCCGTTCAAAAACCAACTCCTTCTAAAACAACCAATCAAAATAAGGTCAAGGGTAATAAGCAACACGCAGCAAATAGTCCTCGACCAACTAATTCCAATGAGGCAAATCAAAAGATCATTTCCAGGTCACAACAACCTACTAATTCACCTAGAAGGCCCGCCTCCTCTCGTCCAGTTGTAAAACCTGAATTAGTTGGACGCCCTCAACCGAAAAGGCCCGCACCACCACCAACCCGTCCAGAAGGTCAACGCCCAGATAGAAGAAGACCAGGAATTAGCGCCCGCCCAACAGGAGGGCCCAATCAACGTAACAATGGTCCTCAAAGACCAGGATCACCGCAGCAAAGATCCAGCAGCAGTCAAAACAGGCAAGGATCTAATCGTCAAGGTCAAGGTCGATCAGCTGGAAACACCCTTGAACTAGTTGGCAAACCAATACGACGTGATCGTTCAGGGAATAATCCGGGGTCTAGGGAAGGCGGAAACAACCGGTCTGGAGGAGGAGCTCCGCCCAGGCAAGGAATGCCCTCTGGCATGCGGAGACCAGTGGCACCTGGTGAATTAATGCAACTTCAAAAACCCACTGGGAGGCCAGGTGCTCCACCTCCTCGTCGACCTAATGGAACGCCAGTAGGTCAACGAGGAAATTCTGAAGGTTCTTCAAATGCCGCGGGGAAAACTGCAACCCCACCTACACCGGCCCCTAAGAGACCCACTCACCGTCCGACTAGTGGAGCAGGGGCACCTCGGAGAGCAGGCCGACCCGACTGGGATGATTCTGCAAAACTCGATGCACTAAGGAACAAATCACCTCAAAAACAGCGGCAGAAAGTACACATAATTGGTGAAAATGATGATGCACTGACTACAGAAACCAGTGGTTTTGCAGGTGAGAAACAAGCCTTAGTCCTATCAGCGAGCTTAGCGAGACCCTCTAAACCTAAATCCAAACAAACCAAGTCAAACAAGCCTATTGCAGCATTAAGAAAACGCAAAAAAGAAACTACCCGCCAACGCCAGCGTCGAAGAGCAATGGAACTGCGAGCGGCACGAGAAGCAAAGCAAGTACGGCCCGAAATGCTGATTGTTCCCGAGGCGAATCTCACCGTTCAAGAACTGGCGGATATGCTTAGCGTGGAAAGCTCGGAAATCATTAAATCCCTTTTCTTCAAAGGAATAATTGCAACGGTTACACAATCCCTAGATTTACCCACAATTGAAACTGTTGCAGAAGAGTTTGGAGTACCAGTTCTTCAAGATGATATAGAAGAAGCAGCCAAGAAAACCGCCGAAATCATTGAGGAATCAGACCTCAAGCATCTCATCAGACGTCCCCCGGTCGTAACAGTTATGGGGCACGTCGATCATGGCAAAACAAGCTTGCTTGATGCCATTCGGAAAGCTCGCGTAGCAGCAGGTGAAGCAGGAGGTATCACCCAACATATCGGCGCCTATCAAGTTGAAATCGAACATAGCGGTGAGCCGAGAAAAATAACTTTTCTAGATACCCCTGGACACGAAGCCTTCACTGCTATGCGAGCTCGTGGAACAAAAGTTACTGACGTTGCAATTCTCGTGGTTGCAGCGGACGATGGAGTTCGTCCCCAAACTTTAGAAGCTATTAGTCATGCACGTGCAGCTGAAGTACCCATAATTGTTGCCATAAATAAAATAGATAAAGAAGGTTCTTCTCCTGATCGTGTCAAGACGGAGCTATCTGAACAAAGTCTTCTTGCAGAGGATTGGGGGGGAAATGTAGTAATGGTCCCCGTGAGCGCGATTAAAGGCGAAAATATCGACAAGCTTCTAGAAATGATTTTACTGGTTACAGAAGTCGAAGACCTCCAAGCAAACCCTAATCGTCTTGCCAAAGGGACCGTCATTGAGGCACACCTAGACAAAGCAAAAGGTCCTGTTGCAACACTACTCATTCAAAATGGAACCCTCAAAACAGGCGATGTTCTAGCTGCGGGGCCAGTGCTTGGAAAGGTACGCGCAATGGTTGACGAAAATGGGGCACGACTAAAACAAGGTGGACCATCCTGTGCTGTTGAGGCACTAGGTTTTAGTGAAGTTCCTACAGCAGGAGATGAGTTCGAAGTTTATGAAGATGAGAAATCTGCACGATCCGTCGTCGGAGACCGCGCTTCTGATGCTCGAGCGACTCGCCTCGCCCAACAAATGGCATCTCGTCGAGTATCACTCTCCGGAATGTCTGGTCAAGCCAGCGAAGGAGACCTAAAAGAACTAAATTTAATTCTCAAGGCCGACGTACAAGGCAGTGTAGAAGCTATTCTTGGCTCCTTAGAGCAGCTCCCCAAGAACGAAGTTCAGGTAAGAGTTTTACTCTCCGCACCAGGAGAAGTGACTGAAACGGATGTAGACCTAGCAGCTGCATCTGGAGCTGTAATAGTTGGCTTCAATACATCCATGGCCACAGGTGCAAGACGAGCTGCAGATGCGACAGGTGTTGATGTAAGGGAATACGAGGTTATTTACAAGTTACTTGAAGACATTCAACTAGCAATGGAAGGTCTTTTAGAACCAGAAATGGTTGAAGAAGCTCTTGGAGTAGCAGAAGTGCGAGCCATATTCAGTATTGGAAGAAGCTCCGTAGCTGGCTGCTATGTAACCAATGGAAAAATTCAGAGGAACTGCAAGGTAAGAGTGCAACGATCAACGCAAGTTGTATTCGAAGGCGATCTAGACTCTCTAAGAAGAAACAAAGACGACGTCAAAGAAGTTGCAACTGGCTTCGAATGTGGAATAGGCTGCGACCGCTTTGCTAACTGGGAAAACGGAGATATCATTCAAGCCTTCAAACTTGTAACTCAGAAGCGAAAATTAACCTCCTCATAAATAGAATATCCAGATCAAGAATTAAAGAACCTTTGATTCCTTCAACTAAAAGTTTGATATCTAGTATCAAAAGTTTCTTAAACTATCAATAGTCTTTCTCATTCCTTACTAAAATCCCACTTACTTGTCTCTAGGTCGATCCACCCAAAATAATCCTCCACAGACAACAATCGCAGCTAACTGGATCAGGACATCAGACACCCCAACTGTTTCCTTATGGAAAACACGCAAACACATAATTAAAAGTCCAATAAGACCAGATGTAGTAAGAGAAAACCAAAGCAACATTCTGGCTCCCTTTAAAGGGTTCCTAGACTCCTGCAAAAGCTTCTGACGCAATTTGGGGTCTAATTTCCGCTCTTGGTCTGATGAACTGTTCAAAGCATCAAAAATAGTCGCTATAAAATGTTAAGTTCCGATGTGATGCCGGTGTAGCTCAGTGGTAGAGCAACTGATTCGTAATCAGTAGGCCGCAGGTTCAAATCCAGTCACCGGCTTAAAAACTTTCCCCAAAAAATGGTCCTCGAGATCTAGCCTTTTATATGGCTATACCATTAAATGAGTAATAGACCTATCTATATCAATCTTGCTTGTAATGTCACCAATGATTCTAGTCAAATAAAAAATAAAAGATCTCCGAATTAAATACAATTATTTTAATAAAAAAAAGGCCCTTCCAAAGAAGGGCCTTTTTTAAAGGATGATCAAAAATCAACCAATTGCTGGAGCTACCAAAGCAACAGAAGTTGACTCAGCAGCTGCCAAATCTAGAGGGAAGTTGTGAGCATTACGCTCATGCATTACTTCCATTCCAAGATTGGCACGATTTAGAACGTCACCCCAAGTAGGAACAACCTTGCCCTGAGAATCCATAACTGACTGATTAAAGTTGAATCCATTCAAGTTGAAAGCCATGGTGCAAATGCCCATAGAAGTCAACCAAACACAAACAACTGGGAAAATCGCCAAGAAGAAGTGAAGACTCCGGCTGTTGTTAAAGCTGGCATATTGGAAAATAAGACGACCAAAATAACCGTGGGCTGCCACGATGTTGTAGGTCTCTTCTTCCTGGCCAAACTTATAACCGTAGTTCTGAGACTCATTCTCGGTGGTCTCACGAATAAGTGATGAAGTCACCAAAGAACCATGCATAGCGGAGAACAAGCTGCCACCAAACATGCCTGCCACACCAGCCATATGGAAGGGGTGCATCAGAATGTTGTGCTCAGCCTGGAACACAAACATAAAGTTGAAGGTACCTGAAATACCTAGAGGCATTCCATCAGAGAAAGAACCTTGACCGAAAGGATAAACAAGGAAAACAGCGAAGGCTGCCGACACAGGTGCCGAATATGCTACGCAGATCCAAGGGCGCATACCCAAGCGATAGGAAAGTTCCCATTGACGTCCCATCCAGCCACAAATGCCGATTAGGAAGTGGAAACAAACCAATTGATAAGGGCCACCGTTATAGAGCCACTCATCCATTGTTGCGGCTTCCCAGATGGGATAGAAATGCAAACCAATTGCATTACTAGAAGGAACAACAGCACCAGAGATGATGTTGTTGCCATAAATAAACGAGCCTGCGACTGGCTCACGGATACCATCAATGTCAACCGGTGGGGCTGCAATGAAGGCAATGATGAAACAGGTGGTAGCTGCAAGCAGACATGGAATCATCAAAACACCAAACCAACCGACATAAATGCGGTTATTGGTAGAAGTGACCCATTCACAAAACTGCTGCCAGCTAGCACTTATAGAGCTAGAACGCTGCTGTTGGATGCTGGTCATGAGGACGTAAAGAAAGAGTCCCTATTGGGACACTTAAGATAAATAAGAGCAGTTTTTGACTGCCATTAAGATTGTAAAGGAAGTATCTGCATTTCGCGTACGAATCAGAGAAAGTTAATCACTAATTCAAAAATCGACTTCGAAATACCACGTCGCTGCCCATCTGTGGTTTTCTACCTACAATCCAAGCAAAGAAGAGGCATGCGGCAGGATTCAGGTAAATCTATCTGGCAGAAAGCAAATAAACTCTTTATCTCAAAATTGGTTGTCCAAAACATTTTGACAATGATGCTCTCTCTTAATTTCTAAAAGCTGGTGAGGTTAAATTCAACAAACCACCATCTCCTACTAGCTAGTCTCAGTCAATCAACAATCTGTCGTTGAAAGCCTGTACTAAAAGCAAGATGCGCGCAGACCCATTAGTCAAAGAACAGCCCAAGCCAGAGCAGGTAGCTCTCAAGCACAAAAAGTGTCAAGAAAAGGTTCTGATAATTCGACTACCATGCAACCCAATTTTCCCAGTAGGGCCAATCTATTTAGCTGATCACTTACACAAATGCTTCCCTGATTTACCACAACGAATACTTGACCTTGCAGCAGTACCGATATTGGATGTTGAAGCAATACTTTCTTCCACAATTGAGGAATTTCAACCCTCTCTACTAGTTTTTTCCTGGCGTGATATTCAAATCTATGCACCTGTAGATGGGCGTGGAGGGAATCCTTTACAACATTCCTTTGAGTTTTTCTATTCAAGCAACCCTCTAAAAAAATTACGTGGAGCATTAGGGGGCCTTCGTCTAACAGCAAGTCATTACGGCGAACTCAGACGCAATAAACGCCTGTTGAATATTGGACTAAAAAAAGCACGCAGTCATATTCCTAATGCCAAAGCAGTACTAGGCGGTGGTGCAGTAAGCGTCTTCTACGAACAGTTAGGCAACTCCCTTCCTAAAGGAACAATCATTTCTCTGGGGGAAGGAGAACCTCTATTAGAGAAACTCTTAAGCGGACTATCAATCCAGGGGGAACGTTGTTTTATTGCCGGAGAAACTCCTCGCCAAGGGCTCATACATGAGCAACCTAAAAGTCTGCCAAAAACAGCCTGCAATTACTCATATATTCAGTCAATCTGGCCTCAACTAAATTGGTATCTAGAAGGTGGTGATTTTTATATTGGTATTCAAACCAAAAGAGGATGTCCACACAACTGTTGTTATTGCGTCTACACAGTCGTAGAAGGCAAGCAAGTCCGTCTCAATCCCACCAAAGAAATAGTAGCAGAAATGAAACAACTGTATGATTTAGGGGTTCGGGGTTTTTGGTTCACAGACGCACAATTTATACCCGCAAGGAAATACATAGAGGACGCCAAAGAGCTCCTTAGAGAAATTTACAATGAAGGTTTAAAGGATATACACTGGGCTGCGTATATAAGAGCAGATAATTTAGATAAAGAACTAGCAGATTTAATGGTTAAAACAGGTATGAGCTACTTTGAAATTGGCATAACTTCAGGGTCTCAAGAGTTAGTAAGGAAAATGCGTATGGGCTACAATTTAAGAACGGTTCTTGAAAACTGTAAGCTATTAGCGGAAGCAGGGTTCAAAGCAAAGGTTTCCGTAAATTACTCATTTAATGTTATCGATGAAAGGCCTGAAACCATACGGCAAACAGTTGCTTATCATAGAGAATTAGAAAAGATTTTTGGCTCTGCAAATGTTGAACCAGCAATATTCTTTATTGGACTACAACCACATACTCATCTTGAACAATATGGTTTCGAAAAGGGGCTAATTAAACCTGGTTATAATCCCATGAGCATGATGCCTTGGACAGCAAGAAAACTTCTATGGAATCCAGACCCAATGGGCAGTATTTTTGGCAAGATATGCTTGGAAGCATTTGACTCTAATCCTCAAGATTTCGGAAGAACTGTCATAGACTTACTAGAAAGAGATTATGGGCTGTCTCCCATTAAGGAAGCTTTAAGAGCTCCAGTTCATGGCCTTCCTGCAATTGCCAAGGCATTAACTTGACGAATAAAAATATAAGAAAGGATTGAAATACCAACTATTCCACTTAAAGGGTTCCGATCAACACTTCCATGTCCGATCAACCATTCAGGAGCATTTGAAGACCAATCAATTAATCCAGCGTTCAAGATGAACCATCCTCCTACTAAACCTGAATGAAGACCAATTGCCCCAAACAGATTTCCCCGATCCAATCTCCTTCTGCAGCCAAGGACTAATCCCAAAAGAAAAAGCCCAAAAAGCAATCCAATAATCGAAGGAATTTCTGTTTCCAATCGAATATGGACCAGACTAAAAATCAAAGCTTGAACACTCAAACCCCACTTCCAACCAATCAAACGATCTAATTCTCCCCATAACCAAGCACGAAAAATCAACTCTTCAGCAAATCCAACTCCTAATCCAAGAAGTATTCCATTCAAAATTCCATTAAAACTGAAAGCACCCACCCACAAGCCCCAAGAGCCAAGAAACGCAGGGACTAATATAAATATTAATAATATCAACGCAAAAAAGACTCCTTTATAAAAGTATTTAAATGACTCCCAAAAACCACATCCAAGGAGACCTAGTTCCTTCCATGGATAAGGGTTAGACCATCTAATCCTTATCCAAAAAGGTAAAAAAAAGAGAAACAGTATGAAGCTAACCACCGTACCCATAATAGACAAACTCTCATCAGACAAATGAGGCAAAAACAAGCTCAGAGGTTGGACGATTAACCACCCTAATAAATATATTAATGGAATAAATAATACTGTATCTAACAACCGACCTCGCTTTATTAGATAATCAAAAATACTCAACATAAAACCTCAGTCTTCTTTTTCTATCGTGCTAGTTAAGCCTTTCGACTTCAGTGTCTCGGAATAAAATTCTGCCGGTTCCAAGTCGCAAACAATAACAAGACCTACTCCAGTATTATGGGTCTCAAGCATTACGGCTATGGCATCCTGCTCAGTGAGTCTAGGGACCACTTCACGTAACGTAAAAACAACATACTCCATTGAATTAACAGAGTCATTGTGAAGCAAAACCTTATATAAAGGAGATGATTTTCTAGTCCTCTGTTCCTGCTTTTCTAAAACAGCAGCAGCTGAAGGACTGCGATCAATCGTATCAATCATGAATTACGTATAACCAATCATCTCCTGCAATTTAAGATCTCCGAGCATATTCTTTACAAAGTTTTTTTTTTATGAAAGAGCAACTATACGTTCCATTGCCTTCTCGACATTAAAACGACTATTAAAAGCAGAAAGTCGAAAATAACCCTCTCCTGCAGCACCAAATCCACTTCCAGGTGTCCCAACTACATTGGCCTTTTCAAGCAAATGATCAAAGAAGTCCCAAGACCCCATACCATCTGGCGTCTTAATCCATACATAAGGCGCATGTTCTCCACCAAACAGTGTTAGGCCTGCATGAGCCAATTCTCTTCTGATAATCGATGCATTTTCCATATAGAAACTAACCAATCCTTTAATCTGAGCCTGACCTGAGGGGGAATAGGCAGCCTCGGCACCTCTCTGAACGATATAGCTAACACCATTAAACTTTGTACTCTGACGACGGTTCCAAAGGTCCCAGATACTTATTTCTTGGCCACTAGAGGTTTTCCCTTTAACAGTTTTAGGTATCACAGTAAAAGCACAGCGAACCCCAGTAAAACCTGCATTTTTTGAAAAAGAGCGAAACTCAATTGCACAATCTCTTGATCCATCAATCTCATAAATAGAATGCGGTAGCTGACTATCTTGAATAAAAGCCTCATAGGCAGCATCAAACAGAATCAATGCATTATTTTTCAATGCATAATCAACCCATTCCTTCAACTTTTCCCTGGTTGAGACTGCTCCTGTTGGATTATTAGGAAAACATAGATAAATCAAATCAACTTTTTGATCAGGTATCTCCGCCTCAAAGGAATTTGCTGAAGAAAGTGGCAGATAAGAAAGACCTTCATATCTCCCACTTTGAAGAGCTTCTCCGGTACGTCCTGCCATCACGTTAGTGTCCACATAAACGGGATAAACAGGATCAGTAACCGCTACACGATTACCTTCTCCGAGTACATCAAGAATATTGCTGCTATCACACTTGGAACCATCAGAAACAAAAACCTCATCTGGGCTTACCTCACATCCCCTAGCCTGAAAATCATTCTTAGCTATGGCTTCCCGAAGCCATAGATATCCCTGCTCAGGGCCATAGCCACGAAAGCCATCTAATGTGCCCATTTCATCTACAGCTGCCTTCATGGCTTCTCTACAAGCTTCCGGGAGAGGTTCCGTGACATCTCCTATGCCAAGACGAATCAACTCAACCTTGGGATTGACCTCGCTAAAAGCCTTTACTCTCCTTGCAATCTCTGGGAAAAGATACCCTGCCTTAAGTTTGAGATAGTTACCATTTACTTTGACCACGGAAATTCATGCGTTTCTCATCGCATCTTGCTATGGCAAGTGCCCACATGATGTGAATTTCTTAATACGATTACCTCAAGATCAAAGATATATTTGCTGTGATTGTCACCCAAACCATTTCTACAGCAAGCCATTCCAAGGAGCATGACCCAGTCAATTTCTCCGAAATAGTTGATGCCGGGATTCTCAAGCCCGGTCGCTATATCGGGAACGAACATGGTGTTATAAAGCAAAACTGGAAGGATGCCATTGTCAGATGGGTACTTTGTTACCCGGAGCTGTATGAAATTGGTTCAAGCAATCTTGGACATATCATTCTTTACTCAATTTTAAATTCAATACCAGGACAACTATGTGATCGTGCATATCTACCAGGAGAAGATCTGGCAAACAAATTAAGGGAGCTGAACTGCAAATTATTTGCGATTGAAAGTCGTCGACCTCTTTTGGCTTTTGATGTTTTAGGTTTCAACCTTAGCTATGAGCTTGGAGCTACAAATATTCTCGAGATTATTAACCTCGCAGGAATACCTCTTTATTCAAGAAAAAGAGGAGATCTCCCTCTCAATAATCCTCTTTCACCTCCCTTAATTTTTGCTGGTGGTCCTACTGCTACTAGCAACCCCGAACCTTTCACAGAATTTTTAGACTTTGTGGCATTAGGAGATGGAGAAGAGCTCCTTCCTGAAATAAGTCTTGTTATTAGAGAAGCTAAAGCTGCAGGGTATAAGAGATCGGAGGCCCTTAAGGATTTAGCCAACATTCCTGGCGTATATGTTCCATCTTTATATGCACCTGGAACAGATGGAATAACAATTGAACCACTATTTCCAAATCTTCCCAAAAGACTTCTAAGAAGAGTTTCTAAACCAATACCCCATTATGGAATGGGATTAGTCCCAACCACAGAAGCAATTCACGACAGACTCACTATAGAAATCCGCAGAGGCTGTACACGTGGTTGCAGATTCTGTCAGCCAGGAATGCTGACTCGTCCTGCAAGAGATGTTGAGCCAGAAGAAATCATCAACGCAGTCGAAACGGGTATGGAAAAAACTGGGTACTCTGACTTTTCCCTTCTATCACTTAGTTGTAGCGATTACCTTTCTCTTCCTGCCGTCGGAGTGGAATTACGAAACCGATTGGCGGACCAAAATGTAACCCTCCAACTTCCCAGTCAAAGAGTCGATCGATTCGATGATGACATTGCACACATCCTAGGAGGCACAAGACAGGCAGGCCTTACGTTTGCGCCTGAAGCAGGCACACAACGTCTTAGAGACATAATCAACAAAGGTCTTACAGATGAAGATTTAATAAATGGCATTCAAACAGCAATGGAACATGGCCATAAAAAAATCAAGCTCTATTTCATGATCGGCCTACCAGGAGAGACGGATAGGGATGTACTTGGAATTCCTGGCACCTGCAAAATGTTGCAATCAAAGTGCAATTCAAAAGGAAACCTCAAATTAAATATCACCATAAGCAACTTCACTCCAAAACCTCATACACCTTTTCAATGGCATAGCGTCTCTACTGAGGAATTTA
>QCGA01000011.1 GCA_003280095.1 Prochlorococcus sp. AG-363-O16
CCCTGGATTTAGGTGCAAAATGGATTAATGATGTCAGAGCTGGTAATGATGATCCGGATATACTTCGTGTAGTAGCAGAGGCAAATTGTCCTTATGTTGTAATGCATAGTAGAGGAAATAGTAAAACTATGGGTCAAAAGAATAATTACAATAATGTCGTAACTGATGTTATAGACGGCTTACATAGAAGAACTCAAAAAGCGGTAGATTTTGGTGTTAAATAAGAAAATATCATATGGGATCCTGGGTTGGGATTTGCTAAATCTACTGATCAGAATTTATCTCTTTTAAAGGGATTGGATCGACTAAAAATTGAGGGCTTTCCTTTATTGATTGGTCCATCACGAAAACGCTTTATTAGGGAAGTATTAAATCTACCATCTATTGATAATAGTATCTGGGGTACAAGTGCTGTTATTTGTAAATGTGTACAGATGAAAGTAGATTTAGTACGTGTTCATGATGTCGCACAAGTTAAGCATTCAATCACTATGTCTGAACAATTATGGTAAGACTAAGATATTTATAGTCTTATTTTATAATTTTATTTCTGTGCAGGATCAACACCTTCAATGCGATCTTCTACTTCTTGATACAGTTCTTGCAAGCGGTCTATATTCTCATCGGATGTTTCCCAATATCCTCGTCCATTAACCTCAAGTAATGTACCAACAATTCTTCTAAAACTATGAGGATTAAGCTCCATTAGCCTTTTTCTCATCTCCGGATCATTTATAAAAGTATCATTTGTTTCTTCATAAACGAAATTATCTACTTGTCCACTTGTAGCACTCCAACCCAGAGTGTAATTTAGGCGGTTTGATACCTCTCTAACACCTTCATATCCAGAATTAAGCATACCTTCGTACCATTTTGGATTTAGAAGTTTAGTTCTTGAATCTAGTCGAATGGTTTCACTGAGTGTTCTCACTTGTGCATTAGCAGTTGTAGTATCTGCTATATAACTACTTGGTGTTTTACCATCATCTCTAAGGTTTTGAATTAATTTAGTTGGATCTGAATCGAAATAGTGGCTTACATCTGTTAGAGAGATTTCAGCAGAGTCTAGATTTTGAAAGGTTGCATCTGCAGTTTTCATGACTGATTCAAAAACCTCCCGGTTTTGATTCATCTCACCTGGATTATCTGCATTAAATGCAAAAGTTTTTCTTGATAGGTACATTTCTTGTAATTCGCCTTCCTCTTCCCAGGTTGAGTTTTCTACAGCCAAGTTGACATTTGAGCTATAACTTCCACTCGAGTTAGAAAAGACTCTGCAAGCTGCTTCTCTTAAGGATGTTCCTTGCTCTTTTGCCTGTTCGAGAGAGTGTTTTCTCACAAAATTTTGGTTAATATCTTCGTCGGCTTCAGCAGCCATTTTAACTCCTTGGTCAATGAGAGCCATTTGATTAATAAAAAGATCTCTAAATACACCAGAACAGTTAACAACAACATCTATTCTTGGTCTACCTAATTCTTCAAGAGGAATTAGTTCCAATTTATTAACTCTGCCTACTGAATCAGGCTTTGGTCTAACACCAATAAACCAAAGAATTTGAGCTAGTGACTCTCCATACGTTTTGATATTATCTGTTCCCCATAGAACACATGCGATAGTTTCAGGCCAATCACCCTGTTCCTCACGTTGTCTTGCAATTAATTTATCAACAACACCTTTAGCTGCTGCTATTGCTGCAATTGTAGGAATTGACTGAGGATCTAGAGCATGAATATTTTTACCACTTGGTAATACTCCTGGATTACGAATCGGATCTCCCCCCGGTCCAGGTATTACATAATCACCATCAAGCGCCTTTAGAAGGCTATCCATTTCTTGATCAGCACAGATTTGATCTAAACAAAAACGTAAGTACTTAAATAATTTTTCAAGTTCAGTCGAGTCTATTTTAGTAAATCCATTTCTTTCACATATCTTTTGCCAAGGACTTTTTGATTTTCTACCTAACAATCCATTCAATCTCTGATTTACTTGTCCAAGCAAGTTCTTTTTAAGTGTCACCCTTCCATCCTTTCCAGTTAATGCCTCGACCATTGACCCAACACAATCTCTGGATATTTCAGTCAATTGTTTATTTAACTCCACATCCTCTAATTTACCCTTTTGATTTCCTTCAAATATATCTTCAAGTTCTCTCCCTTTGGACTCTGCTAAAAGTGCAGGTAGTGAACGTAAATTATCTTCTTCGCGTTCTAGAGAGGCAATACTAACTAGTGTTGCGATGGCTTCTTCTGCAGTTGGTGGTTTTCCAATTGTATGAAGTCCACAAGGTAATAATCTACTTTCAATTTCCATTAACTGACTATAAACAGCGCCAACTACTGAATCTCTCTGTTCTAAGTTGAGATCAGAAGCTTCTTTTTCTGGCAGATCCACATCTTGTTCTAAATTACACTTTTTCGCAGTTTCGATAATTGCATTGACTATTTGTATACCTCTACCACTTTCACGTAGTTGCTGATACGATCCTACTAATTCTCCAAGCTCTTTCAATCCTTTATATAAGCCAGCATTCTCTGCTGGTGGAGTTAGATAACTAATTGTCGAAGCATAACCTCTTCTCTTGGCAATTGTAGCTTCTGAAGGATTATTTGCTGCATAATAATAAAGATTAGGTAAGCCACCAATTAGTGAATCTGGATAACATGTTTCACTCATTCCCATCTGTTTGCCTGGCATAAATTCAAGTGAACCATGAGTTCCGAAGTGAAGAACAGCATCTGCCTTCCAGATCTTTTCTATATATGTGTAATAGGCAGCAAAGCCATGGTGAGGGCTTGCGCTTCTTGAATAAAGTAATCTCATTGGATCTCCTTCGTATCCAAATGTTGGTTGAACTCCTATAAAGATATTTCCAAAGTGATGCCCATAAATCAACAGATTTTGACCATCACTATTTAAGTTTCCAGGTGGTTTACCCCAGTTTTCTTCTAATCGTTCTGAATACAGTGTATTTGTTTGATATTCTTCGACTGACATTCTATGAGCGATCGATAGTTCTGGAGATCCTTCAAGTGCTTCTGGATCATTTATAAGTCTTTCCATTAAAGCTTTGCCGTCCTTTGGCAGATTATCTACTCTGTATCCTTTACTTTTCATTTCCTCAAGTACACGATGGATTGATCCGAATACATCCAGGTAAGCTGCTGTTCCAACGTTTCCTTTGTCTGGAGGAAAACTGAATATTGTTATCGCAAGTTTTTTTTCAGCTCTTGATTTTATTCGTAAAGACGACCATCGAATAGCTCTTTCTGCAATTGAATCGACTCTGTCTTGAAGAGTATGGGCCTTACCCGTTGCGTCATCTCTACCAGAAAGAACTATTGGTTCAATTGCCCCATCAAGCTCTGGAATAGCAATTTGAAGAGCAACTTGTACTGGGTGTAAGCCTAGATCACTCCCTTCCCACTCTTGTGTTGTTTGAAATACCAGAGGAAGTGCGACCATGTATGGTCGGTTTAATCGCTTTAGTGATTCAATAGCTTTTGGATGATCTTGCCTGGCTGGTCCTCCTACTAAAGCAAAACCTGTTAGAGAAACTACGCCATCAACAATAGGATTTTCTAGATTTAATGGATCGTAGAAGAAATTATTTACCGGTTTAGAGAAATCTAAACCTCCACAGAAGATTGGAAGAACGCGAGCACCTCTAAATTCAAGTTCTTGAATCACAGCTACATAATGTGCATCATCTCCGGTGACAATGTGACTTCTCTGAAGAACTAACCCAATCATTGGCCCTTTTTTTGACTTTTCGCTTAGGTCAGTACGGCTTGATGTCCAATTTAGATATTCTTTAATATCTTCAAACATATTCGTAGCCAAGGGATGCCAAATTCCTAAATCGGGGAAAACCTCAGGCTCAGCGATTTCAATCGTGGGACTCTCAGGATCGTCGCTAGTAGATGGAAAGACATACTTATTAGCAAGCATTAAAAGCATATTTCGGAGGTTTTCTGGAGTTCCTCCAAGCCAATATTGAAAGCTCAGCATGAAACTTCTTGCATCCTGAGCTTTGTCTACGGGCAAGTATTTGAGGATCGTTGGAAGGGTATTAAGCAACTTGAGCATTGCGTCTTGAAATCCTGCTCCACCAGACTCTTTTCTCTTTTTCATAAAACCTGATATAACACTTTTGCTTTGGCCTAGTTGTGCCATAGAAAAAGTACCCAGTTTGTTGAGGCGCATAACCTCAGGCATTGAAGGGAAAACAACTGCGGCCTTGAGTTTTTCCCTATAAGGAGATACAGCCTCAACAACTTTTTGAGCCAAATCTTCTATGAAGATTAAAGAGGCAATGAATACGTCAGCTTCTGAAACGTCTTGTTGAAAGTCCTCGTAATTTTTCGGGTCACGAAGCTCTTCAATCAAATATCCACTTAATTCTATTCCTAAGGGTCCGTTCTGAGCATTTAGAGCATTTGCAGCTTGAGTTAATGCGTTTTGGTATTGAGGTTCTAAAACTACGTAAACCGCCTTCATGACGGACTTGTGTTGGTTGCTATCACCAGGGGAAACTCTGCGATCGGCGGAGCGAACCTGAGTGAACATGGCAGCTTAAATACTTACTTGAGGATAAGAGCGTAACTCGTCCGGTTGATATAACCAAAATTTTGGTTATATAAGGGCATTCTCCATTGGCTTGGTTTTCCAAACTAAATCAACAAAATGACGGCGTCTCATCCTTCAACTATTCCAGTCATAGTGGCCGGTGCACTAGGGAAAATGGGTTCGGAGGTAATTAAAGCTGTGCATGGCTCAAAGGATTGTGAGCTAGTCGGAGCTATTGATACCACTCCCGGTACAGAGGGCACTCAAGTCGGGAATTTACTTGGTAATGAAGAAATTGATATCCCTATAACTTCGGATTTCGAGGGTTGCCTATGTGCAATCAGTCAGTCAGTCCGGAATTTAGGACCGGACAAGGGATCAGTTCTTGTTGACTTCACACACCCTTCTGTAGTTTACGAACACACAAGGGCAGCAATTGCATATGGTGTCCATCCAGTTATTGGTACTACTGGGCTATTCCCTGAACAGATTTCTGAACTCCAGGATTTTGCGATGAAAGCATCCATAAGTGGGGCAATAATTCCAAATTTTTCTATAGGTATGGTGTTACTTCAACAGGCTGCTGCTGCCGCATCTCGCTTTTACGAGCATGCAGAACTTACAGAATTACATCACAACCTGAAAGCAGACGCACCTAGTGGTACTTGCATTAAGACTGCTGAACTTATGGAAGATCTAGGTAAACAATTTAATTCACTGCAGGTAGAGGAACAAGAGTCTTTAGTTGGAAGTAGAGGAGGGGTAAGACCGAGTGGACTTAGAATTCACTCAATTCGTTTGCCGGGTTTAGTAGCACATCAAGAGGTCTTATTTGGTGCCACGGGCGAGACATATCTACTAAGACATGACACAATTGATAGATCTGCTTATATGCCTGGTGTTCTCTTAACTATTCGAAAAGTCAGGCAACTTAAGATGCTAATCTATGGTCTTGAAAGAATTATTTAAAAGGAATTATTCGATATGCTTATTCCATTAAAACCAGGTGAGCTAGATAAATTAATTCCTGCTGTAGCAACTAGTGATCAATTTCGTTCAGCATTGGGAAACCCTAGAAAGATTCTACAAAGAATCATGATAGCTGCTATTGGAGGTGCAATCACTCTTGTTTTCAGTCAAGTTTTAGAAGGAAGTCAATTTTATTCGATAGTACTAATAGCTGGAGTAGTAATTTTACTCTACATACTTTGGGGACCTATAGTAGAAGCAGGTCAAAAAAATTCCCAGTTAAGACGTTTCCCATCAATAGCTCTTTTTGAAGGAGAGGTGGTAGAAGTTTTTACCAAAGAAAAAGTTGAAAATAGACAAGAACAGGCTAATAATAGAGGTGAATTGGAACTTATTGAAAACCGCCGAACATGGATGATATTAGAAGTAGAAGATGAAGATGGTTATCTTGGCAAAATTGCATTTCCTATGGATAAGAAACATACAATTATAAGAGAAGGTTGTCGAATTAGATGCCTAGTCTTTAGTCAAAGAAGGGATTTCAGTACTGTCTCTGCAATAAGTGATGCATGGTTACCGAATCAAAAAATTTGGGTAGGAGAGTACCCTTATCTTCTGAGGCCAGCATTTGAAGAATTTTGCAACCTTAGACTTCGCTAAAAATTATTATAGAGGAATTTTTATGCTAGATTATATATCACAGAAAAATAATATAATGGGTAAAAAGATAGCAATATTAGGTGCTGGCCCTTCTGGATCAATACTAGCAATATCCTTGGCTAGGATGGGCTATATGGTGGAAATTTATGATCCATGCTCAATTGATTCGTTGACACAGCGTACTAGAGCATATGCTTTAACACATTCTTCAAGGAGGTTACTTCAGTCTCTAGACCTTTGGAATACATTAGAAAGTAAAACAACACCATTCTCCAAATTAGTTGTATCGGATCAGGTAATTAAACGCTCAGTAAATTTTGGAATAGATGTTCTGTCACTAAATAACAGTAAGTTTGAAGCTATGGGCTGGATTATAGATCATCGCGACTTGATGACATTACTTCTAAAAATTATCGAGTCATCAGATCATATTAAGACAGAATTCGCTTCAAATATTAATAACGATTTCGATTCACATGACTTTATAGTAGCCGCTGACGGACCCATGTCTCCGTGGAAAAAAACATGGGGCATTAATAGTCATGAGATACAAACTAATACTTCTTGCCTTACCGCAAAGATTTTAATTAGGGGGATTCCATCTTCTACGGCATTTGAGATTTTTAGATCTGAGGGACCTTTGGCAATTCTTCCTATGGGAGGGGATTTATATCAAATAGTTTGGAGCTCTTCAAAAGAATTATGTGATAGACGAGTTAACCTAGATAAAGCATTATTACTTGATAATCTTGCTGCAATATTACCTTCTGGATTTGAACCAGACGCAATTATTGATCAACCCTCTGCATTTCAAGTTTCATTTTCAATCAGTTTTCCACTCCATAAAAATTACCGAGTTCTGGTAGGTGAATCGGGGCATAGATTTCATCCTGTAGGAGGGCAAGGATTAAATGTGTGTTGGCGAGATGTTCAATTACTTAGTGATCTTTTAGAAAGAGCTAAGAAGAATAGGTTTATTTCTGCTAACTTTCCAGTCATTTACACTTTAAATAGAACCATAGATTTAATTCTAATAGGGCTATCCACACTAATTGTCATTCGATTATTCTCTAATAAAAATAAAATATTATTATTTGTTCGAAGAATTATATTCAACCTTTTAAAGAATCTAAAGCTTTTTCGGACCTTGGCTATGAGGATTTTCACTGATGGCATAATTTCAGTATTTGTACCACAATAGATTTAGATATCTATCTCATATGGTGTTCAGCTCGAAATCGCAACCAAAACCATCAGTAGATCTCATCAAATTTCTTATCCAAAAAATAGGACTTAGTGAAAATGCAATTAACCTAGGTATAAGGCAATCAAACATTGAGCAGGCACCTCTTGGTATCATTCTGTGGAGTTTTGGACTATTGACAATTGATCAGTATCAGAGAGTCCTTGACTGGCAAAATAACTATGAGTAACTTACTATAGATTTAATTGGTACTTTAGTATTTATATTTTTACGTCCATTTAGTGCAGTTAGTTCAATAATGAAAGCAATACCTACTATCTCAACATTACAATTTTTCATAAGATTGATTGTCGCATTGGCAGTTCCTCCAGTAGCTAAAAGATCATCGACTAGTAAAACTCTTTGGTTTTCCTGAAAAGCGTTTTTGCTAACTTCAAGCCTGTCTAGTCCATATTCAAGTTCATATTCAACTCCAAAAACAGTACCTGGCAGTTTTCCTGGTTTCCGAACTGGAACAAAACCTAATCCTGAAGCTGTTGCAAGGGAAGATCCAACAATAAATCCTCTAGATTCAATGCCAACAACAACATCAGGATTTAGTTCCTTTGCGATTTCTGAAAATTTGCTAATGACATAGCTCCATGCCTTTGGTGACCTTAGTAATGGACTAAAGTCTTTGAATACAATGCCAGGCTTTGGAAAGTCCGGAATCTCATCAATGTAGGTTTTGATGTCCAAGGTTTAGATGCTTTTGAGTTGAAATTGCTCCATTATCTACGAATTCATATCTCTTTCTGATTTTCAAGCCATCATCCAGCATTATCCTCATTCATGAACGAAGCTGCCTCTCAATCCTTAAGGCCTTTACCAGAAAAGCCAAAGTTGTTCAAACAGCTAAAAAGAAGCAATTCAACGAAAACGAAAAAATATATCCTCTCTAGACGTGCCTTGGAAAGACTTGATCTTTTGATGCTTGCAATTGAATCCATTGATCTGAATGGCGGCGAATCTATGGTTTGGACTTCTCATCAATTAGGACTAGAGACACTTTTTCCTAATAGAGTTGAGCTTTGGAAAAGGCGCTGTCATAACCCTTTGCGCAAGGCTACCAGGAGGGGATTGCTATCAAGTGAGGACTCAGAAGCGTTATTAGTTCTCGTGTCATCTATGGCTGAACGCCTTTACCCATTCCTTCACCAACTGTTATCCAAGAAAGAACCATCTTCAATTAATCATCAACGATGGGAACTTTTTAATCGGCGTCTACGTGAGCTCATATCTGAACGTCTTAACCAACGGAGAGGAGCCGTTATAAACATGTTAGATCCAAACATGTCGAATGAACTTTATAAGCCACTAGTTAGAACCCTCGCATTATCTTCCGGTTCAGGCGGTATTGACCGTCTTAGAGCGAGTCTTCTTGATCAAAAACCTTAATGTAAAAATTATGATCAGAAATTCAATTCAATTTAATGAGACTTCAGTAAAACTCGTAGTAGAAGGGTTGCCAGATTTTTCTCGAGGTCATGATGAACGAACGATTGGAATAATTTCCAATTGGAAACTCGATTTAATCGGTTCACCAGTTTTGGAGGGTCAACGAGTTCATCTGGAATCATTAATGACCACAGTCTTGAAATACGGACGATATCTGATTTCTAATTCTGCTCGACCATTGGGAGAAATTGGTAACTCTGTTCGAATTATTCCTAAAGGTGATCAGCATGAGCTTTTACTGCAGAGTACAAGAGATTCAATGAAAACGCTTGCGATTCAAATTGATGATGCGGAACTGGTTGATCTTGTGAGATGCCTCGAATCGCTTCGGAACGATCCACGGATTCAAATTGACTGGAATGTTCCAATCTATGCCCCACTCAATCGAAGAGAGTTAGCTAACAAATCTTCTTTCTGGGAATTAATAGCCGCTCCTTTTGTTGGAATTTTGGCTGTGTCAGTTACTGTTGTAATAGCTGCCATTATGCCAATTTCAACAACCCAATCACCTCTACAAGAACCTAGCCCACATAACACTCAAAATTAGTGCCGTCTTAGGCATTGACTAATTTCTATATATAGAGACAATGAGCAAACTCATTGATTCATCAAATCCTATACCTTGTAAAAAAGGTATCTTGACTATATTATTTAAAAGGAATTTTGACAGTACCAATTGACTTACTTAATTTATCTCATTGCAGAGTGTGTAAGTGAATATGAATAAGAACCTCAAAACAAAACCAAGTAGAAATGTTTTTCGAAGGGCAAAAAGTAGAAAAAATACTCCCTTGTGGAGACAGAGTCTCGAATCTCTATTGATGGTAAATCTAGGTGTTATACTTTTATTGTATCTAAATAGGATACCCAATAAATTAAATTTATCACAAATACTTCGTGATTCGGGTATAAAATTTTACGAAAGTATAATAGGTTTGCTCCAATCTACATCTATTATACTTTCATTAGTAATTTTATTTGTATTTATTTTTATTGGTTTAATACTCTTATTAGGAGGACTGTGGCGATCATTACGCGTCGTCTCCTTGCTAATTCGAAAATCCAAAAAGAGGAAATACTGATTTAGCCAACTAATAAGCTATAGAATTTGCAATTATTTATCTAAAATAAAAGAAGAGTAACTAATAGAATTAAAGAAATGAGTAAATTGTGCTTTAATAACCAAATCAAAAAACATTAGTTGAGATGCTAAAGAAAGTCAAAATGATCCGAAGGGCAATTTATTTAATTTGGATTCAATACTTTTTTTCGTTTTTTTATTTTGTAAATTTGTTTGATAAAGGCCAATTTTGGGTTTGGGCACCAATTGGAACATGTTTACTAACTTCTTTCTTTCTTGTTTTTTTAGATATTAATAATTCTAATCATTTACTAGATACGATATTGATAAGTAAGATTTTCACTAAAATACTTATTATTATTGTATTTCTTGTTTTCATTATCTCATCTATTTTCGGCCTATTTGAATTATTTAATCGTATTCCGGTTATAGATTTAAGTCAAAAGATAATTCCATTTTTAGCTGTAACTTTGTTATTTACAGGTTCTGGTATAAATATACTCACATTATATTTAAAAGATTGAGTCAGTTAAGTTAATTAAGGCTGTTAGAGCTGTTATTGCGAAAATTCTGTTCTTAAAGTAGATTATAATTCACCTATCTATTGTGATATAGGATTCCTATGGTTATACGTATACTATCTGATCATCAAAGATTAAAGGATGATATTTCTGATGATGATTTGTTCTACGCTCAACCACGATTCGTTCAACATTTAGACTTCAAATTCAGATCAAGACTAAGTAAACTTTATCAGGAGTTGCTCGTTCCTTCTTATGTAGTAGTTGACCTTATGTCGAGTTGGGTTAGTCATTTACCAGACGGAATTTCTTTTAAAGAGGTAATAGGACATGGATTAAATTCCTCAGAATTGAAAGCAAATAAAAGACTTGATAGATTTTGGATTCAGAATCTCAACACGAATTTCTCTTTACCTTTGAAGAAGGAAAGTGTTGATGCATTTTTAATTGTAGCAGGATGGCAATATCTCCAATATCCAGAGGATATTGCGCATGAAATTTATCAAATATTAAAACCCGGAGGCAAGCTTATAGTTTCATTTACTAATAGGGCCTTTTGGCAGAAGTCTCCATATATATGGAAATTTGGTGATCATAAATCACATATAGAGTATATTAAATCAATACTGATTGCTCAAGGGTGGGCTAAAAATGATATTATTACATATCAAGATGAAAATAAGACAGTCCTAAATTTTTTAAATTTAAAAACTGATCCCTTTTATAGTGTAGTTGCTTTAAAGAGCACTATAGAATCTACCTAAAAGTCTGAAAGAGCTACTCAAAATAGATCTATAATATATTATATTGGAAATTATTTAATTAATCCTATGGCGAACCTTGCACTTTTAAAATTCAGCTCTGAAGATTGTGGAACATGCCACAGAATGAGTCATTACGACGAGAAGGTTGCTTCAGAGTTAGGTTGCTCATTCATCAACGTTATGCTTCAGGATACCGACACTTATAGAAAATACAGAAATATACTACTTGCAAAATATCCCAATAAAGAAGGCATGGGATGGCCGACGTATATCTTGGTGCAGGACATTGAGACCGAAAAACTTATAATTGGAGAACTCAAGGGTGGAATGCCAAAAGGAGACTTTCGAAACAAGTTATCTAATATAATTAATTCAAATTAATAATATCTAGAGACCTAGGATATGGGTTGCATTAGTCCCCCCCCGCCAGAATCCGAATCATCGTCATCATTTGTTTCTCTTAAAATTAAGACAAAATATATAGCAAAAGCAATGAGTGAAATAACATTGCTTGTAAGATTTAAAGAATCCTGAGAGATACTTTGGTTAACAAATTCTCCCAAGGTAAAAAAGCAATTCTGGACAAGTTAGCGAAAAGTTGGCCAACTTTCGGTTTCGTTCGGCCATTTGCTAAACCGTCTCACTAATAGTTGATCCTACTACGATTTCTTATTTTCTGTTTTCACAGTCGAGTTTGCAGAATCTGGTTTCTCTAAATTGTGAAGGTTTTCTAGCATGTCTCTGAACCATTCCATTAGTTGTTCAATAAGTTTGTCAACGGGAAGTACTCCTATTCCCCTTACAGTCACTGTTGAGTTAATTCCCGTTCCTTTTTTAAAAATTAAGCGGCCATGAAGGTGTTTAGGGAGGCCTTTTCGCAGTTTTAGAAATGCTGGTTCTTCCATAGGAGTTTCCAAAATCACATTTGGCTTTTCAAGGTAAATTCTGGTAAATGCACAGCTTTTGGCTAGGAGTTTTAATTGCATTAGCCTCAGAAGAGATTCAACTGGCTTTGGAATGTTTCCATAACGGTCTGTCCAACTTGCCGCTACATCAATGATCGATTCGGAGGTTTTGCAATCTGAAGCTAGACGATAGGCAGAAATCTTTTCTTCTTTATCAGTGATCCATTCGGCAGGGATAAAAGCTGTTACAGGAAGATCTATTTGGGTATCATCAACTGTTGGTAAATCTTGCCCCTGAATCTCAGCAAGGGCTTCCTGAAGCATTTCCATATATAAATCAAAACCAATAGTTTCCATTTGTCCACTTTGTTCAACTCCTAAGAGGTTTCCTACTCCTCTTATTTCCATATCTCTAATTGCTAGTTGATACCCACTTCCAAGTTGCGCAAATTCCTGAATTGCCCTTAGACGCTTTCTCGCAGTATCAGTTAATAGAGAATTAGATGGATAGAAGAGCCAAGCGTGTGCTTGAATGCCACTCCTACCAACTCTCCCTCTCAATTGATAAAGCTGGGATAAACCAAATTTCTGTGAATCCTCAACTATGATTGTATTAACTCTTGGTATATCTAATCCACTTTCAATAATTGTAGTACAAAGCATTAGATCTGCTTCGCCAGCATTAAAGGCTACCATTGTACTTTCAAGTTGTCCTTCAGGCATTTGACCATGCGCTGTTACTAATTTGATATTTGGAACCATAGTTATAATCTTCTTAGCTACATTCTCAATTCCATCAACTCTTGGCACTACATAAAAGATTTGTCCTCCTCTATCTAGTTCCTGGCTAATTGCACTTCTAACTGCCTCCTCATCAAATTCAGATAAGTGGGTTTTTATTGCTCTTCGTTGAGGGGGAGGTGTTGTAATAAGACTCATTTCTCTTACTCCTGAGAGACTCATATACAGTGTTCGCGGAATAGGTGTTGCCGAAAGGGTTAGTACATCTATATTTTTTTTGATAACCTTAATCTTTTCCTTTTGACTAACACCAAATCGTTGTTCCTCATCTACTACAAGTAAGCCCAGATCCTTATACTCAATTTTTTTATTTAGTAATTGATGCGTCCCTATAACAGCATCAATATTCCCTTCCTTTAGGCCTTTTATTATTTTCTCTCTTTCTAATTTAGTTCTGAATCTGTTGAGCAATGAAATCTTTATTGGATAAGGAGCAAATCGATCTGAGATAGTTCTCCAATGTTGTTGAGCTAAAACTGTTGTTGGTGCCAGTAATGCTATCTGTTTTCCAGCTGTAATTGCCTTAAAGATAGCTCTCACTGCTACTTCTGTTTTACCAAAACCAACATCTCCACAGATAAGTCGATCCATGGGTTGTGATTTCTGCATATCTTGTTTTACATCTTTAACAGCTTTTAATTGATCAGGGGTAGGCTCATAGGGAAAAGAACCTTCTAGTTCTTCTTGCCATGGCCCATCATTAGGATATGGAAACCCCTTAGCTTCACTTCGTTCTGCGTATAATTTTACAAGATCAAAAGCAATCTTTTGTATCGATTTTTTGGCTTTAGCTTTTAATTTCTCCCAACTAGCTCCACCCATTTTATTTAGTGAAGGCTTAGTCTCGCTACTAGATCGATAACGAGTCAAGCTCGTTAGTTGATCTGCTGCTACGCGAAGAATGCCATCTAAATATTTAATTACTAGATAATCTCTTATTTGACCACCAAAAGCCAATTTTTCTATTTTCAGAAAACATCCGATACCATGATTTCTATGAACAATATAGTCTCCTTCAATCATTTTAGAAGGATTGACAATCTTACTGTTTGATTTAGACCTCCTTCTAATATATGCGGTACTAGTTATTCGTTGCTGACCATATATCTCCCGATCTGTAATTAGTACTATTTTCCATGGTGCAAGAAACACACCCTCAATTTCTGCTGTTCCAGTTGCCTTTAAAACTACGGGAGTTTTTTGATCGATTAAACATAAAATACCATTTATATCTTCACTATTAGAGACAAATTTAGTGATGCATTCATGCTCTTCTAGTAATGCTACAGTTCTAGTTGGCTGTGCAGATAATATCCAAGTTGAGTTTTTTTCCTTTGTATTATTCTGAACTTGTTGGCTAACCTTGCCAAATTGATTAGGATAACTAGGAAAAGTCCTACAGGAAGCGTCAAAGATATTTTTCCTAGAATTTTCTTGGAAAATTTCTTTGAGGTCAAAGCCAAAGTAAGTGGAAACCTGTTCAAATGATTCTGCAATATTAATATGTAGATTGCCAGGAAAAAAAATTCTGAATTCTTGTTTATCTAAGTCGTAGAAGGAACGGAGGGAGTCATAATGTTCTTGCACATGATCGAACCATTTCTCACCATGAGATAAGCAATTAGATCTTTCGTCAAAGATGACACAGGTATGCTTAGGAAGGTAATCCAATATAGAACTTGGTTTTTTGTAGGCATATCCTAATAAGTTGCTGATATTAGATGTGAAAGAATTTTCAATCAACTGTTCCAGCCTTTTTTGTCCTATAATTTTCTCAAGGCCCTTTTCATTGCTATTTACTAAAGATTCGGAAATTATTTTATTATAAGAGGTAGGAGTTAAGTAGATTTCATCAATAATGTCAAGTGATCGTTGGGTAGAAGGATCCAACTCTCGTATCTTATCTACCTGATCACCAAAAAGTTCCAATCTAATAGGTACTTCATTATTTACTGGATAAATATCAATAATATCTCCTCTTCGAGACCAAGTCCCTTCCTGATATGTAGTGGCTTCGCGCGTATAACCAATTTTCGTTAATTTCTCTGATAATTCTTGAACATCTAATTGTTGGTTGTTATGTATTTTTATGCAATTTGATTCCAAATCTATTCTGTTTGGTAAATGAGGTTGCAAACTTCGTTCTGTGGCTACGACTGCTATATCATCAAAACTTTCGGCTAGCATTAATTCACTGAGAACTTGTAACTGGCCCCAGATATGTTCGGTTGATAGATCTTGGGCATCATAGGGAGAAGCTTCACTAGTGGGATAGAGATATGACTTTGACCATCCACAGCTTTCTAATAACGAAAGCCATCTAGCCGCTTCTTCCAGATTTGAAACGAGTAACAATAAAGGTCGTTTCTCTGACTTAGATAAAGCTGTACTAATAATCGACTTGGCTACTCTACCTGCTCCTTGAATCTCTAATCTTTCTTGCCTATTGGTTCTATTAATGAGTTCCTCTGAGAGACTAGCATTACGAACCTTACTTACCAGAGAAGTTAGTGACATGGGGAATAATATAGATTGTATGACCTAGGGAATGTTTGCTTGATTTTAAATTATTGTAGTAACAAAATCAAGTTACTTCGTATAATTAAGGGGCAGCATACAATTTGGCAATTTGAATATCATCTTAAAGTATTTATTTGAAATAATATTATGCTCTGTCTTCAAGTGATTTTTGATGTAAAAGATCATTAAATCTTGTCAAAAGTTCTATAGTAAGTTTATTTCGAGATTGAACATTCATCTCCTCCTCAAGTAATTTACGAGCTTGTTCGTTATTAATATTTGATTTAGCAATAATGCTATCTCCTTCCTTGATAAGTTGATCTCGAGTTAGATAGATGGAGGCTTCATTTGGGGAACTATTTGTATCTAGATTCTTTAATAAACCTAGATATTTTTGAATTTGAAAATAGGTAGTTAATCTTAGTCGGGAATTGATGTTAAAAACCCTATTGAGGTAAATTTTCTCTGATTCTCTATCCCATTGAATTCTTTTTAAGTGAAGCTCAATTTCAGATAACTCTTCTCCCCAGTCAAGTGGATCATTGCTAATGTTATTTTGTTGTTTAATGTTTGGATCTTTACTTTTCTTAGATTGATTGTAGGTGGATAAATTAGATGTCTGAAGATCCTTGTCGGGATTCTCGTAGACCAAGTCGTCCGAGTTGGCATCTTCTAATCTATTGAGAATTCGTCTAATTGCTCTGTCTTCAGCCTCCTCGCAAGTACTGCCCTGCCCCAATGCACTCCCTATTTTCCGTCCATCTTTTAAGGCTGACACAAGTACGACAGAACTATCTGGATCAAAGTGGCAAAGCTTTGAAAAGAATTCCATCACAAACCTTTTTTAAGTTCCTTAGGATGCATTATCTGCTGAATAGTTCCAGTTTGATCACTTTGGCCTTTTTACATTGAGAATTAT
The DNA here is from genome assembly GCA_003280095.1 of Prochlorococcus sp. AG-363-O16. Lineage (GTDB taxonomy): Bacteria > Cyanobacteriota > Cyanobacteriia > PCC-6307 > Cyanobiaceae > AG-363-J23. The sequence goes on from QCGA01000011.1 coordinate 16,412, forward strand.
ATGGATTCTGTTTCCCTTACTTCCCTTACACCACTTCTAGAAGGTGTTGACAAATGGGCAGAATTGGCACCTCTTCTTCCTGTTTTAGTCTCATTAGAAATCGTTTTATCAGCAGATAATGCAGTGGCCCTTGCTTCAATTACGAAACGACAGAAGAGTGTCGAACTGCAAAGATTTTCATTAAATGTAGGTATTAGTCTCGCATTAATACTGAGGATAATTCTGATCCTTACAGCCCAATGGGTAATTAATTTCTGGCAATTGCGTCTAATCGCAGCATTCTATTTACTTGGCTTGTTTTTAAACAAGCTTAGAGAAAATAGTAATTTTCTCCAAACTAATAATCAAACAGATTTGAATCAAACTACTAGTACTAATCTTTCAGTAATCAGAACAATAATAATTTTAGCAATAACTGACCTTGCATTTTCTGTAGACAGTGTAGCTGCAGCTGTAGCAGTTAGTGACCAATTTCTGTTGGTTTTTACAGGAGCATTAATAGGGGTTATTGCTTTACGCTTTACATCTGGATTATTTATTACTTGGTTAGATACTTATATACGACTTGAAATGGCAGGTTATATTGCTGTAGGTTTAGTTGGTATTAAGCTATTAGTGAATTTAATAATAACTAATTTTATACTGCCTGAATGGTTGACATTATTAATAATTATCGTTTTATTTATTTGGGGATTCTCTAAAAAGAAAGTAAACGACGCTGGATGTAATAATTAATCATCTTTATTTTAATATTGTTCCTGCCGAGACTTTTAATTGCTGCAAAAGGGAGCGACCATTGGCAGGTTTTTTCCCTTCGATTTGTGCTTCATAGATGATTAGGGGTTCTGAGATGGTAGAAATAATAATGCCAATATCCTTTATTATATCTATTACTTGACCGGGAGGCCTTTTGTCGTTTCCATAAATACTAACAATTGAACGAGCAATGGCACTAAGTTCATCGTTCCTATCAATGATTAAAGGCTCTGTTTGTAGTATTTTAAGTCTTTTTGAGTTTAACAAGCAGAATGAATTAGGATATAGAGCCATCACCCTTCTATGAATTTCGATACTGGATCTATCCCAATTTATTCTGCAATCTAATTTATTTATCATATTTGCATAGGATGGCTTTCCTTCCAGGGTATCTTGTGATTTGACGAAGGTTGAATCAACAATATTTGAATTGTGTAGCTTGTAATAGTCTTCAATTTTATCAATTGCTTGGATCATTAATTTTGCAGTTAAATCACTAAGTAAAGTACTAAGCTGAAAATAATTTTGATTTAGACTAATACTAATAGCTCTCGATATTATTACAGGACCGGTATCTAGTCCTTTTTCCATGCACATTATTGCAACTCCTGTATTCCTATCTCCATTTAGAATGCACCGTTGAATCGGAGCCGCACCTCTCCATCTGGGCAGTAGAGATGCATGTCCATTCCAGCTTCCATAACGAGGATTTGAAAGAATACATTCAGGAAGGATCTGACCATAAGCTACAACAATATTAATATCTGCTTCTAACCTAGAAATCTGTTCTTGTTCATTAATATCAACTCTTATATTGCCAGGAGTATATACTTCTAATCCAATTTCCAATGCTCTTTTCTTAATAGGTGAAGGTATTAACTCTGTCCCCCTGCCTCTTTTCTTATCTGGTTGAGTTATCACAGCCATAATTCTGTGTCCACGGTCTGTAAGGATGTCTAATGTTGGAATTGAGAATTGTGGTGTCCCCCAGAAAACTATTTTCACGCTTCTCCTGTTATTGATAGATTGTCTACCCATACATGAGGTGATACTCCTTGATGTGTAATTATCTGATCATCTTCTAGTTGTACGATTGTAGTCAGAACATCTAAAATATCACCAGCAATAGTTGCAGCTTCTATAGATACTCTTTCACCATCTTTAACTAGCCAACCATCAAATGGTAGTGAGAATGAACCTTGACTAGCTTTTACACCAGCGTGGAGTGCGTTTAATCCTTCGATTAGAACATATGAGTCTTTTGTGGTTTTGTGATTCAGATGTTCATTTGGAGAAGTGCAGCTATTTGTCTTACTAATTTCTAACCAATCAGGACTTACTGAAACCTTAGCTCCTAAACCAGCGTGACCTGTGGGACTAGTTTTAAATACTTTTGCAGTTGCTTCTGAGTGAATTAAGCCTTCTAGAATACCACCATTGATTAATGAAATATTTTGTGTCGGTGTACCTTCTCCATCGAATGTGGAGGAAGTAATGTTACTTGGATGTAGACCATTGTCATTTAGATTTAAGAATGGAACTGCTATAGGTTTTCCTAAAGAATGAATATTAGAAAGGCTTAGTCCATCTATTATTGATCTTGCATTAAACAAACTACTAAAGGCTCCAAGCAATTCAAGAAAGGCCTCTGGTGTAAAACATACTAGATATTTACCAGTTTCAATGGATTCATAATTTAAGTGACTTATAGTTCCGTTTGCTGCCTCATCAATGCATCCTTCTATATCAAGGTCTGCGCTACCCAAAGCAAGTCTAATGGCACCTGAACTTCTAGGCTTTCTATTTAATTCTTCAGCTCTAGCATATAAGTACAAACTCGCCTGACTCCTATCTATCCTACGATGACATCCTTCACTATTTATATAAACCCTACTAATTTGCGATTCGGCCAGACCGTTATATGGAATTGATTCAATTGATTTATGACTAGAAAGTAATTTCGACTCAGCATCTTTTAACGTTGTTAATAAATACGCTATCCCTTGGAGTGGTTTGATATCCCTTTTTATGTTGGGCAAAGGACTATTAGCTAATGGAGAGAAATTTGGAATATCCTTCGAATTTCCAAAAAAGCTTGCTTGTTGCGCTCCTTCTAAAGCCTTTCTAAGTCCATTATCGGATAAGTCAGTAGTACTGGTTATCCCGAGTACACCATCTGAGTTCCAAACTCTGACTGTTATTGAACTTCGTTGTGAGCCTTTTAATTGTTTAGCTTCTCCTTTATCAATTTGAACAGAGTTGTCTACACTCGTTGCAGCTCCTAAATCCCATTTTCTTATATTTAAAATACTTGTAAGGTTTTCTAACCTACATTGAAGATTTGCTAGTGCTGAATTTTCTTCTAAGAATGAATCATTCGATCTACTCATTATCGACCTCCCACAGTAATGGAATCTACCTTGATATGTGGTTGTCCAACAGTGACATTAATGTTGCCACTAATTGAACCACAGAAACCTGCTGCTAATTCTAAATCATTAGCACACATTGAAATTCTGGGCATTATCTCCTTGGCTTCGCCAATTAATGTTGCTCCCTTTACAGGTTTTGTGAGTTTTCCATTTTTAATTATGTATCCTTCTTCAACTGAGAAATTAAACTGACCAGTTGGTCCTACACTTCCTCCACCCATTGATTTGCAATAGAGTCCATTTTCTACGGACTCTATTAATTCTTTTGGTGAATATTTACCTGGATTGATATATGTATTTCTCATGCGACTAGCCGCCGCAAATGTGTGACTTTGTCTTCTTCCACTACCTGTTCGGGAGTGACCGGTTCTAATTTCACCTGCTCTGTCGCTGATAAATTGTTTGAGTATACCGTTTTTTATCAAGGTAGTTTTTTTAGCTTGCATTCCCTCATCATCCATAGATATTGATCCAAATGCTCCTTTTGTCAGTCCTTCATCTGTTGCTGTTACAGCTTCATTAGCTATTAATTTTCCAATGCTATTTGCAAAGGGTGTTGTTCCTCGTTCGATTTGTGTAGTCTCTAGTAAATGTCCACATGCTTCATGAAATATTACCCCACCAAATTTATTTGCTAATACGGCCGGCATTTGACCTGCTTCTACATAATCGGCATATAGCATAATTCCTGCACTAGTACATACTTCTTGTGCATGAGAATCGACATCCCATTCTCTTAAGTCATTTGGTTTACCTTCTGTTCCGTTCCGTCTTCCAATACTTGAACGATATTTTCCGTCTGAAGCAATAACATTTAGTCCAGTTGATTGATGGAGTCGAATATCTCTAGAAAACGTACCATCGCTTGCGGCTACGAGCACCTCTTGCCAGCTTCTAGAGTAGCTACCTCTTCTTACTTGTAGGTTTTTTCCGTACTGATCAAGAAGACTAGTTCCTCTAAGAATACTTTCACTAATTTCATTTAGGTGTGGAAGTTCATTCTGCCAGTTTGATTTACCTTGACTAAAGTCATTTATGGATTTTAGTCCTTCAAATCCTGAGACCCCTAATTTACTGGAATTTAGACCGAGCATACTTAATGCTTGGTCTAAAGCATTTCGTAAACCTATTTCCGAAAGATCGTTTGTACTTACAAAACCATCACGATTTCCAAGAAAAACCCTGATTCCAGCTCCTATAGCAAAAGAGGGATTGACACTGGTCACGTTATCCTCTTCTGCAAGAAGACCGAGATGATCGGAATTCTCCATGAATATTTCGACAAGATCTGCCCCAGCTGAACAGCCAAGACTCAGCAATTGCTCAAGCTTCCTTTGCCAGGAAGCGTCGAGGGATTCAGAAATCTTTGGTGACTTTAGTGTTTGGATCAATTAATTCGAGTTGGTTCTGATTCTTTACTAGCCTAATTGCTTTTACGCTAGTTTGATCCAAGCCACTTCTGACCATTTAGGCGTTGTAAAAGTCTTGACATCAATAAAGATTTGGTAATTCTCTTCTCATCAATCAAAAAGGACTCTAGTAGACCTGCCCGCCTACCTGCCTCAGCTAGTGCAATTGTTTTAGCGGAAGTAATGCTTTCGCTTTGGAAACATAGCCAGAAACTTCGATTCGGTTGGAGTTCTCCACGGACCATCCAACAACTTCCTCCAGCAACTGGTCTATTGCCTTGAATCAATTCCAGTTTTGTAGGAGGTACCCCATGTTTAGTTAATGCGTTGATTAAGTCAGGAATAAAATCCTCGTTAATAAAGTTGTGAAAGGGCTTTTCTTCAGGTTTTGGAGGCCGCACTTTTTTAGCCTCGGTTTGGCTTGCTGCTTGATTGTCAGCTTTATTGTTCTCCTGCCCTTCTCCTTGATTAGAGGTTTCTGTCAAAGTAGTACCTGAATACCAATTTTTCTATTTTAATTCTATGACTTAATATAGGAATTTAGTAGTTACCACTCTTCGTAATCAGGATTGATCCAGTCTTGATGCTCTTGTGAAGGTTGATCGTAAGTAGAGTTATAAGTTCTATCTTTTTCATCTTGTTGCTTATAAATATCAGTGTCTTCATTTTCCGGAAATGAATCTTCGGCCTCTTGAGAGAATAATTCGTCTTCAAGGTCTAAAGTTTCTGAGTTCAAGTCCTCTGATAGATCTCTTCTAGTCCTAATTATTCTAAATGGTACAGATACAGTAGGTTGAGGGTCTCTTAATTGCCTTTCAGGCATAAAACTATCTTGAGAATCAAATTCACTTGTAGTTCCATCAAATTCTTCAGCTAAGTCACTATCATCTAAATTTGAAGGATTATCTATGGGTTTAGTTTTTATTTTACGACGTAGCCTAACTCTTGAATTAACTGAAGAAATACCGGATAAAAAAGTTAAAGTAGCGGCACTAGTGCTGCTTATTGCCATCCAATGACCAATACTTAATATAGGAGTATTCCAAATTAGTATTTTAAACCTTACTGGTTTATTTAAATTTAGAAAAGATAAAAATAAAACGACAAAAAGAGGTGTTAGAGATGGCAAAATTAAACATTTTTGCCAGGATTTCATTTTTTAGTACCTCCCCATCTATTTATAGGTACCAATGATTCATTAAGTACATCAAAGATTCTCGAAATCAGGAAATCAACCATATCGTCTAAAGTTTGAGGATTTGAGTACCAGGCTGGTATTGGTGGCGATATTATTGCTCCAGCTTCTGCTAAATGGGTAAGATTTCTAAGGTGAATTAAACTTAAAGGCATTTCCCTTGGAGCAATTACTAAAGGTCTTCTTTCTTTTAAATGAACATCAGCACATCGTTCTATTAAATTAAGAGCAAATCCAGAATTAATTCTTCCTACAGTTCCCATACTGCAAGGGATGATTAACATCGCTTTTGTTCGATAACTTCCACTAGCTATAGAAGCTGATTGGTCATTCCAATGGTGGCATCTGAGAGTTCCAGACTTTGCTCCTAGCCTTTCTCGCCAAAACTGTTCTTGTGTTTCGGAATCAATCGGGATTTTTATTCCTTGCTCAGCTGTCCATACCTGATGTGCTCCTTTGCTCAAAATTAAGTCAACATTTCGATCATTATTGAGCAGAAGTTGAAGAGCTCTTTCCGCTAGTGGTTGAGCCGAAGCGCCACTAATTGCCAAAACATATGGTTCCACTAGCTACTGGCCCTGGTGATTAACAGGGAGGTTAATTCCCTCACTCTCATCTAAAGACAAATTACTTTCGTTGGGATTATCTACGTTTAAAGTTGATTCCTTAGATAACTCAAGATCGATTTGATTCCTCAATACGTCTACCTTGAGTATCTTTACAGTCACGGCTTCACCTAGCTGGAATGTCCTTCGACTCTTTCTTCCAACTAATCTATTCTGTCTAGCCCTATATTCATACCAATCATCATTGAGAGAACTCACATGAACTAGTCCCTCAGCATAGGTTTGTGGTAATTCAACGAAGAAACCATAACTTTGAACTCCTGTAATTGTGCCATCGATTACTGTGCCAATGATCGGTTCTATTGCTCTAGACTGTGCCATTGAAATTAAGTCATTTCTTAATTCATTTGTTTTTAACTTTCTTAAATTCATTGTACTTATTAACTGAGAACTGAGTAACTTAGCAATGCATTTACTTGTTGAAGGAGTGAATACTGGCCAGTCGACCTGAGAGAGAGAATCCTTGTCGCCTAGGTTTAATTTATCTTTCTTCCGGGTACTTGCTGATCGCTTTCCTTCGTGCAACATACTAACAATTAAACTCTGGTTTAAAATATTTGAATAATAAATATTTGGGCAGCACCAAGGTGAAATAAAGAAATTATCTATTTTATTGTTAGAGATTATTTCTTTATCTTTGTGCAAGTCATTATTATTGTCAGGTTTCGTCGTGAAGTAAAGTTGATCTGGAAGTGCATGTTTAATTTGCTTTTCTAGTACATGTTTATATTTAGTTGTTGAAATAGCCTGGATTAGTTCCTGTACTGATGGACTTCCATCCTCGTCTAGTTCAGCTGTAACATCTAATGTTATTGCAGTTTTGGCTATATCATTAAGCATATTATTATTGAAATCTACACGATTAATTGAAACTGATTGAATCCCAAGTTGACGTGAATGGATTGACCAAATTTTATTAGCGAGATTTAGGTAGAACCTTAAAACTGAGTTAGGGTCTTGTTTGATCAGTGGTAAGGACCAATGGTTGGTAATTGATTGTGGTTCTGAAAATCTTATTTCTGAAAGAGAATCTAAGTTAGGAATTGGCAAATCTAGTTCTATAGCTCCTTGTGCAATTTCTATCTCTCTTAATTGTTCTGCAAGCGAAAGAATATCCTGGACTGTGGAAATATGATCTTTAATATGTTTTAGAGAGATTGGGATTGATTTAGTACTTGGCCTTCTTTTGGATATGATTCCCAGAGTTTTTCGATCAATTTGAGCTACTGGTTTAATAATACTAAGTAAAAATTGCCAATCTGTTAATTTTCCAGTTTCATCTAATTCCATACAGATACTAACTGCTTCATTAGGATCTCCTACTGAGAATTCAGCGGCTTTAGTTAGATTGGGGTTTATTAATGGTTGCCACGTCTTACCCAGACAAATAGCCTCTGATTGTCTCTTGATCCAAATATCAAGACTACTACCAAATGTTATTCTTTCAGCTATCGCTGGAACATGTATCCAGACTTTTTTATTTGCGTCGTGTTTCTCAATATGAATTGCAGGAAGACCTGGTGATAAAGAAGATTGCCATCCTTTAAATAAAAGAGTCGGTTGTTCAGTAAGATCTATTCTATCTTTAAGTTTGGGATGTTTTAGAACTGCTCGCGGACTAGTTTCTTGACGTTGCAAGTTTGTCTTACTTATTAAAAGATCAATATCGGATTCTAAATCTCCATTTATATTTAGTTTTCTGGATATGCGACCCTTTCCGGGAATTTGAGCTATTGGATAATTTTCAATTTCAACTTCTACAATATTTGCTTCTTCCATTTCATCAAACATAGAATTGTCAATATTTTCTAAGCTTATTGTGCTTAAAATTCTTTCATCTAATGGAGTTGCTACAAGTTCATCATCAACTTGTTCTGCTATACCAATAATACTCGTATTTGTGCGCTCAAGAATACACTGAACAGCTCCTTCTGGGGACCTTCTTCTTATACCATCTCGAGTTATTTTGACCAAAACTCTGTCACCATGCCATGCATGATTAAGATCATGATCTCTTATATAAATATCATCTTGCCCATCGTCTCGTACAGCAAAGCAATAGCCCTTACTACTGCACCTAACTCGGGCTTCCAAAAATGTATTTGCTACATTACGCTTAACCTCACCTGAGGAATCGATGTCAATAACTCCTAATTTGCTTAGTGCAGATAAAGCCAGGTCAAGAGAATCTTTTTCTGCTTTTTTAGTAAGTTTAAATAGCTTTTCTAGTTTTTTCTTCTCCACTAACTCTGCTGAATCGAGTTGTTCTAGTAATCCGGCAACTGTGAACTTCATTGGTCGATGGGTGATTTAGGCTTTGTGTAATGAATGTCTGGGCGGGTTTCTGAAGGAAATGATTCTTTCTTTTAACTAATGTAGTCATGTTTAGCAAATTTATTTTATCCTAAATTTCTTCTCCACTGCCGAGTGCTTCATCTATCAGTAAGAGGCGAATACCGATTATCAAAAAACCAACTGCTGCCAATAGTTGAAGAATGTTCGTTGGTAGAAGAGATGAAACAGAACCGCCCGCTAAAGCCCCTATAAGACTGGCCAATACAAGTGCGCAGGCTGAACCAATGAAAACCGCTAATGGACGTTTAGAGGTCCCGCTGATAGCTAGCGTTGCAAGTTGCGTTTTGTCACCCAATTCAGCTAGGAAAACAGTGAGAAAGGTCGAAATAAGAAGAGGTAAAAACATGTTCAAGCAATAATTTGTTGGATGATGATTGTTCTAGTAGCTTGAATACCAAGTAAAACACCAAGTCCAGCCATCAATATCCCTGCCATTTTTTGAAATCTTTTAGCAGGAATCGTATTTGAGAGCCATGAGCCAATTAGTACTCCAACTAAACTTGAGCAAATTAAGGCCAAAGCTGCTCCGATAAAAACAATTACTGGTCTCCCTGACTGTGCAGAGAGAAGCAGTGTGGCTATCTGAGTCTTGTCACCAAGTTCAGCCAAAAAAACCGTTATAAAAGTGGTGGCTATGACCTTTAGGAAACCAGGACTCTCGGATCTCTCATTAGTCGATTTAGCCTCTTCTGATTTTTTAGTTCCTGAAGGCATTAATTTAGTTTTTGGCCATTATGGCCTTTTTAAAACGTCGAATTTCTCTACTTCTCCCTCCATATTCTGATCGGATCTGCTGAATACAGCAATTGACCGCAAAGTTATCAAGGTTATCGTTACTGACATCAAACAAGTCCAAAAGAGAACTAACACGGCAAAAATCAGGTCTTTTATCGTAAATCCGACAACTACGAGAACCAGTATCAAAATACTTACACCATCCATCAGAATTAACCATCTCTAGGTAGATGGATCGTTGCTCTTCATTGAGTGCTAGCAAAGCTTCTTCTCTTTGGGCTGGATCCAGGCGACAACAAGCACCGCAGTGCTTTACACACTCCCAGTGATGAAAAGTACTCTTCATGGCATTTGCTGTGACAACGCATCACAGTGATGGAGTTTTGTTTGACTACTTATGACCATTAGCTCCTAGGGTGGTTTTGCAAAGTTCAATGACCACGTACAATCCATTTTAGGATTGCCTTCAACCCATGGGAAACCTTTTACCATTTGCTGTACTGGCCCTGACCGGACCAGCCATCATTGCTCTCGTCTACTACCGTCGAGGTGTATAAGCTCGACCTAGATTGGTGAAAAACCAAAAATAAAAAACAAACTCTCCAAAACTTGGGGAGTTTTTTTTTCTAAAACTATTGTTGTTCTTCTTGGAAGAAGATTAAGGAGAATTTCCTAGTAATAACAACCCTTCGGCGAGAAGAGCCTTCATATACGGATGATCTGATCTTATATCCTTACTTGAATAACGATTCTCAGCCTCAAGTTTCCACTGAACAAAATCACCTTTCTGATTAACTATTTCTAGATTTCCAAGTTCGTCCTTGAAAAAAGTATATTTCAAGTTGTTTTTTGATAAAACAACCTTTAATTGATGTTTCCTTAAAGCCTTAATTACAAGCTGAAGTTTTGCTTGACCATTCCAATAGTTTCTAGTTATGTTAAAGGCACAATCTATCTTTTCACAATTAAAAATTGAATTGCCCCAATTCCAAACAATACCTTCAATAGACTGATCTTTTTGCTGTAGATTGATCAACAAATGTCCACCTCTTAAAACTTTCGAATCTTTCACTACTGCTCCTCTTGTCCAAAATAAGGGTGTAGGATTTGTGATCCCAAATGGTTCAAGAAGATTCAGAGAATCTAAAAATGATTCATCGATGTCATTAATATCAATATATGCTTCTGGCTTAATATGATTTAAATTTGATGTAGTCTTAAGCCAATATTCTGCAATGTTGCTTAACTTACGTTCCAATTCATTAGTATTTTCAGCTTTAACTGTAAATCCCCCGGCTGCTGGATGACCACCATGTTTTTCTAAAAACCTAGAGCATGAATTCAATGCTTGGTCAACATGAAATCCTTTTGGCGCTCGAACTGATCCTCTTAAAGTGCCTTCACCTTCTCCTACTAACAAAGCAACAGGTCGATTATATTTCTCCACCAATCTAGAAGCAACAATCCCTATAACGCCTTGATGCCAATGACTTTGTGCTAAAAAAATAAAAGGGGGCAATGAATTCTTATCCGACTCTATTAAGGCTACTGCCTCTAACTCTATTGAATTAGAAAGTTCTTTTCTTTGTCGGTTTAGTTCATCACACTTCCTTGCTAAAGTAATTGCTTGAGTTTCGTCTTCCGCTGTCAATAAATCTATAATGAGTTTTGGTTCTCCCAATCTACCAACTGCGTTGATTCGAGGTGCAATTTGAAATCCAATATCCTCAGAAGAGAGTGCTCTTCCTTCGATTCCAGACAGTTTTTGTAAAGCCTGCAATCCTTTAATATTCGATTTGTGAATTGTTTTTAATCCTTCCTTTAATAATATTCTGTTAGCTCCATTAAGGGGTGCCATATCTGCTATTGTTCCTATACAAAAGAGATCTCTTGCAGAATTTATTGAAGCTTTTTTATTAAGATCATTCGCAAGAGTTTTAGCAACAATAAAGGCCAAACCAACACCAGCCAAGCATCTGTAAGGTGATGAATTAGGCGTTCTAAACGGATGAATCAGGGCAAAAACATCAGGTTCAGGAGTTGGAATCGTATGATGATCTGTAAGGATAACATCCATAGATAAGTCTTTTGCCTTCTTCAAAGCTTCTTTTGAACTAACTCCATTGTCGACAGTAATTAGTAGTTTAATGCCTTGTTTATGTAAACTTAATACCATAGATTCATTTAATCCATAACCATCAGTCTTTCGTGAGGGAATTGAGGAAATAGGCCTGGCACCAAGCTTTCTAAATGCCTGGTACAGTAATGCTGTACTAGTCATCCCGTCAGCATCATAGTCACCACATATTGCAACCATTTCCTTCATCTGACATGCCTCTGCAAGCCTATTTACTGCTTTATTAAGGTCAGGGAAATGTAATTTAGGATCTGGTATCTTCTCAGAGAAAAGGAATGATTTAACTTCCTCTGAACTTTTAAATCCTCTACGAGCAAAAATTGCACGCACCGGCAACGGCAAATTTAAGTCTTCAAATGGATTTGGAACTATAGAATCTGGGACGGACCATAGGTTTGGATATAAATGTTGAGATGACAATTTTCTACTTGCAATAGGAGATTCGAAGATTTTTAAGTTATCTTATATGCAATTATTGTATAAAGATGCATGACCTGAAAGCAGTATTTTGGGATTTAGATGGAACATTAGCTGATACAGAGATGAATGGGCATAGGGTAGCCTTTAATAAAGCATTTGAGGAATTTAAGATCAGTTGGTATTGGGATGAGCATTTATACGGCCAGCTTCTTTCTATTTCAGGTGGCAAAAATAGAATCCGTTATTATTCAGATCAAATAGGCTATAAAATATCCACTACTACAAATGAAAAACTGCACAGAGCAAAACAGAGTTATTACTCAAATATAATTAAGCAGAATAAGATTTCACTACGGAGAGGAGTATCTAGATTATTATTAGAATTATCAAATCAAAATGTTGAGCAATGGATTGTTACCACAAGTTCCTCTTTAGCCGTACACTCTTTAATTGATAACTCAGATCAACTTAGAGAGATTCTATTTAAGGGAATAATAACCTCAGACGATGTTCAGAAAACAAAACCCGACCCATCTTGTTTTAACAAAGCTATTAAGGACTCTGGAATAGGTAGAGAAAGTATCTTAGTTATTGAAGATTCCTATATTGGAGTAAAATCAGCAACTAATGCGGGTTTAAAATGTGTAGCAACACCCTCAATTTGGGATAGTCAAATCCCTAACATCCTTTCTCATATTTCATCTGCTGTCGATCACTTGGGAGATCCATCCTGCTTTAGCAAAGTAATATCAGGTCCTAGTTGCCCAAAAGGTTACATCGATTTTAACTTTTTACAATCACTATTAAATAACTAAATAATATGAATATACAAAAAACAAATTTCAACAAGATTCAGAAGAAAATCCTTGATTATTTCTTTACTTCATGGAATGGTTCTTGGCAAAGATTTAGCTCTGGAGTAATAACATTATTACTAGGTTTTTATATTGGTAGTAATGTAACGTCTTACTTTCTAGAGAAGATCGATCAACGTATTTTGGCCGTATTGATTATGGTTATAATTATTGAATTTTTAATAAGAGTTCGAAGTATAGTTAAAGATAATCCGTGGCCATTAACCTGGCTAGCTATAGATAACTTAAGAATTGGTGCAGTATATGCTGTTGCTCTTGAAGCATTTAAATTAGGTTCATAATATTATCTATAGTTTTCTTTTCTCTTAATGAATTTAATTAGCTGGAATATAATCAGTTATGAAGAGCCAGAAATCAGTCCAATTAATACATGTTTTGAACTTGTGAACAAAAAGTTCGTAATTTTTATAAATCACGAATCATCTTCATCCTCTGGGGCATCCATCGGATAAACAAAACCCTGAGCACGCCCACTAAGTACAGACTTACCTAAGGAAAGGGCTCGTTGAGCGGCTGTAGAGGCCTTAGCCTTCCAAGTTGCATGCCTTTGGTTGCGTTTTCCCTTCGAGGTCTTCTTCTTAGGTACTGCCATTGCAGATAATTTTGATGATATCCATCATCAGCCTTGGTTGCCCCAATCGTCAAATAGGAATTGCATTTGCTAAACACATTTCCCCTGAGCTATACCTATGATAAGAATAGAGTCTGAGCCAAAAGGCCAGACAGAGCAAGCCTTTAGTAATTGGGATTCTACCCATTTCCATCTAGTATCAAGGTGAAAAAAACAAGTTACTCCCAACTAATTTCTGATATCAAGGCAGGAACCGTTGAATCTTTGGACCTAGTACCACTACGTAGAGAGGTACTTGTTCATTACAAGGATGGATCAAGATCAATTGTACCCGTGTTCCCATCCGATCAAAACATTATTCGTGTTGCTCAAGAAACAAGGACAGCTCTCTCTGTAATTGATATCCGCAGGGAGCAAGCACTAGCAGGATTAGTCGGAAATATTACTTTTGTAATGATCTTACTTATTGCTATTTCATTCTTAATAAGACGATCTGCTCAGGCTGCAAGCAAGACGATTGGATTCGGGCGTAATAGAGCAAGAATTAAGCCACTTGATGAACTGAGTGTTCGATTTGAAGATGTAGCTGGACTTAATGAAGCAAAGGAGGAATTATTTGAGATAGTCAACTTTCTACATTCTTCTGAAAGGTTCACTAGTTTAGGGGCAAAAGTACCAAAAGGAATTTTATTAATTGGACCACCAGGAACAGGAAAAACCCTTTTGGCTAAGGCTATAGCAGGGGAAGCTTCTGTTCCTTTCTTCTCTATAGCTGCCTCAGAATTTGTCGAATTATTTGTAGGTGTTGGAGCTAGTCGTATAAGAGACTTGTTTGCTAATGCAAAAAAGAAAGCTCCATGCGTTGTGTTCATTGACGAAATAGATTCGATAGGAAGACAACGTGGGGCAGGAATAGGTGGAGGTAATGATGAACGTGAGCAAACACTTAATCAATTACTAACAGAAATGGATGGATTTACTGACAACTCTGGTGTAATACTCCTGGCTGCGACAAACAGAGCAGATGTTCTTGACTCAGCATTACTGAGACCAGGAAGGTTTGATAGGAGAGTATATGTTTCCTTGCCTGACCGAAAAGGAAGGGAAGAAATCCTTGCTGTGCACGCGCGAAACCTTCCTTTAGATGAATCCGTTGATTTACATGATTGGGCAGTTAGAACTCCAGGTTTTTCTGGAGCCGATCTTTCCAACTTTTTAAATGAAGCAGCAATTCTTACTGCGAGGTTCAAAAAATCAAAAGTCGGATCTTGTGAGTTAGAAGGAGCATTTGAAAGATTAACCTTTGGATTTGCAACTTCTCCGCTTCAAGATAATTCGAAGAAGAGACTAATTGCATATCATGAGGTTGGTCATGCTTTAATTGCTGAATTAAGTCTAAACTCAGATAAGGTAGACAAATTAACTTTAATTCCTAGGACAGGAGCAAGTGGAGGATATACGAGGCTAAGACCCAACGAAGAGAACTTAGACTCAGGTTTGATTTCCAAATCGTCACTGTGGGCCAAAATGATAGTTTCTCTAGGAGGAAGAGCAGCAGAAATAGTTGTATTTGGAAAAAATGAAATCACACAAGCGGCAAGCTCAGATCTTGAGGAAGTTACACAATTAGCAAGGGAAATGATTACTCAATATGGCTTCTCCAAGCTAGGTTTGATTACATTAGAAGAAAATTCAAATGCAATTTTCTTAGGAAGGAGCCTTGTTAATAGATCTAAAAGCTATTCTGAATCGACAAGCAAAATTATTGATGAAAAAGTCAGGTTAATGGTTCTGGAGGCTCTTGAGGTAGGTATTGAACTATTAAGTACCCGAAGGCAGATTATGGATAACTTAGTTGAAGTTCTTATGAGTGAGGAGTCTATTAATAGAGAAACATTTATGAAAATTGCAGAATTATCATAGTCAATCAATAAAACTGGCTTATCAACAAAATTATATTAAACTTCTATATAGGAGTAAATAAATCATGTCACAGAAAAGCTCCTTGAAGATGATTTCCATTTGCTTGCGCTTTATAGTCTTTTCGATCCTAGCTTTGTGGTTCGCTTTACGACTTCATATAGATTGGTATTGGTTCTCTCAGTTTAATCTTGAATCAGTAATACTTAAAAGATGGGGCTTACAAATAATTTTCTTTGCAGCGGGATTAATTATTATTTTACTGAGTCACCGATGGCTAGTCAGATGGAACAGAATTGAGACCATACAAAAAGAAATATATTCTAATTCATTAATTAGTGGTAGAAAATATGGATTATATCTAATTAGTTCTGTACTTACACACGTTCTACTAAGTGCTCTAATTATTCAATTATTATTTTACACTCTTAGGTTTGACCCTCGTTCTATAGTTGATTTAGATTTTAGTAATTTCTTAAGTATATATTCTCTATTAACTGTCCTTTTATTATATTTTCTATCAATTATAAAATTAGGGATTAGTAAGGCTTTTCACCGAATTTATTTATTAGTTAGTTTATTGTTGGCTTTTGTTGTTTCTCGGTCGTGGAGTCTTTGGTCACTCGCCCTAACTATTCCAAATTCAGAGATTAATGAAAAAGTCTTCAATTCTGATATTAGTTTTGGAATCGGAAGATATCCTGCTTTAATAGTAGCTTTGCTACTATTATTATTGATACTAATTCAAACAATTTCTACAGCATTCAGTCTCTACTTTTTAAAAAATCATCGAATTAGTGATTGGCGGGCTCCAATTCTTACATCATCCATGAAAAGACATGTAAAGCCATTATTTGCAATAATAACTTTCACTATTGGAGCATTAGTCTGGTTTTCTAGATATCAATTCTTGCTATCTGATCAAGGCTCCTTCACTGGAGCAAGCTGGCTGGATGTTCACCTAAATATTCCCTTAAGATCATTATCCGCAATTTTAATACTAATTACAGGCATTTTCTTGCTTTTGCCATCAAAAATCACCAGAGGAAACTTTTTAAGAATAATTCCCTTGAGTGCTGTAGTTATTTGTTGGATTCTAGAGTTTCTATTTACTCCAATATTTCAATGGATACTTGTAAA
The DNA here is from genome assembly GCA_003280095.1 of Prochlorococcus sp. AG-363-O16. Lineage (GTDB taxonomy): Bacteria > Cyanobacteriota > Cyanobacteriia > PCC-6307 > Cyanobiaceae > AG-363-J23. The sequence continues at coordinate 32,983 of QCGA01000011.1, forward strand.
TCCACGAGAATTAAATCTAGAAAAACCTTATATAAAAGAAGCTATTAAGGCTACACGAAGAGCCTTTCAACTAGACTCTATTGCAACGAGGCTGATAAACCCGAATCCCCAATTAAGCAAATTAGATCTCAAATTGGGAGAAGGAACTCTTAGGAACATTAGACTCTGGGACAGTCAACCACTTCTTGCTACAAATAGACAATTACAGCAATTAAGAGTCTATTATAGGTTCTCAAATGCGTCAGTTGATAGGTATCAGCTTAAAGCAGATTCTGACGAGAGACAGCAAGTAATGATTACTGCTAGGGAACTCGATCAGGAGGCACTCCCTATCACAGCTCGCACTTGGATCAATAGGCATTTTGTGTTTACCCATGGTTATGGATTTACCCTAAGTCCGGTCAATACAAAAGCACCTGATGGACTTCCCGATTATTTCATTAGAGACCTTGGTAAGTCGACTAAGATTGAAGGTAGTCAGTCCTTATCAATTACTAAAAATGATGTAGCTACATCAATTCCAATTGGAAGGGCAGCATTATATTATGGAATTTTACCTTCACCATATGCGATTGCTCCAACCAAGCTTGAGGAGTTCGATTATCCTGAAGGCGATCAAAATATATACAATCATTATTCTGGGACGGGAGGTATACCATTAAATACTCTGATTAATAAAATAGCAGCAGCATTTTATTTGGTTGAACCTAGATTACTAAACACAGGGGTACTAACTAACCAATCTAGATTACTACTACATAGAGATGTCAAAAGGCGAATTAATATATTAGCACCGTTTATAAGTTTAATCGGAGAACCATATTTAATTTCAACTGACATTTCACAGGAAGAACATCTGTTCAATAAAGACCAAAAGCAATTCTGGATTGTAGAGGGCTACACATCTGCTACAACCTATCCTTACTCTGAAAGGCCATCTAAGGATAGCAAAATTAGGTATATTAGAAACTCAGTAAAGGCAGTTGTGGACGCCTATAGCGGGAAGATCCAATTATATATATCTGAGCCAAAAGACCCAATTGTTAATGGCTGGAAACGATTATTCCCTGAGTTATTTCAACCTCTAAATAAAATGCCGATAGGAATACAGGAGCATTTAAAAGTCCCCACAGACTTATTCAATGTCAAAGTTCAGCAATTACTTAAGTACCATGTAACAGATCCAAAAACTTTTTACAACGGTGATGACTTCTGGCAAGTTCCAATGGAATTATATGGGAGCGAGCAAGTTCCGGTAGAGCCTTATCATATAACTGCACAGCTAGGAGACAACGAGAAGTCTGAATTCCTATTACTTCAGCCTCTTACACCATTGGCTCGTCCTAATCTGTCTGCTTGGTTAGCAGCAAGAAGTGATGGAATGAATTATGGGAAACTTGTGCTACTGCGCTTTCCGAGTCAAACAACAATTTTTGGACCAGAACAAATCCAGGCATTAATTAATCAGAATCCGGAAATTAGTCAACAATTCAGTTTATGGGATAGAGCAGGATCAGAGGTAATTCAGGGAAATTTACTTGTTCTTCCATTAGGTAATGCATTGTTGTATGTTGAACCTGTTTACCTAAAAGCCAGTATGGGTGGACTACCTACTTTGACCCGCATTGTTGTGAGCGATGGAAAAAAAGTAGTGATGCATGAGGATTTGTCAGGAGGTCTTAAAGAGTTACTTGACTATGAGAATTAAATTAATCAATGAATTCTAAATAAGTGACAAAGATATAGCCACTTATTTAGAATGTTTGTTTGATTCTACTAGTCTATCTGTGAAAAGAATTCTTTACTACCTACAGGATCAGGCTTCATTGTTTTTTCTCCTGGGGTCCAGTTGGCTGGACAGACCTCATCTGGATGTGATTGGACATATTGGAAGGCCTGAAGGACTCTTAGAGTTTCGTCTACGTTTCTACCAACTGGCAGATTGTTTATCGTTGAGTGCATGATAATTCCATCTGGATCTATTATAAATAGACCTCTTAAAGCAACGCCCTCATTTGCATCTAGAACATTATAGGCAGTTGAGATTTCCTTCTTAAGGTCTGCAACGAGAGGATAATCAATATCACCAATGCCTCCCTCATTTCTAGGAGTTTGAATCCATGCTAGGTGACTAAATTGACTATCGACCGAAACACCCAAAACTTCAGTATTCTTACTTGAGAAATCAGAGTATCTATCACTGAAGGCTGTAATTTCAGTAGGACAAACAAATGTGAAATCAAGTGGATAGAAGAAAAGGACTACGTACTTTCCTTTATATTGAGATAAAGTAATCTCTTTAAATTCCTGATCAACTACTGCGGTTGCAGTGAAATCAGGAGCTGGTTGACCAACTTTCAAGCAGGTTGTTTGATTAGAGTCCATGAAATCAGTGATACAAGTATTTACTCCAAAGCTATTGCAGTAATAGTTGGCCTTGAAATGGCCCAATATTCTGGCAAGCTTAAAGAGAAGTGATGAAGTCGAATGACCTCTCTTCAAATTAATCTATCATGATTTAAGAGTTTTAGTAAAAGTTATGCGTATGAGCTAACAGCGGTTCTATTCGAATGTATAATATCGAAAATCGAACACAATTTATGATTTGGGATCATATCCTCTTGAGGAAATTTAGTAGTACTGGTCATTTCAGATTATTATCACAGGTTAAAACAGAATTGAGAACTCAACCGTTAGTAAGAAAAAGCTCAAATGGAAGACTGAGTATTCAATCTAAGCCATTACGAATGGCTTCGAGCCGTCAAAATAAGAGACCAAATATTCTAGATAATAGTGTCCCAGTTTCACAAGAATTGGATTCTAATGAATCCGCACAAAAATCATTTAGAGATCGTTTAGACGATATCGATATGAGATAGCATTGACATTACTGGAAACAAATATTGAATTGATTAATTACCTACTACACAGATTAACCTATTGAATAAATAATGGCTCGGGGGAGACTTGAACTCCCGACCTCGGGGTTATGAATCCCGCGCTCTAACCGGCTGAGCTACCGAGCCAATCTAGATAACTTTATACTATCGAGGAGAGAACAAGGAAACGCTTTTAAAACGCCTTAATAGGAGAATAAACATTAAGCCAAAGAAGCTTGGACAAATTATGCTGTCAGGGAAATGAAGATTCAGCGACAGATCGTTATACAAAGTAGAAAAATTATTTAATTTAATTGAATCCAAGCCTGATAAGCAACCAAAGCACAAGATACTGATAGATTTAAACTTCTGACTCCCTCTTCAAAATCATGAGTTACGGAACCTGGCATAGGAATTGTAATGATTGAGTCACAGGCAGAACGTACTGCTATAGGTAATCCTGTATCCTCTCTTCCAAATAATAAAATGTCACCAGCTTGAAACTTGAATTCACGAAGATCATCTCCACCATATTTACTACATCCTAAAAGCCTATTAGAGGTTGATATTGTTGCTTGAAATGCATGGTAGTTAAGATAATTATGGATATTAACAAGATGCCAATAATCTAATCCTGCCCTTTTTAAATACTTGTCATTTAGAGAAAATCCCAGAGGACCTATTAACTCAAGTGGTAGGCAGAATGCAGCACATGTTCTAGCAATATTGCCCGTATTCGGTGGAATTTGAGGTTGATATAAAGCGATTCGTAGCTTTTCCTTTTGAATTTGAGTGTTAGTCATTAATCTCTATCCCTATTAAAGAAAGGTTAATGGCTCGGCCTTGTACAACTAACCAAGTGGTGGTTGCATGGTGTTGTAGTTCCTGTGATAATTCACCCAATCTATCTCTAAATATGTTCCCTAAATCAGTATGTGGAACCACCCCCCAACCCACCTCCTCTACAACAAGTACAACTTTTGTTTTGGTATTAATCAGCGAATTCTTTAAGGAAAATGCAGCTCGCTTCCATTCGATTTCTGAGCGGGACAAATGTTCTAGTACATAACCTCCTAAGGAATCTATTAAGATCGAAACATTATTATCGGTCTGACAGATGACATCATTCAAATTTCTAGCTGTTTCTATGGTATTCCAATGAGAAGGCCTTCTATTCTTATGTATTTGAATACGATCTTTCCATCTATTATCATTAGATTCTGAGCTTCCAGTTGCAATATATAAAACAGTATCTGCGTCTTTAAGTAATTTTTCCGCCCATAAGCTTTTTCCACCTTTTGAAGGTCCTGTTACGATGGACAAATTACAATTATTCATCATTAATATACTTTATTTAGCAATTGTAATTATTAGTCTAAAGGATAAATACAATAAAAGCAAATTATTGCACTCAGGAAAGAGATATCTCGATCTAGACTTCCTGATACTATGTTAAATTAGCTTTGTATTAGAAAATTGAAATTTGTCTATGAATTCAATTAATTCCATAACCTTCTATGTAGGAATAATTCTGTTGTTACTTACTATAGTCAATTTCTTCACCTCATCAGAAATTAGCCCTAGTTTTACTCGATCTGAAGCGATAGGTTCAATATCATCGATCCTTTTAATTCTTAAGGCTTTATTATCGACGGAATACAAAAGTAATAATGGTGAAGCAATTAATCTCAAGGGCAGTAATGTACTTAAAATAAAGGATGGCTTGCCAGACAATATAAAAGTAGAATTAGGTTGGGGAAGTCAATTACTGCTAACTGCCACTCCTGGCATTGTAATACTAGTGTATTGGAAGGACGCTATTCTTATCATTAGAGGATTGGTTGGAAATGGATTTTATATTCCAGGTTCGGTTACTAAATCAGTCATAGAAAAACAGAAACTTTTGTCACTTGTAAATACCAAATTATATCCTGGTAGAAAGGAATTTGATGGGATTTTGGATAATTTACCGTCGATAATGATATACCCATTAGGAGACTCAGGATGCGTAATACTCGGAGGTGCTAAAGAAAGGTGTTTTAGTATTTCAGATGAAAAATGGTTTGTTGGATGGTCTAAGAAGGTTTATAGTCTCTTACAAAGTTTGCAAGATTTATAATTAGAATTCAATTAGAGTTGTGACTTGAGATTTATTAGAAGAAAAGATAACGTTCCCATACTGATCCAAATCAAATTCCATACGGTCGCTTTTTGTAATTTGATTCAGTTGTTTTCTACTGTAATAGACTTCTCCTATTGCTATTAGACGATTTATTGACCAATTGTATTTGCATGAATTAGAGATTAATGATTCATTCTGTTGTTCTATACGACATTTTTCTATTATAAGGAATTCACTTTTCGAATTTCCAGAAAGGTTTATACCTTTTATATTGTGAGTTGAAGATTTATCAGATGAAATTCTCGTCCCTAGCACCGAACCTGAAGAATATATTTCTCCAGAATTAATATTCCATTTAATTTTGTCTGCTGTTATAAGATAGCTGGGTAGGATTACACGTTTAAATCTTACGTTACCTTCTAGAAGTATTACTTCTCCATCGTCTATTATTGTACCCAATAAAGCATTGACCTCAACCGAGGGTTGATTATCCTTATAAAGTATTATTTTTGGTTTTTGAGCTTTTACAAGACGTTGTTCTATATCATAAATAGCTTCAGGACTTATTAAATCCCAGTCTTTGTCTCCAATTTTATTTTTATGTTTTAGATGTAGGCTTCTAAAAACAAATGGGACTGTATCATTTTCTACTTTATTACCGTTATTCGAACATCCTGAAGTTATTAGGATTAAGAATAGAATCGAAATACTTATGAAGTCTTTGTTTAAATGACTAAAAAACATTAATCTAATTTATTTAAAATTGGCTGAGGTTCAGGAAGTTTGTTACCAGGGACTAAAAGTCCCCAATTCAAATCTAAGGTCCAGTTACTATTATTGAATTGATAGGACAATTGTTGCATTATTTTTGATGATAATTCAGGAACGATTGGGGCCAATAAAATTCCAATAATACGAGTTGATTCTAAAACACAGTAAATGTCTTCTGAAACCTTTTGAATATCATCTGTCCTGATAACCTTCCATGGTTGACTTTCGTTGAGGTATATATTCGATGCGCTAGCAAGGTTTAATATGGATTCAGCTGCTTCATGAAAGCTAATTTTGGAATAATTAGTAATTGCCGATTTAATAGATTCTTCTGCAACTGAAGCAAGAATATGAGATTTTATATTACTTATATTTATTAAGGGAATCCCATTGTCAAACCATTTTCTGGACATTGATAATGTCCGATTCAAAAGATTACCGATGATGTTTGCAAGATCATTATTGACTATATTGACTAACCTTTCTTTTTGAAAATCTCCATCGCTTCCAAACTTTATATCTCTGAGCAAATACCATCTAATTGGGTCTGATCCGTAAGTACTGATTAACTCTGCTGGATCAATGATATTACCGAGAGATTTTCCCATTTTTTGACCTTCTCGAGTTAGAAATCCATGGCCAAATAATTTATTTGGTATTGGCAATCCTGCAGACAAAAGCATTGCAGGCCAATAAACAGCGTGAAAACGAAGTATATCCTTACCAACCATATGAACTGAAGCAGGCCAGCCTAATTTACCTAAATTATCAAGACTTGTGGAAGTATGACTTAGAAATAAAGCTGTCAAGTAACCAACTAAAGCGTCAAACCAAACGTAAAAGGTATGTTCTGAATAACCAGGAACTGGTATACCCCATTTCAGATTTACTCTCGATATAGAAAAATCACGTAGGCCTTGTTTTACGAAATTTTTTATTTCATTGCGTCGACTTTCAGGAAAGATAAAGTCTTCCCTATTGATTAAACTCTCTATTTGAGTTTGAAAACGTGAGAGTCTAAAAAATAGATTTTCTTCATCCTTCCATTCGAGGACTTTCTGATGCAATTCACATTTATGCTCCTTTAGATTGGGATCTACATCCTTATACTCCTCACAACCTATGCAATACCATCCTTGCTGTCTGCCCATATATATATCGCCGGAATCATTAATTCGATCAAAGAAAGAATTAACAATGTTTGTATGAATTTCACTAGAAGTCCTAACGAATCGGTCATGAGACATTGACCAATTTGCCCAAAGCTCCTGATAAACTTGAGAAACCTCATCGCAATGTTGTTGTGGTGATATATTTTTTGCTTCTGCAGAACGCTCAATTTTCTGTCCATGTTCATCAACACCTGTGATAAAAATTACATCATGTCCTTGATATCTGTTAAATCTTGCTAATGCATCACAAGCTATGGTGGTATAAGTACTACCTAGATGAGGCTTGTCATTTACGTAAAAAAGTGGGGTGGTTAGTGTGTAAGGCATATTTCAATAATAGATCATCTGTACAAGTAAAAAGGTTTTGTCATTTATCGACGATAAAAGAATAATATGTTTGTACAAATCAGACATGCCCTAAAAATCACTAAGATTTCTTGACGGTGAAATGTAATGACTGATCCGCAAGGCATGATCTAGTTAATTTGAGCTTTAAATGTTGGCCTATATTAATAGAATCTGCTTGTTCAAGTATCATAGAGATATTCATTTCAAGGCTAGCTATGTAGACCAAAGCAACTTTATTAGACTTGTTGAGCCATTTTAAAAAAACAGCTTCAACGACTGAATCGTCTCGAGTTTGAAACCACTTTACTAGACAATGTCTATTACTAGAACGGGTTAATTTGTTAGCCTCATTGATTCTGATATCGACTTGTTTAATTAAATCTTCTAATTCAATAGTATTATATATTTGATTACTTCGTAAATGGCCTATGATTTGTCTATGGTTTATAAGATCTATATACCTACGTATTGGGGATGACAAATGTGCATAACATTCTAGGCCTAAACTGTAATGTTCATTTGCTTTTGTAGAATATAATGCTCTTGAAAAACCTTCCATAAGAAGTAAATTATTTACTCTTGTTTCGTTTAGACTTTGATCGAATGAGCCATTATTTCTTCGGTACTTTTGCGCCTGGCTCCGATAAATTAGGGGTATTTTGTTGTTTAAGGCATATTTTGCAGCTATGTGCCCTAAAAGGATCATGGCCTCACTGATTAGCTTTCGTGAAGGAGTTGGTGTAATAAACCTTATGGTTATCTTATTATCAGAGGATTTGAATCTGCCTTCAGTTTGCTCTATAGAAATTGAGCCATTTTTATGTCTCAGATTAGACCGATTAGTCAAAACCTTAGAAAGTTTAGCAAGTTGCCAGTCTTCTGATGGTGATAGTTCTATTAACTCATCAGCCTCTTCATAACTTAGAGAGTATGTTGGCTTGATTAAACTCTGACAAATTCTTGACCTTCTGATTTCTCCTTCGTCTGTAAGAATTACATTAAAACTTAATGCAGGGGTAACTCGTCCTTGCTTTAAATTTAAAACTTTAGTAACAAGATCATGCGGGAGCATAGTTATTGATTTCTCCGGTAAATAAAGGCTAGTAGCTCTAGTTCTCGCTTCTTGATCAATTAGGCTATCTTGGCTAATCAATGAAGCAGGATCTGCAATATGAATCCAAAGGCTGATTTCATTGTTTACTTTTTCTACAGATATTGCATCATCATTTTCCTCTGAATCTGCATCATCAATTACAAAAGTCCTAATCTCAGTCAAGTCTTCTCTTTGAGTTTCTATGTATTTTTTTGTTTTACTATAATAGTCAATTAGGTTCTTAGATTCCTTAAGAACTTCGTCTGAAAACAATGCTGACCATCTGGTCCTAGAAGTGATGGTAATTGGTGATTTAACGTCCTTGCTTGGCAAATCTAAAATCAACCCTCCGGATTCACAAAAGGAAGCAGAGCAACTATCCTTGCTCGTTTAACTGCTGTAGTCAAATCACGCTGTTGTTTAGCCGTAAGTCCTGTCAACCTTCTTGGCAAAATCTTTCCTCGATCCGTAATGAATTTCTTTAGGAGTTCAACATCTTTGTAGTCGATGGGATCTCCTGGCTTAATTGGAGATAAACGCTTTTTAAAAAAAGAACTGGACATTTGTCGAACGGAGAGAGGGTTGTGTGAACTGCAGAGTTATTTGATCTCCTTATGGGGAGTTGCCTTATTGCAGTGAGGGCAGAATTTCTTGATTTCCAGCCGTTCGGTAGTATTCCGGCGGTTCTTCTCTGTGGTGTATCGGGACACCCCTGGAGACCGCTTGGCGGGATTGGACCGGCATTCAGTGCACTCGAGAGTGACAACTATCCGGACGCCCTTGTTTTTTGCCATGAAGGACGTTTCGCCGCAATAGCGAAGCGATGAATAATCATTCATACTACAAGGCCGCCCAAAATCGATAAAAAGCCTTTTTTGATTCGTAGGAGCATGTTCTATGAGATTATTTGCTGATGAGGGTTTCGCTTTCCTGGCTAAAAGACTTAGTAGAGGTCACAGAACCAGTAGGTGTTCTGTCGGAAAGGCTATCTATGGCTGGTTTTGAGGTAGAGAGTATTGAGGACCAGGCGGAATCAGTCAAAGGAATTGTTGTCGGTTACGTCGAAACCTGCAAACCGCATCCGAATGCCGATAAATTAACTGTATGTCAAGTCAAAATTGGATCTAAAGAGACAGTACAAATTGTATGTGGAGCCAATAACATTAAAAATAACATCCATGTACCTGTTGCAACTGTTGGTACAATTCTTACAAAAAATAATCTAAAAATTAAATCAAACGTAATTAGAGGTATTGAGAGCCATGGCATGATCTGTTCTTTAGCAGAAATGGGACTAGAGGAGAACTCTGAGGGTATTGCCATACTTGATCAACAGCAATACAAGAAACCCTTAATAGCAGGACAAAAAATTGAAAAAGTGTTTAACTTAACTGACTCGATAATAGATGTAGCAATAACTGCTAATAGACCAGATGGAATGTCTATGGTTGGCATAGCCAGAGAAGTATCTGCGCTGACTGGGGGAACATTAAAATTGCCTCAATTAGTTAGTCTTGATGGAATTGAATTCGAAAGATTCTCACTAATGCAATCAGATCAGAAAGAAGAAATTGATATTTATACAATCACAAACATAATAAATATAAAATCAAATGGAGATTCACCTATATGGCTAAAGAAAAGATTAGAGAACTACGGAATCAAAACAATAAATACAATTGTTGACATCACTAATTTTGTCATGCTTGAACAAGGGCAACCACTTCATGCCTTCGATGGAGATAAACTCGAAAAAATCACAAATAAAGAGGTAAAAGCAGAGAGCTTTGCTCTTAGGAAGGCAATAGATGGAGAGATATTTGAGGCATTAGACAATCAGAAATATAAACTAAGAAGTTCTTCTATAGTTATTACCTGCAATAACTATCCAATAGCATTAGCAGGTGTAATAGGTAGTAAAGATACTGGAGTAACAACTCAGACTAAAAACATATGGCTTGAATCAGCCATATTCAAATCAGAACAAGTAAGGAACACTTCTAGATCTATAGGTTTAAGAACTGAATCAAGCAGTAGATTTGAAAAAGGCATCTCCGAAAGGATGACCCTACCCACAGCAAAAAGAGCTGAAGAATTAGTAACCAAATTAACTGGAGGAGATGTGAAGAAGAGATATGTTGACTGGGAAATGAAACAAGAAATCCTACCAATTATACTTAGAAGGTCAGCACTACAAAAAATACTAGGTCCACTAAGCATTAATAAAAAATCAAATTCCGACAGTAATCAAAATAGTAAGGATATTCTAAAAGAATGTTGCGATTCGGATAATTTGCAACCTAATATTGGTGACATAAAGATAGAGCAAACATTGGAATCTCTTGGTTGTAAACTGACAAAAGATGTTGATAGATGGAATGTTTTGGTACCACCTTACAGAGAAAAAGATCTAATTAGAGAAATTGATCTTATAGAGGAAGTTGCAAGATTAATAGGTTATGACAATTTTTCATCAAATTTGCCTGAACCACTGAAACCGGGAGGCCTATCAAATGAACAAAAGGCTGAAAGAATCCTCCGAGATAAATTAACTTCAGTCGGACTACAAGAAGTGAATTGTTTTTCATTAGTTGGCCCTAGCGAAGAGAAGAATAATAGAGTTGAAATAACGAATCCATTGCTTGCAGAAACAGCATTTCTAAGAAACAATCTTTGGGAGGAACACTTAAATATTGCTCAACGTAACTTAAAGTCATTCCAAGCAGGTTGCTGGATTTTTGAAATTGGTGATATCTACACAACCGAGGAAATGAAAATAAACCAAATTAAAATCCTATCTGGAATTATTACTGGAGAAAATGTTCTAGAACATTGGACAAGTAGTGGTAAACCATCTTATCCTAATTATTATGATGCAAGAGGTTACTTACAATCGGTATTTCAGGCATTAAAGCTTGACATACAAGATAAAGCTCTAGCTGATAATCCCATATTGCATCCTGGTAGAGCGGCTAAATTAATAAT
>QCGA01000012.1 GCA_003280095.1 Prochlorococcus sp. AG-363-O16
CTCACCTTCGTAAGGAATAGAAAGAATTTCCATTCCTTGCATCTGCGCACAAGGAGTGTAATAGCCAAATGTAGGAGTAGTAGTCAAACAAAGGTCACCTCTATCAGCATAAGAATGGAAAATTGCATGAATTGCAGCATCGACACCGTTAAATAAACCTATCTGCGTTTTTTGAAGAGGAACAATAGTTCCGCCTCGGCTCAGATTGTCAACCACCGCCTGTTTTAAGCCATCATATTCCGGATAAATCGCAATTTGCTCTAAACAAAATCCTTTTAAAGCATCAAGAACACGTGGACTTGGTCCAATTGTATTTTCATTGAAATCAAGACGCAGGAGATTACGCCTACCCTCCAAGGGAGCCTTATATTCATTCATCCCCTCCACCTCAACACGAGGGCTAGGAGCGCCAGAAGGCAAAGGTAATCTTCGAGGTCTCATCACATACGCTCCAAAGTAGCTATTCCCAACAACTTCAGACCTAATTTAAGGGTATCTGCTGTAAGACGACAGAGTCTGAGTCGACTATCTCTAAATGATTGATCTGCCTTTAATACTGGTAATTGATCATAAAAACGATTAAATATTTGACTAAGTTCAAACAAATAACTGCAAAGACGATTCGGCAAAAGCTCTTCCTCAACTTCCAAAATCACGTCGTCAAATTTCAACAAATGTCTTATCAAATTCCATTCTTGTGGCTCACTAAAAGTACATTGATCCATACTTTTACTCAAATCTCCTCCTTTTCGGGCAATTCCCGAGATCCTGACTAAGGCGTAGAGTAAATAAGGCGCCGTATTACCTTGTAAAGCCAACATTTTATCAAAACTAAACTGATAATTAGTTACTCTATTTTGACTTAAGTCAGCATATTTAACAGCTCCAAGTCCAACAGTATTTGCAACATTTTGAATAAAAGCATCCTCCTCCTCCCTGCCTTCCTCTTTTAGACGAGTACAAAGATCCGAGTGAGCACGAGCAACAGCCTCATCTAACAAATCCCGCAACCTTACAGTTTCACCAGATCGAGTTTTGAGTTTTTTCCCATCTTCCCCTAATACCAAACCAAAAGGGACATGTTCAACACGTGTGCCAGAAGGGATCCAACCCGCTCGTGAGGCGACTTGAAAAACACCCATGAAATGGTTGGCCTGACCAGAATCAGTTACATAAATCACCCGTGAAGCCCCATCACCTTTGGGACTACTTGTAAAGCGATAACGAATTGCAGCCAGATCAGTTGTCGCATAATTGAAACCTCCATCAGTCTTCTGAACTATGACGGGAAGAGGCTTGCCATCTTTACCAACTACATCTTCTAGAAACACACATTTTGCACCATCGTCGCTCACTAACAACCCAGAGGCATCTAGATCTTCCACAACTTTACCAAGATAGTGATTGTAAAACGATTCGCCTCTTTCTGTGAGCGATATGTCCAGGCGATCATAAATTTTTTGAAACTCGTGTCGAGATTGCTCACAAAACAATGTCCATGCCTTAAGAGCTATTTGATCTCCGCTCTGGAGTTTCACAACCTCTTGTCTAGATTTAACTTGAAAGCTCGTATCATCGTCAAAACGCTTCTTTGACTCTCTGTAAAAAGCTACTAGATCACCCAAATCGAAAACCGCACTTGTCTCTAAAGCCTGTGGGGCAACTTCCTTCAAATGAGTAATCAACATTCCAAATTGAGTTCCCCAATCACCCACATGATTTAAACGCAAAACGTGATATCCACGGAATTCAAAAATTCTTGCAATAGAGTCACCAATAATGGTTGATCGAAGATGACCAACATGCATTTCCTTGGCGATATTAGGACTCGAGAAATCAACTATCACTAAAGGTTCATGGCCAATATCTCCTCCCTTCTGCAAAGGGACACCAAGTCGAGGGTCTTCTAAACGAGCATAAAATTCATCCATTAAACAATCAGCACGCACCGTGAGATTGATAAAACCTGGTCCAGCAATCTCTGGTTGATCGCAGATTTTTAGAAACTCCGCATTCATATTGAGTTGATCAACAATTGCCACTGCAATTGCTTTGGGTGATCTTTTCAAAGCCTTCGCCAATGTCAAAGCACAATTAATCTGAAAGTCTCCAAACTCAGGCTTACTAGCTGGCGCTAAGGAAGGGTCAAACAGCGATTTAAAATCTCGAGTATTACCTGCAGCTTCAGGGAATGCCCTTTGGAGTGCCTCTCGTATTAAAGGTTGTATGGCTCTTGAAAGACTACGCATAGAGAATGATGATTTTGAAAAAACAGCTGAGAAGAACTAATCCCCTCTAATGGGTTAAACAAACTCCTATCATGATCCAAGAGCTTGAAACCGCATACTGAAGTCCAGCCAAGAACTGCGAGTAATAGGTGCACTTGTAGAGATCAAATCAACTCCTGCTTCGGCATAGGCCTTCAAAAACTTTGTCTCAACACCAGAAGCTTCAATTATGATTTGCCCCCCCCCACGACTAACACTCTCAGATGCTATCTGGCGCAAACGTGGAATAAGGACATGTAACTCCTCTGGAGAGAATTCATCTAAAAGGATTCCATCAGCTCCTGCAATCACAGCCTCCGTTGCTTGTGGAGAAGTCTCAGCCTCAACAATTATCCTCGTTGGCCAAGGTGAAGAGTCTCTAACAACTCGCAAGGCGGACTTAACCCCATCACACCATGCAAGATGATTCTCCTTCAACATTGCTGCATCATCAAGGCCTAAACGGTGGTTTTGACCTCCTCCACAACGAGTAGCATATTTTTCTAGTAAACGTAGACCGGGAGTCGTCTTCCTTGTGTCAACAAGCCGTGCATGAGTACCCTCCAACTCTGCAACCAATGCAGCTGTAGCAGTGGCTATACCTGATAACCGCATAGACAGATTCAATGCCGTACGCTCCCCAGCAGCAAGACTTGCTGCTGGCCCCTCTAACTCTAAAAGCTTCTGACCAATACTGATTCGACTTCCATCAGCCACTAACAACTTAATCTGAACACTTGGATCCAAACGACTAAAAATTCGCTCTACCAACTCACCTCCACAAAACACTCCTTGCTGCTTGGTAATCCAATAAGCACATCCTTGTCGACCACGAAGAGCTGCCGAGGTCAAATCACCACGTCCTAGATCTTCATCTAACCACTCGTCTAAAAGGCGATTTAGCGCAGGAGCAAAAAGATCCACGACGCCTAACAAGCAAAGGAATATAAGTTGAGCCTATGCAAAGAAGTGCCCACTAATCAAAATGTGAGTTACTTCTTCTACTTGCCAATACAAAACTTGGAGAAAACCCTATCGAGAATAGCCTCTGTAAGTTCCTCACCAGTAATTTCACCAAGACTATAAATTGCATCTCTTAAATCAATAGTCCAGAAATCCCAGGGTAATTTCTGCTCTACAAGTTTCTCTATTCTCTTCAACGCTACAACCGATCTAGACGCCAAATCTTTCTGCCTAGTGTTCAAAGCTAGTTGAACACCCTCCAATTCGGTAGCACCGCAAACCTCTAAAAATGCGTTCACCAACTCGGACTCTCCCTTCCCTGTTAAGGCACTAATCCGAATCACTGGATGTAATAAGGATGTGATGTTAAAAGCAACATTGTCTGTTAGTGGAGGCTCAATATCTGCTTTGTTGCCCACTACCAGTTGAGGAACATCACTCGGAATCTCATCTAAAAGTTCTGCATCTGCAGCGGTCCAACCAATTGTGAGATCAAACATCAAGACCACTACATCTGCAGATAGCAGTGCCTTATAACTACGAGCGATCCCATGCTGCTCAACAGGGTCGTCAGTAGGGCGAATTCCAGCTGTATCAAGCAAAGTGACTGGGACTCCCTCCAGTACAAGCTCAGTTTCCAAAATATCTCTAGTTGTGCCCGGAAGATCAGTCACAATGGCTCTCTCAGAGCGACTAAACAGATTTAACAGCGAACTCTTACCTACGTTTGGTCTCCCTATTAAAGCCACCTTGAGACCATGACGAAACAATTCCCCCCTCTCAGCATCTTTAATGAGTCGTTCGAGCGCTAAGCAAACCTGAGAAATTTTCCATGCCAATTCCACAGCACTAAGTTCAGGCAAGTCTTCTTCAAAATCAACACGAGCCTCAATTTCACTCAAATGATCCAATAAATGTTCCCGCAGTTCAGTGACACGCTTTTGGATCCCTCCATCAACTCCAGCCATCGCTAATTGAGCGGCTTTTCGCGTACGTGCAGCCACTAAATCGCAAATTGCCTCTGCCTGAGTCAGATCAAGACGTCCATTCAAAACAGCTCTCTGACTAAATTCACCAGGCAAAGCGCGTCTCACTTCAGCTTGAGAAAGCACTAGTTCAAGAACCTGGTTAACAACAATTGCCCCCCCATGGCAATGGATCTCAACCACATCCTCGCCAGTAAAACTGCGCGGTGCTTTCATAAATAAAACCAAAACCTCATCTATCCGGTCACGTCCTTGTGCATCCATCACATTTCCATAAAGCACATGGTGACTTTCCCAAGCATGATTTCCAGGTATAGAAACCACATTGCTTGCAACAACTAAAGCCTTCGGCCCCGAAATCCGCAAGACAGCTATACCTCCTTGCCCTGGAGAAACGGCTGTCGCAATCGCAACAATTGTCTCCAAATCAGGATCAGACAAAGGCATCAAAACTCAACTGAAAGGCCTTGTCTACGATCTAAGCAGCACCGGTGCTCCGAAGGATTCTCCATGTTCCGCGACGCCAAACTTTTCATCCATCGGTGGCGCAAGTTTCTCGAATGGCTATGGCAACAGAATGGCACACCAGGGCAACTTGCAAGAGGTCTTGCTTCAGGTGTATTCAGTGGTTGCTTCCCCTTTTTCGGTGTACAAACATTAATAGGCATAGCACTCGCAAGAATAATAAAGGGCAATGTCCTACTGGCAGCTGTAGGCACCTGGATTAGCAATCCAATTACCTATGTACCTATCTACTGGCTAAATTACAAGCTGGGGTGCTGCTTTTTAGGACATCGGGAAACCATACCTAATCTAGAATTAATAACATTAGATGGATTTATAAGAGAGGGGTGGTTATTTACTAGTCGAATACTAATAGGTTCAACATTCACTGGATCTATTGCAGCATTATTGACATTCTTATTTGCGTATCTAATTCTTAAAAGAAAAGCAAGATTTCGACGACGGAATTAAGTAATTGATCAATATTGCCTATACATAAATTGGTAGTAATTACTATGCAAATACTAATTTGCAGATCAACCTAAACCAACACGAGCTATATCAAGAACGTCAGCCATAGATCGGATTTGCTCTATGGTTAAAGCCAACTGCTCTGCATTACTAAATTCGACCCGCAACTGAATACATGCAGGCTTACCGTAAGCTGTCTTGACATTCGCATCACTTACATTAATACTTCCATCCGAAAGACGCATCAAAATATCTTTTAAGATCCCAACCCGATCTATCACTTCTATACGAAGCTGAACAGGGAATCTATTCTCACGAAGAGCAGAATCTTTGTTCCAATCAACTGGTAATCTCCTCTCAGTAGGTATTGATATTACGTTATTGCATTCTTGACGGTGAATGGTTATTCCATGATTACCTAAAGCAACAGTGCCGACTATGCGTTCGCCTGGTAGTGGGCTACAACAACCTCCCAATCGATAATCTAAACCTTCCAACCCAAGTATAGGAGTACCACTAGAGACAGCTGTAGTCACATTGGAGTCTGCTTGAGATGTCAACTGCTTCGCCACCTCTGCATTACTTGGTGATTTCTCCGCAGCAAAAGTTTGCAAGCGAATTTCCTCTCGCAATCGATTAAGCACTTGCTGCAAGGTCACTCCTCCAAAACCCAATGCGGCCAATAAGTCTTCTGTTAATTGGAAGTTACAACGCTCTGCGACCCTGGTCATAGCATCACTATTCAGCAATGCATCAAAACCATTACGTCCAAGCTCTTTCTCCAATAAATCCTTACCACGTCGAATTGTTTCATCACGGTGACTACGTTTATACCACTGACGAATACGATTACGAGCTGTAGGGGTGGCCACAAAATTCAACCAGTCCAAACTGGGGTGTGCAGTTTTGTTGGTAAGAACTTCAACGAAATCGCCGTTTCTAAGTAAAGTCGAAAGGGGGCAAAGGCGATCATTGATTCGTATCCCATGGCAATGATTTCCCACTTCTGAATGAATCCGATATGCAAAATCTACTGGCGTTGAGCCTTTACGAAGGCCCACTACATCCCCCTTGGGTGTAAAAACAAAGACTTCTTCGTCAAATAAATCCTCCTTTATCGAAGCCAGGTAATCGTTATGGTCATCATTACCTCCTTCTTGTTGCCATTCAACTAATTGACGAAGCCAATTAAACCGCTCTGCGTCACCCGCCGCCGGAGACCCTCCCTCCTTATACTTCCAATGAGCAGCGATACCAAACTCAGCAACTCTATGCATTTCCAGAGTACGGATCTGAACTTCGATTGGACGATGCCGACCAATAACGGCTGTATGCAAAGATTGATAACCATTAGGTTTTGGCAGTCCAATGTAATCCTTAAAGCGCCCAGGTATGGGCCTAAAAGTTTCATGAACAACCGCCAATGCGCGATAACACGTCTCAACGTTTGGGGTAATAATCCGTAAAGCTGCAACATCATAAATTTCATGAAACTTCTTTTGTTGCCGTTGCATCTTGCCCCAAATCCCATAAAGATGTTTTGGGCGACCACTAACCTCACAGCTAGAAAGACCTACTTTAATTAATTGGCTTCTAAGTAACTTGACCGTTGTTTCCAATCGTTCTTCACGATCACTACGCTTCGTTGCAACTTGTTGTTGCATTTCACGAAAGGCATCTGGTTCGAGAAGCTTGAAAGCAAGATCCTCCAGTTCCCACTTGAATCGACCGATACCAAGTCGATTTGCTAGAGGAGCATAAATTTCCTTAGTTTCCCGAGCAATACGTTGCTGCTTATCTGCCTGAAGAGAGCTAATAGTACGCATGTTATGTAATCTGTCTGCAAGCTTTACGAGTACTACTCGAATATCACTTGCCATAGCTAAAAACATTTTTCGCAAATTCTCCGCCTGAGCTTCTGTGCGATTTGTAAAATGAATACCTCCTAACTTGGTCACACCTTCGACCAAGCCCCTTACCTCAGGGCCAAAATATCCCTCTAACTGATCTGGGGTTGCATCTGTATCCTCAACCACATCATGTAAAAAACCCGCTGCAATTACATGTGGACTAGCTCCAATTTCTCGAAGAAGATCGGCCACAGCAACTGGATGCACAATATATGGCTCGCCACTGGCCCGAAATTGTCCTTCATGAAGTTGAAAGGCCAAGTCAAACGAAGCTACCAATAATGCTTCCAGGTCAGTTGGACAGCTCTGTCCAATTCCTGGAGGTATTTTCTCAATGCACTTTTCTAACCAATCAGGAAGGGGTATACCGTAATCATCAACATTGCGTATGGGATGAGCACGTAAATCAGGCAAATCACACTGCGTCACTCCACAAACCGTACCGGTCTGGGTCGAATTAAACGCAGAGGTTGCCTTTAGCATCCAACGCAGCGAATTAACCCATGCTATTCAGACCTAAGAACCTTTGCTACATCAAATGCCGAATTCTTCAGGACCAATACTGAAGATAGATCACATGCAAATGCGATATCCGCGCAGTCATCACTGGGCATTGGATGGGCTGAGCCTGTCAGTTAAGGCAGGAGAACGCATTGCGCTTGTCGGACCATCCGGATCCGGGAAAAGCAGTATTGCAAAAACAATTTTGCAGCTTCTGCCAAGTGGAAGCATCTGTAAAGGAGAGTTGTTGTTGATGGGACAAGATCCCAGAAAACTTGTTCCCACAAAGCTCAGACAATTTCGAAGTCAAGCCGTAGGTCTAATTTTTCAGGATCCAATGACTCGACTGAATCCTCTAATGAGCATTGGTGAACATCTCCTGGACACTCTGAAAGGTCATCAACCAAAAACCTCCCGAAAATGGCGTAAAGACCGTGCCGAAACACTGCTGGCACGTGTGAAGCTCGATCACGCTCGCTTTAGTGCTTATCCCCATGAATTAAGTGGTGGCATGCGACAACGGCTAGCAATTGCTTTGGCAATTGCTCACAATCCACCTTTAATAATTGCTGACGAACCTACTACCAGTCTCGATGTTGTAGTGGCCGACCAAATCATGAGTGAACTAACAAATCTCTGTGATGAGCTCAACAGTGCGCTTATATTAATCAGTCATGATTTATCACTGACTGGACGTTGGTGCAAAAACACTGCAATTATCGATCACGGTCAAGTTATTGAGCAAGGAACAAGTTCCGACTTATTAAGGAATCCCAAATCACTATTAGGGAAAAAACTACTTCATGCAGCACGTTCTCTAGAGGGAGACATATCTCCACCTAAACCAAATAGAAAAATTGTTTTAGAAGTAGAAAATTTACGTTGCTGGCATTCACAACCAGGCTTACCCTGGCATAACAATTGGCTCAAGACAATTGATAGCGTAAGTTTTCAACTGCTTGAAGGTGAATGTCTAGGTGTTGTTGGAACTTCGGGATGCGGAAAGAGCACATTATGTAGGTCATTAATTGGACTTTCAAAAATCAGAGGAGGAAGGGTGATACTCAAAGGTGAAAACCTATTAAATCTCAAAGGAAATAAATTAAAAAAAGCTCAGAAATCCTTGCAAATGGTTTTTCAAGATCCTCTTGCTTGTTTAAACCCAAAAATGACCGTAAAAGATGCAATCTCTGACCCAATACTTATACACGAACAAACGACTATTTCACTAGCATATGAAAGATCTAGAGAACTTTTAGCTCAAGTAGGACTAAATCCAGCTGAAGAATTTCAGAACCGCTTACCAAGAGAGCTTTCTGGTGGGCAACAACAAAGAGTTGCTATTGCTAGAGCCATTGCTCTTAAGCCGAAAGTCCTAATTTGTGATGAAAGCATAAGTATGTTAGATGCAGAAATTCAATCTGAAATTCTCATGCTATTGAGAGAATTGCAAAGTAATTTGGGTTTGGCTATATTATTTGTCACTCATGACCTTAAGGTTGCAGCAGGTTTTTGTCATAAAATCCTAGTTCTTGATCAAGGCAAAGTTATCGAAAAAGGACCTGCAAATGATCTTTTTAATTCACCAAAGACAAAAATAACAAAATTATTCTCACAGACATGTCCGAGATTGCCTTGAGTTAATCGACTAAATTTTTCATTAAACCCTACTCTTCAAAAGATGTAGAAGACGCTGAAATTTTCCTGGTAATTGTGCCTCAAACTTCATTCTTTCGCCTGTAATCGGATGATTCAGTCCTAGTTCTACTGCATGAAGAAGTTGACCCGTTAATTCCATAGGGAGCTTTCGGCATCTGCTATATATTTGATCCCCTAGAATCGGATTACCAACATGTGCCGTATGAACACGAATTTGATGTGTCCTCCCAGTATCTAATTTAAACCCCAATAAAGAATAATGACCAAAACGCTCTATTAATCTCCAATGAGTAACAGCTGAACGGCCCTGATCATCAGCAACTACAGCATACTTCTTACGATCAATTGGATGTCTTCCTATAGGAGCAATAATCGTTCCAGTATCACCTTTTGGGGTACCATGCACAATAGCCAGATAGTTTCTAGATGCAACACGTCTTTGAATTTGATTCTGCAAATTAACCAATGCAATTTGTGTTTTAGCAACCACAATACAACCTGTTGTATCTTTATCTAGACGATGAACAATTCCAGGTCGGAGCTTACCACTAATACCAGGCAAGTTAGGGCAATGATGCAACAAACCATTAACCAATGTGCCGCTACGATTGCCAGGTGCAGGATGCACAGTTAGGCCTGCAGGTTTATTAATAACAATCAGATATTCATCTTCAAAAAGTACATCTAAATCCATCTTTTCTGGCCGCAAATAAGGTAGTGGTTCAGGCGGAGGCAGCCAAAATTGGACTTCATCTCCATTTCGCAAAGGAGTTTTCGCTCGACCCTGTATTCCATTCACACGAACCAAACCAGCATCTATGCATTTCTGGATACGCGCACGACTCTGCTCAGCCCTCTGACTTACTAGCCACCTATCCAACCTCATAGGTAATGGGTTGCAATAAATCAATCTCAATAGCTCACCGTCCCCTTCTCCAAATTGCGGTTGGGTCATCTCATGTTCACTAGTTGTCATGGAAGTTCTAAAACAATTCTTCCGAAAAGATTGCGACGAAAATCATCCAAAAGTCTCTGGGACATTCTCAAAGTATTGCCTGAAGTGTGCCTCAAAGAAACAGCATTCAACCAAGCGTCAGGGGCTTTCATGTCACCAGTCATAGAAATCCCATAACGTTTCATCAAGAGCTCTGGTTCAACCCCAGTCTTCCCCTCCTCTTCAAGCCGACTCAAAAGTTCTAAAAACGCCAATGCAACCAACTCAACGTCATAGGCCGCTTGACCGATATCATCGCAAATAGCTAATCGCAAGGCAGCTTCTTGATCATCCAATCGTGAAGGAAGAACCCCAGGGGCATCTAAAAGATCAATTCTTTGGCCAACACGAACCCATCTCAAAGATCTAGTCACACCGGCTCGAGGTGCACTTGCCACCACTTTGCGTTTAAGGAGCCGATTAATTAAGGCAGACTTTCCAACATTTGGAAAACCCAATGTGAGAGCTCGGACTGGGCGAGGTCTCATCCCTCGAAAAATTCTTCTACGGTTCAATTGATCACCAGCCCGCAACGCTGCATCCTGAAGTTGCTTTACTCCTGTACCAACCTTTGCATCACACCACCATGGGGTATGACCTTGAGCACGGAACCACACATCCCAATCTTTACGAGCCTCAACCGGAACCATGTCAAGGCGATTAATGACAATCAAATGTTGTTTACCCCTGATCCACTTCTGCAGATTCGGATGAGCAGTTGCACGTGGAATTCGTGCATCCCTCACCTCAATCACCAAGTCAACTTTGTCAAGATTCTGCTTAAGCTGCTCTTCTGCCTTTGCTATATGGCCTGGATACCACTGAATGATTTGACTGATCACGGAATTACAAGAACAGGACAAGGAGCAAACTGAATCACTCTGATTGCGGTCCCATCGCTATCTACCTCGAGATTGCTTCCTCGAGTTCCCATGACAATCAAATCAACATTCAGCTCATCAGCAGCATCACAAATCTCAAAAGCAGGTTTTCCCTCTCTCTCAAGGATTTCGCAAGCAAGACCTGACTTTTCGACTTGATCTCGGACTCTTTTCAAAAAAGAGGCTACATCTTGATAATCATCCATCCCATCTTGTCCAGATTGAACTACGGATAAAACAATTAAATTTGATTTGTGATCGAGAGCCAACTGCAAAACCTTACTAACGGTTTCCATCGCCTCACGACTTCGGTCTAATGGGAAAAGAACCTTCTCAAACATTCAAACCCTCTCCATAACTGAAAAAATCTCTATAAATGAATTACTCAAGCAATCACGCTTTTCGAATTCATACCCCAATAATGCACCCAAAGGGTTAGTCTCAACCCCGTTTTTATATTTTAGGAACAAGCCATGGCGAAGCGTTCACTGTCTAGCCTCAGCGCAGCGGACCTACGCAATAAGCGCGTTCTAGTGAGGGTTGACTTCAATGTCCCCCTTGATGATGGTGGCGAGATAACTGATGACACCAGAATCCGTGCCGCACTTCCAACAATTAACGATTTAATGAGCAAAGACGCCAAAGTAATACTTTCTGCTCACTTTGGAAGACCCAAAGGAAAAATCAACGAAGAAATGCGTCTAACAGCCGTTTCAAGCAGATTGAGTCAACTTTTAGGAAAAACCGTAGTAAAGACAGATAGTTGTATTGGCGAGGATGCAGAAATAAAAGTTGCCGCTATGGATAGTGGAGAAGTGATCTTGTTAGAAAACGTACGTTTTTTTGAAGAAGAAGAGAAAAACGAAGAAACCTTTGCCAAAAAGCTTGCTGATCTCGCTGACATATATGTGAATGATGCTTTTGGAGCTGCTCACAGAGCACATGCTTCCACTGCAGGAGTGACAAAGCATCTCAATCCATGTGTAGCGGGATATCTAATGGAAAAAGAACTTAAATATCTTCAAGGAGCTATTAATGAACCAAAACGTCCACTTGCCGCAATCGTTGGTGGTTCAAAAGTAAGCAGCAAAATTGGAGTTTTAGAAGCACTTATAGATAAATGTGACAAGGTCCTAATTGGCGGAGGAATGATTTTTACTTTCTATAAATCTCGAGGCCTAGCTGTGGGTAACAGTTTGGTCGAAGAAGACAAGCTTGAATTAGCTAAAGAACTCGAAGCTAAAGCCAAAAACAAAGGTGTTGAACTACTTCTCCCAACTGACGTGGTTCTCGCTGATGAATTCTCAGCAAATGCCAATATTCAAATAGCTTCTATCGAATCAATCCCCGATGGATGGATGGGTTTAGATATTGGCCCAGACTCAATAACAGTCTTCCAGAAATCTCTTTCCAACTGTCAAACAGTGATATGGAATGGACCGATGGGAGTATTTGAATTCGATAAATTTGCCACCGGAACAAACTCGATAGCAACAACTTTGGCCAACTTAAGTGACAAAGGCTGTTGCACAATTATTGGTGGAGGTGATTCAGTTGCAGCAGTGGAAAAAGCTGGGCTAGCAGAGAAGATGTCTCACATCTCAACCGGAGGGGGAGCAAGTCTAGAATTACTAGAAGGAAAAGTATTGCCAGGAGTTGCAGCACTGGATGAAAGTTGAATCCATATAGCACAAATCAAATCCAAAAATTCTCCTCTTAAATCTCCATTTAAAATAAGAATTATCCTTAATTTTTTTTAAAAGCTCAAGTACGCTTTATCTTCCACGACTCGCACTCGTTTTGTTATAGATATTAATCCATCTGGATGAACTATTAATGCGCCCCAAATTTGAGAACCAGGGGCCAGTGGGGCTTGCACAAGCTTATAGATTCCACCACCACCTAGAGGTCCCAAATCAATATCTTCCATTAAATGCACCTCACGTTCAAACTGTTTCAACTCGACCAAACCACCTGCGACCATTGAACCTCCTAAAGGATTGTCCAATAGAACATCAAAGTCATAAGTACTTCCAGTCAAAACAACATCAGGAACCTGTAATTGCACTGTCAGCAAACTATCCTTACTTTTAAGAATAGAATGCTCTGTGATGACTTCGGAATCAATAATATGAGACCCTTCCGCATGCATTAATAATTTCTGATGTGACTCTAAAGAGTAATTTTGACCACCATGGTTACGAGTTCCTGTCACAAATACATCGAATACTTGTCTACCATTTTTTAAGGGAGTTGATGTTGTAACACTCCATTTCAAATCAGAGAATCTTGCCAAAAAATTCCGATATTGAACCTTTACCTGACTTGCCTGATCACCTATAAAAAGATTCCCTAATCGAGCTGGATTTGACGAATTAAGAGCTTGACTCAAGTCTTCCAACAAGGAGTGTTTCCTCTCCCCCAGAACAGCTACGGGACTAATTAAGGCAAATGCCATAGAAATTGAAAGGAACCCTAGATGCAGCGGAAATCGCACTTTTTCCTTTTTAGATCTCAAGATAAGTTAGCTGGAATGTGTTTACAGTTTCTTAAATGCCACGGGTTCTAATAGCTGCCAGCGGAACAGGAGGGCATATTTTCCCTGCTCTTGCAGTAGCCGAAGCGCTCTCTGAATCTTGGGAAGTTAGCTGGCTCGGTGTCCCTGACCGATTAGAGAACCAATTATTACCTACACACTTTGATCTCATCACAATTCCAGTTGGAGGCTTACAGGGCAATTGTTGGCAAAAAATTTTGACATTGATCAAGCTATTAGCTTCCGTAGCAACAGTTCACTCACTTTTACAAAGAAAAAAAATAAATGCGGTTTTTACAACAGGTGGTTACATAGCTGCTCCAGCAATTCTAGGAGCTTATTGGAACCGTCTACCTGTTGTTCTTCATGAGTCAAATGCAATTCCAGGACGAGTCAGTCGACTTTTGGGACGTTTTTGTCAAGTCGTCGCACTTGGCCAACCAATTAGCGCACATTCCATCCCAAACTGCCAAACAGTTATTACAGGTACTCCACTACGTTCAACATTCTTCAAAAAACACAATCTGCCAACTTGGGTACCAAATGGTAATGGCCCGTTATTAGTGGTGATAGGAGGTAGCCAAGGTGCTATCGGATTAAATCGGATGATCGAACCCTTGCTTCCCGCCCTACTTCAAACAGGCTGCAGGGTAGTTTATCTGAAAGGAATTCACGACCAAGATCACACAATAATCACACATCCCAACCTAGTTGTTAAAGCCTTTAGTAATGAAATTCCCGCACTACTCCAATATGCAGACTTAGCAATCAGTCGAGCAGGTGCAGGAACTCTTAGTGAATTAGCAGCGAGTGGGACACCATCGATCCTTGTGCCATTCCCACAAGCCACTGATCATCATCAAGAAGCAAATGCTGCATATGTTGCAGCATTTGGGGCCGCTGTAGTTGTTCACCAACACGCCCCAGAAGATCACACATTGAAAGAAACGATTTGGCGTTTACTTATACCTCAACTACAAGATCACAGAACTGGCAAGGATCATCTCGCCGAGATGAGCAAAAACATGAAAAAATTATCACCAATAAAAGCAAATCAAAAGCTAGTCAAGCTAATTGAAGAGTTAACGCAGTAAAGATTTCATTGCTTTCAAAAGTCTAAGATTGCCAGCTCTATTTTGGAGGCCAATCCTTAACCAATGATCACCTAAATGTTCAAACGAACGACAATCTCTCAGTAGAATTCGACGATCTGCCAATTGCTTTCGCAAAGAAACCAACGAAAAGTCTCCTCGAATCAAGAAGAAATTGGCAGAAGAAGGATATGGCTGGATCCCTGGCAAACCTTTTAATTTTGATATCAACCACGAACCCTCAATATCCACCCACTTTTGCACACGATGCATCCACTGCTCCAACCCACGTTTATCACTCATTAAAAGAGTGCCAAGATTAGTTGCGAGTCCATTTAAAGGCCATGGGTCACGCCATTGACTCCATCGTCTTAGTCTCTCTGGATCACCTAGGGCATACCCCAACCTCAAACCTGCAAGGGCAAATAATTTAGTGAGACTTCGGATCACAACAATATTGGATCGTTTCTCAACTAGTGGGACAAGAGATTGTCTCGGGCCTCCAGGTACCAATGGAAGAAATGCCTCATCACAAATAACCAATTTGTAATTATCCAATAACTTCTCTATGGATTCTCTACTCCAAAGTTGTCCAGTCGGATTATGTGGATTAGTAATCCATAGAACATCCGAACTTGGTCTGAGTGGAAAAGGCTGAGGCTTATGCGATGACCAAGATAAAGGTAACTTTTCGAATCGAAAAGTCGCGTCCCAACATTTCAGGGCCCTTGCATAATCACCAAAACCTGGAGAAGGAAGAGATGTTAATCCAATATATGCAGCATCACGAGCGGCCCAAGTAAACAACTCAGAAGCACCATTACCAGGTAAAACCATTGAAGAGTCAACTTCATGCCAACCTCCAATAGCATCTCGAAAATCCTGATAACTTCTATCTGGATAGTCCCGCAAAGAATGACCAAAAAGTTCTTTCAACAAAGACAGTCTCAGTTTCCTTGGCAAAGGGAAAGGAGCTAAAGATGCACTTGCATCCAAAATCTGATTCACTCGACATCCAAGGCGTCTAGCCTCCTGACTAACATTACCGCCATGGGAAGTAGTCAATTCAATTAAATCGCTGGTGTGTGATTCCAATCATCCTCATCTCTATTCATTTTAGGAACTAAAAATCACTTAAAAAAAGAGATCATGTAAATGAAGATTATGCCAAGAGACTATTCCCTACCAATCCATGGGACTTCAGTCCCAACAGCGTCAGAGATGTTATCAAACCCATGGCGATCCAACTGCTCTAATAGGCCTTCTAAAATACCTGGAACAAGTTGTGGACCACGAAATATCCACCCTGTGTAAACCTGCACTAAGGATGCACCTGCAACGATTCTCTGCCAAGCAGTTTGTGGCGAATCAATACCTCCAACTCCAATTAAAGGTAACTTTGGTCCTGCTATCGCACGCAACCGTCTAATTACTTCAGTTGCTCGACAACGAATAGGTACACCACTCAACCCGCCTGGTTCTTCTGCAAGAGTGCGACCACTTTGTGCAAGAACACGCTTTTCTAACCCAAATCGATCCAAACTCGTATTAACTGCAATCACACCTGCCAAACTTATCTCACTGGCAAATCTTGCAAGATCATCAATGGATTGATTGGTCAGATCTGGTGCAATTTTGACTAATAAAGGTGGACATATTTCAAACTTTCGAAGTCTGTCTACTAATACTTTCAAACTAGTAGAACTCTGAAGCGATCGTAGTCCAGGAGTATTTGGAGAGCTCACATTAATAACAACATAATCTGCGAATTTTGCTAATAATTCAAGAGATGCAGCGTAGTCCTCGGAAGCCATATCCAAAGGTGTAACTCTCGACTTACCAAGATTGATACCTAAAACAGCGGCCCTGTCACCAGGCAAAGGTAAAGACTGCGATTCAAGGGTACGACGCATGATCGCGGCACCATCATTGTTAAAGCCCATACGATTCAAAGCAGCTTGCTCTTCCGCAAGACGAAAAAGTCTCGGGCGAGGGTTGCCTTCCTGTTTATGAAAGGTAACTGTACCTAGCTCTGCAAACCCAAATCCAAAACAATGCCAAAGACCCGAAGCGACACCATCCTTATCAAATCCTGCAGCAAGACCAACAGGGTTCTTAAAACGGCAACCAAATAGTGACTGTTCCAGTCGTACATCATTACGCTGTAAATCGTTTGATAAAAGTTCCAAAATATTTGCGATCCCTACCCAATTTCTTCTAAGAGACATGTGGGCAAGACCAGTTAATGCAATTTTGGTGACTTTTTCAGCATCAAAACCATCATCAACACGCAATAACGGCCCAAGCAAATTGTTATAAAAACCATCTATCAATCCAGTATTCGTTGTCTTATTTGTCATATATCATTCTTCTTCTCAAAATTTTGCTGCTCCTTACAAGTAGGGAACAACTTCCAACGAC
The DNA here is from genome assembly GCA_003280095.1 of Prochlorococcus sp. AG-363-O16. Lineage (GTDB taxonomy): Bacteria > Cyanobacteriota > Cyanobacteriia > PCC-6307 > Cyanobiaceae > AG-363-J23. The sequence goes on from QCGA01000012.1 coordinate 17,185, forward strand.
CATCATCAAGTGGTACCAATACCCAATCTCGCCATTGCCAGGCTGATTGTCGAGTTCGAAGTATATCAATAGGTTGTTCCACTAACTCAGATAACTCCGCAAGAGTGAGACCAAATCCATTTTGAGCAAATCGATCTGCCAACTCCAAGCGAGAAAGCAATCCATTCAAATCCAAAGATGGCAAATCAGTTGATTCCTTTTCCTTGCCTTTAAATCTCAATAGTGAGTCAGATTGCAAGTCAATAGTCAACCCCTTCGAGAAACTCACTGCGATTTCATCAACCCTGTCATTATCTGGATCTCCACTGTGACCCTTTACATAAACTAGAGGTACGTCTGGAAGGCGAGCGAAATCAAGAGCCTTCCATAGATCCTGATTCATCACAGGTTTACCACCCGCCGTTTTCCAACTTTTTCTCTTCCAGGCAGGCATCCATTTGTCAAAACCATCAATTAAATACTTACTATCAGTTTTAATTGTTAATTGAGCGTGTCGCGGAAGCCCTTTAAGTTTCTCCAATAATGATAAGGCAGCCTGAAGTTCCATCCGATTATTAGTTGTCAAACGCTCATGGCCTCCCCACTCTTCAATACTTCCATCATCAAATCGAATTAGGGCACCCCAACCTCCAGGGCCTGGGTTACCACTGCATGCTCCATCAGTCGCCGCAACCACTGCCTTCGCTTGACTACCAACCATTTGAAAAATTCCTAATATGAAACCAATAAGCCTGGAAGAGAACTCATTGTCGATCAGTTGAGAACATTCTTCAGCAACTTACTCATAAACGATGCAATTCACTCGATTAATTGATGTGCACATAAGTAAGGAAACTTTGATCTCCTTTTCCAAAAAAAAATGCAACACCCCTTAGAGTGATATCTAAAGGCAGAAAAACCGAAAGACATATGCTGGGACAGTTAAAAGAGCGCCACTCTCAATCAAGCGCAATCTAAATCCTTGGTATAAATTTTTAACGTGTGAGGGGTGAGGAAACTAATTCTGGGTCGAAACAAGGAAAGACTCCAGAATTATTTCCACCTCAAAAGCCCTGCCTAATAAGGCAGGGCTTTTCATTTATAAACTCTCAAAAAAAAACCGGTCTCAAAGAAAGAGGCCGGTCAGAAAAATGGTAGATAAAACTACTTAAGGCTCACTTTTCCTCCGGCTTCTTCGATAGCCTTTTTCAAGGCTTCGGCATCATCTTTAGAAATCCCTTCCTTAATTGTTTTCGGAGCAGCTTCAACCATAGCCTTTGCATCTCCAAGACCAAGGCCTGTAGCTTCACGTACTGCTTTCAGAACTTTGATTTTTGAAGAGGCTTCAAAGCTTTCGAGAACAACATCAAATTCAGTTTTCTCTTCAGCGGCATCGCCACCACTAGCCGCAGCCGCACCAGGAGCAGCAATTGCCACCCCAGCCGTAGCTGCTGCAGATACACCAAAGGCTTCCTCAATTTGCTTTACAAGCTCAGAGGCTTCAAGCAATGAAAGAGTTTTAAGTGACTCAAGAATTTCGTCTGTTTTTTTAGACATGATTGGAATTCAGCAACAGATAAGGGGAAATCGTTTAAAGATAATCAGCTTTCGCCACTTTCGGCATGCTGATTCAGTGCTCTAGCAAGACCTGAGGGGACCTCTTTGACACCAATAGCAATCTTGGTGGTTACAGCATTCAAAGAACCGGCAATCTGAGCAATTAGTACTTCCTTAGAAGGAAGACTACCAATAGCCTTGATCTCATCCTTAGTCAGAAGTTTGCCTTCGAAAAGGCCACCCTTCGTTTGGGATTTCTTGGTGTCTTTCTGAAAAGACTGAACAGCCTTCACTGCACCGCCAACATCACCCTTAACAAGCACAAATGCATTAGTACCAGTTAAAAGCGAGTCGAGATTTGACCAGGCACTATCACCATTAATTGCACGACGCATCAAAGTGTTTTTAGTCACCTTGCAAACACCGTTACTGTCCTGAAGACGAGTCCTCAGGTCAGATATTTCTTTAACGGAAAGTCCCTGATAATCAAGAACAAGTGCCATCTCAGCGTCGTCAAGTAAAGCTTTGAGCTCTTCAACGATCTGTTGCTTGTTCTCCAGTGTGCGGCCCATAGGAATCGGTCGAATCGAGGAACAAGCTGGACATGCGGCCATTCAGCGTTTCCAAAAGGAAACGAGGCCACACTCCGATCCAATTCCCTATGGGAAAAAATCTTAAAGTCTGCCTCGGCAGGGCTTATACAAAATCAACCAGTAAATACTAAATCGATCATGCTACCTGCTGTCTTTGGCCGGGCACATGCCCGTTGGCTTTCGCCAAGCCCAACCCTACATCAAGATGCTCCTTGATCATCTTGAAGATCTTGTAGAGCTGTTATATCTACTTCTACTGAAGGGCCCATTGTCGAAGAAAGATAAAGACTTTTCCAATAGCGGCCCTTAGCACCACTTGGCTTATTCCTGTCAATTGTTTCTTGAAGCATCTTTAGGTTTTCAAGCAATGCCTCTGCAGAAAAACTTGCTTTACCAAAACGAACGTGCACAATTCCTGCACGATCTGCCCGGAACTCCAATTTTCCAGCCTTAAATTCCTGAATTGCTGAGGCAAGATCTGTGGTAACGGTTCCAGCCTTCGGATTAGGCATTAATCCACGAGGGCCTAAAACTCGTCCTAGCTTGGCTACCTTCGGCATCATATCTGGGGTCGCGATGAGTAAATCAAATCCCATCTCTCCCTTGCCAATACTTTCTACCAGTTCATCTTCTCCGGCAAGGTCAGCACCTGCAGATTTGGCCTCAGCAACTTTCTCCCCTCGAGCAATAACTGCTATGCGAACACTCTGACCTGTACCCTTGGGCAGTGCAACTGTGGTTCTCAGTTGTTGATCTGTATATTTTGGATCAATTCCCAGTCGCACATGAGCTTCGATGGTTTCATCGAACTTTGCAGTCGCAGTTTCTTTAACTAATTGGATGGCCGCAAGAGGCTCATAAGCACGTTCCTCTATCTTTGTGACGAGAGTGCTAAGACGCTTAGATAGTTTTGGCATAAATGATGATGGGGTTCTAACGACAAAATGTCTCCCCCAGTGAGTTTGAATAAACAAGAAAGATCAAAAGATCTTGCAACCAACTTAGTCGCCTATTGCGACACCCATGTTGCGAGCCGTACCTTCAATAACCTTCATTGCAGAATCAATGTTGGTGCAGTTGAGGTCAGGAAGCTTGGTCTTAGCGATCTCCTCTAGTTGAGCACGACTTATGGTGCCGGCTTTACCTTTGGATGATTCACCAGACCCTTTATCGATTCCCGCAGCCTTGGTGATTAAAACCGATGCAGGTGGGGTTTTAGTGATGAAAGTGAAACTCCGATCTTCAAAAACCGAAATCTCAACGGGAATAACAAAACCAGCTTTGTCCTGTGTCCGAGCGTTGTACTCCTTACAGAACGCCATGATATTGACCCCATGCTGACCAAGGGCAGGGCCCACGGGCGGTGCGGGATTAGCCTTACCGGCCTGAAGGGCCAGTTTAATAACAGCGACTACTTTCTTGGCCATCGGCTAGCAGAGTTGGACAACTGCGGATCACCTGAACTTAGTCGAAGGTGTGGCAAAGCAGAAACGAAATTCCACCTAATAGGCCGTCCTCCACAGGGAAACGGCCGCCAAACATTTAATTTTGCTTGCTGATCTGAGAAAATTCAAGTTCTACTGGGGTTTCCCTACCAAAAATTGAAAGCAATGCTTTCAATTTACTTCTCTCCCCAGAGACCTCAATAACCTCACCTTGAAAGTCTTTAAAAGGACCAGATGTAACAAGAATTTGATCACCTTCTGCCAAATCCAACTTCACTACGGTCTTCTTCTCTGCCGCACGCTTAAATATCCTGTCAACCTCCTGTCTACTCAAAGGTCTTGGTTTGATATGACCACGAACTTTACCTGTAGCACGACGATCCTCAGCACCAACAAAATTAATAACATTAGGAGTACTTCTTACTGCCATCATCGTGTCCTCATCTAAAACCATGCGTACAAGCACATATCCAGGGAAAACCTTCTCTTCGGTCGATTGACGACTCCCATCTTTTTTTAATTTCACAGCCGGAGTTTGAGGAATCTCTATTTCAAGGATCCGATTACTCACACCAAGAGTTACTGCTCTTTGTTCAAGTGTTGCTTTGACCTTTTTCTCACAACTAGATGCTACTTGAACTGCATACCAACGTGCTACAGAAGTATTCGCAACAATTGGTTGAGCATTTACTTGAATGGCCTCACCCCCGTCAGCTGGCAAAGGAAGATCCGATAATCCTGATGATTCTTGGGATGTGACGTCGATGTCTGGCACTGGAAAAATGATCTAGGAAATTAAAAGCTGGTACAGCAAGCACTAAATAATCCATCAACGGAAAATCTGAGATGCGCCCCAACCATAAAAACGACTTACAACAGCTATGGATGCAGCCGAAAGGATAACCATAAGAATGACAGCTATGGACTCGCTGAAAAGTTGTTGGCGACTAGGCCAAACAACCAGCTTGAGCTCTTCATAAGTTTTAGCAAGAAACCCACTCTTACGAGTCGGCTCTGCATTACCAGATGAAGGACTGATAACTTTGGTTTCCTCGGAATTAGGACTGGTCACGGAAATGAAACCGGACGCTGATGAACAACCTTGCAGTCTGACAGACTAACGGATCCTGGTGACTGATCATTCAGGAAGGAATAGGAGTCCATCTGATTCATCATCGCTCAGCTTTACTCTCACAGTAGAAACACCATTAAACCTCTCTTCTAGCAACTCTGTTGCAAGAGGGTTTTCCAGTCTACGCCTTAAAACCCTTCTCAAAGGACGCGCTCCATACTCAGGTTCATACCCCTGAGCTGCCAAGGCATCAACTACGGCATCTTCAACGCGTAATTCCAACCCCTGTTCCTCAAGTAATTTGCCCAGATCATCCAATTGAAGCCGAACAATTCTCGAAAGATCAACTGCCTGAAGAGGGCGAAATCGAATCACCTCATCAATTCTATTTAAGAACTCTGGACGAAATTGTTTACCTAATGCCTCGTCAACCTTATTCGCAAGACTCTCATCAAGCATTACTTGATCAACTCCGTCTTGTTTGGACAAACGTGCAGAATCAAGAATGCTACGACTAGCTAAATTACTGGTCATAATTACAACTGCATGTCGAAAATCAACAGTTCGGCCTTGAGAATCTGTTAACCGACCATCATCAAGAATTTGCAATAACACATTAAAGACATCTGGATGAGCTTTCTCTAACTCATCCAGAAGCAGAACTGCATAAGGACGGCGCCGAACTGCTTCTGTTAACTGTCCCCCTTCTTCGTAACCGACATATCCAGGAGGAGCACCCAACAATCGTGCAACAGCATTACGTTCCATAAACTCACTCATATCAAGTCTGACAAGAGCTTCTTCCTCATCAAAGAGAGAGGCTGCAAGCGCCTTAGCCAACTCTGTCTTGCCCACGCCAGTTGGCCCCAGAAACAGAAAAGAACCAACTGGTCTTCGGGGATCCTTCATACCCGCACGTGCGCGTCGAATGGCGACCGAAACGGCTTGAACGGCTTCGGACTGTCCTATAACTCTTTGGCCTAGATGAGATTCAAGTTCTAAGAGCTTCTGACGTTCACCAGCCAGCAATCGATGGACAGGTATACCTGTCCATCGAGCTACAACATCCGCGACATCAGCCGCCTCAACTTCTTCCCGGAGCAATACATTCCCTGACTCTTTCCGAATAGCCAAGGCTTGCTCTAACTCTGTACATCTGTTCTCCAAAACACGTAGTTGGTCATATTGCAACCTCGCGGCCTCTTCTAAATCTCCAATACTTTCTGCATCAGCAATAGCACTCTTTAACTCTTTATTCTCTTGCATTAATTCGTGCAGTTCACTTAGTTGACCTCGTTCTTCTTGCCATTGCTTCTGGAGCTCACTTAAACGCAATTCTGAATCTTCTTTGGCAGTTTGAAGTTGCAATAGCTCACTCCTTGGTAACTGATCACCAGCAACTAACGCAAGTTCTAAACGGCGCACCTCTGCTTCTAACTCCTCAACAACTTGTGGTTTGGACGTGACGTCCATTTTCAGCTGTGCTGCAGCCTCATCAATTAAATCAATCGCCTTATCAGGAAGACAGCGATCACTGATATATCTATCGGCCAACCTATTTGCAGCTTTGACTGCGCCATCGGTGATCTTCACCCCATGATGTAACTCATACCTTTCTTTCAGACCTCTCAAAATCTCAATACTTAGCTCAACATTGGGTTCTTTAATAAAAACCTTTTGAAAACGACGATTCAACGCTTGGTCTTTCTCCACAGTTCTTCGATAATTCTCGGAAGTGGTAGCACCTATACAGCGCAAATCTCCACGTGCGAGCAACGGCCTAAGCAAACTCGCTGCATCAGCACTAGAACGATCACTACTAATCACCGTATGTAATTCATCTATGAATAAAACCACTCCAGCCTCAGGGTTACTAACTTCCTTTAAGACAGAACGAAACCTTTCCTCAAACTGACCACGGAATTTCGCACCAGCAATCAAAGCACCCAAATCTAGTGCTACCAAGCGCAGTCCTTGTAAGGAATCAGGAACCTCTCCGTTTACCATGCGCTGAGCCAATAACTCAGCAATAGCTGTCTTCCCAACGCCTGGCGCACCAATTAAAACAGGGTTATTTTTTCCACGTCTAGAAAGAACCTTCATCAGCATTCTAATTTCCGAATCACGACCGATCACAGGATCAAGTTCCCCCATTTGTGCCGCAGCCGTTAGATCACGCCCATAAGCCTCTAAAGCACTAGGTTCCTGCTCTAGCGGCAGTGTCCCCTGGTCAGTTATGGGCACTTGCTCAACACTCTTTGTCTCAGAACTGCCAGAAACAATTGAATTTGTCACAGTTGCACTTGATTTAGCAGAAGAAGACATTGCGGAATTAGCTATCCGTCGAGTCAAAGGCAACCGCCGTAATTCGTTGTCCAATTGTTCGGCAGGCAAACCAAGCCCCCTAAACAAATCTGCGCCTATACGTTGGTCTCCACCAAAAGCAATGAGTAAGTGTGAAACCTCAATTAACCTGGACCCCCAACTAGACCGTGATCGATCAGCATCTTCAAGGAGTATTTCCAAATCTTCACCTATGAACAACTCCTCACTTCGTGACATAGGTTGCTGACTCAGAAAACTTTCCAAGCGATCTAAAGCATCCTCATTTTCGATAGGCAAAGGATCAACCCAACTGCTATAAGTGCAATCAGTAAACAAAACCTGTAGCAAGTGTTCTACATCTAGATTCTTGTGGCGCCATTGCCTAGCCATCTCCTGTCCAGACACCAAAAGATTCCACGAATCATCACTAAACAAATCGGGATATGACGTCAGGCTTCCTTGTCTCGGAACCGAACGGCTAGCCTGAGAAGACATATTTTTCAATCCTCAGAGGTACGAGAAGCCAACTCAATAAGTTCAACTTTGTAGCCGTCAGGATCTTCAACAAAAGCAATAACTGTACTGCCATGTTTCATTGGTCCAGGTGGTCTCACAACATTTCCCCCACCAGCAGCAATTGATTCACAAATAGTTTGGATGTTGTCCACTCCCAAAGCAATGTGCCCATAAGCATTACCCATTTCATATTGTCTTATATCCCAATTGTGTGTGAGCTCAATGACAGCCATTTCAGACTCCAATCCGTACCCCACAAAAGCCAATGTAAAGCGGCCAGAAGGGTAGTCCTTCTTCCTCAAAAGCTTCATACCAAGCAACTCAGTATAAAAACTCAAAGATCTTTCCAGGTCTCTCACTCTGAGCATCGTGTGAAGTATTCGCATAAATAACTAGTCTTTAACTGATTTAACTAGATTAATTCTTCGGTGAAGTTCTCCTGAAAAACCTTCAAAAAGTCAGGAGGCCTGGTCACTTGCTACCAATCGGGTGACTCAAAACATAGGATCAAAGAAATGCAATACGTTTATACGTGATTGACTCACTTGATTTCGTCATCGACACCATCTTGGCTAGAGAGGTGCTCGATTCCCGTGGAAATCCAACCGTTGAAGCCGAAGTAATACTCGAAGGAGGTGCAATGGGGCGTGCAATAGTTCCAAGCGGGGCCAGCACAGGGGCACACGAAGCACATGAACTCAGAGATGGTGACAGTCGCTATATGGGAAAAGGAGTGACTAAAGCAGTGAATCACATAGAAGAAAGAATTGCCCCTGCACTATGCGGCCTCTCTGCACTGGACCAAGCCACTGTTGATATATGTATGCAGGAGCTGGATGGTAGTGAGAACAAATCGAATCTTGGAGCAAATTCTATCCTGGCCGTCAGCATGGCCACTGCAAGATCTGCTGCGAATGGACTTGGATTACCTCTTTACCGCTATCTAGGCGGACCAATGGCCTCATTGCTTCCCGTTCCACTGATGAATGTAATTAATGGGGGTGCACATGCTGCAAATAATTTAGATTTCCAAGAATTCATGCTGGTGCCACATGGTGCCAAAAGTTTTAGAGAAGCCCTGCGCATGGGGGCCGAAGTCTTTCACACACTGAAAGGCCTGCTTGAGAACCAGAAACTCTCTACAGCAGTAGGTGATGAGGGAGGTTTTGCTCCTAATCTCGCAAGTAATGACACGACAGGGGATTTACTAGTACAAGCCATCGAAACAGCAGGGTTTAAAGCTGGAGATGAAATTTCACTCGCACTAGATGTAGCAAGCACAGAGTTCTTTAAAGATGGCCATTATCACTTCGCGGATTATAAGTATTCAAGTGCTGAAATGATTAACGAACTGGCGAAATTAGTCAGTAGGTATCCGATTGTCTCTATCGAGGATGGATTAGCTGAAGACGACTGGGAAGGATGGTCAATGCTCACTAAGAGTCTAGGAACTCAAGTACAACTTGTTGGAGACGATTTGTTCGTTACCAACACCAAAAGATTACAAAAAGGAATCGACGAAAATATAGCCAATTCGATCCTAATTAAAGTAAATCAAATTGGCTCATTAACTGAAACCCTTCAGGCCATTAAGCTAGCGAATCGTCATGGTTATACCTCTGTTATTAGTCATAGAAGTGGGGAAACTGAAGACACAACAATTGCAGATCTTGCTGTAGCAACAAGTGCAGGACAAATTAAAACTGGCTCCCTCAGCAGAAGTGAAAGAGTCGCAAAATACAATCAATTATTGCGAATAGAAGATGAACTAGGGAGTCAAGCTAAATATGCAGGAATGACTTCTGAAGGACCACGGGGAAAAAACTAATTAAGAACAATTATTTTATTTTCTTGAGGTTGCAATATTATCAAGCCTCCCTTCACGGCCCAATTTGATTTGAAGCTTCACCCAAGATAAGAAAAACGGTGTCGCCACGCCAAGAGGGATCCATGCCCAAATCGGACGGCTACTAGCTGCTAGAAGGGCAGCAGACAAACTTAAAAAGCCCAACAAAACTGATTGGGCAATAGCATTCTGGGCATAGACCATTCTTCGCAATTGTCTATCAGATTCACCCATGCGAATCTGCAGTTGCAAATCACCTTGTTCTAGTCTTTCCAAGCTTTCATCAAGTCTTCGTGGCAAAGCAACAGCCCGGCTTCCTATTGCACCAACCTGACGACCAAGCTCATTAATTAAATCATTAGAGCCGGAACCACTCGATTTCATAATTGGAAGAAGGTATGGCTTAGCAATAGCCATCAAATTAAAGCCTGGATCCAGACTACGTCCTACCCCCTCAAAGGTAGACAAAGCTCTCATGACAAAAATCAGTTCTACAGGGATGCGAAAAGGCTTCCCATAAACAAGCTCATATAAATCTCCCGAAAGCTTATCAATAAGACTTGCACTGAAGGGAGGAGTCAAAGCCTGCTTAAGCATTACCCTCACTAATCTTCGAACAGGTCCAACATCAACCCCAGAAGCGACCAAACCTGCTAGCTGTAATTCATCAACCAAAGCTGCTGCATCACCAGCTGCTGCTGCCCTAACCATTGCACCCAATCGACTCCTGAGCCCATCCGAAACAAGGCCCATCATTCCAAAATCGTAATAAATAAGAGAGCCATCAGCCGCGACAGCAAGATTTCCCGGATGAGGATCTGCATGAAAGAAACCGAATTCAACTAACTGCCTTAAATAACTTGCGGCTCCGAGCTGGGCAACTTCAACTGGATCTATACCTACAGCTAGTAATGCCTCACGATCATTGACTTTTATGCCTGGTAGGTAATCAAGACACAAAACACATCTAGTACTAAGTTCCCAGCTGACTGATGGGATACGAACACGCGATTCATCTAAAAATTGCTGACGAAATCTTGCCGCATATTGAGCTTCCAAGGTGAAATCAAGTTCTCTGAGTAATACACGTCTACATTCTTTTGCTATCCCAACCCAATCTCTTCCTCTACCCCACTTCGGATGACACTGAACAACACCAGCGACTTGCTGCATGACCTCTAGATCAAGCCGAAAAAGCCTCTGCAATCCAGGGCGTTGAACCTTGAAAACAACCTGACGACCACCTTGCAACGTTGCTCGATGAACCTGCGCTAGCGAAGCGGCTCCAAGGGGTTCCTGATCAATATCCACAATCTCTGAACAACGACCACCGAGTTCTCTCTCCAGTATTGACTTTGCCTTGGTGAAACTAAAAGGAGGAACTTTATCCTGCAAGGTAGCCAACTCAACCACCCAACCTGAGGGCAACACATCAGGTCTGGCCGAGAGCAATTGACCAAGTTTGATAAACGCAGAACCTAAGTGCAAAAGTTGAGCGGTAAACCAAGCAGCTCTCTGCCTTTGCCGGGACTCACGAGTTACCTTGGTAAAACCTTTGAGATAAGTCCAAGACCAAGAGTCCCAACAAAGAAGAAGAATCAAATTTAGGACCGTGCTCCAAATTCGCAACGCTCGAAATAGACGCCAGAAGAAACCCAATGAAAAAGAAAACATCCTTATTGCAGCATCTCAAACTTACGACTAATTTTTGAGACCTTGTCTCGCAGTCGATCAATTTGTTCCTGAGATTGCTCAAGATTAGAAGAAGATGTCCTCTCATCCGCAGGATTTGTTGACTGCGAAGACTGCTGATCCAAGCGATCTACCTCTTCTAAAACTTCATCCTGGAAATTCTTCCATTCTTTATTCAAGCGATCTGGTACTCCCTTTGCAATTTCCAAAACATCAGCAAACCCAGCTTCAAGCCTTTTCTTTAACTGATTCACAGTTGCTTGTATCAAGGTTTCAGAAAAGCTCATAACTTCGCAAAATGTGTAAAGGCTAGTTCCAAAAATGGTTTAGAAAGGAATCAATTATCGTCTAATGAAATTTGCATTCACGACAAGCCTGGCAAGCTAAAAGGATATTGAAGGACAGGGGCAGGTAAAACAGGTTCCCTAACTGGCATGAGGTATCGCTGTGGTCGACTTTTAAAAGGTACATCCGACAATCTCCAAATAGGTTTCAACGTCCTGAGAGCCAGCTCTAGTTCACGCCTACGACGTTTTTCCTCAGCAGACCAAACTTGGAGTTCAGCACGCTTCCTTTGTCTTTTAGTCAATGCAGCATCCATAGCAAAGACATCTCCATGCAAATTCAATCTCATGCCTTCTTCCAGTGAAACCAAATCTGACAATTGCTGACCTGGAAAATCACTTTTCTCAAACTGACCAGAAATATGACGTCGATTGTTGATTTGGATAGTCATAACGCGATGTGTGACTTCATATCCAAGAGCAAGGCAAATACCCAAAAGAATTGGTTTCAACCAAAACCTCAAGCTCTCCTGAGCTCTCTCAGTCACTCTTTTTGAGAAATTTGACAACGGATGTTTAAACAATCACTATTTGAAGCCTTCAAGATACCAGGATTTGAAAGATTTAACGTGAAAACTCATTACCTCATAGCCAAAAGCATGTGACTCAAGGACACAACAAATTGCACCGTTACCTTTTTGTGGGTTATGCAAGTTCTCAACAATGAACCTAAAGGCAAACCAAAGATCATAAGCAGGTCAAGAATTTGTTTATTTTCACAAAATATTCAGTGCAGATTCCAATATGTAGCCATAATCAATCTAAATTCAAAAGGTAAAATGACCTCGAATCAAACTGATCTCAACAACACAGATGAATCCAAAATTAGCTTTAATCGCTGGAAGTTTATCTGGCCATCATTTATATTTGTTGTAGCAAGTTTTGTCATAGTAATATTATCTGCCCTAGGCTTCCAAGTAGATACATTTATGATTAATAATTAATCAAGTTATACAGAGATCTTGAATTGGGGATCAATATCTTCAGCAAATCTAAACTGAGTATTATCAAAGATGCAAACCACTGAACCTGGCACCATAGAACTAATAGGAGTCTTAATAATCTTTCTACTGTTACAAGTATGGTGGATAAGTCTAACAATTAAAAATGGGCGTCGTAAAACTCTCAATAAAAACAAATATACGATTGAGAAAATCAAAAAAAATTTAGAAAGATTATTCCACCAACATTAAAGATTTTAAAAAAAACGCCATCACTTTTACATAAAGAAGCCAATCTAAGATATAACTAATATATCGACTAATCTCATAAGAATCCTCGGACAATGAATGAACCAGACAAAACCATCGAAATAGCTAACAAAATAGAAAATGCTGCGAAAGATTGTTTGAATATAACAAAAACAACTACACTAGATTCAAGACTAAAAAGTTTAGTTAGGTTTTCCACTTTAGTAGCATTGCATGGCAGAAAAGGAGAGTTCAGACTAGGAGAAAAACTACATAAATTGATATTAGATAATATTTCATGGATATTATCTAATAATACTATCAGCATAGAAATAGCTGAATACATAAAATGTAGTAAAGAAATGTTCGAAGATATAAACAAAGCAAATTACGTTTCGGAAACAACTTTTACTCATCTTGCAATCTCAGCTTCTACTCTTTCAGGGATATCTGTAAATCTAGATAACATAAGAGATTCGTCATACTTATACCCCAAAATAATCCACCTCGAAACTCAAGCGAGATGCAATGCAAAATGTAACTTCTGTGACTATCAAAATCTCAAACGAAAAGGTATCACAATGCCAGATAATCTTATCGACAAAATTCTCTCTGAACTTTCTGAAATACCTGAAGATCATATGTTTTCTATTCAACCTTACAAGGTATCTGAACCATTTCTGGAGACTCGACTACCAAGTATAATAAAAAGGATATTATTAATGCACAAAAATTGCACAATTAATATTATATCTAATGCGAATTTTATGCCTGAAGAATCAATGAATTCGATTTTTTCATTTCTAGATGAAGATTATGCATGGCTAAAAATAGGAAATGATATTAAATGTCGAATATTCATGAATTTCTCCCTTAATGAATCAACTAAAGAACAATACGAAACACTAATGAAAATTCCTTTTGAAAAGACAATATCAAATCTTAGGAATTTACACAAAAGAATCAAAGACAATAATTCCAAAATGCACATTGGGTTATCCAGAGTAAGTACTGATGCCCAAGGTGACAAAGATTTTTATTCATTTTGTCGGCGAGAATTTCCTTTATTTAAACCTCACATACTTAAAATGAACAATTGGACATCTACAAATCAATATTCCAACTCACATGAAAAATTCGAAAACTTACCGATTAATTCTTTGCAGAAGCTGCCATGTTTGAGATGGTTTGATCTTTCTATTATGGCTAATGGTAATATAGCTCTTTGTTGTATGGATTCTGGTGAGAATGAACTACCTCTAGGTAACGTTCAAACCTCAAATTGTCTAAAGTTATACAGAGAAAAAATTTCTAAGTATTTCCCATCTGACAGCATGAGAATATCTTCTATTTATCCATGTAAGAGTTGTACATATACTCCAAAACTTAATTTGACAAACGGGCTAAATCGATTAATAAAGATGTATGAAAATACTTCTACTGATTGAAACATTAATAATCAGATATCAAGGCTAATCATACATTTTTGAAGAGATAATGGTTTCGTAGTATTCATTTCGTTTTAATGAAAGAATAATTTCATTATACACTTTGTTTTTGTCAACTTCTGCTAAAGATTGTGAATTTTCTGAGGGATAATCAATAAACCTGCACTGGGGTTGTCCTTGAATTCCCATTAAAGAGAAAACGTCACTTGTTTTTATTAAATCTTGAAACCCTATAACCTTAATAATAGCAAATTTGGCCAGTTCTTTAACAAAAGATGAGTGGGTTGCGACAGTCAAAGCAGAAGTCCCTGGAGCAATACGTTCAAGTTCAATCTGTTTGGAAATATATTCATCTGGTGTTAGGTAACGCAATCTCTTCCTTTGTCTTTGTATAACTGTTCGAAAATATTTTGATGCCAAGTAACTAACAGGTTCGCGTAGACATAGAATAATCTTAGGAGTTAAATGATCAGGTATATTTTGGAGAAATGTATAAATATTAAATTCCTTATCTGTACCTTTTTGATGCCTAGAATAACAATCTAAAGATGCAGAAGTTTCTACTAATCTTTCACTTGACAACAAAACACTATTACTTTCCACTTGATAATGAATACTATCTAATATTTGCTGAAAAATGGTTTTCAAATCTTGATTGTCAAAAACTGCGATTCCCTGTACCAAAGACAATAAAAGATCAAGTATAAATTTATTATTTGATTTCCTATATAAAATAATTTCCGTTTCGAGTGCCTTTGAAAGGAGAGTATTGACGTCAAAACTAGTCAAACCTAAGGTAGTATTTATTTGAACACCTGATTTAAAAGGTTCTTTGCTAATCAAATAAGTATTTACAGCCTGGGGGAAAATATACTTCTGTAGAACTGTAGTACCCGTCCTAGGAGCCCCTATATGAAGAAAAAAATCTCCCATTATTTATTTGTACGAATTATGCTGAATTGTAACTGGAAAAAATTATCCTGAAGAAAATTGAGTATCTGCCTATGTCAAATTGCAAGAAAGACTTGATTATTGGTTGATGAATTTAGTTAATTTCTTATCAAATTGGAACTTCTTGAATGAATCTTTGTCTCAATAAAACGTCACAATATCATCAAAAGGAAGACTGTCTATACAGACATCTAGCCTATCGTCTCTCTATTCCATTACAAAGCAATAACCACATACATGATTAAGTAACAGGTCTGGTTCCAAACAATTAGAAATCATCAATTTTGACTTTTCACGCCTGGAGGAATACAACCTCTGACCAACGGAGCAGCGTCACTACCCCCCCCCCTAAGCAATAACCATCATGGTCTTAAATCCAGAGTAGTTCTAGTGTTTCTTGAATCACGACCGCATCCGATGAAGTAATTGTTTGATTAATTCATCTAGAAGCAGGTCTAATGAAAGGAAGAGTCTGCATTGCAAGGCCGGAAGCAGCGAGTCATTGATTTCAAGACTTGCCAACAAAAGTATTGACTATCGGCTCTTGTAAACAGATTCTCCTTGACCAAAAATACTCACCACAAGATGTCTCTTCTATACCTCAACGCGGCCCTAAAGCTTTGCCGGCCACACTCTCCCCCCCCATCTATGAAAGGTCTTAGAGCATAAATGGATCCTTAGTGCACTGTGCACCCAATCCTCAAAACATAAATGAAGCATTTTTTTCTACAGTCCTTTACTGAGAGCAAAACATATTAAGTAGGCTTAACTATCGATTGTCTCTCATTCTGTATTGGAAGCCTAGAAGACATGATGCCCCCTTAGAGCACCAAGACAGTGCTCTAAGGGGGTTCTCAGCTCAAATCGGCTACATCTGGTCGTCAAAGAAATAACACGAAGGCATCAGCCACCTAGGCTTATACAAAGCAACCATCTTGAGGCAATATTAAGGTGACGTCCCAACAATATGCTACATATGAAATAGATGACTTCAAATTAATGTCTCAACTAACAATCAAAGTTAGCGCTAAGGCGGATGCCTTAATTGCTCAACTCCAAAAAGAAATCTTCAATCGTCGTCGTAAAAAGATCACTGCTGCAGGCGTCGTGGAATCTCTTGTTGAAAGCGGAGCTAAATCGCAATCTGACAAGCGTTTTGCTTCTTCCTGGAAAAACCTCATTAAAGACATCGAGAAGGCTGCCAAGCTTTCAGAAGTCCATGGCAACAAGCCGTCCAATCTCTCTGAAGAAGAGTGGGCGATTGTGCTATCACATCGCACCCGTAAGGCATCTACTACTCGTAAGGCCCCGGTGAAACGTGCCACAAAAACAAAAGTAAAGAGCACAGCAACAAAAACGGCTGCGACAAAAAAAGCAGTAGCAAAAAAATCCGCACCTACTAAAGCGTCAGTGGCTACCAAAAAGGTAAAACCAGCAACTCCGAGACCAGCTAGACGGGCAAGGAAAGCAACTGCTACAGCTAGCAGCAAAAAAGATTAACTCAGGTCAAACAGCCAGGTCCGTTCAAGCGGCTTGAGAGGTGCGATCCCTCTCACTGGCTATTCAAAGGTAGATATTTCTGCTCTGACCACTGCTATGCGCATATCTTTTGAGACTTAACAGCAAACGTTCAAATATCTTGAACATTGTTGTGGATAGAAGCTAAAAAGAGTATTCAACTTGAAACTTGGACCGATGACAAAAGAGCATTGGCTAAAACGCTTGAAATTCAACGTCCATGCGCCTGGTACTGGGGCTGCTCTAATAATCCTGGCACTGACGCAAATTCCTGTAGCAATCAAAACAACTGCTGAACTGGCGTGTATCGGCGAAATTTCCCATCAATCATGGAAACAAAGTCAGTCACATCGCGGAGTGAACGTTAAAGCTGTCCAACAATGCAACGGTTAAGGATGTGGAGACAAATAACTGTCTATGCATTCCTCGTACGTTGATAAATAAGCTATCGTCGAACAAACAGGTTAAATTCTGGTCGATGCAAGACATTAACAATGAAAACCAATAGAAATTTGATTAGTCGTACAAAAAAGAAAGATGTAGATCACTTTAGTGTTGAAATTATTTCCAAGCTACCACCTGCATTTAGTTGTTTAAAAATCCTAGACAAAAATTTGTTGAAAGAAATCAAAGAATCAATGATAAGGGTTATAGATGATGACCCAAAAGAAATATCATTAACTGGAGAGAATGATTCCTATTGCAAGTATAGCAGCTTAAAAAGAAGAGCCATATCGTGGAAGAAGATAAATAGTTTTAATGTTAACTACAAACCTTTCCTTTCACACTTCTTTGCTCAAAAAAAATTCATCTCGAAACTATTATTTAGCAGCAATGAAATATTAAAAGATGCAATAGATACGGATCAGAAGTCAACAACAATGCTAAAAACTGGATACTTCTTATTATGCAGAATTCGCCTACTGATAGATTATAAAGGTTACTTTCTGTCTCCTCACACAGATTCAGAGGATACACTGATGGCATTATTAGTACCACTAGATATAGATCTAACCCCCACAGCGTTATTCAGAAGAACAGAGCAGCCTATAAAACCGATTTCAACGCTCGAAAAATCTAAACTTGTCAAGTGCAACTTCATTCCAAATCGGTATCTCTTCGCCGAAGACATTAGTAAAACTGTTCAGGATTACAAAAAAGATAAACACAATCAACTCATTTTTGACTGCAATTGGATAATTAGAAACCCAAAACTTGATTTGGGTGATGCGCTAGTTTTGCCTAATCCAATCTGTAATGCCTGGAGGGCCAACAAGAAAAAACAAATCAAAACTAATCAATTCTCAAAGCATGGGGTATTTCCACCAATCAAAGAAACAGTCAGACCAATGCTATTAGTAGATTATTTAATTAGGGAAAAAGGTCTAAGCGTAGCCTCTAACGAATATGACATAATAATTAACCTATGAGGCCTCATTTTTATTTGGAAACTAAAATCTTATAGTGAACCTCAATAAAAATATAAGGTTCTCTTTTCAGTAATAACTATCTTTCACTTTGTTCAACTTATAGTAAATTACTGTTTTAAAATTTCTAGTTTTAGTAGAGTTCAAACGCGACTGAGCAATCTAACTGGTTTATTCTTGAGAATGGTAAATATTGTAACTGACAATACTATATTTCAAAAAGAAATAAACATATTAGATTCAATCTAAGATCAAAAAAAACTTGTTTACTGCATTTCTGAAATAAAATCATAGCCAATTATTTATGAGTGAGATAAGATAAATATATTACAATTCCGCCAGGAAAAGTGCTGAGATTATCACCATCTGCTCTAAGTACTATCTTATCAACTCAATTGATGCGAGATTGTTTTCATTTACGCCCTCTATTTTTTGATAGTTTACTACCTATTTACACCTCTAGAGTACTAGATATGAATTCACAAAGAGAAGATTCAGGCACGATTAGTATGGGCAGTCTTCTTAGCCTTTTCTTGACTTCTTACAAATGGCAGCCAACTTACATAGTTGAGGTAGGCACATATATCGGAAATAGTATCTTATCTATAGCCTTCGGAGCCAGTCTAAATAATAAAAAAATTGATCTTATTACTTGTGATAATCAACCGTGCAATCAAAACCCTATGAAGGGTATTGACCTGCCTGAAGGAAGTAAAACCGAAGTATTCCAAGGGTCAAGTACTGATATGTTTAAGAAATTAATTCAAAGAAATAAACCGATTGATATGCTGCATCTAGATGGCAAGCTTCTAAAGCATAGTAATGACACAGAATTATTATCTAATCTTATTAGCAACGCAACCCTAATTGCCTTAGATGACTGCGAAGGATGTGAAAAAGGTCATGTAAATTTGAGCTTGCTAAGACGAGCTATAAAAACACATGTTTTTATAGCTCCATTCCCCAGCCATTCCTTCCAGAAATGGGGTTTAGAGGCCACCTCTCTCACTGGATTTCTTCTTCCTAAGAAGAGCGCAAGCTTTTCTTGGCAATGACGACCTAATTATGTGCATCAAGAGGCTGTATTGAGAAACGAGTTCATACAATCTTCTACATCAAGGCTATTAAGGATTTTACGAAGATATAGCTCGCAGCTGATACAAAATTAATTTCCAATTAAACTACTACCTACTCCTAATAAACTTCAAATCACCTGGTGAATTCAAAAAGAAAAGCGCAATAAAGACATCTGTTTCCCTCACATAAAATCTGATTTTCCAGCCTAAAGATACTTATTATTATCCAGTGTTCTTAATTATAAAAATGATCAGCTCCTATAGTCGGCATTGATGTGCACAAGAGACGTTTTATATACACAGACTAACCTACAATCAACTGATTACAATAAAATTGTTCCCACCCTAAAGAATTTCTCAGAAACGAAATTTCTATTGTT
This sequence comes from Prochlorococcus sp. AG-363-O16, assembly GCA_003280095.1. Lineage (GTDB taxonomy): Bacteria > Cyanobacteriota > Cyanobacteriia > PCC-6307 > Cyanobiaceae > AG-363-J23. The sequence continues at coordinate 36,544 of QCGA01000012.1, forward strand.
GCCGGCTATTCGTAGATCTGAAATTAATACGCCCTCATTATTAGAACCACAAGAAACCAAAATACCAGAATTATAATAAGCAAGAATTTGGCCAGGCTTTCCAAAACACTGTGCTAATGATACTGTTAGATCATATATTTCATACTCTATACATTGATATTTCAAATATAGTTGGGGATAAGGAAATTGAAGAGCTCGGAAACAATTACGAAGATCCTTTGCACTCAAGCTCCAGTTGATTAATGAGTCCTCCTTTTTTCTTTGCGATCCAAACGAAACCCCTTCATTCGCTTGTGGAATTGGTTGAATCTTTCCAGATAAATATTTACGCACGACAGATCCTATATCAGCCGTAACTTTTTCTTCTAAGATTGGCAGTATTTCCTTAATTGATTGATCATCATTTACTTCTATCTTCCATTGATAAATAATATCTCCAGAATCCATACCACTATTTATTTCCCACAAACTCGAGCCTAAAGTAATATCACCATTCATTATACTCCAAACCAGTGGAGCTCCTCCTCGATATCCAGGTAGCAATGAATTGTGCAAACCTATACATCTCTTACAACTTGAAATCACCTCTGCTTCTATTATCCAATACCATCCACAAACCAAACAAAGATCTGGCTTATTTGTTGAAATATATTCTGTTAATTGAGAGTTATCATAGATCATATAGGGCAATCCATGATCAATACAAAAATCAGAAATTTTTTTTAAAGCAGTTCTATTTATATCTTTTCTATCATCACAAGTAACAACAGTAATTGGCATCCTAAATTCTATATAAATTGCTTTCAGAACATCCAAACCGAGTTTTTTGCTAACAACCAATAAGATCACTTCTCTAGCCTTGAATGTTCAATAAAACTAAATTCATAGCAATAAATGCCTCCTGAATTCATAGCCCCATTTTTCAAAGTTTAGTATACCATGAAAAATCATCATCAATTATTCTAATTCCTAAGAAATATAATTTTTGCATTCTTTTCTCCTAAAACCAAGATAATTAACTGGTTAGATAGATAGTCGATATAAAAATTTTAGCTCAAGCATTTAGATCATTGCTCGATAAAGTATTTAAAGATTAACTGATAAAAAGGATATGGGGTCTCTCTAATCCCCTCCTAGACAAAAGGTCGAAGTCTTGTAATCGGCATTAATGCGCACCTTTTGGATGTTTAATACAAACCTTTTATAGAAGTTAATTATAGCAAGGCACTTAGAACGCAAAAAAGAAAGGATAGATATCCCAGGATTATCACACTTTCTTTGGACCTGGAAAGTTAAGAAAATTGATCCGACCAATTTACCCAATTAACATTCAATTGTTCTTGATAGAGATGATGAATGGTTAACGCCTCCTTAAATTGGGCTTCCATTGCTGGACTAGTTTTAGCCTTATTAGGTTTGGTTTCTATTCCTATATCAATTGGAAATATATACTTTCTACTTAATCGTAGAGCTGATAATACATCTCAGATCATTCTTCTTTCTCTCTATAAAATAATTTTAGGGATATTGAGAACAGGAGGGTTTTTACTGGCAGGAGGTATTCTCTTTTTCCAAGGATGGAGATTAGATCCTATTCTCCAATTCGGACAGTTTTTAATCGTATCTCTACTAATTCTAGAATCAGCAGGAACAATTTTTTCTGATTTCATTTATTGGAACAAGCGTAAATCAAATAAATGAATCGATTGAAAACAAATTTAGAACTGAATAGCTTCTTGATTTATTCCTAGTGAATCGTTTTGAGAGTTCTTATTGATGAACTTATTCTCATTAATATCCGCCTGATAAACACATTTGACGACTGGATTATCTCGGATTGATCCAATATAAGCGAAAGTATTCATTCTTTGCTTACATTCGCGCACGTCATCATTAGTAATTGCCCCTTGCTTTTGGAGGACAGTCCAATTCTCTCTTCGAATGACACATCCTGGCTGCAAGGCTGGTTGAGTGACGAAACTTGTCGATGGGTTGAGAGTTGTATACATCTCAACGTCAATTACAAATGCACTTGCTCCCCATTGTCTGCAAAATTCAGGGTCAGGAACTGCCATATCTAATTGCTGCTGACTGGCAATGTTTCCTTGACCTCCTTGTGTGGTACGAGTTACTGCACTACCAATACCAGTGCCAATCACTAACCCAATAGCACCAGACACCAGAGATACGAAAGTTCCTGTTATCAATAGAACCGTTAATGAAACTTGGTTTCCTGAATTCATAACAACTACAGCAATAGTCCAAATTGATCGAACAAAGAGAATAGTCAAGGTGAAAATATTTAAATGTTTATAAAAAGAAGGTTAGTAATACAATCACACTTTTATCACATTTCAAAAGGTGTGTATAAAAAAATAGGCGGCTATTTATTCATACCAGTCAATTTCGATTATTACATTTTTAAGTTGTGTAATCGCTATTAATTCGAACATATTCATCTGACAAATCACAACCCCAAGCAACACCAACCCCTTGACCATCACCTATTACAAGGCGAATCTCGATTTTGTCATCAACCAGATATGTTCCCTGAAAACGAGATCGCATATATTGCACAATTGACTCGCGATTAAAAGGCAGAATTTCACCTCCTTGCAATAGCTGATAAGGGCCGAACCAAAGAGCTAAATGATTTGGATCAAATGCAACACCTGCGCGTGCTGCCGCTGCAACAATTCTGCCCCAATTAGGGTCACAACCATTGACTGCCGTCTTGACTAATGAAGAAGCACAAATAGTTCGAGCTATTAAACGTGCACACGAATCACTAAAAGGACCTTGGACTTCAACCTGCAGCAGGCAGTTTGCACCTTCACCATCTCTCGCTATGGCCATAGCAAGCTGTTGAGCCAAAATCAGCAAACCAACCTCTAAAGCAGCGAATTGCTCCTCAGGCAAAGATTTACCAGCAGCCATTGCAAGTACTGCATCATTTGTACTCGTATCACCATCCACTGTGATTGAGTTGAAAGACTGATCCACGACTCTTTGAATCATTTCTTGCCAGATGTCTCGAGGTACAGCCGCATCACAAGAAATGAATCCAAGCATCGTTGCCATATCTGGATGAATCATTCCAGAGCCTTTAGCCACTCCTCCTAATCGGACCAATCGCCCCCCTAAATTTGCTTCCAAAGCGAACTGCTTCTTTTTTAAATCTGTAGTCAATATTGCCTCTGCCATTGCTCCACCCCCATTATCAGAAAGAGCAGCAACCAAGGGATTTATTCCCTCCAGCAAACGCTTCATTGGGATAGGTTCTCCTATGACCCCTGTAGAGCAAATCAAAACTTGCTCTGAAGATAGGCTCAATCGCTCTGCGACAGCCTGTGTTGCCTGCAAACTATCAACAGCTCCTTGTTCCCCTGTACAGGCATTCGCCTGACCAGAATTAATTAAAACTGCTCGAATTGATCCTAAATTGGCATCTAAACGCTCTATAGATAAACGAACACAAGCTGCTCTAACCAAAGATTTCGTAAAACTACCCGCGCAAACTGTCCCTTCTGGAGCAAGAATTAAAGCTAGATCTGGTTTTGAAGACGGTTTCAAGCCAGCAGCTATTCCAGCAGCCTGAAACCCTTTTGAGGCAGTAAAGCCTCCAGGAATAGAACACCAAACAGACTTATCCAAAGTGCTCAACGCCTTATTAAAGAAACATCAATCATCATGACCTTCGCAAGGAGAAAAGATTTCCAATTAAGTGCAAGTCAAATCCGGTGGAAGGGTTTCCAGCGACGAATTGGGATCACTGGTGGAATAGCCAGTGGGAAAAGCAGTGTTACTGAGTTCATCTCAAAAGTAAAAAAGTTACCCATACTCGATACCGATGTCTATTCAAGAGATGTTTTGGCAGATGGAACAATATCTACAAAAACTGTACTGAAACGTTACGGAGATTCTGTAAGGGCTATTCCTCATGCAGCCATTGATCAACTAAACCGTAAAGCTTTGGCTGAAATCATATTTAACGATGCAAAAGAACGCGCTTGGCTTGAAGAATTAGTACACCCTATAATTAGCAAGAGATTAGACGAAGACCTTGAGAATAATAAAAATCATCCAAACGTCATAATAATAATACCTTTATTATTTGAGACAAAGATGGAAAGTATATGCAGTGAGATATGGCTAGTTGATTGTCACCCAGAGCAACAAATACAAAGGCTTATGCTACGTGAAAACCTCACAACTCAGGAGGCAAAAATTCGGATTGCGGCACAATGGCCTATAGAGTTAAAACGACAGCTATCAGATGTGATAATTAAGAATGATGGAGAAGAAAAAGGTTGGTCTAAGCAAGTCAAGTTACTAATTGATAAACTCTAGCCATGAAGTTTTTGACTCAATATTTGATTCGCCAACTTGGGATCTACTTTTCCTCCTGTTTGCTTCATTAGCTGACCAACAAAGAAACCACGTAATTTATTTTTACCTGCGCGAAATGCTTTCACTTCTTCAGGATGTGCTGTCAACAATTCATCCACCATTTTCTGAATTAAACTAGGATCACCAATCATTCCTAGACCTTGCTCCTCTACAATCTCCCTAGGAGAACCGCCTTTAGATAGTAATTCTGGCAAAATCTCTTTTGCAATCTTTCCACTTATCTTCCCACTATTAATCATTTCTACCATTTCAGCTAACATTTGAGGCTTGAAAGGTAACTCCGTGTAATTCAATCTATTAGTCTTTATATAAGCTGCTATATCCCCTGTAATCCAATTAGAAGCTGCTTTAGGATCGGCACCTTTTGAAACGGCTTCCTCAAAATAAATTGCCATAGACATTTCATCCGTTAAAACACGCGCATCATATGCAGACAGACAAAATTCCTTTTCATAACGATTCCTCTTTGCCCCAGGCAATTCAGGTAACTCAGCAC
>QCGA01000013.1 GCA_003280095.1 Prochlorococcus sp. AG-363-O16
GGATTCGTATGAGGCAAGATTAGTGGCAATCGAAAATGTCGATTTTATTCATCAACATCCGAATTCTATCGATTGTATAACTTTGGAAAAATCTAATTAACAACGCCTAGAAAGCCTTTTGATGATCCTCAGTAAACTTCATCTATCAAATTGTTGATGAAGTTTAACCCATCTTTTTTCGCTTTCAGTTTGTTGACGTTTAATGCCTAGGCAGTGATCGCACAGACATGGTTGGTTGATTTCCTGTTTTCTAGGCATTTCTTTATAATCTCTAATACTCATTGTTTTAACTCCAATAGCAGTATTCAAGGCATCCTATTAATAGCTAATTAGCAGCAAACGTGCTATTAGCATCGTAACAAAATTATTATTTTCTGATCTTTTCCTTCGTTTTTATTTTTAGGACTCTAAATTGCAATTGACTGCCAGCTCAAAAGGAATACAACTATTTGGGAGTTTAAGTAATTCTACTGTTAGTTTCGCAAGATCCTCTGGTTGAGTCATTTGCTCTTTTGCAATTGAATTCACTTGCGATGACATATCTGTATTGACCCAACTTGGGCAGATTGCAGTAACCCTAAGACCATATTCCCAACCTTCATTCCTAATAGTTTGACAGAGTCCCATTAAGGCAAACTTGCTTACACTGTATCCAGCCAGCTTTCCTTTAGATCTTTTACCACTCATCGACACGAGAAAAATTAATCTTGATTCTTGGTTCCTAATTAAATAAGGCCAGGCAACTTTTGCTAGATGCCATGGAGCTAATAAATTTATTTTGATCAGTTCATCTATTTCCTTTTTCTCCATTTCTTTATATAGAAATGGGGTCCGTTTAAAAATTCCAGCGCAATTAATTATGCTGTCGATTGCACCATATCTCACAAGACTAGATTCTATCCATTGCTCCGAATCATCAACTCTATTGGCGTCATATTTGACAATATGAATATTCTCTTCTCCACTGATCTTTGGGTCAAGAGGAGTGCCTTTTATAGAGTTTGGTTCCCTCAAACCTATACTAATCCGATGTCCTTCTTCTAAAGCTTTGAGTGCTATTTTATTCCCAATACCTCTACTTGCCCCAGTAATCAAAATAGTTCTCATCATATAAATTTACCGACTAGAAAATCAATGGACTTAGGTTAAACCTAAATACAATTATTGTCTTATTCATTCCCATGTTTTAATTGATTATCATTAAAAGTCTGAGGCTTTAGAAATTTCCATAACAGCTGTAGTTCTCTGCCTTGCATAGCCATTAGTCCCCATCTAACATTCCAGGGTGCTTTTACAAACATTTGCCACATAGCACCTACAAGGTCCTTCACGCTAATTGTATTGGTCAGGAAGTCATACCACTGTCTGCTTGGCAATGCGAAGAATCCTGTGAAGAAGTCTCTTAATTGTTGTTCTTCAAATCGCATAAGCTTTTCTAAACCAAAATGGTATAAAGCCTGCTTTCTTCTTAGTTCTGCTGGCCAAAGTGCACGCCAACCATCTGAGGCAATCTGTGCAGATGTTGCGGTAGTATTTCTCATTGATTTTTTTAATGCACTGGCAAGTATTGGCGCCCTTCTTATTAATCCACCTATCATATAACCCGATGCAGGATGTACCATTCCTGCAGCACCACCAAATCCAAGTAATGGTTGATTAAAGTCTGGCAAGGGTATATTCATTGGTAGATATACACCAAGTTCTTCATATTTAAGGTCAGTTATTTTTATACCCCTATGCGTTAGTCTTTTTTCTAGTCTTAATCTAAGAGTATCCAAGGAAAGTGGAGGTTCGAGCCCTAGAGATGTTTCTTCTAAAAAGTAGCTTCCTTTACCCATATCCATTGCATAGAGAAAACTAGGAGGCTCTTCTCTTTCTGATTCAGTTAAATGATCCGATCTATAGTCCATTAAAACAAATTGGTCCTTTTCAACTGGAGGTGTATCGAACTTACCGACAACTCCATAACAGGTTTGAACAGCTATAGGTACCTTTTCTGAATGTTTTAGAAAAATAGGTTTATATCCGGAAGCATCAATTACTACGCGGCATTTTAAGGATCTTCCATCGGCCGTTTTGACTAAACTAGTTTTTCCCTCAACAATAAGCTCCAGGGCTGTACCTCGGTGCCATTTGACTCTTGACTTCTCACATTCCTTAAGCCAGTACTGTTGAAGTCTTTGTTTATCAAATAAACCATAATCTCGTAGATGTTTAGTTGGCTCGTTCGCTATTGATTTTGGTTCCTTAGAGCCTTGTCCAAAAAAACTGACAGTATTTTGCCAACGATGCTCTAGTAGATGAGCTAATCCAACATCGTCGACTTCGTCTCCCCAGATGCCATATGTGTAAGGCCAGGGTTCATTGGGCTCATCTTTGGTAAGCACTTCTACGATCAGACCCTCTTTAGACAATGCTGTAGCAATAGAGAGTGCTCCTGGCCCCGAACCTATAACTAGAGCGTCTACTGATGTCTCGGTCATTGCTTTTCTATGATCAGCTGACTTGTTAAATCAACTTCGTATGCGAAGGATTTTGGACTAAAAGCCTCATGCCTGTAGTTTCTGGTGTCGTTGGTCACCATTTCAGGGTCCAAATCGCACATTCCCACATTAGACATTACCTCGGTTTTCTCACTTCAAACCAAAGTCACAAGAATTTGGACACTTAGTTCAGAATCTTTGATAACTTTCAGCTTTGTATCTAGGACAAAAATATCTCTATCTCGTATACAGCAGACACCATAGACAAGACTATCAAAACAAATGTAAGGGGTATTTTTACCTATGCCTAAAATTCTTTCCATTTCACTTGAATTAATTTGTTAATTTGGGAAGACCTTTGTTTTTGAAAAGTTGAATAACAAGTCAACAGTTTTATTAACCGGAGGAACTTCTGGTATTGGATTTCAGGCGGCAATTAATATAGTAGACAAGGTTGAAAAACTAATTCTTCCTTGTCGCAATCAATCTAGATCATATTCAACTCAAAATTCGTTTAAAAGTTTGCTCCCAATTAATCTTGCTAGTAAGGTTGATTTTCCTATAGTAGATCTTGCCGATATTTGTAGCATAGAGAAATGGTGTAATAAATTATTGAAATCAGAAACTCATATTGACACATTAGTTTTAAATGCTGGACTTCAATATACTGGATCAACAACAGCAAGGTATTCAGCTCAAGGTTTTGAATTGACTTTAGCTGTTAATCATTTGGCAAACCTGGTTTTAATTCACAAACTACTTCCACTTCTATCCAAGAGTACTAAGCCAAGGGTTGTTGTAACCTCATCTGAGGTTCATAATCCAAAATCCCCTGGTGGAAGAGTTGGGAGACCAGCAGATCTGGGGAATCTTGAAGGACTTCAGTCAGGGAAAGGAATGATAGATGGGCAACCAGCTTTCAATGCGGACAAGGCTTATAAAGACACAAAGCTATGCAATATATTATTTGCAAGAAGATTGTCTTTTTTGAACCCTCAATTTGCTGTACCATTGACCGTTATTGCTTGGGCACCAGGTCTTGTTATTCCAAGATCATCTAAAGGATTTTTCCGTCATAGTAGAAAAAATAATGAGTTAGGGCAAAGGCTTTTTGCATTTTTAGCTAGAGATGTATTCAGGATTACTGAAACAGTAGAAAACGCTGGACTTAGACTCTCGGAATTGTCAATGAATGACTCATATAAAAGTGATATTTTTAATTTTTATAGTAATACTCTTCTATCACCTGGTAAGTTCAAGTTTCAGCTAGGGGAAATAAGTCAGTCAGCATCTGATGATGTCCTTGCTGAAAATTTATGGGATATAAGTAATAGATTAATCATGTCAGTGAAATATTAATCGAATGTACTATTTTTTATTAACTATTTTTTAAGTAGTGATTTTGCATTGGCAAGTTGTTGTTTTGCAATTTCTAATTCTCCTACTGTCCAATGTTCCGGATTTACTAAGCGCTTTTCTAATTCGGAGATTTTACGTTTAAGAGATAATTGCTCTAGTGAATCTACTGGTTCCATGACTTTCGTATATCTTTTATTCTAGCTTAAATTTAAAGCGAAGCAAAGTCTTCAGGAAAATTTCACAGTACACTGACTAATGAAAGTGTAATCAGATTAAATGAAAAATCAATGTTCAATTATCTTCAGTTCCTAGATGAAACCACATTCAGCGATGTCAGCGTATCCTAACAACGAAATTCAGTTAGGGAAAGGGTTTCTGACGACATTTAACTAGATTGTCAGTCTAATAAATATCAAATGAAAATTAAATTTGAGTATTTATGCTATAATAGAGTTTAATAATTTTTTTTATGAATTGGAGGTTAAAGCATTGAATCCAGAAAAACAACATAATAAACTTTTGAAATTAGCTGTAAAAGCTCAGCAATGTACATCTAGGGAAGACGCTCAGAAACTTATCAAAAAAGCTGATAAAGCTCACGCAAAACTCTCTTCATAAGCAAAATCAATAAACTGATTCATTTTAATTACTTGCTTGAAAGCATAAGGACAAATAAGTTTAGTTCTGTTGAATTTGAATAGTTCTCGTTGGAAATGCAAACTCTATATTTTTTTCTTTGAACGAACGAATAATTTCAAGATTAATGCTTTGTTGCGCTGACATAGCTCTCAAGTAATCATTAGTAGGAATAAAGTAAACGAGTTCAAAATCCAGACTACTATTATTGAATTGAACGAAATGGCATCTGTCAAATTTAGCATCTTCTGTATTAGAAATAATTGATTCAATTATTTGAGGAATCTCTTTCATTTTTGTAAGAGGAGTATCGTAAACCACTCCTAATTTATGAACTAGCCTTCTATATTTCATCTCGGTATAGTTTGAGATAATTCCATTTGTCAATGCGCTATTACTCATGATAATAATTTCACCGTTAAGGCTTCTAAGTCTTGTAGACCTCACACCAACCCTTTCAACAGTTGCCCAAATCCCTTCCGCATGAATAAATTGGCCATTTTGGAAAGGTTTGTCTAAAAGAATCGTTATATATTCGAAAAACTCTTGTACTGGTTCTTTTAATGCCAATCCAGCACCAATTCCTCCTGCACTCAGCAGAGCCCAAATTGCTGCCATTTGTACACCCATATTCTGTAGGTAAAACACTATGCCAACTGACCAGGTCGTAGCTCTTGCCATTGGACTAAGTGATTCCAACATGGAACTTACTGCCTCATCAGATATTCTGTATGACCACCTTTGAATTACTCTAAGAATAATCCTATTTATTAGTCTTACGAGAATTAATAGGATAAATAACTTGCTAATACCAAGAACTATATAATTAAAATCTTCTTGTATCGGTAGTAATTTCCATGCAAGTGTTGCAGTTATTATTAATCCTAATGGTTTAATTGTTTTGGTGAGCGATTTGACTATGTAATCGTCTGTTTGACTTGCTGTCTTGGCCGTTATTTTTCCAAGAATAACTCCAGATAACCAAGCGCCAAGCAAAGAGAGACAACTGCCTATCAACAAAGTAGCAAGCGCTTGAATTATCGTTTTATAAAGATCTTCCATGAATAGTTTCTTTAACTATCCTACTTTGACTAATAAAATTGGTTCTGGCCAGTTTTTTGTTCATATGACAGCATTAGTAATTACGTAGATAACATCGAATTGATGTAAATACTTAGTGAATCTTAGTGAATATTTATTCAATTATCACCTTTAATAATACTGCTTATAAGTTTAAAATGTTTGCTTTCTGATGAATGACATAATTCAAAAAGAATTGATTCTACCGTAGTTATAATTATTCCAGCTTGCTCCATTCTTCTTATTGATATTTCATGATCTATAGAGTTTCTAGCACTAATGGCGTCAACAGCTACCAAGACTGTAAAACCTACTTCTTTTAAATCCAATGCTGTTTGCTGTATGCAAATGTGTGATTCTATACCACAGATAATTATCTTATGATTAAGCTTCGAATTCATCAAATTCTTAAAATTGTTATCAGCAAGACAACTAAAACATCTTTTGCAAACTGTAACGCCAGAAATATATTCTCCCAGCTTCGGCGTGGTTTTGCCTAATTTATCAGGATATTGTTCTGTAACTATTGATTCTAGCCCTAAGACAGAGCATCCCTTCGCTAATTGTTTGATTTTGGATAATAGTTTTTCCTTATTCAATACTTGATTGAAAATTCTTTCTTGCATATCTACAATAAGTAGAATTGACTCATTTGGCTTTATCATTTGGTTTTTATCTTAAACAGTTAGTATAAGACGACACTTTTAAGTATTGTATCTTCGTACTTTGTCTCTAGCCAGGATTAGCTTCAGTAATTTTACATAAAAAAGTCCTTTAGCGGTGCCAAAGGACTTGTCAAGTGTGTTCCAAATCAAGTATCTCTTTTTTTGTGAAACTCGTAGTGATCTAAATGACTAACCTGAGTGACATATCTTTCCTTTAAATGTGTTTGTATTTTTTAGTGGAAATTAGAATAAATCAAAGAATGTAAAGAGAATCGATAGCTCCTTTATGAACAAGTGAGTGTTTTTAGGTTTTTTCTCTCATTAATTCATATTATTGAGAAGTCAAAGTCTTGATCTTGTCTTCGGCCATGTCTTTTCATGATACAGAAGACAGTCTTCAGATTGGCCTGCACAAGGATGGACGCCGACTTACCCCTCAGAGGAAGAGAGTTCTTGAATTATTCGAGCGAATAGGATCGGGAGTTCATTTAAGTGCAGAGGATGTACATCAGCAGCTCGTCATTTCTCAATCCAAGGTTTCCCTAGCAACTGTCTATAGATCCTTAAGGTTACTTGTTGAAAAGGGTTTCTTGCACCAACTTGAATTGAGTGAGGGAGGCCATAGATTCGAACTTGCAAATGATGATCACCCAGATCACCATCATTTAATTTGTGTTCGATGTGGTAGAACTGAGGAGTTTGAAAGTGAATCTGTATTAGAAGCAGGACGTGCAGCAGCGGAGAACCTGGGATTTCAACTTATAGAATCAAGTTTAAAAGTAAGAGCCCTCTGTCCAAAATGTCAAGAGAAACAATCATTTACGTAGTGGTTTATGCAAGCAAATATTATTGAAGAGACCCCGCACAACTTGATCCACTACCAGCTGTACAACCAAAACAATGACTTCCAACTCTGATTTCTTTATTTCTTAAGTTGAAATTATGACATAGCATATCTCTGAGATGTAATTTCTTACCCGTTAAGGGAAGATCAAGTTGTTGATTAAAGTCACAATCGAATAAATGTCCCTCCCAATTTATACTTATAAGATTTTTGCACATTACGTTGTTTAAATTCATAGAATTAAATGAATTTATTAGTTTCTCGGTATAGTTGTAAAAATCCCCTTTTCGCTTTAGCTCATTAGCAAAGCGAGCTATTGGCATATTAGTAATTGTATATAGTTGATTAAAAGTAATTCCATATTTTTCAAAAAGATATATCTTGTATTTTTTTTCTAATTCGACTTGTTCGGGAGGTAGTGAAATGCCAATCGGGTTGTAAACAAGGTTAAGTTTAAGTTGTTTATCTGAAATTCCATATCCTATCTTATTTAATTTCTTGAGAGCTGATATACTTTTTTGGAAAACGCCTTTGCCTCTTTGTTGGTCTACATTCTCTTCCAGGTAGCAAGGAAGTGAAGCTACTATAGTAACGTTGTTGTCTGCCAAAAAGTAATGAAGATTTTCCATACCAGGTTCCTCTAAGATAGTCAGATTACATCTATCTATTATTTCTATGTTTTGTTTTACAGCTTCTTTAATAAGAAATAAAAATTTTGGGTGTAACTCAGGAGCTCCTCCAGTTAAATCAAGTGTTTGAACGTCTAATTTATTTACTACCTGGATTAACAAGTTTATGTTGTCCGAAGACATTTCTTCTTTTCTATTAGGTCCAGCATTTACATGACAATGAGAACAGATTTGATTACATCTATATCCGAGATTTACTTGTAGGGTGTTGAGCTTTTCTCTAGTTATAGATGGAAAGTCCCTTTGCATTTTGTAGATTTTCGATTTTTTATATTTTATACAATGTTATGATAATAATACCTTTTAATTAGGTATCTTTTTACATTCATTCAGTACTTCTGTTTCCAGGAGTCTGATAGCTTGCTAAACCAGTTAATGTAAGATGATGGACCATCATGAAATAAAATATTAAATTTGAGAGGGTCTTCCGGATCAGTAATTCCATTATATAAACTTGATTTAAAATTTGGTCTGTCTACTTCTCCAGAACTACTATCTACCAGAACAACTCTATTCTTTGTTTTATAAATTTCTCCTAGGCTTTGTACTAGATATAGGAAACCCCGATCACTACCACCTCGAAGGTATGTAGAATTTTTATTATCTCTAGATGAAGTAACAGTATCACCAACTCCGATGATCGTTGGCATGAACTCTTGAGATATCTTGCTGGTGATCAGATCAAGTAATTGATTATGAGTCTGTGGACAATTCCTTACATTGAAATCTCTGCCCAAAGGATAGAAACCATGTCTTCTTTTAACATGATGATTTAGTAGAACTAACAATCCTGCTTCTTTTATAGATCCTCTAATCATAAATTGAATATCTGTTGTTCCAGTATCTTTCTCAGTTGCAATTTTCAATACTTCCTGATTGTTAACTATGCCTAGGTTTGGAGCTTTGTGAAGGAAGAAGGAATTTTCTAGACCTATTTTTTTTGCTTCCAAAAGAAGTTCTTGCATAATCTGTTCAACTATCTGCTGCATAATTATTTTCATCTTTATATTCCCGTTTAGATTTGAAAAAATATAGTTTAAATTGATTGTTGGAGAAACTTGTGTATCAATTATAGATTTATTTGTCCATTCTTTAATAGTTTGGTTATCTATATCACTGAAGGTCATTTCCAGCTTTTGGGCAAGAAGTTCATACATCCTACCTGGTATTTTTTCTAAATAGGACAACTCACTATTAAGTACACCAGGATGTGTAATCTTACCGAATTTATCCTGATATTGGACTCCTCCAGCTGCAAGTCCTGGAAGATAAAGACCATCTTTAATTGCTTTTTCTTTGCTACCAAGGCTTGTCTCAACAAGTCTATTAACTCCTCTTTTACCTCCATGTTCGCCGTTAGTTAATACAAAGAATCTTCCTTCCATATTATTTGCGGCATCCAAATATTTTGTTTCAATCCATCTATCTAGAGGATCTTTCACTAGTGGAATGCAAACCCCATCTAAGTCTTGTACAATTAGTGCATCTTCGGAAAATATAATTTCTTGGAGTAATTCATTTTTATTTAGGGAAATAGGATAGAACTCGTTTTCCATTAGAAAAATTTATTTATATTATTCTATAGTATTTTAGGTGATTGATGAATATCTAAAGTTACGCCTAGGCTTCAGGCTCGTTGGAATTTATTGTAATAACAGGAGAAGCTATAATTACAGCGTCTTCCATATTTGTAATACGTCAAACTGGTCCTTTATGAAAAACAATTTTTTTACTGATGATCTAGATCACGAGTTAATTCGTAAACGGATCTTAGAACTGGAATCGGCGAGAATCGGTTTTTACAGTATTGGACTATATCCAGCATCCCTAGCCTATAACTGCGTGATGCAAACAGATGCTTCAAGATTGTTACTAGCACCACGGCCTAACAGGCAAATTCTAGGAGCATTCACTCAGTCTTCTCTAGAAGGAATGGATCCAAATCATGTTAATAGGCTTACAGAACTTTCATTTCACAAGGAAGGCAATAATACCGTTCAAAATACATTGGCTGATTTAATCTTACGTTGTGAATTAGTAGTTCTTTGCTCTAATAGTAATCATATTAATGACGATATTGAATTAGCCCTGTCTCTTCAAGAAACGTTAAATCGTGATCAAGTTGTATTAGCTTGTCTTTCTGGTTCCTTTTGCCATGATAATTTCAAAAACGAATCCTACATCTTATGTGAAAGATATCCTAATCTTGCCTTTTTCTCTGGGTTCCATAGGCATGATGCATTACGCAATCCATTAGACAGTTTTACCGCTAACTTTTGTCACCCCAATTCTCTTATTGCTTTGTTAGGATCCCACCTTTTAGATCAACTATCTCCAAATATCCAAGTGTCAGCCGGTGTTCATAATGTAGAGGCTCAATTTATAAAGGCTTCAAAAAATATCGGATCTATATTTGCCGGATTTGCCTCGAGAATTCATTGTGATAATCCTGGACTTCTTCCTACAGTCTTAACTCTATTGCTCGAGCAATGTCTTGATCAAGCAGCTTCAGTTTCAATGTGTAGAGATTCGAGAGAAAAGTTTTATGACTCGCAACCAATTCCTCTTACTGAACTTTGTTATGGAGTTCAGAAGATAGAAGCTGCCTTAGTTAGGGATGGAGAAATGTGCAAAGTAAGAGATCACACTTTTTCTCAATTAACTGCAGTGGTAGCAGATGTTAGAGGCAGTATGATGAAATCTAGTAATGGTAAATCCACCAGAAATTTTATAGCTGGTGAAATTTTAGCTAATTACATGATAGAAAAAGGACATTGTCCTCCTGATATTGATCATCTATATGAAGAATGCGAAAAGAAGGGATTGAAAAAAGGAAGTTTAGAAGGTTTAAAATCTCTTAGGTATTGGCCTCAGATTGTTTCTAAATATAATTTACCTTTACATGATTGCTCTATGGCAAATCTGTTATATATTTCTATTTTTGGAACTCATGAGGAAAAAGAGACGGCTTATAAGGTGATGATTCAAAGTAGAGATCTTACGAATTATTGTCAAGAGTCGGTCAAGCCAAATAAGAACAAAACTTATTCTGGTGCATTGAATGATTTGATTAATAAGGAGAATCAGGATTTATTTGTTAATGTGGTAGAACAGCAAAACTATCTAAATAGAATTGATCAAATAATGACCAATTCTAATCTTATACCAACTACTTCCTCCTCAATATCTAATCCGATAAAGATCATCGATATTATAGAAAACTATTTCTGAATAGAAAATCCTGATCTTTAAAGATTTTTTTAGTTAATGTTTTTCTATTCTAATTTGATTATTTTATTTGCAATCGCTTGGTAAGGATCTGGATTACAACTTAATATAATTAGTTGCAATCCAGAATCTGCAGCTTTTAGAATCATTTGTAATACAGAATTGATTCGTCCTGGATCAGTATTTGTAAATGCATCGTCGAATATTATGGGGAGCGAATTATCATAATCTTGTTTGTGAACATCTGCCATTGAAAGTAAAATAGCTGCATTCAGCTGTTCCTTCATTCCTATACTTAAGTCATTAAAATTTATCAAACTACTATTTTGTTTCAACCCTAGGTTTGTAAAACCATTAGATTGATCGAAGTCAAAATAACAATTTTGATCATTGTTATTTACTATAGGCTTAAGATAATTAGTTATAGCTTGACTAATTGGTTTGCTGTATTTATTTGAGTAGTCTAGTTGGGCTTCTTTAAAAAGCTTCAAAAGTTCGATTCTAGCTTTTAAAAGATTAGTCATATTATTATATTCTGTTTTCGACTGTTCAAGATTTTGAATAGCTTGTTCTAGTTCAGAATATGGATCTCTCTCTGAAATAGTAAAACTTCTTTCTTTCAGAATACCTTGACTAATACTCAGTTCTTGAAGCTTATTGTTAGTTCTTTCAATTTCTAACTTTATCTTGTTTATCTCCGTAGAGATTAGGTTAGAATCATACACATTCATTGCTGATTGTAATGATTTTTTTTGCTTAGAAAGTGCAACTATCTTTGCCTTGATTTCATTAATTTGGGTTGAGACCGATTCTTCTGAGCCAAAGTTATGAATTAAATTCTCTTTCTCTTCATGGATATATTTTTGTTCAGAACTGTTTACTTTAACTTCAGAGATCAATTCGGATATCCTTCTTTGCATGTTTTCTCTTAGATTTTCGAATTTGCTGTTCTCCAATTGAAGTGTTTCAATTTTGTTTCTGAGAGTCTTGAATATTTCTCTGTATGATTCAAGGCATAGTTCTATTTTAGGGATTTGTTCAGGATAAAGTTTTCCTTCGTTAGAGAATTCTTGAATGAAATTTGATAATGTTTCTTCTTTTAGTTTAATTTCTTTATTTAATATATCTAATGTTGTGTTTTTTAGATCAGTATTGTTAGTCTCTATTTCTAGTTTGGACTCTTTAATCATACTTATTTTTTCTTTCAGCATTTTTAATTCTGTAGATACAACAAGTTTTCTCTTGTAAATTTCTTGTAGTTGAAAAATATCAGAAACATTATATTTATGTAGTATTCGATTATACTTTGTAGTCAGATTATGCTTCAGGTTATTTATCTCATTTAGATCTATACAATTTTTATTATGAACAAACAACTTGGTATCATCATCAATTAGTATTTCGGCTCTTTCAATAAAGTCATATATTTCTCCTTCTTTGAATATACTACCATTTATAGATACTTTATTTCTACTTCTCTCTAAATATATTTGTATTGATGAAGATTTAATTTTACCTTCTAAAGACTTTAACTCTCTTTTTATATCATATAATAGTTCTACTTCTTCTTCTTTTAAATCTTTTACATATTTTTCTTCTTGTACTAATCCTTGGCATTTACTAGTAAGAGCTTTTTCCTGACTTTCCAGTTTGTTTAGCTTATCCTTGTCGTAAATTAATTTTAGCAATTCTAATATCTCTTTTAATTTGATCCCTTTGTTTTCAAGTTCATCTAGTTTTGTTTGATTGTTATCTTTGTTATTTGAATTCAATTTGATTTTTTTATTAATATCTGCCAGATCTAATTCTAAATGATTAAGCGACCTCTCGTTTTCTTCCAATTCCTTGCTTTTAGCTTTTTTTTGTTCTTTTAAAGAATTAAGTCTTGAATGAAATTTCCTTTTTTCCTTAAGACCTTTAATGCAAAGTTCAATTTTGTTTGTTAAAGTCTTAATTTGCTCATTATTTTTGGCACTTTCAAATTTTTTTGACTGTAGTTCATCTAGTTTATTTGTTAGTAAAGGTTGTATTTGACTTTTGATATCTAGTATTTGCTTTTCTATTGAGTCTAGCTCAGAATTACTCTCCTCTAACGATTTTATTGCCTCTTTGGTCTCCGTCAAAAACTGCTCTGATTTGAGAAACTTTTGTTGGTATGTCCATAACTCAGAATTGCGTTTAATACCCCTGCTAGTATAGTTATCATCAATTAGGATTTCTAGATTTCTAATTATTTTCTGATCAGCAGCAGATTGTACTAATTTTTCCGATTTTTTTTCAAGTACATTTACCAAGCCTTCAAGATTATAGTATTCAGTTCCTAATTCGAGTATATTCCTACTTGACAAACCCTGAAATATCCAAAGATGCGACCATCTTTTTGGCAATAAGTTATTTGCTTTCCGACTTCCAACGATCTCATTAACTTTCAGTAGTTCAGCTAATAGATCTTCAGCTGCAGCTCCATTATATTCTTTTGTAGTATTTCCGTAAATCCTAGTTGTTCCACTTTGTCCGCTAAAACGCTTACTTAAATTCCATATTTGTCCTTGTGCATCGAATTCAATTTCTACTAGTGGATTTCCTATGTGAAATTTAGATCTTAATTTTTCAGATATTAAGCCAGTAGAATTTGACTTTAGAAAGAGTACTCGATGCATAGCCTCAACTATTGTACTTTTACCGCTTTCGTTTGGTCCATGTATTAATGTTATTTTTGGATCGAAGTCTATATTGACAAGCTTATGCCGTCGTGTATTCTCGATTTTGCACTTAATAAGTTTCATTTACTTTGTTAGTTCAGTACATAACCTATTCAATTCGCTTAAGCATAATATTCGTAATTCCTCATCATCTAAGTCTTTATCCTTGATTTCTATTTGTTCATACTCTTTTATTTTATTAAACAAACTTTCAGCTATAATACTTATAAGTGGATCATTAGGCCTATCTATTAATCCTTCAATTTCTTCTTCATTAGGTTTACATAAGCATTTTCCTTTGACTCTTAGATGAAGTAGGTTCTGTGTTAATTCCTTGATCATTAAATCGTAATAATTAAATTGACTTAAATTTAATTGTCCATTTACTTCGAGTCTTAGCAAATCTCGATTTATACGGGATTTAGTTATAGTTTCGATATTTTGCTTAAGTTTGTCTAAGTCATTATTAGAATTCAAATTAATCTTTATGTTATGCCAATATAATTGTGATGTTTTTATGTGTTTTACTTTTGGTACTTGATTACGATTGCAATCTACAATTAAAACTTGTCCTCTTTTTTCATTGTCGTTTCTAGAGAACCTATCTGGTTCTGGAGTACCTGAGTACCATGATTTGTTGTTAATTCTTTTCATACTATGCCAATCTCCTAACGCAAAATAATCTATATGATTACAATTGATCTCATCAAAATCTATTTTGTTATTTTGATTATGATTATTTTCCCGTCCAGAATTGTCATAGTCTTTACTAGCAAATCCCACAACTGAACCATGAGCTATAACTATTCTTGGCTTCTCATTAGTATAATTATTCCATTCAATATTCTTTATCCACGAAGTAGGACTTTTGCAATCTCTTTGACGAGTTAGAGGGCATGGTATTAGTATAGCATTGTCAATTTCCATGATTTTTTCTTCATTAAGTACAGCGATGTTAGGCGAGCGTTTCTGTATATTTGTTATCACCTCTTTTTTTCTCCACAGACCTCCGCACCCTCCATGGTCATGATTACCAGGAATTATAAATACGTTACAGTTGAAACTTCTTATAATTTCTAAAGTTTCAAGTATAATTGATTGCTTAACTGTATTTGAGTCAAACAAATCTCCTGCTATTAGAACGAATTCGATATCTTCTCCAAGTATTATATCTGAAATTCTCCTCACCGAGTTTAATCTTTCTTGTTGAATTCTAAATCGTTTTTGCTGATCAACCACATTTTTAAACGGCTTTCCGATTTGCCAATCAGCTGTATGGAGGAACTTTACCAAGATCTTCAAATTATTTAATTCACATATTGACTCAGTTTCTTAGGTTTTGCACGTTTTTAATATGAGTCTTATTACTTTTCCTATTATTTGATTATTTCAACTTTTGTCGTTAATACTTGCAATTTCTCTTAAGCTACATTAATAATAGGAAGGAATGTTGATACTGAAGTTTGCGAACCAAACTGACAATAGCTGATATAACTGAAATTGCAGCAGAATATTGTCCTATTTCGCAGATCAACAGCATAGTTAAAGTACATTCTGGCAACGTTAATGATACGTTTATAGTTCATATTAATCACACTTGCCATATCAAATCTTTTGTACTGCAAAGAATTAATACAGATATCTTTCAGTCGCCTGAGAAAATTATCAAGAATTATCTTTTTATGCTTGATCACATCCACAACAAAGGTTTAACATCTTCCATTAGTAATGTATATAAGAACTTCATTTTTCCGAAAATCCTTTTCACATTAAATGGAACTCTCCCTTTTTTCATTCGAGACAACTCGTTCTGGAGAGCGACGGAATACATTTCTACACCCAGAGGATTTACAACAAGTATTAATCTCACTATTGCTAATAATATCGGAGAAATTTTATCATACTTTCATTCATTAGTCCAAGATTTACCATTGGATAGATTGTACTTGGTAATGCCTAACTTTCATGATTTAAGTTATTCATTGAATCAACTTGATCTTAGCATCAACAAGCTAGATAATTCATGTAAATTGCATAATTGTCCAATTATAGATTTAATCCTCGAACAAATAGCAAAGCTTCGACCTGATATGACCATTTTAGAAACAGCCCGTCAAACAGGAGAACTACAGTTGTCCCCTATTCATGGAGATCCGAAGATAGACAATATTTTAATCGATAAATTTACTCTCAAGCCCGTAGCCTTGATCGACTTTGATACTTTTATGCCTGGACTCCCTCATTATGACTTTGGAGACTGTCTTCGTTCGATTTGTAACCTTTCTGGAGAAAATACTAGAAAAATTCATTCTGTCTACTTTGATATCAATATCCTAGAATCTTTCTTGAAAGGCTATTTCAAATACAATTTACCTAACCTTAGTAAACAAGATTTTTATTATTTACCCTATAGTCTACGAGTTATTACATTTGAGTTAGGAGTTAGATTCCTCACAGATCATATAGATGGTGATGTTTATTTTCATAGTTCTTACCTTAATCAGAATCTTTTTAGGTCAGCAGTTCAATTCAAGTTGTTAACATCTATAGACAGTCAATGGAATTCTATATCAACATTATTTAACCGGTTCAATCCTTACTTATGATAATGATAAGAAGCCACTTCTTTAGTTTCAAATACAAGCTATTATTTATTCACATAATCATATATTTATTGTCTTTCTCGACCATTAATGTTGAGTATGCGATCGCAACTCCAATAAAGACTTTTAAGAGACATAAAGAAAACCTTTATAATCACCCTTCTCAAACTTCCAATTCATTAGTAAACTCCCTTCCGTCTATGCCGGATGGTAGGCATTATCCAGTAATTCCCGATGACAACTTTGATCTAATTAAATTAATTATTAATCTTGATAAAACTATTAAAAACCCTTCAACTCCAGAATCACATCTTCCTTATCTTGCTCATAAACAACAAGTTATTTATAGACGTCTGGCTCTCAATAAAGATAAATCAGAATTTATAATTACTAATCTACCATTAGAGTTGAAAGATACAGTTAAGAAGCATCTAATAGCAAGAAATCATTTGGTTCAATTATCTAAAAAATATAAAATAGATCCTTTTATTCCTGCCTGGACAATTATCCCTCCAGAACCCATTCACAAGTTACTTCTTTACTACCTTAAAGCAGAGCATAGTACAGGGATCGACTGGGAAATATTAGCTGCCATTAATTTAATTGAATCCGGTATGGGAAGAATTAAGGGTCTATCAGTCGCTAGTGCGCAAGGACCGATGCAGTTTTTACCGACAACTTGGAACGAACCAGGAATTGGTCAAGGAGGTGATATTAATGACCCTCATGACTCCATACAAGCCGCTGCCAGATATTTAGTTCGTCGAGGCGCTTTATCAGACTTGAAAAAAGGATTATGGGGATATAATAATAATGATGATTATGGTCTGGCCGTTATTGCTTACGCTTCTTTGCTACGAGTAGACCCCTTGGCTTACTTAGGCTTATATAATTGGGAGATTCACTTTAATTACCAGGATTTGGATCTTTGGATCCCAGTTGGGTTTGACTCAAAACAAAAAGTTCCTTTATCGACCTTTATAAAGGATCTACCAGCAAGCACTCCACCCGATTACGATCCTACTAAGTTATTTGTTTTTTCGAGTGGCAAAGGAATTAACCAACAGAGCAGATGAGCTCAAATCCCTAGGCTGGTCTGTTGATGAGGTATCTAGATATGCTGAACTATGGGATTATCGGCAGCGCTGGGGAGCAATAAACCTAGAGAGAGAAGATCGCCAATTTCTAAAAAAAGCCGAGTCAGCCCTTCCTAAGATTGTTTCTGCAAAAGCATCAGTTAAGAAGGATATAAAGGAAAAGTCTTACTACCGACGCCTCTCTTTTTACTTGCAATCAATGAATCAAGCTGAAATTGACAATGGAATTGGTAGTGAGGAGAGAGGGGCATGGGCTATTTTATTGGAGGAGGAATTGAGAGCTCTTGATTATTATCAACCAGTTCTTGGGTTGCCAGATACCCTTAGATCAAAGGAATTGAGATCATTAAGAGAGGATCTAATCTCAGAGCTAGAGACTAGTAACCCGGATGACTTGAGACTAGCTAAATATGATTTCTTTACTCCTCTGGATGAACTCAAGAAAAATGAAAAGAATAACTGGCAACCACTTCGAGACGCTGAGTTTGCCGCGGATAAGAAATATATAGTTTTGAGTGAATCCGCATCAAAATATTTTAGGAAACTCTCTGGGAGAAGAATTTCTCAACGTATTAGGCAACTATTTCCATCACTAAGTGACTCTGATAAGCCAGAAATGCCTGACGAATGGGAAGCCAAATCCTGATACTTAGCTAGAAATAGAAAAACTACCAACTTTCAATCCTTGACTTCTCTTCATTTTGAAACTCAACAGCTACACGCTGGACAGGAACCTGATCCTGTTACAAATGCTCGTGCTGTTCCAATCTATCAGACAACATCATATGTTTTCGATAATGCAGAACATGGAGCAAATTTATTTGGCTTAAAGGAGTTTGGAAATATCTACACACGTCTAATGAACCCTACGACCGATGTTTTCGAAAAAAGAATAGCAGCATTAGAGGGTGGAGTTTCAGCATTAGCAACCGCATCAGGTCAATCAGCTCAATTCATAGCTATTACAAATATCCTGCAATCTGGTGATAATTTTGTTTCTTCCTCTTATTTATACGGAGGAACTTATAATCAATTCAAAGTACAATTTCCAAGGTTAGGAATTAATGTAAAATTTGCGGAAGGAGATGATGTTAGTAGTTTTAAAGCACAAATAGACAACAATACAAAAGCTATTTATATTGAGTCAATGGGCAATCCTAGGTTCAATATCCCCGATTTTGAAGCCTTATCTACATTGGCAAATGAATATCAGATACCTTTAATTGTCGACAACACACTTGGAGCTGCTGGTGCTTTATTAAGGCCCATTGATCATGGAGCAGATATTGTTGTCCAGAGTGCTACCAAATGGATTGGGGGGCACGGGACCAGTCTTGGCGGTGTAATCGTTGATGCAGGTAAATTTGACTGGGGTAATGGTAATTTCCCATTAATGACTGAGCCGAGTGAGGCTTATCATGGCCTTGTTCATTGGGATGCATTCGGATATTCTAGTGATGTATGTAAATTATTAGGTTTGCCTCCAAATAGAAATATCGCATTTGCTTTAAGAGCTCGAGTTGAAGGACTTCGAGATTGGGGACCTGCAATGAGTCCTTTTAATTCATTTCTATTACTACAAGGATTAGAGACATTAAGCCTTCGAATTGAGCGTCATGCTTCAAATGCTATGCAACTGGCTCAGTGGTTATCTCAAAATTCAATGATTGAAAATGTCAATTACCCTGGATTGGAATCTCATCCATATCATGATCGTGCTAGAAAATACTTAACCTCTAGAGGAATGGGT
Source organism: Prochlorococcus sp. AG-363-O16 (assembly GCA_003280095.1). Taxonomy (GTDB): domain Bacteria; phylum Cyanobacteriota; class Cyanobacteriia; order PCC-6307; family Cyanobiaceae; genus AG-363-J23. Next base: position 19,137 of record QCGA01000013.1, read on the forward strand.
TGCATGTTAATGTTCTCTTTAAAGGGAGGATATGATCAAGCGGTAACATTCATTGATTCCCTAAAGTTGGCTAGTCATTTGGCAAATGTTGGAGATGCCAAAACTTTAGTAATCCATCCAGCATCAACAACTCATCAACAATTGTCTGATCAGGAGCAAAGGTCTGCGGGTGTAACGCCTACTATGGTTCGAGTCTCTGTAGGTATCGAACACATAGATGATATCAAGGCAGATTTCCAACAGGCATTTGACTCTATCAGATGATTGATTACAATGGCATTAATTCTTCCCTCTAGTTATCATAAAATATCTGCCATAGAGAAAAACAGAATATCATGGATCGAGCCTGATTTAGCAAAGAAACAAGATATCAGACCGTTAAGAATAGGAATTTTGAATATTATGCCTTTAGGTAAGATGTACGAATTTAATTTACTCCACCCATTAGGACTTTCACCCTTACAGATAGAACCAATATGGATTCGCCTTAGAAGTCATGAGTATAAGACATGGGATTTGGATCATTTAGACAAGTTATATCTGACTTGGGAACAAGCAATGAACCCTAAATCATTAGATGGCCTGATAATCACAGGAGCCCCTGTCGAACACTTACCTTTTGAATTAGTGGCATATTGGGACGAGATAGTTGATTTGATAAATGAGGCTAAAGTTAAATGTGCAAGCACACTTGGCTTATGTTGGGCAGGCTTTGCTCTGGCTTATTTAGCTGGTGTACAAAAAACAAATTTCAAAAGAAAGTTATTTGGAGTTTTTCCAATGAGAAGTCTTGTCCCTGGACATGCATTGATGGGAACTCAAGACGATGAATTCTTTTGTCCACAAAGTAGGCATGCTGGCTTACCTGATTCAGAGATGGAGGCTGCTCAGAGACAGGGTAGATTACGATTGTTGGCTCATGGAGAAAAAGTTGGATATACAATCTTTGAAACACCAGATCAACGACAATTAATGCATCTTGGACATCCTGAATACAACACAGGACGGATAATTAGAGAAATTGAAAGAGACAAGGTAAGAGGAGATGTTCCGCCTCCAGAGAATTTCAATCAACAAGATCCTCAAACTTCATGGAGATCACATAGAAATCTTCTTTTTCAACAATGGTTGTGGTTCTGTTACCAGCGAGTTAGTTTATTGAAATAAACTAACTCGCTGTTGGAAAATTAGTTTTTATGAGGAATTAGAATCTGTCCTCAGGATCTTATTTAAAGAATATAATATATCAACTATTTTTGAGTCCTCATCGTAGAAAACAGTAGATTTCAGTTCTTCCTGTTTGAGATCCTCTATCCAATATTTTTGCCTTTGCCGTATAAAAAAGGTAGCTTCTGAAACATTATTGCTTTTATTTCTTCTTTTTATGATCCTGGCTCTAGCCTCTGTATCACTACATTTGCAAGAAATTATAACGAAAGGAATTTGTTTGTTATTAGCTAGATCCTTCATGACTCTCCGTTCTGAGTACTTGAGGTATGTTGCATCTATTATTGTAAGGTAACCTGAGTTTATTGTTCTTATAGCCAGGTTAGGAAGTCTATTTTTAAATAACCAATTTGTGAATTCAATATTGTATTTTTGTGATTCGAATTCAGGTATAATATTGGATTTATTCATTATTAAATTCCTCTTCTGTCCATGTTTCATTTCAAATATTCTAGTTCTTTCTACATCAGACCTTATTCTAATTGCTTGAAAATGATTGAGAAGAATTTCGCTTAAATATGACTTTCCGCTTCCGCTAAGTCCATGCATTATTATTAAACCCTTTTGAGATTCAAATTGTTGTTTAATTGCGTTTTCTATGTAGTAGGATCTTTTACTTCTTGTAGTAATTAATTCAAATGCTTTCAAAAGAAATGGTTTTTTATTTTTTATCTGAATAATTCGAAGCGTAAGAACTTTGGCACGAACTAGTGCTCTATAAGCCAAGTAGAATTTCAAAAATATGAGACCTGAGTAATCACCTGTTTCTTCTAACCAATAGTTAAGAAATTTAATCGCATAATCTGGTTTTTTATTCACATCTAAATCCATAATCAGAAAAGAGATATCACTTATTGGGTCAATGTATCTTAATTTATCGCTGAAATCGATCGCATCGAATGCTACTAATTTACCGTCGCTATTAATATATATATTTTCAAGATGGAGATCTCCATGACATTCTCTTATAACATCATTTTTTGTACGATCATTAAATTCAAAATGTAGTTCTTTAGATTTTAACTTTACCCAATCTTTATGCTTTAGAAGCTCGTCTTTCAAATCTTCGTTTGTCAGATTATCTATTATTATTTCTATGTTCTCTATGACAGCTGAAAGCATATTATTCATATAATGTATATTGAGTTCAAGGTTTGCTCGATTAGAGTTAAGATGTATCATAGATAAATCTATTGCAAGATTCTTTAATTGTTTATCAGATAAATTATGATTTCTAATTTTATTTACTAATAACAGATTTTGTTTGAATTGCTTCATCTTTACTGCTGTATCAATAATTACTGAACAATCTTCTACATCACCTAGTTCAGATTCTTTCGTTACTCTAGCATTTTCTTTTGGTCCAATCACATCTACGCATCCTATATATAAATCAGATGACGTTCTCAAATTTATTTTGATTTCTTGTTCGCATAGATGTTTTCGTAATACTTGAGTACTTCCATCATAGAATCCTAGATTTATTGGTTTCTTAAGTTTGTATACATATTTACCAGTAAGGAATACCCATGAGATATGCGTTTCTATCAATTTTATATATTGGACTTCGTGAGGATATGCTTCAGATCTTAGTAGAGATTTCGCGGTCTTTGTAAGTTGTGTTTTACTATTGCTCACTCTATTGTTCGATTGCTTACCTATCTATAATACTTTTATTTCCTTCGAAGGTATCCTCACTATAAAACTCTTACTTGATGAAACGAAAGATCCGAGTACTTACCCTTGGGTTTTAACTAAGGGTTGGATGTCTATTGCTGATTGTGAATCAAGCTACGAGCAATTATTACGTAATTTAAATTGGAAGAGGCACTCCATTAAATTATTTGGCCGAATATCCAGTATACCAAGGATGACATGTTTTATTGGTCCAGTTGGACTAAGTTATAGCTATAGCGGTTTTAAAAATACTGGTTGTGGATGGCCTATTTGGTTCCTTCCAATATTGAATGCTGTTTCTTCAAAATGTGGTGTCGAATTTAATGGATGTTTGCTTAATTTGTATAGGGATGGATCGGACAAAATGGGGTGGCATTCAGATAATGAAAAAGAAATTGATCCAGTCTTTCCTATAGCCTCATTATCACTTGGAGAATCGAGGGATATCTTATTTAAACATAATAAATCTTTTGAATTAAAAAAAATTCAGCTCTGCTCTGGAGATCTCTTAGTTATGTACCCACCTTGTCAACTATACTGGAAACATTCAGTTCCAGTTAGAAAAAGAGTTAGCAATGGAAGGATTAGCCTTACCTTTAGACGGTTTTATTAAAACTTTAGATAATAAATTAAAATAATTATTTTTTAATTAACTAGTATTTATTCTGACTCACTTGACTCTTTTTTTGCTTTTGCCTCGGATTCGGCTTTTTTCTTAGCCTCAGCGGCAGCCTTGGCTTTTGCTTGTTCTTTAGCCTTTGCAGCAGCAGCTGCCTCAGCAGCTGCTGCTGCTGCTGCTTTTGCTTGTGCAGCAGCAGCCTCAGCCGCTTTCTGCTCTCTATAGCCTTTAATAGTTACGCCATCAAAAAACTTGAACAGTCCAATGACAATTGGAACATGAACTAGTCCCCCTATCACTACTGTCATTTGGTTGTAAGCCATGTTTTGATAGAGCGTCTTGCCTAAGGTTACATCGAAATTCTCGATGAAAATAAATCTCTAAGCATTGTTATTAATTAAGACTCGATGCTGAATCGCCTCATTGCTTAGTGGACTGCTATTTCAGTAGGTACTTAGACTTCCCAAGAAGTACCTTTACATCATTTGATTGAGAAAACGACGACTCCTTTCTTGAGATGCATTCTTAAAGAAGGTGTTGGGTGGTGAGATCTCAATAACTTTGCCCTCGTCCATGAAAAGAACTCGGTCCGCAACTTCTTTTGCAAAAGCAATTTCATGAGTAACCACGACCATAGTCATACCTTTTTGCGCTAGATTCCTAATTGCATCGAGAACTTCCTTAACCCTTTCTGGGTCGAGTGCGCTTGTGGGCTCATCGAAAAGCATGACTTCTGGTTTAAGAGCGAGTGCTCGAGCAATTGCAACTCTCTGTTGCTGTCCACCACTTAATTGACTTGGATACTTAGCTGCCTGCTCTTCAATGCCCATTTGCTTAAGCAATTTCATTCCTTCGAATAGAGCTTGTTCTGTAGAACGATTTTGCACAAGAATCTGTGCTAGCGTTATGTTTTCAATAATTTTTAGATGAGGAAATAAGTTAAATTGTTGAAAAACCATCCCAACTTTTTTGCGAACAAGCTTAATATTCTTTTGGTTATAAGTATTATCTATACCTATTCCTAAAATCTCAAGATTTCCATTATCGATCTTTTCAAGTCCATTAAATGTTCTTATTAGTGTACTTTTACCAGAGCCTGAAGGTCCCATTATAACGAGTACTTCTCCTTTTTCTATATGAAGTGAAATATCATCAAGTGCTCGCTTATTATTGCTAAATGATTTTATTATTTTGTCTGCTTTAATTGCGATTTTCATAGGTTTAATAGCCTTATTTAAATGAGTTTAGTTGATGCTCGATATTCCTAGCGAAGAGTGCAATAACTGTACCTATTAGCCAATAAATTATAGCTATAAAAACATAAACTTCCAAATAATTACCAATGAAATTTGGATTTGCAAGGATACTTCTGCTGATTCCCAAAAGTTCCATTAATCCCAATATAGCCATTAAACTGGTATTTTGAAAAAGTCCAACAGCTTGGTTTGTTAATGAAGGAATTGCAGTTCGAAGAGCTTGAGGAAGGAGTACGAATTGAATAATTTGCCTTTGACTGAGTCCTAGAGCTGATGCGGATTCAATTTGTGTTGGAGGGATTGATTGGAGACCACCCCTAACATCCTCAGCTATATAGGCAGAAGTAAAGAAGGAAAATGCAATCACAGCTCGGAGAAATCTGTTGATTTCAAGACCTATAGGCAGGAATAAGGGAATCAAAAGTTGACCGAAAAATAAAACAGCTATAAGTGGAAGTGCTCTCATGAATTCTATATATAGCCTTGAAATACGATTTATAAAATAAAGATTACTATGTCGTCCAAGTGCAAGAATAATTCCTAGTGGAAGCGCTAGTACACCACTACAAAGTGTAAGTAATAATGTTAGAATTAGTCCTCCCCATTCCCTGGAAGGTATTGATGTCAATCCAAGCCCTCCTCCAAGTAAAAATATCCCTAATGGAATAATTAAAACCGATAAGAAAATAGATATTTTTTGTACTCTTTTATTTGATCTTTTTTTTATCCTTAAAACTAGAGATAGTATAATAAGTATTATCCATATTAAAGGCCTCCAATATTGATCTTTCGGATATAAACCTAAGAAAAAAATAGGAAAATTTTGGGATATGACATTCCAGTTTGCTTCTAGAAAAAACCAATTAACAAACTGAACAAGGATAGATACAATTAATGTTGCCAATAATAAAGTAATAATGTAATTAAGTATATTTGATCTCTTTAATTTCATATTTTGGAGCCAGCGAATATATACTCTCATTTGCTTTTTTAGTACGAGTAAAGAACCTTAGTAAGTTTATTCTGTATTTTTTGGTTCAGCTTAAGAAGTTCAAAAAATATATTTGCACTAATAATATCTATTAAAAATTGCATTTGGTATTTAATGAGCATATATGGTTTCATAATTTGTATTTTTTGTCGCTTACAATTCTATTTACAATATTCATAGCATTACTTATGATTAGATTCAAGAGTAAAAAGCTTAATAAAAGTATTATGAACCCTTCAATAGCTCTACCTGTTTGAGTTATTGTTGTATCACTTACAGCATAGATGTCTGCATAGCCTATAGCTATAGCAAGAGTACTATTTTTAGCTAAGTTTAAGTATTGGCTTGTCAAACCGGGAATTATGGCTGGTAATGCTTGTGGAAAGATTACTTTGCATAACCCCTGTATTTCTTTGATGCCTAGGCTTCTATAGGCTTCCCATTGTCCTCTGGAAACGGAATTTATGCCTCCTCTTAATACTTCAGCTATTGAGGCACCTGTAAATATACTGAGACCAATAAGAAGTGCAGAAAACTCAGCACTTAATTTTATGCCCAGTGTATGAATTCCGTTATTAGTTAATTGAACAAACAAATTAGGAGGTAAAATTGAAGATTCAGGTAGACTAAGGAAAGCTACAAAATACCAGAAAAGAAGTTGGAGTAATAGAGGAGTTTGCCTTACAAAGGCTACATAAAAATTTGAAAGAAATTTTAATAAGCTGTTACCACTTAGACGTGCTGAGATTGCTAATACTCCGAACAATGTAGATAGAAACAATGATGCTAAAATTACTTTTAAGCTATTTATCCAGGCTACTAGAATAGCCCAGGCGTATGAATCGTTTGGAGTGTATGGAAGAGAATATTCTGAGAGTGCAAAACCAGCAGTAGTATTCAACCAATTAAAGTTAAGTGTCATTTGACTGCGAGCTAAATTTATTAATAGATTATTTATTAGTATTGATATAATTGTCAGAATAATTACAAATGCTAGGATTTGAATCAACAGCGATTTTTTTATTTTCATATAATCTATTATTTCAGCGGAGGAGCTATTAATAAACCTCCATTTGTATATAAATTATTTAAACCACGGGGTATGGTTACTGAGCTTTTTGGACCTAGATTTCTGTTATAGATTTCACCATAATTTCCCGTATTACGAATTATATTTGCAACAAAATCGTTTCGCAGGCCTAATTTAGAGCCGAGATTGCCGTCAATTCCTAGAAGTCTTCTTAATGAAGTATTTGTGTTATCAGCTTTTGCTAGTTCAATCTTTATATTGATATTATTTTGAGTGATGTTAAATTCCTCAGCTGCAATTAGCGCATATATGGTCCATCTCACTGCATCAGATAGTTTTTGGTCTCCTCCAATAGACGCGGGGGCTAATGGTTCCTTGCTTAAAATTTCTTCTAATATTTTGTGATTTTTACGATCTGGTAAATTTGCTTTTACAGCTGCTAATTGAGAACGATCGGATGTCATGGCTTTGCATCTGCCTTGACGATATCCTGCGACAACTTGATTCAAATCTTGATATTTTATTGGTTTGTAGTTTAATTTTCTTTCTTGGAAAATGTCGTTAAGATTTAGTTCTGTCGTTGTGCCTGAACCTACACATATTGTGCTGTTATTTAAGTCCTTGATGCTATTTATTCTGCTCGACTTCTTAACCAATATGCCTTGCCCATCGTGAAATATTGTTGGTGCAAATGTTACTCCATTCCCACCAATCGAATCTCGGCTTAAATTGAAAGTCGTATTCCGGGAAAGTACGTCAATTTCCCCGCTTCTGAGTGCTGTGAACCTTTCAGGAGCGGTTAACGTTCTGTACTGTACTTTACTGGGATCGCCAATGATTGCTGCAGCTATTGCCTTACATATATCAACATCTATTCCTTGATATTTACCATTTTGTTGTAGATAACTAAATCCAGGAATCTTGCCACTTATGCCACATTTTAGTTCGCCTCGTTTTTGTATTATATCTAATCTTGATATTGTCCCATGGTTTTGGTTAGAACAACCAAAACAAGCAAGAGCAATAGCAAGGACAGTTAGAAGATTTTTTTTAGACATTATGCTTTGCTTGATGTTTCTCCTAGGTATCGTGATTATACAGGTAATTGGAGTATTTTTTTTATTTTGTAGGACATTATTAATCATTGATATGTAGAAGTAATCTCAATGGATAGTTCTCTCGTCGTGACCAGAAATGTGAGTCTTTAGCAGTTTTGTGTATATATTTATTGCATATTGATTTGGTTGATAATAATCTAATCTTTTATCCGTGAGAACTCTCTTGACCTGCTAATCGTTCAAACAGGTCAAGGCTTTCATCATTCAGTCCAATAACTTCTACTTCAGAGCCGCCAAGTCGTAATTTTCTAATTAATTGGTTTAGCGCACTGACACCACTTTGGTCCCATATATGAGCTTTTGACATATTTATGTAGATCTTCCTTGGATGTTGATGGATGTTGAAACCTTGTAGGAAGTATATCTTACTTACAAAGAATAACTGTCCAATTACATTATATTCTACTTCATCTGGACTGATTTCATTTACATCTACCTTAATTACTTTTGCTACCTTTCTACTAAATAGAATCCCTGCAAGTGCAACTCCTGCTAGTACTCCTAGGGCCAGATTGTGAGGAGTAGTAAGCATAGTCACCGAGAAAGTCATTAACATAACCGCTGTATCACTTCTTGGTATTTTACTAATATTTTTAAGGCCGGCGATGTCAGCCGTGCTGATCGCAATGGTAATCATTACAGCTACCAAAGCTGCAATTGGAATTTGCTCCAGCCAGCCTCTGCAGAGCAAAATCATACCTAGCAGGCAGATTCCTGAAGAAAGTGTTGATAACCTTGTTCTTCCTCCGTTTTCTGTATTCATTACTGATTGGCCTACTAACGCACAGCCTGCCATGCCACCAAATATGGATGAAACTACATTTGCTATTCCTTGTCCTCTTGCTTCTATATTTTTATTTGAGTTCGTATCTGTAATGTCATCTAATATATCTTGTGTTAAGAAAGTCTCCATAAGTCCAACTAGTGAGATTGCTAATGATGTCGGCAATACAACTCCAAGTGTTTCTAGATTAAAGGGAACTTTTCCATTAATTGTTTCTCCAAATGGCAAGGAAAAGTTAGGTAAGCCGACAGGTAATTCTCCAAGATCACTTACTGTTGGTATATTAAGATTAAATGTAATAGCTATGAATGTGATAACAATTATGGCCAGTAGTTGAGAGGGGATCAGTTTTGTTAACTTTGGGAATCCATAGATTATTATTAAACCTATAATTACTAAAATCCAAACAGTAATTATTTGAGTACCAACGGGTAGTTTTTGAAGGGAATCTTTTATAGATATTTCTTCCCCGTAGTGAAAATTTATGCCCAGTTGAGGAAATTGAGCTTGAAGTATGAGTAGTGCAAGAGCATTTACAAAACCACTTAGTACACCCTGAGGTACGAATCTCATTTGATAAGCAAGGCCTAGATACCCCCAGAGGATTTGAAATACGCCAGTCATTAATCCTGCAACCATCAAATATGCCAGCCCAAGCCCCTCTCCTTGGGCATTTCCTAGAGCAACGAGCCCTGTCATTAAAAGCGCAGTTGACCCAGTTGCAGAGGTAATCATTCCCATGCGACCTCCTACAAAGGCGATCGTTATTGAGAGGCAAAATGCTCCGAATAATCCAACCTGTGGATCAACTCCAGCAATTCCTGAGAAGGCAATTGCTTCTGGAATCATTGCGAATGCGACAACTAAACCTGACAAAATGTCTTTCCTAGGTTCCTTAAACCATTCCTTGATGACTGAAGTGTCTGTTCTATTCACGTTGAGTAATTACCTTCTTAAGTTGACGCTATCTCATAGAGGAGGCAAAAGCTCATATGGGTCATAACGTTTCTTAAGTTCTTGAAGTTCTGGCAACCATTTTTGAAATGCAGTGTTTACTTCTTCTCTGTGCCAAGGGAGATGGGTATGTAATTGAGCCAAATGAATACCTGAGCAATCAACTTTGAGTGTTTTCCAGGAATGGTAAAGCCAATTAAGTGCTATTTCACGTTTAGTCTTGTGGTTTGGAGGCCAGTAACTAGCAATCCAAGGTTTCCACATCGCGTTTCGATGAATAAATGCAGATGATTCAATCTTTTCCCTGGCAATAGCTCCGCCTAGTTGTTGACAAGCTATATAATTTCTACTGTCAGAACGATTGGCAATCAAATTCTCAATCAAATCGAGTATGTTGCTTGTCGAATGAGACCATTTATTTGCAGTTAAGCTTATTACCTCAGAATATGATTTATTGTCAAGTCCTAAAGCATCTTGACTAGAATTCATACCAGGTAGATATTGTAAGCCTTGTATGGAACCAGAATCAATAATATTCAATTTATGTGTGGTGACCAAATCCTCGAAGAAGTGCAATCTATGATCAACAGAGTCACAATAATCAGTACAAAGTATCCTAATTTCTTGTCCCCAAATCCAGTTAAGTGAAAGGTTCTCGGACCATTCCTCTGATAAACGAATTAGGGCCTCTAAACCTCTCTTGCTTGTTTGTGCGTAGAGAAATCTAATGGTTTTTAATGGAAAAGTTTTAAGTTTTAGATTAGTCACAATAGAAAGAAAAGGAGCGGCACCACATAAGGCTCTCCACTCTTTATTTTGATCTGGTCTTGAGGAATTATCTGGTCTTTGGCATTGGAACTTCTCTCCATTGCCCCATATTCCACTAATTTCCTCGATGTTATCTACAGCTAGTCCGTAAATCCTACTTAGTGGGCTTACTCCACCTGTCAAAATATAACCACATCCTACTAAAGGTGATAAGCCAATTGGAAAACCCCTTGAAAACATTCTAAGTTTTTCAGAAAGGGCAGCCATGGAGGTTCCGCCTCCGATTTCGACTATATTTTCGTGTTGATTTACTTTTATGGTTTGGAAGTTGCGTCTAAGGTCAAGGGTATAACGTCCATTGGCAGCACATGAAGTTGATGTTCCTCCGCTACAGACCATCAAGGGTTTAGGAGCAGTAGTTGATGACTTAAGAAATTTAGAGAGATTTCCGGAGTGAGCTTCTATGACTCCAGCTGTTATTGCGTCATTAGCAACAGGATTGGGAACATTCAGGTGATAGTTGATGATTGATTATTAGTCTCTTCTTAACACTAACTATGACCTCCTATATTTGCTAGGTCTGTTATGTCTTAGTGTCTTTCTACGTGAGACTTTCTTTTGGAATCAGATTTTTTAAAACATCACTCAAACCAGCTTGGCATTCTGATTTGTGGACACGGCAGCAGAAATCGCCTGGCAGTACAGGAGTTTGCTGAATTAGCAAAAGAACTTTCTGGTAAATTTAACCCTATCCCAGTTGAGTTTGGATATCTTGAATTTGCAAAACCTACTCTTAAGCAGTGCCTAGACAGGCTTAGGCAACGATCAGTTGATAGGGTTATTGCAATCCCTGCAATGCTTACAGCAGCTGGGCATACGAAGAATGATATACCTTCTTTGCTAAATACATATTCAAGAGACAATGATATAAGAATTGAATATGGTAGAGAACTAGGGATTGATAGATTAATTATCGCTACTGCTGCTGAAAGAATTAAAAGTTGTATTAGTCAATACCCTGCTATTCCACTTTCACAAACAATGTTAGTAGTTGTTGGAAGAGGATCATCTGATCCGGATGCAAATTCAAATATTTCCAAGGTAACTAGAATGCTTGTAGAGGCCTTTGGTTTTGGTTGGGGAGGAACGGTTTATTCTGGTGTTACTTTTCCCCTAGTGGAGCCAGGGTTACGTCATTTAGTAAAATTAGGTTTTACTCGAGTGATTGTTTTCCCTTATTTTTTGTTTTCAGGAGTTCTGGTAAGTCGAATTCGTAAAAATACTCAATTAGTTGCTTCTGATTATCCAGAAGTTGAGTTTCTATCTGCAAAATATCTCGGCAATCATTCTTTTATTGTGCAGGCATTTATTGAACGCATTAATGAGGTTTTAGAAGGGGAAGTGGCAATGAATTGTTCACTTTGCAAGTACAGAGACAAGCTGGTTGGCTTTGAAAGCGAAGCAGGGCTGCCACAAACCAGTCATCATCACCATGTAGAAGGATTAGTTGAAGGCTGCACTTTATGCACTGATGAATGTACTGGTAAGTGTGAGGAGGCCGGTCAGATGATTCCGCTTTCGTGCCATGACCATGACCATGACCATGCTCACTTTCCTTACCCCAATTCCGATCACCCTTTGGGGCCTTCAAGCCAGAGATTTGAGTTAGACAAACAGTAAATCCCTCTCAGCCAGGACAGACTCAGCAGTCTCTTCTCGACCTGTGTCTCGAAAGACTCTCAGATATAAGTATGCCTAATAGAATACTTCTACATGATTTTCCAGAGAGATTTCCACAGGTTTCTAGGACTTTTTCCACCATTGATTGCTCTGATGTGTTGTATTTCCTTCTTCCCTGTGGTTTACGGCAAATGTCTCATTAGTACCTTGACTTTTAAATTTATAGGTTTCCCACTTCTCGAATGAAGGGTTGTTTCTGAGTAAAAGTAAGTAACCAACATGAGTCTTGAACTGTCTCGCCAAGATTCGGAATTCGCAACGAAATTTTGACGCCACATAAAACTATGGGGATTCTTATCGGGAATGAAACCACTGCACCCTTGATTAATGGATCGCTGTCATTTGGAACGTTGTGCCGAAATAAACCAGACCACTACAGCTTTGCACCCCTCACCTGGTTACGTGAGTTTGGAAGCAGAAATACCCGAGGACCTTTACCTTGCAATGAAGGATTTTCTCGCAACTAATCCAAACTGGGATCAATACAGAGTTATGAGCTCCGCTTTGGCGAATTTCTTGTTTCAAAATGGTTGTGGTGATAGAGCAGTAACTGAGAGATATCTCAATGATCTTTTTTCAAAGGCAGATTCGTAAGAGCTTTTAAGCATGCTCGACGAGTAATTGCCAACATTGTCAACGTAGGACTCTGCCAACCAGAAGTTGGCCAGCAAGCCCCATCAACTACTAGGACATTTGGACATTCCCATAATTCATTCCATGGACTTACCACACTGTTCTTAGGATCTGTTCCCATAGGAGCACCTCCAACCTCATGAATGTAGTAACCCGGAGGAGGTGCTTCAGATTGAAGGGCTACAGCGTTTTCGAGGAGTGGTTCGATTAAAGGCATTTTAAAAAGGTTCTTTAATTTAGAGATTTCACCTCCGGCTTCTTGAACAATCATGGATATAGTTTTATCCATATGATCTACCATATTCCTTTCATTTTTACTCCATTCAAATTCTATATGAGGTATCGCAATCCCCAATCTGTCTTTTTTATTTGAAAGGCTAACTTTGTTTTCTTTTCTCGCTAGAACTTCTCCGTGAGCTATAAGAAACCCAGTTGAGGTATTTGGCTTCCTTTTTAATAGGTTTGGAGGCTCAAACCTATCGATTGCACCCCAGATTCCATAGCCTCTAATAAAATCTAAGTTTTGCTTAATTTGAAATCGTGAACCAATAGGTATAAAGAAACTACCAGCTCCAGAAAGTTCATGTTTCACAGTCGATTTATATTTTTTTGATATATTAGTCGATTTTGGATAGGAGAAAAATCTACAAATAGATACATGATCCATTAGGTATTTACCTAATTTTCCTGAGCGTTCTATAAAACCATTGTGAATATAACTTTCTTGTGAGTTAAGTAAAATTCTATTCGTTTGAATGGTTGAAGCACACAGAATAATTAAGTTCGAATAAATTGTGAATCTTTTACCTGAATTATGGGAAACAACTACTAGACCTTTAGCGTGACTTCTATTTTTATTCATCACTATCCTTTCAACTATATGTTCACTCATTAATTCGACATTTCCTGTAGAAATTGCTTGCTTTAGAGTGCTACCATTACTACTTGAACTAGACCATGATTTGTTCTCAGAGCGATTATGAGGTCCAAATCCTCTAGAGTTAATTACTTGTAATCTCAACTTTCTGTTTACTTCCTTAGCAAAGGATTCTTCGGAACTTGTCAAAGGAAATGGTTCCAAATATTCACCATCAGGTAAATTCTCTAGTCCATCACTTTTCCCATGCACATTAAGTAGTTTTTCTATCTTGGAATAGTGTGGTTCGAGTTCTTCATAGGTCAATGGCCATTTAGGGCCGAATCCGTCTTTGTCTGCTGCTTTAAATTCGTCATTTGAAAGCCTTAGGGTAATCCCCCCCCAAGTAAGGCTTCTTCCTCCAACTTGTCTACCTTGTGTCCATAGAAACGGCTTATTCTTGGGACAAGTATATGGATAATCTTTTTCGTTAATATATAAATTTGGGTTAGCTTTCCAGTAGCCTGGATGCTGGGACTGTTTTTGCTTTTCACCAGATGTAATTCCTATAATCCTATTGATGCTATTTAATGGTTCTGAGCCATATGCAACTTTTTCTGTATGACTTGGACCAGCTTCTATGACTAGAACAGACATCCCACCTTCAGCCAAGGTTAAAGCTGCCAATCCTCCAGTTGCTCCTGAACCAACTACAATAGCGTCGATCTGTTTGGAATTTCCTGCATGATGCATAAGGTTTTTTGCTGTTACTAGAACCAAGCTATTATTTTAGTATAAATAGACTACTTGAAAACTATAATTGTAGAATGAATTAGGATAATGTTTTACATTAAAAGTTACTATCAAGTGAATTATTAAAGTGATTACTTTAATATATTTTTAACATATTATTATTATTTGTAAATTTGTTAAACTAATAATAACAGAAATATGTGTTTGTTGAATGGATGCCAAATATCTTGGATGTCCACCATCAATACAATATGACAAACTAGATAAGATTTTAGAACTAATGTATAAAATAAGAGTTTATATACTATCAAGAAGATTCTCAGACAAAAAGATGATCATTACTTGCTCAATATCATTATGGTTATTATAATAGAATTATATTCACTTATCTAGTATCTTTTACGCCTTTAAAGTCAGATTAAATTTACAGCCACAAATAAAATTAAAGCCACAAATAAGAAAAGCCCGCTTCAGCGGGCCTTTCTTATTTGGTGGCGGGGGGGAGATTTGAACTCCCGACCTTCGGGTTATGAGCCCGACGAGCTACCAGACTGCTCTACCCCGCGAAGCTTGAACAGCATACAGCCTAGGGGATTGGGAATCTTGTTTTTGTTTAAATCTCCTGGAATTTGAGCTCTCCCTGTACTTCTAGTTGAAGCCCGGGTCCCAAAAGGAGAATTCGTTCTTCTAATTCGTCAAGGGCAGCTGGTGTAAGCCAATCAAGTTGTCTCAGGAGGTGCAATGCAACTGCATGTTTAGCTCGTTTTGATCCATCTTCTACTTTGATGGCAATTCCCATACCTTCACCGAGCCTGCTAATGCACTGAATCCCTTCAGCCCCACCTTTGCTAATTAGTTGTCTGTGTCCTCTTATCATTAATTCAGTGTCAAATAATCCTTCACCAGCAACTAATTCAGGGTAAGCAAGCATCGATCTTTTAATTTGTTCAAGTTCTGCTTGATTCGCCTCTCCTAAGTGGGCATATAGCAATGCCATTTGATTTAATTGAAGTCTAAGTGTCGGAGCCCCACAGTCATCTCGTGCTGAAAAGAGCTCATCAGAAGGAAGTCTTAGTATTTCGCTTACAAGCCTATTTACTTCTTTTTGTAGTGGATGTTTTGCATCAAGATAATTTTCTAACTGCCAGTCCATTTTCTTTGATGTAGCTAGAAAGGCAGCGTGTTTTCCTGAACAATTGTGTTGTAGGGAACTTTTGGCATTTTTAGGAGTAGGACATTGAAGGCTGTTGACTTCAATACTTGAATTCCAAAGAATTTTAAATACCTCTCTTGCATGTTTTGTTGTCCCAGCGTGTGACCCACAACATACTGCGATTCCTTTTTCATCACAGTTGATTTTTTCTGCTGCTCCGCTAGTTAGGAAGGGAAGTGCTTGAAATGGTTTAAGGGCAGAACGGATAAAACATTCGAATTCAGAATTTCCTGCTCCCATAAGTATTCGTCCTTTGCTGTCACAAACGACTGCGTGTACTCTGTGTATCGATTCGAGACTTGAATCTCTTTTTAGATTTACCTGTAAAGGTAAATAACTTGATCTTTTAGGATTTCCTAGTCTCGATGTTAATTCCATGTTTAGGTCGCTATATTTTTAAAGACTGCATAGATACAGCCCAATAACCATTATCACACCAACTACTATCAAAGCTCTTTTTAATGGAATAATAATAGGCTTAACTTCAAATTCCGCTATTAGTAAGTCCTTGCTCCTTGCGGAAATTGATTTCTGCCAACTTTGTCCATCATACCAACCGGTTTCTTCATACTCTATTTTATTTGAAATCAGACGTCTATAAACATAATTCCAACCTAGCAATTGCCTTAAGATTAGGATGAAGGGTAACGACAAGGAAGTAAGAGATGAGATTATAATCTCATGAAAAATATCATTTCTATAGTGCCAGTCGCTGTTAACAATATAGAACGAAATTGGTACTAGTATTATCCAACTTATCAGTAAAGTACTGCCAAATAGATTTCTTTTTGGCATTGAGTAAAACCAACCTTCATTAAGTTCTTTAAATTGTTCGACTGGAATTTGATTTGTTGGAACAGGGCAGAAGATTTGCTCATTCATAATTAGTATGGATTTTTATTGTTTTGAATTTATATAATTTCTAACCTGACCATGACTCCAAAATGCTTCTAATTCATAGAAACTTCTTTCAGTGGGTTGCATGATGTGGACGATCAGTTCTCCATAGTCAATCAGTGCCCATTTTGCCTCGTTTAAACCCTCGCGCCTAAGGGGTATCCGATGTGCCTTTTCATTAAGTCGATCTTCCACCGATTTACTTATTGATCTGACTTGAACATCAGAAAGACCTTCTGCAAATACCATCCAATCAGCAAGACTTGAAACCTTATCAACTCGAATTAAGGTAATATTCTTGGCTTTCTTGTCGTCACAGGCATCAGCTGCTAATTGAGCCAGGTTCTCACTATCCATAGACATTTTCGCTAGTTACTGATTGTCGAGAACCTTCCTGTTCAGCCATTTCCGCTCTTGCTTTTTCTGCACTTTTGCGAAGAGCATCTAACCTATCCTCATAGTAGCTTCGCTTCTTTTTTTTTCTTGTTTTTTCAACAAGATCTTTAAGTGCACCACCCAGACTTTTATAGGCATTTGGAACGCTATAGCCAAATCGACAAGCTAAATCGATAGCTCTCTCATCTGCATCAATCGCGTCGCGTAGTCTTTTTTCTGAATTGTTCTTTAAATAGAGCCTATAACCTGCAAATCCTGATAGTCCAAGAGCCATTAAAAGCAGTAAACCGTCCTGAACCCACAATTCGCCAATTGCTCCACCAACGCCAATTGCCAATGCAGCCATCTCCCATCCATCTCTAGGAATTGTGTCATTTTGAACACGCCCAACTTCATGCCAGAAAAGTAGGTTGCGATGGTCGATAGCAAGGCTGTCCCATTGCTCTAGGTCTACTTGAATTTCGACTTCGTCGCGACCAATCTCTTCAAGGGTAATCAGTGGTGGATCTACTGCAACGGCGGCCTCCACGAATACCCAGCTTTGATTCTCCGGTGGCAA
>QCGA01000014.1 GCA_003280095.1 Prochlorococcus sp. AG-363-O16
GCTTGACGCTGGGAATCATTGAAATATGCAGGAACAGTAATCACTGCCTGTGTGACACCCTCACCCAAATACTTGCCAGCATCTTCAGATAATTTGCGAAGAACTTGTGCACTAACCTCCTCAGGAGAAAATTGCTTGTCCAAAACAGGACACTTGAGCTTCAATTTCGATCCAGATTTCTCTACTGAATAGCTAACTTCCTTGGACTCTTCATTCACCTCGTCCACACGTCGTCCAACAAAACGTTTCGCTGAATAAAAAGTATTTTCAGGATTCATCACTGCCTGACGCTTAGCAATTTGACCTACCAATTGGTCTTGATTTTTTGTGTATGCAACCACTGAAGGAGTTGTTCTAAAACCTTCTGCATTTGCAATAACAGTGGGCTTCCCACCCTCCATAACCGCAACACAACTATTTGTTGTTCCAAGGTCAATGCCAACTACCTTGCCCATTGCTCCCTAACTCCAAAAATCTTTCTTGAACCATTGCATCCTCGGAGTGAGCGGAATTTGAAGCGAGGTGTGGTTCCCGAACAGATAGCCCGGCAGGCTGGTCTAAAAACTAAGGATGAGAAAAATAATTAGCGGCAAAACTTCACTTGTCGGATTACTAGGAAAGCCAGTTCAGCACTCACTTTCTCCAGTAATACACAATGCTGCATTTGCAGAAATGGGACTCAACTGGTGCTATTTAGCGTTTCCTTGTAAAACAGAAGCACTAACAATTGTTCTTAATGCATTAAATGCAGTGGATTGTCGTGGTCTCAACATCACAATCCCCCATAAACAAACTGTGGCAAAAACTTGCAATGAGTTATCAGTACTGGCTCAGCGACTGAATGCCGTCAACACCCTTACACCTACTACGAATGGACATTGGAAAGGAGGGAATACAGATGTCGAAGGCTTTGAGTCTCCATTAAAAAACCTTGAAACTGCGTGGACAGGTCGCGCAGCGTTAGTCATTGGATGTGGTGGCAGTGCAAAAGCAGTGATAGCAGGGCTTGAAAATCTCAACTTCAAGGAGATAACTGTTGTTGGAAGAAGAATTGATGCTGTCAATCACTTTCTAGAAGAAGTAACAAAGAACCCTTATCGCTCACAAAAAGATTTAAAAACAACTATCCATGGCTGTATTGATACAGATGTCGAATTAATTGACAGTCTTGCCAAGGCAGATCTAATCATCAATGCCACGCCTATAGGAATGAATACTAATGATTCAGAAAAACTGATATCAACTGAGTATCCGCTTGGGAAAGAAATCTGGCAACACCTAAAAAGAGAAACAGTTCTCTATGACTTGGTTTACAACCCGAGACCAACTCCTTGGTTAACTTGGGGAACTAAACAAGGTCATCAATGCATAGATGGCCTCGAAATGCTAATTCAACAAGGAGCTGCTTCCCTGAGGTTATGGAGTGGCATCAAAGACATTCCCATAAGCAGCATGCGCAAAGCTGCAAATAACGCTTTGAAGAATTAAGGTCAATATCTTTATATTGAATAAAAATGCTTATCCCAGGGTGGCAAAGATTTCTGGGGCTTCTCATTTACATCTTGCCTTGGAGCGATGCTTTGCCTTTTGGCAAAAATCTATTTACTGAGTTTCCATGGCTGAACTGGCTAACTCTTCCAGCGATACCTTTGCTAATCATTGAGCAAACCATTCCGTTTGGGAGTCTTTTACTTTTTTTCTTCCTCTTTCTTGTAGTCGTACGAAACCCCAAAATTCCTTACTTCCTTCGTTTTAATGCTCTACAAGCACTTTTAGTGGATATCACGGTTGTAATACTTAGTTATGCATTCCAAATCGTATTCAAACCATTTGGGCCAAGCCTGATAGTAAGAACTCTCTCAAACACAGTTATGGTTTCAATCTTGGCAATCATGATCTTCGCAATTGTGGAATGCATACAAGGAAAAGAGCCTGATCTTCCTGGAATTAGCGAAGCCGTTCGCATACAACTCTATTAATAAGAACCCATCAAACGATAAGGTAGTTAGTCCGTCGCTCATCAACTGAGCCATCAGTCCTTGTCGGAGCTCCAATGACACAGAAGCCTTACTACGAAACTATGTACATCCTTCGTCCGGACATTCCGGAAGAGGAAGTTGAAGGCCATCTCACAAAATACAAAGACATATTGATTGAAACAGGTGCAGAGGTCCTAGACAATCAAATGAGAGGAAAGCGAAGACTTGCCTATCAAATTTTCAAACATAAGGAAGGTATTTATGTTCAGCTGAGCCACACTGGAGATGGACAACAAGTAGCCGTCTTAGAAAAGGCCATGAGAATTAGCGAAGACGTGATTCGTTATTTAACAGTCAAACAAGATGGACCATTACCAACCCCAAGAGTAGTGACCAATAATGAAACAGATGCAGAAGGTAAAAAGAATGATGATGAAGAAAAATCAGAAGAGAATAAAGTAGAAGGAAAAGAAAATACAGCAGAAGAAAAAGTAGAAGCCAATAAAACAGAAGAAAACAATTGATTGGTTGAAATCACGAATAATAATTACAAAACTATTTCTCAATTTCTATTGAGTAATGCCCAAATACGGGTTGGAAGACCCCAAACATAAATAAATCCTTTAGCAGCTTGATGATCAAAAACATCTTCCTTACCATATGTTGCCATTTCAGGCAAATAAAGACTATTAGTAGAAGAATTTCTTCCCATAACAATTGCATTTCCTTTTTTTAAGTGCATTTTAACAACACCATTTACATGTTTCTGAGTTCGATCAATAAACCCATCGAGAGCTTCTTTTAAAGCCCCATACCAAAGTCCTTCATAGACCAAATCAGCCCACTTCATTTCTAACTCACGTTTAACTCGTAACACATCAGCAGCCAAAGTAATGCTTTCTAAATCTTGATGAGCACGAATTAGAAGTAGCAACCCAGGAGTCTCATAAATTTCTCGACTTTTAATCCCAACCAAGCGATTTTCAATGATATCTAAACGACCAAACCCATGTAAACCAGCCAAACGATTTGCTTCACGAATAATTGAAACAGGGTCTAATCGAACCCCCTGAATGGCAACTGGATTACCACACTCAAATGTGATTTCAATATTTTCACCATGTTCAGGCGCAGAATCAATCGAAGAAGTAAATGCAAAAACTTCTTCTGGAGGAGGACTCATTGGATCTTCCAAAGGACCTGCTTCAACACTTCTTCCGAGAAGATTCAAATCAATTGAATATGGAGATTGCTTACTAACTGGAGCAGGAATGCCATACCTCTCTCCATATGCAATGGTCTCTTCGCGACTCATTCCCCATTCGCGAGCAGGTGTCAAAACCTTCAAGTCTGGCGCAAGCGAAGCGATAGCGACATCAAAACGGACCTGATCATTTCCCTTTCCAGTACATCCATGAGCAACTGCATCAGCATCAACCTCACGAGCAACTTCTACTAACTGACGAGCTATAAGTGGTCGAGCAAGGGCCGTTGAGAGGGGATAGCGACCTTCATACAAAGCATTTGACCTGATTGCAGGGAAAGCGAACTCTTCCACAAAAGGTTTGATCAAATCACCTACAAGAGATTGACTAGCTCCTGCCAGCAAAGCCTTAACTCGCACAGATTCGAGCTCATCTCCCTGGCCAAGATCAGCAGCAAAAGTAATTACCTCATCAACACCCCATTCCTTTTTTAGAAAGGGTATACAAACACTCGTGTCAACCCCACCGGAATAGGCAAGAACTACTTTTTTTGCACGACCCATCAACGTCACTCCATAATCAACTCAATTGAGTTTCTAACTATTTTAGATGCGATCCAAACAACCAAAACTGGTTGAAGGTCTCAAGGAGTAAGAACTCTCACCACAAATCAATCTAGAGGACAGTACGTACCATCTTTTCAACGTCATATAAACAAGGAATCAAAAATTCTTAGATATGAACTCATCGAAGGTTAACTCTTCCATTTCATGCAAGCACGCCATAACCAATCTGATGGAAAAAAGATCTAATGGCAATGGGTGTAAAAGCTGATTGCACATTCAACCAAATTGGACGAATGTATATACATCGAGTACGGAGGTGTCCATGGACGATACGCCACCTGAGAACTCAAAGAAGCGCTGATTCAGGCCCCTGCTCCAACATTCTTTATTCAAAAGTGGGCTTGTTAGCTGTTCAAAGCACTCCTATAGCAAATGGACAGCAACACTCCTCTGCATCGTTTAGGTGCCCTATGAGGAATTAGCCAAACACCTGAAAAAATGGCCCCAGGCGCCAAGCTTCAGAAGCTTCGTCAATTTCAAATCCATAAAAAACCGACTCTTTTTCAAGAGTCGGTTTTTTTACGAAAAATTAATCAAAAAAGCTTCACTCAAAGAGACAAAAATGGCTTGTCTACAGATTCATGCTTTTAATCAAAATCAAATTTTCTAAATTGAATAGCTAAAATCCACCAGCCAAGGACAACGGATGGACCAAAAAGCAAGCCAAAAACCAACCAATATCGAATCACAAAAGGATCAGGGTGACTGTGTCCCCAGAAACGCAAACCAAGGGTCAACAAAAAAGCCAAACCCCAAGCAAAGACCATTAAAAAAAACTTAGAAATCAATGGAATGAAAAAACAGGGTGATTATGAACTATGTTTACGTACTAGTTCTTCTACACAATAATGAGCGCTCTCAACAAAGTGAACCTGAGTGCACTCGATGGAATCAATCCTGCCCTCACAAGATATGGCAGACAGGATCCAGCACCTGTCTTGCCACTTCGAGAAGAGCCAGATCTATTGAGTTGGCTTGAATCAAGTGGAAGGATAGTGGCAGACGAAGATTCCTCATCACCGGAGATCAGCACGGTCGAAGAAGAAGAACTATCAGCATTAATGGGAGAAAAAGAGGATTACAAAGCGGAAGATGAACAAACAGAAGAAAACTGGGAAGACTAATTAGAGATGTACCAACAAAAAATAAAAATATCTTTAAACACTATAACCAAGAAAAGCATAACAATTAACCAATGAATCATTCTAGAGAAGAATGAAAAATAATCATATACCAACAAGATGGAAAAACAGCAAAATTTCAACCATTATTTTGACGGTCTTTATTTTTGGGGCAACTTGTTTTTCGGATACACTCATAGTGAATAGTCTACTCACCTTGCCATTAATAATTTCAACTCTGCTAGTTGGAATTATTAGTAAATGGAGTGTCCCTAAACTAAGTAGCCTTAACATAAGTCAATTAATTCGAAAAGAAGGGCCCAAATCACATCAAGAAAAATCAGGAACTCCTACAATGGGGGGGTTAATTATAATTCCAATCGGAATAATTACTGGAAGTTTAATTAGTTTTAGTGGCGAAAGTAGTGCCAAGGTTATTGCTTTAGCGTGTATAACCTTAACCTATATGATCATAGGAGGCATAGATGATTTAAAAAGTCTACAACAACAAACCAATAAAGGACTGACCGCAAAAAAAAAGCTAATTTTACAAGGATTATCTGCTCTTATTTTTCTTAGCTGGTGTTCTATAAATGGTTGGATTACTTCAAATATTGCTTTACCATTTAATCACTCAATTGACATAGGATTATTAATTTGGCCACTAGCTTTTTTTGTGATCCTAGCTGAAAGTAATGCAACCAATCTCACTGATGGTTTAGACGGATTAGCAAGTGGATGCGGATGCCTAGTCTTTACAGGATTGGCAATCCAATTAATGTTACGAGGAAATTCTGGAGATCCAGTTATTGCTGGATTCTCTATTTGTATGGCAGGTGCTTCGTTGGGTTTTCTTTTTGAAAATCGTAATCCTGCAAATATTTTTATGGGAGATACTGGTTCGCTAGCTATGGGAGCTGCATTAAGTGGCATTGCAATTCTTTCAAACAGCCTTTGGCCACTTTTATTAATGGGAGGAGTCTTAGTAGCAGAATCTTGTTCAGTGATCATTCAAGTGTTCGTATTTAAAATCACCAAAAAGTTATTTGGGAAAGGGCGACGTGTCTTCTTAATGGCTCCCCTACACCACCACTTTGAACTTGATGGAGTAAATGAACAAGTAATTGTGAATTATTTTTGGTTGGTTACCTCTATTCTAGTCGTATTAGGCTTAGTGATGCGACCGTAAAGCATCAATGAGTTACTTCACATGGAAAGATGATGGATTGACTAGCGATTGCGCTAGTTTACAAGCTATGGCAGCTAGATTTGAAGAAACTGCCTCATTAATGCGAAGGATGTCCAAAGAAGGATTCGAAATAAAAGAAGGAAGCAAAGAAAAACTAATAACTCACAAAAATTCTAAAATTTTTGACTCTTGGGGATTTATTAGTGAAGAAGGCCCCTTTAGGCAGCTAAAATTAATACCATAATAATTAATAGTGCTAATGACAATCTATCCACAGCGACTATTGCTACTAGGAAGTGGTGAGTTGGGAAAGGAAATAACTATTGAAGCACAAAGATTAGGATGCCAAGTAATTGCATGTGATAGATATGGAAATGCTCCAGCAATGCAAGTTGCTGACATCTTTGAAATAATAGATATGAACAACGAAGAAGCACTCAAAAGATGTATTGAAAAATATAAACCAAATTTAATTGTGCCAGAAATAGAAGCAATAGCTGTAAATGTACTATCAGAGATTGAAACCAAAGGAATAACTGTGATTCCAACAGCGAAAGCAACAGCTATAACAATGAATCGTGATCGAATAAGAAATCTAGCGTCAGAAATACTTAACCTACGAACTGCACGTTTTTCATATGCAACTAATGTAGACGAACTTGAGAAAGCAATATCAAAAATTGGTTTACCAGTCTTAGTTAAACCGGTTATGAGTTCCTCAGGCAAAGGTCAAAGTTTTGTAGAAACCAAAGAAGAAATCAATCGAGCCTGGAAACATGCGTTAGAAGGAGCACGAGGATTATCTGAAAAAGTTATTATAGAAGAATTTATAAACTTCGATTTAGAAATAACCCTACTAACTATTAGACAAAAAGATGGCTCAACAATTTTTTGTGATCCAATTGGACATGAACAAATTAACGGAGACTATCAATCAAGCTGGCAACCAGCTGATATGAAACCGAAACATCTTCACAAAGCACAAGAAATGGCTAAAAAAATCACAGAAAAGCTTGGAGGTATTGGACTTTTTGGAGTTGAATTTTTTATTCGTAATGATGAAGTTATTTTCTCAGAGTTATCCCCGAGGCCACATGATACTGGACTAGTCACAATTATCAGCCAAAACATGAGCGAATTTGAACTACATTTAAGAGCTATACTTGGACTACCAATACCTAATATTGAAAGAGAAAAACCATCGGCAAGTCGGGTCATACTTGCAACCAAAGACATCTCATCTGTTGCCTATGAAGGCCTAGAAGAATCATTATCAGAAAGAGATACAAAGGTCTTATTATTTGGGAAACCCTACGCCAAAAAAGGAAGACGAATGGGGGTAGGACTTGCCAAAGCAGAGAGTATAGAAGAGGCTATATTAAAAGCAAATAATTCAGCAAATGCTATAAAAATAATTGAAAAATTAGATTCTAATTATGACGATTTGATAAAAAACGATAATGATTTAAACCTTCAATAACTCCAGAGACCTCAGGTGTCGAAGCAAAAAATACACGTTGTTGAGATTTCATATTCTCCAAACAAGGATCATATTTTGCAGGAACAACAACAGGAATCAATCCCTTTAAAAGTTCAGCATCTCCTTGCTGACTAGCAACAACTAATACTTTATCTAAAGAAAGGGACCAACGAATTACTAAATACCTAATGGCTTCAGTACGTGAGGCTCTTAATGGAACTACATCTAAATACCAATG
Source organism: Prochlorococcus sp. AG-363-O16 (assembly GCA_003280095.1). Classification (GTDB taxonomy): domain Bacteria; phylum Cyanobacteriota; class Cyanobacteriia; order PCC-6307; family Cyanobiaceae; genus AG-363-J23. The sequence continues at coordinate 7,839 of QCGA01000014.1, forward strand.
ACAGCGCAAATTGGGTTGAGCTGACTGACCTCGTTGACGCAATCGTTTACGCAAAAAAGGTAAAATAGCCTCTCCAGGTTCTTTTAATAAATAACTTACTTTATATTCAGATTGGTGTTCTATTTCTTGAATAGTTAAGTGTTCTTTTAAATCAACCAATGCTTTTTCGACCCCTTCTCGTTGCCAATCTACGCTGATAGAATCCTTCCATAGAGAATCTTGATGATCCTCAGAACCATAATATATTTCAGTTCCAGCACGTACAATCCACACCACAGGATCAGGCAAATGCAAATCAGAATAACAATACCTAGCTTCTTTGATTGATCGACCAGTAAGTACTCCTAATGAATACTTTGTTGGTCCATATTGATTCATTTTTAGCGCAAGGTCCTGTAAGTTTTTTTCATCCGTTTGTTCTAATCCACTATCTAAATCTAGCAAAAGTAATTTTTCTCCAAATATTGAATGTTCGGATTTATTTGTAAGAACTGTAGAAAATGTTTTAAACGATTTAAGACGTTTTTGCATCAATGCCAAATAATTACATACATGAGCACTCCAACTGAAATGCCTGCTAACCGCCTCAATTCCATTATCACGCCAACGTCGCCAAAGATTATTATCTGAACCAGCTTGTTCAAGAGAATCTTGAAGGGCATCAAGATCGGTGACATCTGACAACAAACCATTCTCACAACGACTCAATATGTCTCTTGGGCCACCATCATCAGTAGCAACCATGGGCAAACCACTTGCTGCAGCCTCAAGAAGAGTTAATCCAAAGGGTTCGGTAAGAGCTGGATTGACAAACAAACCTCCTCTAGATGAAGCCCAACGATAAATAGAAGGTATTTGATCCCGACGATGTTTCTTAGGATAAGCAACTTTGCCATACAAATCATATCGATCAACAAGATCAAAAATTTGTTGGAAAACTTCTCTCTGTTGCTTCTCCAATTGACGCGGATCATCTCTACAACCAAGCACTAGCAACAAATTGTGGCGTTGACGTAGAACAGATGAACGCCCATAGGCTTCAACTAAAGCAGGTATATTTTTCCGTCGAACTGCTCTAGAAATTGCTAATAACGGGGGTAAAGATATGTTTCTCAAAAAAGGTTGTAAAAGCTTATCAATCTCAAGGTTTTCAGATTCAATATTTGTCGAATGAAAACGACTTAAATCAACTCCTGGGGGAACAACCTTGGCCTTTTTGGAATCAAAATGCCCATAGCGTGAATATTGTTTATCAGACTCTTGTCGCGTACTGGTAATAACCAAATGGCTATGTGCCAATGCCAATTCTTCCGCTTCAATACGTCGACTAATTGAATAGGCTTGCTCGATCTGTTCATGATCTCCACCTGCTGCCAGCAGACGTCTTTGTTTCTCTCTTCCTAATGAATGACCAGTAAAAACCAAAGGAATTCCTAAACGTCTACTGACCAATGCCCCTACATAGCCTGCATCTGCATAATGCGCATGAATCCAATCAGGACGATTTTCAGGACGACTTAGTTGATCTACCAATTGATCAGCCAAATCATCCAAATAAGGCCAAAGTAGCTCCTTACGGAGATATCTCTTGGGACCAAAAGGTATTCTGAGAATGAAGGCTCCAGAAGAGATTTTCTCCTTTGGCTTCGAATAATCCTGTGAAACACGCCGATCAATAATCAATCTAGTTACTAAATCAACCTGATCGACTTCAGCTCTAGAAGCCAATCCTCTAACTAACTCGAGTACATATAAAGTTTGACCACCTGTATCTGCATCTCGTCCCAACTCCAAATCGTGAGATCTCACCAACCCATGAAGGTTTAGATGCATTAGTCGTAAACCCATCTGAACCCTCCTCCCTCAAGAGTTAGGAACTCCTACTAGATTTTTTCGCTTCCAAATCTAAAGAAAGAATAAGCAAAATCCGACACAGCCAACCAAGTCCTATAAAAAGCATTGCAACAAAAGGGATGTATCAAAAGTTAAGAAAATACTAAAGCATGCAATCATGGAGAATTGCAAATAAAATCGGATATTCACTGATTCAATAAATCAATGGCACTCAGTCAGATGTAGAAGATGAAGGAAACTTTACAAGTACATCTTTCAAATAACGCGCTGTATGGCTAGACGAATGCTGAGCCACTTGCTCTGGTGTTCCAGAAACAACAACCTCACCTCCTCTATCACCACCTTCAGGACCTAAATCAATAATCCAATCTGAACATCTAATTACATCAAGATTGTGTTCAATAACAACTATAGAATTACCCTTATCCACAAGTCTTTGCATAACATCCATAAGCTTATGCACATCAAAAAAGCTCAATCCTGTAGTTGGTTCATCTATCAAATAAAGTGTCTTTCCAGTCGCTCGTTTTGAAAGTTCCGTTGCCAACTTGACTCTTTGAGCTTCACCACCGGAAAGTGTTGGCGCTGGTTGGCCTAATTTTACATAACCCAATCCAACATCAACTAATGTTCTTAATCTATCAGCTGCTTGGGGTATAGCTGAAAAAACATCAGCTGCTTGTTCAACAGTCATCTGAAGAACCTCTGCAATACTGAATCCCTTGTATTTCACTTGAAGAGTTTCTCGATTAAATCGTGCTCCTTTACATACGTCACACTGAACATATACATCTGGCAAAAAATTCATTTCAATGACATTTACACCTTGCCCTCTACAAGCTTCACAACGACCACCCTTTACATTAAAACTAAATTGACCAACCTGATAGCCTCTTGCTTTTGCCTCTATCGATGTTGCAAAAACTTGTCGAATTGGATCAAAAGCACCTGTATACGTTGCTGGGTTTGACCTGGGTGTTCTGCCAATAGGCGACTGATCAATTACTATAACTTTATCAACAAATTTAACTCCTCTAATTTCCTTTACTCCCTTTGGAAAAGCAATCTTTAAACCTAAATTATGATTTAGAGCAGGATGCAACAATTCATTAATTAAAGTGCTTTTACCGCTACCACTAACACCAGTAATTGAGACAAGTTTTCCTAGTGGTATATCGACACTAATATTTTTTAAATTATTTCGAGAACAATCAATTAAACGCAATGTCCTTCTAATTGAATCACGCCTAGAAGATGGTGTGGGAATAGACCTTTTACCACTCAAATATGATCCCGTAAGAGAATCTTCAGCAGATAACAAGTTAGAGATAGATCCCTTTGCAACAATATGTCCTCCGTGCACTCCTGCTCCAGGACCAATATCTACAAGATAATCAGCAGATCGAATAGTCTCCTCATCATGTTCTACTACCACCAAAGTATTACCTAAATCGCGTAGTCGTTTTAAAGTATTCAACAAGAGATCATTATCTCTCTGATGCAAACCAATACTTGGTTCATCCAATACATAAAGAACTCCTGTCAGTCCTGCTCCTATTTGAGTAGCCAATCTAATTCTTTGTGCTTCACCTCCAGAAAGTGTCATTGCCGGACGATCTAACGAAAGATATTCAAGACCAACATCTAATAAAAAGCGAAGACGAAGACGAATTTCCTTCAATACTAAATCGCCTATTTGTATTTGTCTTTTAGAAAGGAGTGGCTTATAATTATTGGGTTGATTAATTCCCATTAACTTTTCTACTTTGTCTAAAGTATCTGAAACACTAATTGAAGTCAGTTCTGTAATACGATAAGGGCCAACTTTTACTGCCAATGCTTCTGGTCTTAATCGTTTACCGTTACAAGTTTTACAAGGTACTAACTCAAGATATTTCTCCAATTTTTGACGAACTGCTTCCCCACTTGAATCCTTCAATTGACGCTCTAGAATAGGTAAGATGCCTTCAAATGGTTTTAAAAAACCAGATTTTTTACTATATCGACTATCTACTTGTATTGGTATTGGTTCTAAACTGCCATTAAGTAAAATATTTTTTTGTTCATCAGATAAATCATTCCAAGGTGTTTTTATTTCAAAATTGAATGCTTGACCTACAGAAAATAACAACGAAAAATAGTATGTATTATCTTTATCACTCCATGGAGCAACGGCCGCATAAACTGGTAAAGATGGATCAGGAATTACTTTCTGAGCTGTAAATTTACGCAAATGGCCTAATCCATGACAATCTGAGCAAGCACCATAAGGACTATTAAATGAAAAAAGCCGAGGAGAAAGTTCCTCAATAACAGCACCATGAACTGGACATGCAAAATTTTCCGAATACAATCTTTCCCTTTCCAATTCCTTTGATAATTCCTCACCTTTTTTGGGGACAATTTCAACTATTGCAAGGCCATCTCCCCTCTTTAATGCTGTTCGTAAAGAATCAGTCAGTCTTTCTTGTATTCCATCTCTAGAAACAAGTCTATCAACAACAACTTCAATATCATGTGAATGATTTTTATCTAATTCAATATTATCCGATAATTCCCTAACTTCTCTATTAATTCTTACACGAACAAAGCCTTCCGATACTAAACCACTTAATAATTTTGAATGAGTTCCTTTCTTTCCCCGAACTAAAGGAGCTAATAATTGATATCTTATGCCATCCGGTAAAGTCTTAATCTGATCAACCATTTCATCAATTGTTTGAGGCCTAATATGACGGTCACATTGAGGGCAATGAGGTTCTCCGGCTCTTCCAAAAAGCAATCGAAAATAATCTTGTATTTCGGTCACGGTTCCAACCGTTGATCGTGGGTTATGACTTGTGGACTTTTGATCAATAGAAATTGCAGGAGAAAGACCTTCTATAGAATCAACATCTGGCTTATCAACTTGTCCTAAAAATTGGCGAGCATATGCTGAAAGACTTTCTACATAACGACGTTGTCCTTCAGCAAAAATCGTATCGAAAGCCAAAGAACTCTTTCCACTCCCACTAACCCCTGTAAAAACAATCAACTTATTTCGAGGCAAGGTCAAATCAATATTTTTGAGGTTGTGCTGACGAGCACCTCGAATGCGAATCACATCCTCTAGCGAGCCTTCATCAAGATCCCCTACCTTGCTTAAAGCGTTTTTAGAAGCTTTGGCAGGAAAGTCTCCCATGAAAAAAATATGACAAGCTTGTCATTCTAGAGAAATGAAGACGCTTTTATGCGACTTGCTGTTCCAGCAATCTGGCTGCATAAACAGCTGCTTCTTTGAAATTGCCTCCAGCAAGCTCTGCAAGCTCTGTTTGACGTAACTGAATGTTCTGCAAAGAAATGACTTCGGAACGAGTACAACCATTCTCAACATGCTTGGAAACTTTCAAATGATGATCTGCCAATGCCGCCACTAAAGGCTGATGAGTTATACAAAAAACCTGAGAGGAAGAAGATAATTCTTTTAAAAGCTTTCCAATAGCAGAACTAACCCTTCCACTGACTCCCGAATCAATCTCATCAAAAAACATAGTTCTTGAAGGCTCGATTTGAGAAACAGTGGTTTTTAATGCCAAAAAGAATCTCGATAATTCTCCACCTGAGACAACATCCTCAAGAGGTGATAAAGGCTGGCCAGGATTCGCAGAAAACCAAAATTGAACATCATCACTTCCGTTTTGAGAAGGTTCTGATTGTATTATTCGAATTTCGAACTGAACATTTTCTAAGCCCATTGGTATTAAATTATTCATTAATTTTAATTGCATAGATAAAGCAATTTGTTTTCTAATTTTTGTCAAATTATCATTGAACTCATCTCGAATAATTCGCTTTTTTTCTTCTTGAGATCTCAATTCTTCTAAATCATTATTATGCGAAAACTCAAATATTTCTTCATGAAGTCGATCTCTATGATGAATTAATTGAGAGAGGTTAAAACCATAGCGGTTTTGCAATTTTTTTAGAAGATAAAGCCTTTCCTGCACTTGACTTAATCGACTAGAATCACTTTCCAAATACGTGTAATATTTCTGCAAATCATCTATCATACTTTGCAAAGAAATCTGTAGATCACATAATTGATCTTTCTGTCTATCTAATGAATTATCTAATTGTACAATAGTTTTGAGTTCTTGCATAGATTGTGCAAAAAGATCGGAAGCAGTAGGAAATTCTCCATTATTTTCTTGTAAAAGATTCATCAACAAACTCAATCCTTCTTGTAGCCTTACAGCGTTAATTAATCGATCTTGTTCAATTTCAAGTTTCCTGTCCTCATCTGGATCCTCCAATAATGCATTTTTTAACTCTTGATAAATTTGTTCTTTCTCTTGTTTTTGTAACTGACTATTTTGATGATTATCTTGAATTTGAAGTAAATTCAGATGACTTTCATGCCAATTTAACCAACTTTTGCGAACTTTTTGAATATGTTTATCAATTTCATTTCCACCAAAATGATCCAAATAATTTCTTTGTTGACCTGCTTTGAAAATATGATGTGATTGATCTTGAAGCGTCAAGTCAAGTAAAAATGGTCGAAGGGCCAATAATTGATCTCGATTTACCAAAACTCCGTTTAACCTTGATCTACTTGTAACACGATTTCTTTTCTTTCTGAATTCTCTAGAAATAACCAATTCAGAGTCATCAATTTCTAACTTTTGCTTTGTTAGCCAATTGTCCACCAATGAACCACAAGAAAAGCTCGCCTCAATACTGCCTATTTCTTCACCATCCCTGAGAAGACGAAATCCTGACATCCCCTGAAATCCGCCCAAAACTGCATCTAAGGCATCAAGCAGAATTGATTTACCAGCTCCTGTCTCCCCAGTAAGAACTATGAAGCCTTCATCAAAAGACAAATCCAGAGAGTCAATGAGAGCAATGTTGCGAAGCCGTAAACCGGTAAGCATGGCTAAGTCCGGTAATCTGGCTGACGGTAGCGAGACTGAAGCTGTTTTAGAAGGGGGTTAATAGGATGATCCTATGAAACCAAAATCTGAACTGAGCGATTTCATTGAAGCTGCAGGGCTTCTGGAGTATGACCCTGCCGCAATTAAAAAAATCTATAGAGGACACTCAATTCGTTTGTTAAGGCGATTATGGCAAACACTGATACCCCTAGGATTATTTTTGTTAGGAGTAGGAAAAGACCAATTATTAGGCCGACTAAAAGATTCCAATCGAGCACGGCAAAGAGCAAAAGAATTTGCGAGTCTTCTTTTCCAACTAGGACCCGCCTTTATCAAAGGCGGTCAAGCTCTATCAACTCGACCTGATATTGTCCCAGGAATTTTATTAGAAGAGTTATCTCAACTCCAAGATCAACTGCCAGGATTTGACAGCGATCTTGCTATGGCTTGTATCGAAGAAGATTTAGAAAAACCAATATTCGAAATCTTTGAAAATTTAGAAAAACAACCCATATCAGCAGCTTCCTTAGGGCAAGTACACCGCGGAACCCTTAAAAATGGCACTAGAGTCGCAGTAAAAATTCAAAGACCTGGACTAAGAGAACAAATCACACTTGATCTATACATTGTCAGAAATATAGCTTCTTGGATAAATCGCTATATAGGATTGATAAGGAGTGATTTAGTTGCATTGATTGACGAGTTAGGAAAAAGAGTTTTTGAAGAAATGGACTACTTAAATGAAGCAAATAATGCAAAAAAATTCAAAGAACTGCACAATCACAATAAAAATATTGCGGTCCCAAAAATCTATGAAGAAGCAACTAGTCGGCGCGTATTGACAATGGAGTGGATTGATGGAGTAAAGTTAACAAACTTAGCAGAAGTAAAAAAACTGGGTATAGATCCTGACGAAATGGTAGAAATAGGTGTTAACTGTAGTTTACAACAACTCCTTGAACATGGTTTTTTCCATGCTGATCCTCATCCTGGGAATTTATTAGCTTTAAAGGATGGAAGGTTGTGCTACTTAGATTTTGGAATGATGAGTGAAGTAAGTAAAGAATCAAGGACAGGTTTAATACAAGCCGTAGTTCATTTGGTAAACAAGAAATTTGATAAATTATCAAATGATTTTGTAAATCTAGGTTTTTTAGATAATAAAATAGAATTAGGTCCAATAGTGCCAGCATTCGAAAAAGTTTTTACTCAAGCTGTAGATCTTGGAGTCAACAAAATGGATTTCAAAAATGTAACAGATGATCTTTCGAGTGTTATGTATAAATTTCCATTTAGAATACCTCCTTACTATGCATTAATAATTAGATCGTTAATAACTCTAGAAGGAATCGCACTTAGCGTAGATCCTGAATTCAAAATTCTAGGAGCTGCTTATCCATACTTTGCCAGAAGATTAATGGAAGACCCAGATCCACAATTAAGAAAAAGTCTCAAAGAAATGTTATTCGATAACAAAGAATTCCGTTGGAAACGATTAGAAAATCTTCTTCAAAGTGCTGGCACACAAACTCAATTGGATATTGAAAAACTTCTAGATGAAGTTATAGAATTTATGTTTTCAGAAAAAGGAGTATTTTTAAGAGATCAACTAGTTAAAGAAACAATCAACAGATTAGATGAACTTAGTATTAAAACAGTTAACAAGATAAACAATAAATTAAATACTTTAAAACCAAATAGTTCGTTAAACAAATTAGAGGGAAAAAGAAAATCAAAAACTTTAAATCAAATAGGAAAGTTAATAAATATAATGAAAAAAATTCCAGGATTTAAACTGGAAATCATAGTAACACGCCTACCAAAAATAATTATCAAAAAAGACATAAGAAAGATGAGCATAAAAATAGCGAAAGGTGTTGCAGAAAAGAATATAGTGCGTCTAGTAAAAGTTGTCGCCGGAGAAAGTATCTAAATATGAAAATTTTCATAAAAAAACAACTCATTGGAATTGCATTCGGTCTTCTCTTGAGTAGTCAATCTGCATATTCTGCCGAAAAAGTAGCATTGATAAATGGAGCTTTTAAAAAAACAATTTTAGTATCTGATATTGAATATTTAGCAAAAACAGGAAAAGCAAAAGGATATTTATCGGATGTATTAAAAATTACAAAACAAGATCCAAAAGCAATATCTGAATTTTTAAATAAAAAAATAGAATTAAAATTAGTAGTTACTAGTAAATTAATGAATAGCAAAATTGGTGAAGCATTATTAGGTAGGATATCAAAAGTTATTCACCCGGTAAAAGTTCCTAAAGAATCAGTAAGTGTTCCAGCAATTAGAGCAGGTATAATTAATGGAATCATATTGACAGAAGGTGGAATCAACCTCATGAATTTCATTAAAGGATATCCAAATAAAGTTATGGCTATAGACCTTCCAGCACTATCAAAACTAGTCCAAAAAGCAGAGAGTATCAATGAATTAATCAAATTCTTCTCAAATTCTCCGTTAGAAGCACTGAAAGAACCGAAGCTTTAAGTATTAGATTAGCTATATACTGAATCTTAAAAGTGTCTCTAACTCAAAAACTCAGAGATAAGTTCATGAGATCACCTGAAATGGAGCCTTGGCCTGGCCTAATAGAAAAATATAGACAATGGCTTCCTGTATCAGGAAAAACACCTGTAATAACCCTAAAAGAAGGTTGCACTCCTCTTATAAGAGTCAAGTCTATAGAAAGAAGAATAAAGAATCATGCAAAGGTCTATGTGAAATATGACGGTCTCAACCCAACAGGCTCCTTTAAAGACCGTGGAATGACAATGGCCATAAGCAAAGCAAAAGAAGAAGGATGTGAAGCAGTAATTTGTGCAAGCACTGGTAACACATCTGCTTCAGCTGCTGCATATGCAAAAAGAGCTGGAATGAGAGCATTTGTTCTTATTCCAGATGGTTACGTAGCTCAAGGAAAACTGGCTCAAGCTCTTGTATATGGCGCAGAAATTATCGCTATTCGAGGTAATTTTGACAGTGCATTAGATATAGTCAGGGAACTAAACAAAAAATATCCAATCACTTTAGTAAACTCAGTAAATCCATTTAGACTACAAGGACAAAAAACAGCTGCTTTTGAAATAATTGATGAATTAACAGATGCTCCAGATTGGTTATGTATTCCAATGGGAAATGCTGGAAATATATCTGCTTATTGGTTAGGTTTTAAAGAATACAATAAGGCAGGAAAAAGCAAGAAATTACCAAGGATGATGGGTTTTCAAGCAAGTGGTTCGGCTCCATTAGTTTATGGTAAAAAGATTGAAAATCCTGAAACAATTGCAACAGCTATAAGAATAGGAAATCCAGTAAATCAATCAAAAGCTATAAATGCAAAAAAAGAAAGTAAAGGAGGTTTCTTAGATGTAACAGACGAAGAAATAATAAAAGCGTACAACATTTTAGGATGTGAAGAAGGAATCTTTTGTGAACCAGCAAGTGCAGCATCTGTTGCAGGATTATTAAAAAGATCCAATGAAGTACCACAAAATTCAACGATAGTTTGTGTTTTAACTGGTAATGGATTGAAAGATCCAGATTGTGCAATCAATAATAATTCAGCAAAATTCTATAAAGATATCCCAGCTGAAAGCAAAAAAATAAGCGAATTAATAGGTTACTAACAACAATAAAAAGAATCTTAAATTTGACAGTGGAAAACCAAATAATGGTTGAGGTATTTTCTGTGGAAAACAAAAGACAACATCATGGATTCTGAAGATTTAGATAAATAAGACACGAGGGAGAATAGATTCAAAAGATCTTTTCCCGAAAAATATTTTTTTTTCCACAATTAAAATTTTTAAAAAGCCAAGCAGTATCAATAGATCTAGAGGTTTTCCACGTTTTCAACAGGACCTACTACTACTGTTTTTATTTTTATTCTATTAATTAGAACAGTAGAAAGACAAAAGTACGGATTTTCATTAATTTATTAAGTGTTATCTGGTGTTGGCATTCCTTTTTTGGGATTTACTCGTTACCTTGTGTGCATGAAATTAGTTTGCTCTCAGGCAGCTTTAAACACTGCTCTTCAGCTTGTTAGTAGGGCTGTAGCTACTAGACCAACACACCCAGTATTGGCAAATGTTTTATTGACAGCCGATGGTGGAACTAATCGCTTAAGTCTCACAGGGTTTGATCTGAATTTAGGTATTCAAACGGCTATTGAAGCATCAGTTGATATTAGTGGTGCAATTACCTTACCTTCAAGATTGCTAGGTGAAATTGTTTCTCGTTTAGATTCTGAATCTTCTTTGACTTTATTTAGTGATGATAAGGGAGAAAATGTCGAGTTAAAAAGTCTCGGTGGAAGTTATCAAATGAGAGGTATGTCTGCAGATGATTTCCCTAATTTACCTTTAGTTGAAACAGGAACTTCTTTAAAGTTACATGCTAATTCATTATTGAAAGCTTTACGTTCAACTCTTTTTTCTAGTAGTTCAGATGAAGTTAAACAGTTGTTAACAGGTGTACATTTGAAATTTGATGGTAAGTCAATGGAAGCTGCTGCTACTGATGGACATAGATTAGCTGTTTTAAAAACATTAGATGCTCTCGAGGATGAAGTAGATGATAGTGAATTTTCCCAAGATAATGATTTATTTGAAGTAACCCTTCCATCTCGTTCTCTAAGAGAAGTTGAAAGATTTTTAAGTACTTTAAATAGCAATGATTTGATTAGTCTTTTTTGCGATAGAGGACAAGTGGTTTTGTTAAGTTCTGATCAAGTAATTACTAGTCGGACATTGGAAGGTGATTATCCAAATTATAATCAATTAATTCCTGATCAATTTGAGAGAAAAGTTACTCTTGAGAGAAAAGATTTTATAACATCACTTGAAAGGGTCGCTGTTTTAGCAGATCAGCATAATAATATAATCAAGATTGTCATTGAGTCACAATCATCTTCTATAAAGATATTGGCAGATGCACAAGATGTTGGCAGTGGATCAGAATCATTAACAGTAGAGATTTCAGGAGAACCAATAGAAATAGCATTTAATGTTAGATATGTTTTAGAAGGTTTAAAGTCTATCGATTCTCAAAAAGTCTGCTTACAATTTAATGCCCCTAATACACCAGCTATTATTGTTCCTGTTGATTCAAAAGATGATTTTACGTATTTAGTTATGCCTGTACAAATCAGATCTTAGACGTGAGATTACCAGAAAATATTTTATTAAGCGATCTTTTAAATCATAAAGTTCGATGTAATAAAGGAATAGATCATGGTTCAGGTTGTTCTATTTGGATGCATCCACCAGCTCATCGTATCCTTGGGTGGGTAAGTAAACCATCATCATTGAAATTAGTAAGGCATGTTTGGAAATTAAACCAATGTTGTGCAGTTGCAGATCAGCAAATCTATGTAAAAGGCTTACCTTCTGTTTCTGATCAAGTAACAATAGATAGATTACCAACATTAATCGAAGCAGATATTTTAAATACAGAAGGTAAAAGATTAGGTTTAATAGCGGATTGTATATTTAACTTAAATACAGGAGATATAAATCATTATTTAGTTTCTAGAAGTGATCCTCGTATACCAGGTACTAGTCGTTGGAGATTAAACTTAGAAAGAATTCTTGATCAGCAACCTGGTTTTTTAATGACAAGTATTAGCTCATTGGATGATTTACCGATATTAAAATCTAGTGTTAAACAGCAGATTTTAAAAAAATCTAGAGTATGGAAAGATCAATTTCAATCTTTTAGTGAAAAAGCTACAGATCGCTTGGAGGGATGGCTAGAGGAATCTCCATGGGATGAAAAGGAGAATCAATTTGATAATTTAACAGATGTTAATGAAGTAGACCCTTTAGATGATTGGGACGATTATCCTGAGTATAGCCAAAAAGATACTAATGATTACAATGAGTCTAAATCTCAAAATCAAACCTCTTATAAAGATAACATCCATCAAAAACGTAATGATCCATGGATCTAGAATAAGTCATGTTTTTTTAACTTAATCATTACAAACTCATGAAAACTTCAAATAATTTTAAAATTCAAGACCTAGAGAAAGCTTTAAAAGAGGAAGGACTTAGTCAAAAAGATTATAATGAAATCTATCGACGTTTATCGAGAGAACCTAATCGCGTAGAATTAGGTATGTTTGGTGTAATGTGGTCAGAGCATTGTTGTTATAGAAATTCTAAACCTTTATTAAGTAAATTTCCAACTAAAGGAACAAGAATTTTGGTTGGACCAGGAGAGAATGCAGGAGTTGTTGATTTAGGAAATAATGAAAGATTAGTATTTAAAATAGAGAGTCATAATCATCCGTCAGCTGTAGAACCTTTTCAAGGAGCAGCTACAGGAATAGGAGGTATTTTAAGGGATATATTTACTATGGGAGCAAGGCCAATTGCAATATTGAATGCTTTAAGATTTGGACCTTTAGAAGATCAAAATAATATTGCTCTACTGAAAGGTGTTGTTGCTGGTATATCACATTATGGAAATTGTGTTGGAGTTCCAACTATTGGAGGGGAAACGAGTTTTGACCATAGTTATTCCGGAAACCCATTAGTTAATGCTATGGCTTTAGGATTAATGGAGACCGATGAAATTGTTTGTTCGGGAGCTAATGGAATAGGCTTTCCAGTTATTTATGTTGGCAGTACTACAGGACGAGATGGGATGGGAGGAGCTAGTTTCGCAAGTTCTGAACTTACAGATTCATCTGTAGATGATCGCCCAGCTGTTCAAGTTGGTGATCCTTTTTTAGAAAAAGGTTTAATCGAAGCCTGTCTAGAGGCTTTTAAAAGTGGAGATGTTGTTGCAGCACAAGACATGGGTGCAGCAGGTCTTACATGTAGTTGTTCTGAAATGGCTTCAAAGGGAGGTCTTGGTATTGAGTTGAATTTGGATTTAGTTCCAGCTCGTGAATCTGATATGACTCCATATGAATTCCTATTATCTGAATCTCAAGAAAGAATGCTTTTTGTTGTAAAACCTGGGTCCGAGAATATTGTTATGAGTAGATTTCTTCGTTGGGGTTTAAATGCTTGTGTGGTTGGATCTGTTTTAGAAGAAAATATTGTACGTGTACTTCATAAAGATGAAATTGTGGCAGAATTACCAGCAAGTGCTTTGGCTGATGATACTCCTATTAATCATCATGAAATTCTCTCTGAACCACCAAAATTAAACCAAGACCATTGGAAATGGAATGAAGAGTTTTTATCTAAAGATTCCATTCATGGAATCATTCCAACATCAGGAAAATATTTAGATCTAAAATTAACGTGGAACGATGTATTATTAAAATTATTAGATAATCCTAATATTGCATCAAAGAATTGGATTTACAATCAATATGATAGGCAAGTTCAGTTAAATACAGTTTTAACTTCCGGAGATTCTGATGCTGCAATCGTTCGAATACGATCGCAATTAAGTAATGATTCAAATCAATCATTTCAAAGAGGTATAGCAGCAGTTGTTGATTGTCTAAATAGATGGGTTTTTCTTGATCCTAATAGAGGTTCTATGGCTACAGTAGCTGAATCAGCACGAAATCTTAGTTGTGTCGGTGCCGAACCTCTCGCAATTACAAATAATCTGAATTTTTCTTCACCAAACTCTAATCAGGGTTATTGGCAATTAGCAGAAGCATGTGATGGAATATCTAAGGCGTGTTTGTCTTTTCAAACTCCAGTAACTGGTGGCAATGTATCTTTATATAATGAGATTAAAAAAGAAAATGGAGATTACCAACCCATTCAACCAACACCAGTTATAGGAATGGTAGGACTTGTTGAAAATATAAATAATACAGTTGGTCAGGGTTGGACTTCACCGGGAGATGAGATTTGGTTATTAGGTGTTCCTTTTGATTCCTCTTCAGAGTTAGATAGTCGTTTGACATTGGCTGGTACAAGTTATTTAGAAGTGATTCATGATCTTGTCACTGGACGTCCACCAGAAACAGATTTCGAGTTGGAATTGAAAGTACAGAAATTTGTAAGAAATGCAATATCTTCTAATTATTTACAGTCAGCTCATGATGTTAGTGAAGGTGGTATAGCTGTAACTTGTTGTGAATCTTCTATTTGTTCTGGTTTAGGAGCTAATATAAGAATAAATTTTCATGATGGCCGTCTAGATAGAGCATTATTTGCAGAAGGTGGTGCAAGAATTGTTGTTAGTATAGACAAGCAAAAATCAACTTTGTTCCAAGCAGCTTTAAAAGATAAATTATTTGCAAATTTGGAATCAGTACCTGCTATAAAGTTGGGAGAAGTTATAGAAGAGAAGAAATTTGTTATTAGCTTAAAAAATCATAATATAATTGAATTGGACTTAGAAGAATTGGTCAGTACTTATAATAATTCTATTTCTGATCGTTTACGAATGAATAGATGATTTTATATTTTAAATTTTTCCTCTTATCATGATGAACTTAGGGGTTTATTAACATGTGCGGAATTGTAGGAATTTATTCCACTCAACAAGTTAATCAACAGATTTACGATAGTTTGTTGTTGTTGCAGCATCGAGGTCAAGATTCTACTGGAATTGCTACGATGGATGGTAGCGTTTTTAATTTACATAAATCAAAAGGACAAGTTAAAGAGGCTTATAGAACTCGAGACATGAGAAGATTACGTGGTAACATTGGTTTAGGTCATGTTAGATATGCTACGAAGGGTTCTGCTAATAGAGAGGAAGAAGTTCAACCATTTTATGTGAATGCTCCTTATGGAATCATTTTAATTCACAATGGAAATCTTACTAATACAAGAGAATTGGAAAGAGATTTGTTTAAAGTTGACAGACGGCATATGAATTCTACAAGTGATACAGAAATGCTGCTAAATGTACTGGCAACTGAGTTACAGTCAAAAGTTCAACCAAATGATTTACAACCAGATCAAGTTTTTTCTGCTATTCGTTCTTTACATAAAAGAGTAGAAGGGTCATATGCTTCTATAGCTTTGATTGCAGGTCAAGGAATTCTTGCTTTTAGAGATCCTTTTGGTATTAGACCTTTGGTTTTGGGTAAACGTTTCTCTGATAGAGAAAAAGAAGAATGGATAATAGCTAGTGAATCATTAGTTCTAGAAAATGGCGATTATGAGATTGTAAGAGATGTCAATCCTGGAGAGGCTATTTTTATTGACCTGAATGGAAGGCTTTTTACATCACAATGTGCAGACAGACATACTTTGGTCCCTTGTTCATTTGAATATGTTTATCTTGCTCGTCCAGATTCTGTAGTAAATGGTATTTCCGTTTACGAAGCAAGACTTCGAATGGGTGATTATTTAGCACAGACTATATCTAAGAAATTTTCTACAGGTGATATTGATGTTGTTATGCCTATTCCTGATTCTTCTAGGCCAGCAGCTCTACAAGTCTCAAGGACACTTGGAATTGAATATAGAGAAGGATTCTTTAAAAATAGATATGTTGGCAGAACCTTTATAATGCCTGGTCAGTTACAGAGAAAGAAATCAGTTCGTCAAAAACTTAATGCTATGGGAACTGAATTTAAAGGGAAAAATATATTAATAGTAGATGATTCTATAGTAAGAGGTACAACATCAAAAGAAATAGTTCAAATGGCTAGAGATGCTGGTGCAAATAAAGTAGTTTTTACTTCAGCTGCACCTCCGGTCAGACACCCTCATGTCTATGGAATTAATATGCCTAGTAGAAATGAATTAATTGCTTATAATAAGACCATTCCAGAAATAGAAAAGATTTTAGGAATTGATAAGTTAATTTATCAGGAAATAACAGATCTTACCAAATCAATAGTAGAAGGAAGTAAACTTAAAAAGTTAGAGATGTCATGTTTTGATGGAGAATATGTAACAGGTAATATTACTGAGGAGTATTTAAAATGGGTTGAACATACCTATTTATCTTGAATTGTAGTAAACAATGGAACAAGACCAGATAGATTTTCGTTTTCTTTGAGAATTAGTTCTTTATACCTTAGAGTTTCTCCTTCGACTCTCCCATATCTTCCAGAATCAGTGACGAGACCTATTAGTTGGTTAGATGCACAGATATCAATAATTTCATTGGAATTATTAATAGTATTTAAATGTGATTTAAGCATTTGCCCCATATTTCCTCGTTGACAAATTCTTATGGAATTTAATTCACTTTTGAAAAGTTGACCCTTTCTTGAGGCTAATATAAGTGAGGAGTCACTTTCTTGAGTAACAGTTATTGCACCAATTGTTTTTTCTGTAGGAAACAATTTCATCGCAATCGGTCCTTGAGCAAGCTTTCCCATGAGTGGTAACGCTTCTTCATTAATAGGTAATTTTAGAATTCGACCAAAATTACTCACAATTATTACGTATCCATCTGTTTCACAAATCATCGAAGATATTAGAGAAACACCTTCTTTCAGTTTTAATATTGTAGTTGCTCTACCTGATAAATCCAAAACTTCTTCTAATGCTAAGCGTTTAAACCTTCCGTCACTACTAAGCATTCCTAGGCTCAATTTAGATTTTTTAGGTAGAGGAACTAATGAAATTATTTTTTCTCCTTCAAGACCCCCAGGAAGAAATTTTTCTATACTACCTTGCTGCTGTCCAGCAAATTCCCATCTAACGAGTGCAACTTTTCCTTTGCTTGTAATTGCAAGGATTTTGGGTTTATTTTCTATTGGTAAAATCATTTCTGCAGGAGCAGTTTCTTCTCCTAATTCACATTCTTCATTCAAATGTAGTCTACCTATAAGTTGAGGACTTACAATTTTGACTTGCTTATCAGATTGAATTATTAGTCTGGCATCACTTGGAAGAGAAGATAGTGCTTGTTTGCGGAGAAGTTCAGTATTTGGTCTTTGTAAAGCAGCCCTTTCAGCTAATAATTTGTCTCCACCTTCTATTAATTTAGTTCTTCTTTTGTTTCCAAACTTTTTCTTTAATTCCTTTAATTCCTTGATAAGCTCAGACAATAATTTTTCTCTATCTTTTAAGAGGGAAAAAAGATAGTCTTTATTTATTTCCAGTTCTTTGCATTCTACTCGAAGGCTATTTTGTTCTAGCCCAGTTAGACGTCTTAAAGGCATAGAAAGGACAGCATCGGCTTGTCTTTCATTTAGCTTTAACTTTGAAATTAGATTTATCTTGGCAGTTGGTGCATCTGCAGCATTTTGAATAAGTTCAATAACTACTTTAAGATTGTTTAAAGCAAGTATTAGTCCATTAACTATTTCAAGACGTTCTTCTGTTTTGCGTAATTTATATCTTGTTCGCCTTACAAGAGTTTCTTCTCGATAGTTAAGAAAATTTTCTAATAATTGTTTTAGCGATAATTGTTTTGGTTGACCGTTTACTAAAGCAAGTAATATTGCTCCAAAATTATTTAAAAATGATGTTTTATTCTGTAATTCATTAATTACATCTTCAGCGTTGGCATCCCTACGTAATTCAACAACTATTCTCATACCATCTCTGTCACTTTCGTCTCTAATATCTGATATACCAGATATTTTTCCGTTGTTTACTAGATCTGCTAACTTCTCAATCCAACTTGCTTTGTTGGTTTGATAAGGTAATTCTGTAACAATAAAAGCATTTTTACGATGTTTTCCTTTCCCTGGATAGATTTCTTCAATATGTCCAATTCCCCTCATTGGAATTGAGCCTCTTCCTTTTAAATATGTCTCGCGAATTCCATTACCTATTAATACTTCTCCACCAGTCGGAAAGTCAGGGCCAGGTATAATTTTTAGAAGATTTTCTTCAGATAGGTTAGGTTTTTTGATTAGAGATATCATTCCATCAACAATTTCGTTGAGATTGTGAGGAGGAATGCTTGTTGCCATTCCTACCGCTATTCCTGAGCATCCATTTAGTAAAAGGAATGGCAATTGTGCTGGTAAGACAGTTGGTTCTTGTTGGGATCCGTCAAAGTTTTGAGCAAAATCAACGGTCTCATCACCAATTTCACTCAATAAGGCTTCGTGTGCGATAGCCGCCAAGCGTGTTTCTGTATACCGCATAGCAGCTGGAGGATCGTCGTCTATCGAGCCAAAGTTTCCGTGACCATCAAGAATGGGAAATCTGCTAGCGAATGTTTGGACTAATCGAACCAATGCGTCGTAAACCGCTTGATCTCCGTGTGGGTGATATTTACCAAGTACATCCCCAACTACACGAGCACATTTTCTGTAGGGGCGATCGGGCGTTAAGCCCAATTCATGCATTGCGAATAGAATTCGACGTTGTACAGGTTTTAAACCATCACGAACATCAGGCAGTGCTCTTCCCACGATTACGCTCATTGCGTATTCGAGATATGAGCGCTGCATTTCTAGATGCAGGGAAATTGGTTGTAGGCGCTCCGCGGCCATCCGAGGTTGGAATTAGAGGGCGGAAGTGCTAAGCCTACATATCAAATTGACAACTACCAACCCCCTTGATCAATAGAAGGATTCTGAGTCTGCATTTGCCAGTGCTTTTTCTTTTGATTCCTGCAGTTCTGGTTTGCTTAATAATTTAGTTGTTGCAGTTCTCAGTTGGTTGCCCCAAAGTTGCTCTTCTTGATGAGTACTTAGTACGTAATTGGGGTTTTTGGATAATGCTTCTTTTGCAAGTACAATTGATTCTTTATTTTTTGGATTTAGATCATTTAATGCAGCTGCTAGTGCTAACATTGGTTCTGCATTTTTTTCTATTTCTAGAACTTTTCTCCATTTTTTGATAGCATTATTTTTTTGACCCAGCTCAAAAAGAATGATACTTTCATTGTTTATAGCTTCCCAAAAATTTGGTTTTAATTGCGAGGCTTTTATAAATGCTTTGAGTGCTTGTTTTGGCTTTGTTTGCATAATATTAGCATTGCCCAGTTGAAAATAAGCGATAGCATTTTTTGAATCTAAATTTAAACCTGTTTTTAAGAATGATTCTGCATCTACTGGTCTCTTTTGTTGTAAAGCAATGGAGGCCTCTGCAAACCATAGACTCGCCTTTTCGGGATTTAATTCTTTAGCTTTGGCTAATGAAGAAATGGCTTTATCTAGTTGATTACTTCGGAGTTGTGCTTCTGATAAGAGAGACCAAAGGTTTTCGTTTTTTGGTTTGAGTTTTACTGCTATTTCTGCTAATTTAGCTGATTCTTTTGGTTGTCCAATTGCTAATAGATGAGCGGCTGTTCTTGCAATTTTTAAACTAGTTTTTTCTAATGATTCTGGTTTTGGTTCATATATGTATGGTATTACAGCTTTGGCTGTTGGTTGTATAAATAGAGTTGTGATTCCAAGAATGATTGAAAGTGACCATTGGCTATTTTTGATTTTGTTTTTATAAGGTATATTCATGTTGAATTAGTCATTCTTTTTCTATTTTAGGGTTTTTTTATTCGTTTCTTCGCTTGCTGATACGTTTCTTTTCCACATCCATGGTTTAATTCTTTTTAATGCCGATCCGCGAAGTTTTTTGTTCCATGTTTCCTCATCCCAGGCAAGAGCCTGCATTTTAGTAAGTTCTAGTATCCATTCTTTAGGTTGCATTTCGGGGTCGTCTGTGCTTTTTAGTCCTTTGTTGTTCCATGGACAAACATCTTGACAAATGTCGCATCCTGCAACCCAGTTCCCCATGGAATTGGTGATTTCCTTGGGGAGGAATAAATTTCTATTTTCAATCGTGTGATAAGCGATACAACGTCTCGAGTCCACTACGAATGGCTCTGTAATTGCTTTTGTAGGACAAGCATCTAAGCATTTCTGACATTTGCCACACAATGAAGGTGATGGTTTGTCTGGTGTTAATACTTCTGTACACAAAAGATGTCCAATGACCAGCCATGAGCCTTTGTTTTGGTTGATTAAGTTGCTGTGTTTGCCTATCCAGCCTAGTCCTGCTTCTTCTGCCCATGCTTTATCAAGTAGTGGAGAAGAATCTACGCATATTTTCCAATGACACTGGGGTCTTTTTTGTTCGAGCCATCTTCCAATTCGTCGGAGCCTTTGCTTGACAACTTTGTGGTAGTCACGACCCCATCCATATCTTGCGATCGAAAGTTTTTGTTTGTCTTTGTTTGTATCGACAAAGTAATTGAGGCCTACGGCAAGCAAACTATTAATTCCTTCAAGATTTTGTGTGATGTCTTGTCTTCGAGGAGAAGCCATCCATCCCATGTCTGCTTGATTTCCAGCTTTGAGCCATCTTTGTAAGGCTGCTGTTCTGAGTCTTAAGCGCTGACTTCCAGGAATTCTTGCAATTCCTACAGGGTCAAATCCTTGTTGAAATGCCTCATCTTTAAGTTGTTTGCTGAGTTGTTCTTGAGAAATCATGTTTTTTCAGAAATAATTCTAAAGTTGAAAATTCTATGGATGGGGGTCCATTTAATGAGATTCAAATGACTTCTTTAGATCGTTCTCCTTTTGTTTTGAGATGGTTGGGGATTACTTTGCTCATTTTGACCATTTTCCAGGTGGCGACTAGTTTTTTGAATGATTCGTTTACTGAGCACAGTGGACAAGAAATTCTTCTTCAATTTCAATTTGCTTTTGTTGGTTTAATTTTGATGATATTTAGTCTTAGGAAAGAAAATTCGGTAATTAAGCAACTTTTTACGAAAAGGTTTATTGCTATTTCATCTTTTTCTTTTTCTATTGTTTTAATGGTTTTGGTTTGGATTTCGATGCAAGAGAATCGAAAGTTGTCTTCTGAGGTCAATGTCTCATTGAACCAGTTGCGTAGTCAGTTGAAATTGACCCGAGAGTATGCCGAATCACCCCACTCATTAAAGGATTTAGCTAATCAGCTTGTAATTGCTGGAGAATTGTCACCTAATGCCACAGCTTTTGACAAGACAAGTGCATCACTGAATTTTATTAACCATCAGGAGCGTCAATTAAATCAGCAGATTACGCAGTATGAACAGCAACGAAATATTGAGGCGAACCTGAGGAGGGTCAGAGGACCAGCAAGCTTATTAGTTCTTTCTGTTGCTTTTTTGTTGCTAGCTTTCACGTCTCTTCGATGAAGTTATTCATTGTTAGCTTATTTTGGCTAGCCTTGGATAATAATGTTATTACAAGGTTTTAGGAAGCTAATTGGTTCAGTCCAATCCCAGACCAGATCTGCCTTTGGCTTCAAGGCTTCAGCAAGATCTCAAGAACGATCTCATTGCGGGATTGTTGGTGGTCATTCCTTTGGCCACAACTATCTGGCTGGCAACTACTGTCAGTCGTTTTGTTTTGGCTTTTCTTACATCGATACCAAAGCAGTTAAATCCTTTCATTACTCTTAACCCTCTTCTTCAGGACCTAATCAATCTTTCTTTAGGTCTCACTGTCCCATTGCTGGGAATCCTTTTGATTGGATTGATGGCTCGAAATATCGTTGGTAGATGGTTGCTTGAATTTGGAGAGGGTACTCTTTCGAGAATTCCTTTGGCTGGTTCTGTTTATAAGACACTGAAGCAATTGTTGGAAACTTTTTTGAGAGACAATTCAAAACGCTTTCGACGAGTGGTGTTGGTTGAGTATCCACGCGAAGGCTTGTTTAGTGTTGGCTTTGTTACAGGTTTAGTTGGTCCTTCTTTACAGGCAGAGTTGGAACAACCTTTACTGAGTGTTTTTATTCCTACTGCCCCTAATCCAACAACAGGATGGTATACCTTGGTTCCTGAGTCTTCTGTTAGGAATCTAGACATTTCAGTGGAGGATGCGTTTCGAACCATAATTTCAGCTGGGATTGTTAATCCAGATGAACGTGAAGTTCCTGTAAATAGAAGTTTTTCAAGTTTGATTAATCAATTGAGAGCAACACCCGCACCTTCTTCAACATCTTCTTAAGATAGATCTATCTTCGAATATGAAATCAAGGTCTCTTGCACGAGAATTAGCACTCTTAGTATTGGGTCAAATTCCTGAGGATCAAACACAAGATGTCGATTCATTTACAATCGAAACTCTTCAAGAGAAGGCACTGGATACATTGATGGAACATTGGCGTGAGGGTCTTGATTCTTGTGCAAATCAAATACAAAGTGTTCAACAAAATTTGCTTGATATTGAGGAAGAACAAACACTAAAAGATGCTTCAGCTGTAGGAGTGAGAGAATCACTGAATGATTGTTTGCTTCGTGCTGAACAGTTACTTAATAGTTTGTCATCGAGTTTGGAAATGCCACGTTTACTTGCACTTGGCAATCAACAAGAAATTCGCCAAAATGCTTTAAACCGTGTCATCCTAGTTGTTCAAACAATCGACAATATTGATTTGCATGTTGATGAGGTAATGGAAGGATGGCGACTTAAAAGATTACCGAGAATAGATAGAGATATTTTGCGATTGGCTTTTATTGATATTCATAATCTTGAGACCCCTATCGCTGTTGCTTGTAATGAGGCAGTAGAGTTAGCCAATCGTTATAGTGATGAACAAGGTCGGAGAATGATTAATGGAGTATTGCGTAGATTACAAAGTTCTTACTCTCTAGGAGTTTCATAATGGTTGATGAAGAGTTTAATGATAATTCTCAAAAATCTTCTTCTGAGGAGGATCCTCTTGAATGGGCGCGTGAAGCTTATTTACGATTAAAAAAAGAGCAAGCAAGAAATAAAAGTGAGGTTGATGATCAGCTTCCTTGTAAAGACGAGTCAAATGATTTTGTTGAAACTGTTACTTCTGACTCTAAACAAGAGAAAATATCAACTAGTGAGTTTTCTGTAGATAATATTCCTGGAGAAGAGGTTCTTTCAAGCCAGGATTTTAAAAACACTATAAATGATCAACAAGTTAGAGAGGAGCCTGTTCTCGGTGATTTTGATGAGACTTTTACTTGGTCAGCAGAGGTTCTTGCTGCCCAAGGCCGTAATTCTAAACAAGTTTCTTTGGATGAGATTGATTGGTTGGGACGCCTTAGGCGTGGTTTGGAAAAGACTCGAAAGGGATTTGTAACAGGTTTATTAGAAAATCTTGGAGATGATCCTTTAACGCCTGAAACTCTTGATGAACTGGAAACATTATTATTGAGAGCAGATGCTGGTGTTAATGCAACTGATCAAGCTTTGAATGCTTTACGCTACAAAATGAATGAAGAAGTATTAGATCCTCAGGAGGGACTACGTTTTCTTAAAAAACAATTGTGTAATATTATTGAAGAACCAATTAAGGCTAGTGGCTTAGATGTTTTGTCTCCCCAAAAGGGTCAATTAAACGTTTGGTTACTTGTTGGTGTAAATGGAGTTGGCAAAACAACAACATTAGGAAAGTTGGCGAATTTGTCAGTAAGAAGTGGTTTTTCTACTTTGATTGCAGCAGCAGATACGTTTAGAGCAGCGGCAGTCGAACAAGTTCAAATCTGGGGAGAGCGCAGCGGTGTACCAGTCATAGCCAATCCCTCTCCAAATGCGGATCCGGCTGCAGTAGTTTTTGATGCTCTTGGTGCAGCTCGTTCAAAGGGCACTGATTTGGTTTTGGTGGATACTGCCGGCCGTTTGCAAACAAAACATAATTTGATGGAAGAATTGCAAAAAGTTCGTCGAATCATTGACAAGCTTGCTATTGATGCTCGAGTTGAATCCTTATTAGTTCTTGATGCAAGTCAAGGCCAAAATGGGTTGAGGCAAGCTATGGCATTTGCGAAAACGGCAGGTTTGACAGGTGTTGTGATTACGAAATTAGATGGCACTTCTCGTGGAGGAGTTGCTTTGGCAGTTGCTTCTGAGGCCAAGCTACCTATCCGTTTTATTGGTGCTGGTGAAGGAATTCGAGATTTAAGACCTTTCAAAAGTTTTGAATTTGTTGAGGCTTTATTGGCAACTCGTTGATTCTTCTGCCATTTTTGCTTGATTTTGCTAGTTTTTGAAACTCTGCCCTGGTGATGCCATGAGCAGTCAACCACCAAGGCGACATCCTTTGGTTCCCTTAAGAACCTCTCAACAAACATTATCTTCCTCGATAGCAATAAGAGACTTGCTTGATAGCTTGTCTCGTGAACAACGCTTTAATCAAGAACTACTTGTTTCTTTGGCTTTTGCTCTGCGTACTTTTACGAATTTGAATCGGTTTATAGAGCTGGTACCCATAGTTGCATCTTCTTTAGTTGGTGTTAAGGGTTCTTTGTTGGTCCCGTTTCAGTCTGATGGTTGTATTTGGAGGGATCAACTTCATGTGACACCTGCGGTTCAATATCAAGAACTTTTAAGACAATTGGCTTCATTTAAAGCTGGGATGTCAGTGGGTTTTTGTACTGAGGAAAGTCAGCTTCTTGCAATGGATCAACTTGTACAACGTCATATTCCAAGGTCTTCTATGTTTTCCACTTCTTTGGTGTCACGGGGACATCAAAGAGGAAGGTTATATGTATTTGAGCCAAAAGGTTCTTTGGTTTGGAGTGAGGTACATCGCCGCCATATTCAACTAGTAGCTGATCTCACGGCAGTTGCCATTGAAAACGATCAAATGTTGCAAGAGGCTCGCTTGCATGAACGTGTTGATCGTCAATTAGGGGTGGGAGCAGAAATACAATCTCAATTGTTGCCGGATCATTGCCCTGTAATCGAAGGAATTGAGTTAGCAGCTCGGTGCCGACCAGCTTTTCAAGTTGGTGGAGATTATTACGACTTTATGCCTACTCGACCAGAACTTATAGGTAAGAGACGAGAAAGAGGAAGGTGGGCTTTTGTGATAGGAGATGTAATGGGCAAAGGGGTTCCTGCTGGTTTACTTATGACCATGCTTCGTGGAATGTTGCGTGCAGAGGTTTTAAGTGGTTTGCCTCCAGACAGAATCCTTCACGATCTCAATCAATTAGCACTGGAGGATTTGTCGCATTCCCACAGGTTTGTCACGCTTTTTTATTCCGATTACGATCCTCGTAGTCGCAGATTGCGTTTTGCAAATGCAGCTCATAATCCTCCCTTGCTTTGGAGAGCTCAGAATCGATTTGTAAGTCGATTAGATGCTCCAGGTTTATTGATAGGGCTTCAATCAGAGGCAGAATATGGTTGTAGCGAGATTTTTTTAGAGCCTGGAGATGTGATTTTGTATTACACAGATGGAGTTTCTGAAGCTGCTGGAATTGCTGGAGATCGTTTTGATGAAGCTCGTTTAATTAGTTTTTTAGAGGAATCTTGTAGAAGTTCTTTGGATGCTCAAGAAATACTTGACAAATTGTTTTCACGTTTAGATAGTTTTGTTGGAACTAATCATCAACTGCAAGATGATGCCTCTATGGTTGTTTTAAAGGTGCATGAAGAATTGATTTTGCCTTCAGTCAAGCAGTCTCGTGCTTGACAAACTTTCATATTTATACCTGATGGAGGTTTTGGTTTGACAACTACTAAGGGCAATACATGGAGTGATCGTTTTGAAGAAGGCTTGCATCCAGTAATTGAAGAATTCAATGCTTCAATTACTTTTGATGTCGAACTTTTGCAGGAAGATTTAGATGGTTCTGTTGCTCATGCAAGCATGCTGGCATCATGTGGAGTTATTAGTAAGCAAGATGAATCCGAATTACAAAGAGGTCTTGAATTAATTCGTTTAGAAGCGCTTCAAGGTGATTTTAATCCAGGGATTGAAGATGAAGATATTCATTTTGCTGTTGAAAATAGGTTAATTGCTTTAATTGGTCCTGTTGGAAAGAAGCTTCATACAGGTCGCAGCAGAAATGATCAGGTGGGTACAGATTTGAGGTTATGGTTGAGGAGAAGAATAGATGAATTGGACCAGGAATTGGAACATTTTCAGTTGTCATTATTAAGTCAGGCAGAATCTAATCGAAAAACAATGATTCCAGGTTATACGCATCTGCAAAGAGCACAGCCTTTATGCTTGGCTCATCATTTAATTGCTTATATAGAAATGATTCAGCGCGATAGAAATAGATTTAGAGATGTTAGATCTAGGGTAAATATTTCACCATTGGGGGCCGCTGCTTTGGCTGGTACTTCAATTCCGATTGATCGTCAATATACTGCTTCAATGCTTGGTTTTGAAGAGTTATATGCTAATAGTTTAGATGCTGTTAGTGATAGAGATTTTGTAGTGGAGTATGCCGCCGCTGCATCTTTGTTAATGGTTCATTTAAGTCGTTTAGCTGAGGAGATTATTTTATGGTCCTCGGAAGAGTTTGGTTTTGTCCAACTTAGTGATCGGGTTTCCACTGGTAGTAGTCTTATGCCACAGAAGAAGAATCCTGATGTTCCTGAATTAGTAAGAGGTAAATGTGGACGTGTGTTTGGACATCTTCAGGCTCTTTTGACGATGATCAAGGGATTACCACTTGCTTATAACAAGGATTTTCAGGAAGATAAAGAGGCTTTATTTGATGTAGTAAGTACTACTAAGGCTTGTGTTCAGTCCATGTCTGTTTTGATGGAAGAAGGTATTGAGTTTGTCGTTGCACGCCTTGCTAGGGCAGTTGAATCTGATTTTTCTAATGCTACGGATGTTGCGGATTACTTGGTCGCGAAAGGAATTCCCTTTCGCGAGGCTTATCAAATAGTTGGTTGCATAGTTAAAACTTGTGTATCGGAAGGCATCTTGTTAAAAGAACTTGATATATCCAGATGGCAAGGATTTGCAAAAGTCATTGAAGAGGATATATATGAGTTTCTATCCCCACAAAACGTTGTCGCAGCCCGACTTAGTTATGGTGGAACAGCTTTTGAGCGTGTTGAAGAGCAGTTGGGGCATTGGCGCAATAACTTGGGTTTGGAGAAAAATTGAAATTCATAGAGGTATTGGGTTTAATCTTGTTGAGTTAAAGGTT
This sequence comes from Prochlorococcus sp. AG-363-O16, assembly GCA_003280095.1. Taxonomy (GTDB): domain Bacteria; phylum Cyanobacteriota; class Cyanobacteriia; order PCC-6307; family Cyanobiaceae; genus AG-363-J23. The sequence goes on from QCGA01000014.1 coordinate 35,342, forward strand.
CATGATTCATTAGAGTCATGAACATAATGTTGTTTCATGGTCCGGTTTAGGGCCAATCTTTAAAGGTCCAAAGGAAAGTGAGTATTTTTGTCGGCAATCTTCCCTTCCGCGCTGAGCAGGAAGACGTCATCGAATTGTTTGCACCTTTTGGTGAGGTAGCAAATTGTGCTTTGCCACTGGAACGTGATTCCGGTCGCAAAAGAGGCTTTGCATTTATTGAGATGGTTGATGAAGCAGCAGAAGCTGCTGCCATTGAGGCTCTTCAAGGAGCCGAAATGATGGGCCGTCCACTTCGCATTAACAAAGCAGAGCCCCGTGGTAGTGCACCTAGACGTGGCGGCGGCTACGGCGGCGGTGGCGGTGGCTACGG
>QCGA01000015.1 GCA_003280095.1 Prochlorococcus sp. AG-363-O16
AAAAGAGATTAAGAAGAAGGAACACCTAGTATCATTCCAGCTCTCACTTTCCAAGGAGAAAGCCAAAAAAGTTTAAGCATAACCAATATAAGTTTTGGTAATGGCAGAGTATTAGCTAAGAAACCTGCCCAATCTTCCTGAGGTAATCTGAAAAAAGTAGCAAAGAAACAACGCAATCGAGATTCTTCAAAACTCATTAACCTGCTCAAACCAAATTGGTACAAACGATGGCGTTGAACAAGCTCATTAGACCAAAGTACTTTCCAACCGGCCTTGGCAATAAGGGAAGAATCAAGCTGAGGGTCCAAAGAAATTGCTTGAGCTAACTCTCTAGCCAATGCAGGAGCCCGACGCAATAAAGCTCCAACCATGTACCCAGAAGCAGGATGAACCATACTTGCTGCTCCACCAAAGGCAAGCCATGGCTGAGTTCGATCAGGCAAAGGCAAATTCATAGGGAATAAACAATGTTCCTCATGAATCACTTGGGTTATCTCAACCCCTCTAGAGGAAAGCCTAGTAATCAATCTCTCTTTTAAAATTTCCCTTGTAAGAGGAGGAGAACATGCTAAGGAAGTTTCCTCAACAAAAAAAACCCCTTCACCAAAATCCATTGCATAAAGGAACGTAGGTGGCTGAGATAGTTGAAGCTCATCTAAATGGTCCGAACGAAAATCCATAAGGACAAACTGTCCCTCTTTAACCGGAGGTGAGCTGAACCGACCAACTACCCCATATGCAGCTTGTTGGGCTACTGGTCCAAGATTTGGACGACGTATAAACCTGCTTTTGTGGCCACTTGCATCAATAACAACTCTCGCGATATATGAATTTCCACTACTGCAAATGACTTCTGTATTGGCTCCTTTTAAACGAACCTTTTCTGCGGTCTCTACCTGCCAATCAAGTTTTCCACATCGATTTAGAAGAGATTGCTGCAATGCACTTTGATTAAACAAACCATAGTCAAAATTATGTTCTATCGGGTTGCTTCCATCTTTTCCTATTCCGTCGCCAAAATAGCTGACAGTATTACTCCAGCGATGGCCTAACAGAGACGCCATCCCCAAAGTTTCTAGTTCTTCAGCCCATATTCCATATGTATTTGGCCAAGGTTTATCTGGAGTGTGAGAAGCAAGAGCTGTAACTTTCAAGTCCTGCTCTGCCAACTCAGCAACTATGCAAAGAGCCGCTGGACCAGCTCCCATGACCAAAACATCAGAAAAATTGCTCAATGTCAGCTAGTTGGATCCTCTTTCTCAGAAACTTTTTCAGAAGAGTCAGAGTCACCTAAGGGAACTTCAGTCTCTTCGGCTTCAGGTGGTACAAGTACAACCTCAGAAAGACGATCCCCTGAATCAAGACGTTGAAGTCGTACCCCAGTAGCTGCTCGTGATTGTTGAGGAATCTTATCTGCACTAGTTCTAACAATGACTCCTCTCTCACTGACAAGCAAAAGCTCCTCTCCTGAGCCCAATACTCTTAATCCAACCATCTCATCACCATCACGTCTAAATTTCATAGCTCTTAGTCCCATTCCAGCTCTTTTTTGTAAACGAAATTGAGTTACAGGAACACGTTTACCTAGTCCACTAGCTGATGCAACTAAAGCCCATGGCCCTTGGCTCAAAGCATTTGACTCAGGACTTTCAGCTAGATCTTCCTCAATACTTTGGGCCACTTGATCAGCAAGCTCAACTGGAAGTACATCCATACTCACCAAAGAATCACCAGAACGCAAGTTCATTGATCTGACCCCACGTGCAGTTCTACCTAAAGGCCTTAACTCCTCCTCATTAAGTCGAAAATGTATGGTCATCCCCGCCCTTGATCCAATCAAAACGCTATCTCCAGAAGCAGCTAACCTCACCCAACTAAGTGAATCCCCTTCTTCTAGACCAATGGCAATTAAACCGTTAGATCGGATCTTATTAAATGCAGATAGAGATGTTCGCTTTATGAAACCTCCCTGGGTCAACATTAAAAGATGTGCATCCTCCTCAAAAGAACCAACTGCAATAAGAGAAGTAATCGCTTCTTCACGTGGAATAGGCAAAAGTTGAACTACTGGAGTGCCTTTTGCTGTTCGACTACATTGTGGGACTCGATAAGCAGGAAGTGCATAAACCACTCCTCGATCACTAAACATCAACAAAGTATCGTGATCGTTACAACTAATAAACAGCTTTACAGCCTCTTCACCCTGACTTCTAGTCCCTGCCTTTCCTCGTGTCCCCCTACTAGTTGCTTCAAATTCACTTACAGGCATTCGTTTTAAATATCCAGTCTCTGTCAACAAAACTACTGACCTTTCATTAGCAATAAGATCGATATCCTCAAGTCCACCTCCAAGATCTAATATTTCTGTTCGTCTAGTTGAATAATATTTTTCACGAAGGCTCGAAAGCTCAAATTCAATCAAGCCAAATACTCTTTCCTTTCTGGCAAGAATATCTTTATAATCTGCTATCTTTGCAACTAAATCATCGTGTTCCAATCTAATTTTATCTCCTTCAAGTGCAGTTAAACGTCGAAGTTGCATCTGAAGAATTGCATCTGCTTGAATATCAGTTAATCCATGTTTTTCCTGAAGTTGTTCTCTAGCAGATGATGTATCTGAAGCTGCTCTAATCAAAGCAATAATAGGATCTAGTTGATCCAATGCAAGAAGAAGTCCTAACAATATATGATCTCTTTCTTCGGCTTTACGTAACAAGTATTTAGTGCGTCTTTCTATTGTTTCCACGCGGAACTCTAAAAATACTTGCAACATTTTCCTTAGCGTTAGAAGTATAGGCTCACCATTCACCAAGGCCAACATATGTGCACTAAAATTACTCTGTAGAGGAGTTAATTTGAATAAATTATTCAGTACTACCTGAGGATAGGCATCTCTTCTAAGTTCAACAACTATTCGCATCCCATCCCTATCACTTTCGTCACGTATATCTGAAATACCCTCTAGTTTCTTATCATTAACCATATCAGCTATCCTCTCAATTAGTGCTGCCTTATTTGTCTGGAAAGGTAATTGAGTGATAACAACAGCATCTCTATCAGGCCTTCCTGTTGTTTCAATGGTTTCAATACTAGCGACCCCTCTCATAGTGATAGATCCTCTACCAGTCAAATAAGTTTCACGGATCCCATTTCTTCCTAAAATCTGACCACCTGTAGGGAAGTCCGGTCCAGGAATTATTGCTATTAATTCTTCCTCAGTAATTTCGGGATTAGAAATCAGAGCAGTCAACCCATCTATAAGTTCACCTAAATTATGGGGAGGAATGTTTGTGGCCATTCCAACCGCAATACCAGAAGACCCATTAAGTAATAACTGAGGAATTCGTGCAGGCAAAACAGTTGGTTCTTGCTGAGAACCATCAAAATTGTCTGCGAAATCAACTGTCTCAGCCTCAATATCTTCTAAAAGGCTGTCAGTTGTTAAAGCCTGCAAACGCGATTCGGTATATCGCATAGCAGCAGGAGGGTCATTATCAACGGAGCCAAAATTTCCATGCCCATCTATCAGGGGCATTTGCATAGAGAAATCTTGCGCCATTCGAACCAAAGCGTCGTATACCGCCGTATCTCCATGAGGGTGATATTTACCTAGGACCTCACCTACAACTCGAGCACATTTCCTATAAGGCCGATCACTGGTTAAGCCAAGTTCATACATCGCATAGAGAATCCGCCTATGAACGGGCTTAAGTCCATCACGAGCATCAGGAAGAGCGCGCCCGACTATGACACTCATCGCGTACTCCAAGTAGGAGCGCGACATCTCATTACGAAGGTCAGTCAGGATGATGCGATCGTCCGACTCACCAGGACCTCCACTACCAGGTCCCACTGGATCAGCCATAAAAGAGCCGGTTACCAACTATAAGAATATCTCGGCAACCGGTTAATTGAGGCACTACCTTCAATCAAAAACATCTCCTCTACTGACACATACAACAGAAAAGTCTTGAAAAAGTCTCTAAAGTTCATCATCCATTACGAATTGAGCAATGGGCGCGACTGAAGAAGACAAATCCGTGACATCAAAAGATGCTCTTGGAAAAGCTGAATCATCAGGAATTACGGGAGAAACCTCCTCTCCTTCAGATAATGAACCGCCAAAAATTGCCCACAATGGGAAGAGCGGAATAGATACCTGGGAACCACAACTAAAGGAAAATACTTTTGAGAAGCAAACAACTAATAAATCTAATGATCCAGAAAAACCTAAAAATGTAACCATTCCTGTATTGCCCAATGAGGCTCAAAACGAGGGAGGCGAATGGGAACTGCTATTGGGGAAGATAAAAAGCTGGTTTAAAGAGGCAAATATTCAAAATTCAACCCAAAAGCTCTTACAACCGCTATTGATCACCGCAGGAGTAATCGGAACAATTCTTTTTTTCTCTATCTATGGAAAAATTCTGAATACAGTGGCTCTCTTCCCTCTAGCTCCTCGTCTTTTCGAATTGGTAGGAACCATATGGATTTTGACATTTTCCTCTAAACGCCTCATCAAGGTTCAAGATCGTCAAAAACTCCTAACAGAGCTAACAAAAAACTGGGCAGAGTTTCTTGGGACAAATCGCAACAAGGGTTAAAAATTAGGGCTTAACCACACACACTGCTTTTTTGTGCACGCAAGTTGGTAGCTTGGCGAGAATTGATATCAAGTGCGTTGGACATTCAGCTCGGACGCTCCAAGGTCGTTCGCCGGGCCTATGGCATCGACGAAATAGCCTTAGTGCCAGGTGGACGCACAGTGGATCCAGAAGCCACTGACACAAGCTGGTGCATAGGTGGGATCACACGTGAGATCCCAATCATTGCTAGCGCCATGGATGGAGTCGTTGACGTTGAGATGGCCAGCAAACTCTCTCAACTTGGTGCGCTAGGTGTACTCAACCTAGAAGGAGTTCAAACCCGTTACGAAGATCCAAAACCAATCCTCAAGAAGATCTCATCGGTAGGCAATGATTCTTTTGTTCCCTTAATGCAACAGATCTATTCACAACCAATAAAAGAAGAACTAATAAAAACGAGGATTCAAGAGATTAAATCCAAAGGAGCTATAGCTGCTGTCAGTGGAACTCCAGTAGCAGCAATCCGCTTTGGAAAAACAATTGCAGAAGCCGGCGCAGACCTTTTTTTTGTTCAAGCAACAGTAGTTTCCACGGAGCACGTAGGTGCACAAGGTCGAGAGAACCTAGACCTTGAGGAATTGTGCAAAGACATTGGAATCCCTGTCCTAATAGGAAATTGTGTAACTTATGACGTTGCTCTCAAGTTAATGAAAGCTGGAGCAGCAGGTGTAATGGTTGGGATAGGGCCTGGTGCAGCGTGTACCTCAAGAGGTGTACTTGGGGTAGGAATTCCTCAAGCAACAGCAGTAGCAGACTGTGCAGCTGCCAGGGAAGACTTCTTCAAGGAAACCAATCGGTACGTCCCGATAATTGCCGATGGAGGGATTATTACTGGAGGAGACATCTGCAAATGCTTGGCTTGCGGAGCTGATGCAGTAATGATTGGCTCGCCTATTGCAAGAGCGGAAGAGGCACCCGGCAAAGGGTTTCATTGGGGTATGGCAACCCCTAGCCCAGTTTTACCAAGAGGAACAAGGGTCAAGGTTGGCCAAACAGGAACTGTTGAAAAGATCATCAAAGGGCCAGCAAGCCTTGATGATGGGACACATAACCTCCTAGGAGCAATCAAGACCTCAATGGGGACTCTTGGTGCTCAAACAATTAAAGAAATGCAAAATGTTGAAGTAGTTGTAGCACCTTCACTTCTTACAGAAGGAAAGGTTTACCAAAAGGCCCAGCAATTGGGAATGGGCAAATAAATTAAGGAAAAACACTAGGGAAAAAAGTGTAATACTCTCTTTTCGGAGTTAGTATCAGGACGTGAGGGCTCCGGCCCACACACTCCTCACACCACCCGCCCGACGTGTTCGGGCTTTTTGTATTCTCTATTACGCGACCGTCACAGTTCTTCCTGCTGAAGCAACTAAATGATGTTTTCAGCGCAGCGGTTGCTAAGTTCTTTTGATATAGACATCACCTGGAATGTCAAGCGCTACTGCAGTTACAGATGCTTCCTTCGAGCAGGACGTTCTTCAAAGCGAAGTTCCTGTCCTGGTTGACTTTTGGGCACCATGGTGCGGCCCTTGCAGGATGGTTGCACCAATTGTCGATGAAATTGCCAAGGAATTTGAAGGGAAAATCAAAGTTTTCAAGCTCAACACTGATGAGAACCCCAATGTTGCAAGCCAATACGGCATACGCAGCATCCCCACACTCATGGTTTTCAAAGGCGGACAAAAAGTCGACACCGTAGTGGGGGCCGTACCAAAAGCCACTTTGTCTGGAACAATTTCAAAATATCTCTGAGCCATTAATTCATTCAAATCCCAGAATTAAACACAGAGACAAAAGTATCCAATGAACAGTTAAAGGAAAATCAGTGGGATTGCGCCTAGGTCTAATTGATTACGGAATGGGCAACCTGCTTTCAGTGCAGCTTGCTTTTAGTCGACTAAATCAGTCTCTAAAGATAGTTCGACAATCGTCAGACCTTTCTTATGTTGATTCCCTTGTTCTTCCAGGCGTTGGAGCATTCGATCCAGCCATGGAGCAATTAACCAAAACTGGTCTAGTTCCAGATCTAAAGACTTGGGTAAAGGAAGATAAGCCACTTCTTGGGATATGTCTTGGGCTACAACTATTTTTTGAATCAAGTGAAGAAGGCCAATTAGAGGGCCTCGGATTCCTTAAAGGAAAAGTTCAAAGACTCCCAAATAATGAGGGTGAAAGAGTCCCTCACATGGGGTGGGCACCGCTAATGGAACACAAAAAATGTCCGTTACTAAGACAACAAATACAGAACAATTGGATGTATTTTGTGCATTCATACTCTGCTGTACCTAAAGAAATACAGGATCTTGCAGCAACAACGCAATTTGGAACCACCTCTGTTACTGCAATGGTTTGGAAGGGAAGGCTGGGAGCTTGCCAATTCCATCCGGAGAAATCAGCAGAACACGGCAAGCGAATGCTACAGAATTGGCTTGAATGGCTTAATGATGGAGCTGTCCCCACTCCGTGACTAATTCATTAAGGCTCTCTGGAGGCAGAAGATTACAAAGTCCAAAAGGAAAAAATACAAGGCCAACAACTGGTCGAGTAAGAGAAGCTGTAATGAATATCCTTTGCGATCGACTAAAAGACTGCCACTGGTTAGACCTTTTCAGTGGTAGCGGTGTAATGAGCTGCGAGGCGTTAAGGCGAGGCGCTAAAAGAGTCGTAGCAGTTGAACTACATCCAAAAACAGTTCAAATCTGTAGGGAGAACTTATCATTGACAAAATCCAGCCTTAACAAGGCTGTAACAGTCCAAATAATCAACCAAGATGCATTGAAATGGCTTAAGCAAGGCTGCAAGTCAGCAGGACGGGGACAGTTCGTAGGAAGATTCAACCTTGTGTATGTAGATCCTCCATACAATTCAAATCTGTATTTACCCTCTTTGAATGCTCTACTTCTAGGAAACTGGTTAAGCAAAGATTCGCTGGTTGTATGTGAATACTCTGCTTACAAGACACTCGAGATCCCACAGGAATGGATCGAATACGACCGGAGGTCGTATGGGCAAAGCTCTTTACTACTAATTAGCCCCCGAGAGGTTCATTGCGACGATACTGGTTCCATGCAGCAACAAACAAACCAAGCAAAGTGACAGGGACAAGACCTAGGACTATGCCCAGAAGGAGGGGTTCAATCATAATGCAGCAATTGTTGAAGTGATTATAGATAATCCATCAATCGTACCTATTTTTTCGTGAGTTCCTCTTCCTCAAAATCTGAAATTGGCAGCGGGGGCCTGATCAGAGCATTGATTGTCCTTGCCGCTACAACATGTATTTTATTTGTGCTATCCATATTGGTTCTATCCCAAATGGATCCGTTTGTTAACGCAACTCTTAAAATCGATGGATCTAAATCAAATGGAGCCCAACTCTTCCGAATTAATTGTGCGGGATGCCATGGGATTTCAGCTCAGGGATTAGTTGGGCCCAATCTCCGTTCAATAAGTGATCGAAATAAAGACTCCAAATTAATCAAACAGATTGTGAGTGGGAAAACGCCTCCTATGCCTAGTTTTGAAATGGATCCAAAATCAATGGCTGACCTGCTTTCCTATCTCCATTCCTTAAAGTGAGAAAAATAAATTGTCTATTTTACTCACTGTTGTATTGGTAGAACCTGCAGGCCCACTAAATGTAGGAAGTGTTGCAAGGCTTTGTGAGAATTTTGGAGTGAAAGAACTTCGTATTGTCGCTCCTAGATGTGATATCCATTCTCCTGAAGCTTTAAAAATGGCAGTAAAAGGGAAGGACTTACTCATAAGAGCACCTAAATTCAGGAGTCTTCCTGATGCAATTGCAGATTGCAGGGTGGTTATCGCAACATGCGGTCGGGTCGAACATGGACAAATCCCCTTAAACTCTCCAACAGAAATTTCTAAATGGTTAACCGAAATTTCATATACTCATCAAATCGCATTGGTTTTCGGAAGAGAAGACCGTGGTCTTACAAACTCAGAACTCTTGCTTGCACAAAGAGTACTCACACTCCACAGTAAACAAACCTGTCCTTCATTAAACCTTTCCCATGCAGTAGCAATAGTGCTTCATCAAATAGAACAAAGCTTGCAAGAGAGAGCAATTGACAAAAGAAAAGATTCCAAGTTAGAACCTGCAACAGCCCTGGAATTAGATGATTGTCTAAATGACGCAGAAAAACTTTTGCTTGAAGTAGGTTTCTTACTAAAACATACTGCCGAATCAAGAATGGCAAAAGTGCGTGGCTTACTCCAAAGGGCTGCCATCAGATCAAAAGAAGTATCCTTAATAAGGGGAATGATCAGACAACTACGTTGGGCAATCAAATCTACCGATCCATCTCCCTAGCATTTAGAAAGAATCCGATTCCAAGCAAAACAACCATACAAAAGAAAGAAAATTGTCATTAAAAAATTCACTCCAAAGCTTTATTCGGCTTTCATTAATGGGTATAGGACTAGGCGTTATAACAGGAACACTTATAAAAGTCTTTACTCCACAAATACGACACAACAACTCAATAACATCAGGCTGGTCATCCAATAGAAATTCTCAAACTAGAAAAACTGATAACTTCCTAAATTCGGGAAACTTCGAGATCAAAAAAGAAATTAAGCCGTTGAGTGATCGCTGGGAAAGCCTAGCAATTAAGCAAAAAGGACTGGAAGCCAGTGCGTTCATGTTGATACTAGATAATGGCAGTTATGCAAAGTTGGACCCTCATAAAATTATGCCTGCCGCAAGCTCAATCAAGACTCACATTCTTATTGCAATACTCCATATGATCGATAAGGGGCAATTGAGCTGGAATAGTCAATTAACTCTGCTCAGAGAACTTATCGGTGGTGAAGCTGGATGGATGGAACATAAACCTGTTGGTACAAAATTTCCTACCCACGAGGTCGCCACTGAAATGATCCGAGTCAGTGACAATACCGCCACTAATCTTCTAATTAATCGAGCTGGCGGGAACGACTACCTAAACGAATACTTCAAGAGCCTTGGTCTTAAGGCTACGGTTTTAAATAATTTGCTTCCCGACATGAAAGGAACAAATACCACTAGCACTTATGACTTATCACGCTCCATAGCATTGGTAGATACCGGCAAAATCCTTAGAACAAGAGCTAGAGATCTTTTCAGAGAAGTTTTAAGTACATCCCAAAGCAATCGATTACTTCCAGCTGGTTTCCTCAAAGGTCTTGGTGTGAGGAACCTCAATGAACCAGATCAGAGCCTTCAAATTAAGGGATATCGCATTTTCAACAAAACAGGAGACATTGGGATTTCCTATGCAGATGCAGGTTTAATCGAAATGCCTAATGGAACAAGGGCAGTGGCTGCATTCATAGTCAGAGGACCTTATAACGATCCAAGATCACCCAAACTAATCCGCGACATGGCTTCTGCAATGGCAACCTTTCTAAAGGTTGCACCCCAAAGCAACTGATCTAAAAAGAATTGAACTCATCAATTCAAAGCTACAAAAAATTAATCTTAAAAACTTCTGTAAATAGAAATCTGAACTCATTTTGAATATCTGAAAGGGAGTTTCTAGACTTAAGAAACAACCTCTATTAAGAACAACCTGAATCGGTCATTTTAAGGATCCAAAGAAAAAACCCTCATAAACACTGACTTCATAACAAGCTCAGCCTGCGGAAACAAGAAATAAACGAGCTCAATCTGATCAAGTCATTCCTAAGAAAAGACAAAAATTTATAACGCTTTGAAACGCATCTCCAACACAACAACATTGATGCTTAGTGTCTTGCTTATGAAACAATCCAAAACAGCCCAACAAACCAACCAGTGATTTCTTCAAGGAAGCGAAGGGTTTTCCCCTTTACAGCCGTAATTGGCCAAGAAGAGATGAAGTTAGCCCTATTACTCAATGTCATTGACCCGCGAATAGGGGGAGTAATGATCATGGGAGATCGTGGAACTGGAAAGTCCACAACAATAAGAGCATTAGCAGACCTACTCCCAGAAATAAAGGTTGTAGTGGGTGACCCATACAACAGCTCTGCCGAGGACCCTGACTTACAGAGCTCAGACGTCAGACTCCGTATAGAACAAGGCGAAGATCTAAATACCGAAGAGAAGCAAGTCCCTATGGTGGACTTACCACTTGGCGCAACCGAAGACCGCTTATGTGGAACTATTGATATTGAAAAAGCCTTAAGCGAAGGTGTACGCGCATTCGAACCAGGACTACTAGCTAAGGCCAATCGAGGTTTGCTTTATGTAGATGAGGTAAACCTTTTGGATGACCATTTGGTAGATGTATTACTTGATTCGGCCGCGTCAGGATGGAATACGGTTGAGCGAGAAGGTGTTTCTGTTCGCCATCCAGCAAGATTCGTTTTGATTGGCTCTGGAAACCCCGAAGAAGGTGAACTTCGACCACAGCTTCTAGATAGATTTGGCATGAGTGTTGAAGTGCGTACTGTCCGTGAAGCAAGTCTCCGAGTACAAGTTGTTGATCAAAGAACCTCCTTTGACCAAGATCCTGAACAATTCACAATTTCAGTTCAAACCAAGCAGAAAGAAATGCAAGATAAAATAACCGCTGCACAAAGACTTCTTCAAGAAGTAACTATCGACGAAGACCTCCGCCTGAGGATATCTGCTGTTTGTGGTGAGTTAGATGTAGATGGCCTTAGAGGAGATATTGTTACCAATCGAGCAGCAAAAGCACTAGCAGCTTTCGAAGGAAAAACTGAAGTTTCAGAAAATGATGTAGCTCGTGTTGTTTCATGCTCTCTGCGACATCGTCTTCGGAAAGATCCACTTGAACAAGTTGACTCTGGAGATCGCGTAATCAAAGCCTTCTGTAAAATTTTCGAACTAAATGAAAGTGAAGACACAGGAAACTTTGAACTAGCTTTAAAAAGTTAAATTAATTGCAAATACTAGGAATTGATCCAGGATTAGCAAGGGTTGGCTACGGAATGGTTGACACCAACGATGGAGAGCCAAAGATGGTTGATTGTGGGATTATTTCGACCGATTCACAAGAAAAAGAACCAAATAGGCTACTTGAGATATCAAATGACCTACAAGATTTAATTAAGCAATGGACACCAGAATTGGTGGTTGTGGAAAAATTCTTCTTCTACCGTTCCAGTACAACCATTAGCGTTGTTCAAGCTAGAGGAGTAATAATAATGACCCTGGCTTTTTTCCAAATTCCAATAATTGAATTTGCACCCATGCAAATAAAGCGTGCATTAACAGGATCAGGACACGCATCTAAAGAAGAAGTACTTCAAGCAGTAATGCGAGAGCTAAAACTTGAAAATCCACCACGTCCCGACGATGCAGCCGACGCACTTGCAATAGCGCTTACAGGTTGGTTTCAACAAAAAATCAATTAATGAAACCTCTTCACAAACCACCTAAAAATGGATGGTTTGAAGCCATTGCAAAAACATATGTCCAAAACAGACCTATGTATCCAGAATCTTTTTTTGAGTGGATCAATCAAAAGTCGCATCGTAATAACAGATGCTGGGATGTTGCTTGCGGAAGTGGGCAAGCATCTGTTGGATTGGCAAAGTACTTCGAAGAAGTCCAAGCCACTGATCTAAGCCCCGCACAAATAGCCTCAGCAAGAAGTCACCCTAAAGTTCATTATTCAGTCTCATCTGCTGAAGATTCTGGACTTCCCTCCAAAAGCATTGATGTAATAGTTGTAGCAGCAGCAATTCATTGGCTAAATGTCTCGAAATTCAATACCGAAGCCCTTCGAGTAATACAACCTCAAGGACTAATTGTTTGGGTTGGTTATGAACCTCTTCAAGGAGCTCCCAATGAAATCCAAAATTGGTTAAATGAGATTTATACCAATGGTCTGCGCACCCTTTGGCCTCCCCAACGTCAACACGTTGACAACCAATACAAAGATCTTCCATTCCCTGGCTTAAGCCAAAAAATCCCATCAGAGTTTTCAATACCTCTCAAATGGACAAAAGAAGAACTAATGGGTTTTATTAGAACTTGGTCTGCATTTAGACAAAGTAAAGAGAATGGATCCAAACTACTTAAAACTCTAGATACAGAACTTAAGGCCATATGGCCTAAGGAGCAATTAAAAATTGACTTATACCTACCTCTAATGGGGATATGGGGTTATATAGAAAAATGAACTCAAAAGAAAAGAAAGCTCAACTTCGAAGTCATTTCAGGCAACTAAGAGCTAGAAATAATACAGAAATTTTGCAGAAAAACGTTCTTCGAGAAGTAGAATTAGAATTAAACCGAAGTGTAAAACTAGCTAATCGTCAAGGATTCATTGGACTTTACTGGCCTTTAGAAAATGAAATAGATTTAAAACCACTAAAAGCTCTTCTAGATCTACAATTTGCACTTCCTGCCGTTACTTCAAAAAGAATGCTGAAATACTATCCATGGACGATATCTGAACTAAAAAAAGATGCCTTAAACATTCCTGCTCCAATTAACAAAATAGCGCTTAGACCAGAATCAATGGAACTGCTTCTGATTCCTGCTTTGGCAATTGATCAATATGGCTTTAGGCTTGGATATGGTGGTGGTTTTTTCGATCGACTTAGAAGCAATGCAAGCTGGCGCTCAATTCCAGCTTTGGCAGTATTGCCAAAAACGTGTGTTTCCCCACAACCACTCCCTTCGGACTCATGGGATGTCCCATTAAATGGTTGGATCACCGAAGATGGACTAAGCAAAGCCACAACTCACAATTAAATGATGACTCATGCTTCTAGTAACTAGAAACCTTCTTACCAACAAGTTCTGCTTCTTACTTACAGCAGGATTCTTCTCAATTACTCAATGCAATACAGCAGAAGCACATGGTATCGAAAGCAGTCTAAATTATCTAAACGGTAACCTTGTGCTTCAGAGCATATTCTCAAATGGAGAGCCAGTCAAAGGTGCAACAGTAAGAATCATGAAATCATATGGAGTTCCACAGAAAAAACTAGGCAATATTAACGAATTTGGAAAATTGATATTAAGCATTCCCAATATAATTGAAGGTGATTTAGATATCCAAATTGATGGTGGTTCAGGTCATCGTGATTATCTTTTGCTACCAATACGTTCGGGCAAAGTACTTATAGATCAGGTAGTATCTGAGCCTTTCAAAACACTGGAACTAATTGCTTCAACCTACAAAACAATGGCAATAAATAATACTGAGTCAAAGAGCCCCATCTTAAGAAAAAATTATTCTCCAAGTTCGCTTGTGAAATAAACATGATGGACAATTCATCTACCAGAAAATCTTCAACATATGGAAGTGAAGCACTTGACAAAATTGTCAACAAGCTAAAAGGGACGAAAGATCCGAGGAGGCGTTACGAGTATGTTATTTGGCTTGGGAAGAAGCTTCCTGCCATGGATACAAAAAAGCAAACTATCGATAACAAAGTAAATGGATGTATTTCAGAAGTATATGTTTTGGGCGAGCTGATAGAAGGTCGTATCAATTGGCAAGGCTATTCAGACGCCCTAATTACAAAAGGATTACTTTCACTACTTGTTGAAGGCTTAAATAATCTGACTCCTGAAGAAGTGATTGCAGTTGATCAAACTTTTATTTCTGAAACAGGATTACAAAGCAGCCTAACCCCCTCTAGGGCAAATGGATTCTTAAATATTCTATTAAAAATGCAAACCCAAGCAAGAAAGATGAATTCAGAGAAAGCACTCATGAGTTCATAGAGTAAGGCTAATACCTAACGATTTTGGGAAGTACTCATGAGTAAAAAAGTAGGAGTGGGTTTACTAGGTCTTGGCACGGTTGGATCAGGCGTAGCAAGCATTTTGGAAAACCCTGAAAATCGCCATCCATTAGTAAATGATATTCAGATAATTCAAGTAGCGGTAAGAGATCTGTCTCGTAAACGTTCATCTGAACTAACAAACGCAACCCTGACGGACAATCCACAAAGCGTTGTAGACGATCCTAAGGTCGCAGTAGTTGTAGAGGTTATGGGAGGTATTGAACCAGCACGGACACTGATTATGCGAGCCATCTCAGCAGGAAAATCCGTAGTTACTGCAAACAAAGCCTTAATCGCTAGACATGGAGAAGAAATAGCCACTGCAGCAAATGCCGCAGGTGTCTATGTGCTCATAGAAGCGGCTGTAGGTGGAGGGATTCCAATAATCGAACCTTTAAAACAATCCCTAGGAGGTAACAAAATCAATAAAGTAAGCGGAATCATTAATGGAACCACCAATTACATCCTCAGTCGAATGGCTAATGAAGGTGTTCCCTACACAGATGTCCTGACCAAAGCTCAAGAACTTGGCTACGCAGAAGCTGATCCAGCAGCGGATGTAGAAGGGTTTGATGCTGCAGATAAAATTGCCATTCTTAGTGGCTTAGCTTTTGGTGGTTCAATAAAAAGATCTGAAATCCCTACCCAAGGAATCACCAAATTACAAAGTCGTGACGTTGATTTTGCTAAACGTCTCGGTTATGCAGTCAAGCTTCTTGCTATTTCAGAACGACTTGATCCAAGCCCTCAAGATAGTAATTCTCTACCCCTTGCAGTAAGAGTGAAGCCAACTCTCGTCCCCTTGAATCATCCTCTTGCCGGAGTTGATGGAGTAAATAATGCAATCCTTGTTGAAGGTGACCCTATTGGGCAAGTGATGTTTTATGGACCAGGAGCTGGAGCTGGGCCAACGGCATCTGCAGTTGTAGCAGATATCCTCAATATCGCAGGAATAGGACAAACACAAAAAAAACACAACCGGAAACCTTGACCCCCTTTTATCTGCAAATAGCTGGAGAAAGTGCCACCTGGTAAACCCTAAAGAAGTTCATCAACGAAGCTACGTGAGATTCAATGTGGAGGACAAGGTCGGACTAATCGGTCAAATAGGCAACCACTTTGGTAATAGGAATGTTTCTATTCAATCAATAGTTCAATTCGATGCTTCAGATAAAGGAGCTGAAATCATTGTGATTACCCATGAAGTCAACCAAGGTCAACTACAAGAAGCCTTATTAGCGATAAACGCAATACCTGAAGTCAAGAGGCAGGAAGCTCATCTGGGTTGCCTATAAAAAAACAAAAGTTAGTCTTCAGATGCTGACCATAGGAGACAAAAAGCCATCTCCATAGCTTCGATGTAAAAGGAGTTCAATCCGCTTCTCTCACTTACAAACCACTCTATATGGAGCTCCATCAAGGTGACTGTGTTCAACTTCTTGCAAGCAAGGAAGTTTTCCAGGTAATAGGCATTGATGACAAACACAATAAGTGTTGGGTTAGACGCTGGCCTCTGATGCCTAAAGGATCCCCAGTCTTCGAGGTGTCTATGCAACAAATTTCATTCTCAGGAATGGAGAGCAGAAATTCAGATATCGCAAAATTCGAATAATTTGAAGAACGCATTTCCAAGATTTCACCCTTTGCCAGTCAATATCATTTTTAACCTGCTTCGCTGGTCATTAAAACTTACATCTCTATTGCTTTTAATCTGTCAAGTTTCTTGTCGGCCATTAAGGACTGATAACCTCCTAATCGTTGCTAGTGCAAGTAAAATTACATCTCTTGATCCCGCACAAGCCAGCACTTTTGGCGCTCTTCAACTACTTACTGCATTAGGAGACCCGTTATATAGAATTGATTCAAATGGTTTACTAGAACCCAGATTAGCCAGTGAACTTCCAAAGTTAAGTGATCAAGGTTTAACAATTACTATTCCATTAAGAAAAGATGTCTACTTTCATGACGGCACACGTTTTAATGCCGATGCAATGAAATTTAGTCTTGAACGCTTCATGGAAATAGGGACACTAAATTACATATTTGGAGAAAGAATTAAATCGATTGAAAGTCCAAAACCATTTCTACTAGTGCTGAAACTTAGAAAGCAATCTACTTCGCTAAATTCATTGCTTACATCCATAAACCTAACTCCCGTATCACCCAAAGCCTATAGAGATAATAAAGATAGTTTTCTAAATAAAAGATTTGTAGGGACAGGTCCCTACATGTTAACTAGCTTCCAGACACAACAAAAGAAACTAGAGGTTTTTCCTCTCTATTGGGATAAAAAGCCAAATAATAAAGGAATTAATTTCATACATCTTAGTAACTCAACTGCTCTATTTGGAGCAATTAAGACTGGAGAAGTAGATGTCCTAATATCCAATTCAATAGAAGAAGATCAGAGATTAGCTCTTAATAAATTATCGTTAAAAGGAAAACTTAATGAAGGAAAAGGACCAGCACTTGAGATTGGATATATAACATTATTAAGTAACTCTATCCCTCTAAAAGATAATATCATTAGACAAGCTATCTCTTTGAGTCTTGATCGCGATTTAATTAGTCAAAGAGTTAGTTATAGCCAACGAAAACCTTTAAGATCATTAGTCCCTCCTATCTTAAAAAATGACAAGCAAGCATATTGGCCAAAGTATAACCCAATCCAAGCAAAAAAACTTTTTCAAGAATCTGGCTATTGCGAAGGCAAAAAGTTGACAATACCTTTAACTTTTCGCTCTAATGTTCCAACAGACAAACTATTAGCCCTTACCTGGAAGGCTCAAATCGAGAAAGATCTTTCAACCTGTTTTTCTTTGGATCTTAATGGAGTTGAATCAACAACTGTTTATAAACAACTTGGACAAGGGGCTTTTGAAGCTGTAATCCTTGACTGGAGAGGAGCATATTCAGATCCTGAGGCTTACCTCTCTCCATTTCTAAGTTGTGAAAAATTCACTGGGAATGTTTGCGAATCAGGTGAGGCCGCTATTAGCGGTAGCTTCTGGACAACAAATGGACTACAGAAATCGCTTGAACATAGTGACCAGCTAACTGGACAAGCTCGCCTTGAAAAACTCAATCAAATTGAAAAGACAGCTGCTAATGGAGCAGCATATATTCCTCTATGGCTTGTAACTCCTAAAGCATGGAGTAAACCATCAGTATCTAAACCTGAGTTTGATGGAAATGGTCAAGTGATGCTCAATCAACTGAGTGAACTATCCCAATGAGCAGAAGAAATAATCTAATCAAATATTCCGCAAGCCGTCTAGCACTAGTACCACTAATGCTTTGGATAATATCTAGTCTTGTATTCCTACTATTACGAGTAGCACCAGGAGACCCTGTTGACGCAATTCTCGGAAACAGAGCAACAGAAAATGCAAGAGCAGCCTTAAGGGAAAGACTCGGATTAGACTTGCCTATTTGGAAACAATACTGTCAATATCTCAATGGAATACTTCATGGAAATCTTGGAGAAACACTTATAAATCAAGAGTCAGTGAGTAAAATCATAGGAAGATCCTTACCAGCAAGTATTGAACTTGGGGTGTGTGCTCTTTTAATAGCTTTATTAATTGGAGGATTAGTTGGATTCTCTAGTATTGCTCGTCCACAAAGCAAACTTGATTTAAGTGCAAGAGTATATGGAATAGCAACTTACGCACTGCCTCCATTTTGGGCGGCAATGCTTATTCAACTCGTCTTTGCTGTTTCACTAGGCTGGCTACCAGTAGGAGGACGATTTCCTCCAAGTTTGCCCCCTCCCTCTGGAAGCGGTTTTCTAATTCTTGATAGCATTCTAAATATGAATTGGATTGCACTTCAAGCTGCAATTATTCATTTAATACTTCCAGCCAGCACATTAGGAATTCTTTTAAGTGGAATTTTCAGTCGATCGTTAAGAATCAACCTTGAGCGATCACTAGAAGCAGACCATATAGAAGCAGCAAGAAGTCGAGGCCTACCCGAACGTCAAGTAATACTTAAACATGCACTACCTAATGCATTACTGCCAGTATTAACAATTGCAGGAATAACAGTTGCATCTCTCATCGGAGGGGCCTTATTGATTGAGATAACATTTTCCTGGCCAGGCCTTGCAATGAGACTTCAAGAAGCCATAGGTCAAAGAGACTATCCATTAGTTCAAGGGATAGTTGTTGTTGTATCTACTCTTGTAGTTTTGGTAACTATTGCTGTTGATCTTATTGTCGCTGCAATTGACCCAAGAGTTCGCTATTGATCCTGCAAAATCTTCTCTACAGTTGAGCGGTTTAGGCGATGCAATCTCAGTCCATTTCTTTCCATATGCTTAGAACTATTCTGTACTACTCCTTGTTCAATTTGCTCTAGAAACTTGATAATTTCTGATGCAATTATTCTTTGAACTTGTTGAGGTTGAACTCCAACAAGCTCTTCACCAAGTTGAAACAAATCATCTTCATCTGTTATATCCTGATTGATATCATTTTCTAGTCCGATTGCTGAGAAGTGACTTCCCCCTTCAACTAAAACAAGACGGCTAAGAGGATGATCAGGAGTAGACAGAAATAAACCTAATTGCTCACTTAATGGTGGAGTAATTAGGTCCAAGGTTCCCCCTACAAACAACACAGGAAATCTATTCGGGGTTTCCCATTTTGTTGGCCAAAGCAAACTACCAAAACTATTTAATGCAACTATTGCTTCCAAATTCTGAATTCTTGGCAAATTAGGTAAATTAACGTCCGCAAGTTGACACTGCAACAACTGCGAAAGGTTTGTCAAAGAGAGATCATCTAAAGCTTTAATACAACGCTTCTCAAGGCCTAGCTGTGGTGAACTTCCTGAGGCAAGCAAAGCAGTTAAGGCACCAAGTGAATGACCAATAAAAACTGGCTTGGAATTTGAAAAATTAAATCTTCCCTGATCAAAGGCATCTAGAACTGCCTGAAGATCTAATAAGCGATCAGGCAATACTTCCGCTCCTGGAACAGCACTACGCCCCTCAAGTAATTCCTTGACTGCTCTAGCTCCACTACCTGGATGTTCCAAAACGACAACCGGCCAACCCAAATGAGCAAGGCGTTCAGAAAGCCAACTGAAATGCTCTTGACTACTTCCAAGTCCAGGCATTAGAAAAATCAAATTCCTTCTTCTTTCTTCACCGATTAATAAAGGCTGCCAAAATTCAATTTCCAGAGGATTTGATCTGTGAGCCACTCTCAAGGTAATAATTTCTGGTTCCACAATTGATTTTGAATCGTCTCTTTCTCTTGAGATTGATTTGGTTGAGCTTGTCGGCCAACCAGAAAGTATTGATAGAAGCTTCTGTTGTTGTAAGAGTTGAAAGCGCCACCGGGTAGCCAGTTGAAGTAAGCCGTCCAGATCTAGCTGAATTCGTTTAACAGGAAGAGCTTCCAACAGATCCAAAGTAGTTAATTGAGGTTGACTCTCAAGCAACCATTCCATGGTGTTGAAGACTGTTGCTCCGCTCATGTCTTCATCAACTCGAATAAGGTCACTTAATTCGTCAAGCAATTGACGACCAGCCCAACTACGAAGCATCTGACGGGCCATACTTCTATCTTTAAGCAATGGAGCATGGAGGAGTCTGACTAAATCGGCCCGACTCTCAGAATCAAGAAGGTCTAACCATTCATTAAGCTCACTAGAAAAATCCTTCTTAGAACGACCCAAATCAGAAAGTTCTTTAATGGATATAGGTATCAACATCCCATCAAGCTGAACTTCTAATTGGTCAGCAGCCTTTACCAGAGAACAAGCTTCTAAAACCCCAAGCATCAAAGTGCACGAAATTCCAATCAAAAGCTTTCTTAAAATTGAGAATCTTAAAAACAATCCCAAATCCCCACCAATGGTGGGGCCAGTTTCCTCCAAAACTAAGGCTAACCAGCCAAATTCGTCTATTGACTTCATTTGGAACAGGCGCAACTCTCTACATAACTCCATTAATTTTCAATGGCATAGGGTTTTCAGCAACTCAAATAGGCACAGGGATCTCAGCCGCTGCATTGGCAGGAACAATTGCACGATTAACTTGTGGAACACTGTTAGATAAAGGATCCTCCTATATCTCACCAATCCGTTTCACAGCGGTAATTTCGCTATTTGCCGATTTCTTCCTATTGCGCGCTACACATTTCAACTCATATCTTCATGGTCAAATCCTTTTAGGCATTGCAACCGGTCTTTACTGGCCAGCTATAGAGCTAGCGGTTCCGGCAAGTTCAAAAGATTTCCCTTCAAGCATTGGTTTTGCTCTAGCCAGAAGTGCCGACGCATTGGGTATTGGCTTTGGAGCTTTAACAGGAACCCTCTTAACATCAATTCAGAGAATAAGGTCTGTATATTTAGTAGATATAATTTGTATGGTATTGCTGCTAACTATCTTATCCAAAGTAAAATTTAATAGACAAAGTGAAGAATTCAATAAGAAAAATTATAATACATACAAAGAATCTATCATTGCGAACTCGTCACACTATAGGACAAGTGGTATTTGGCCTATAGTACTAGTGACTATTGTTTCAACACTAACAATTGCACTTTTTCAAAGTGCAATGCCCTTAGATCTCGTTAGGGGTGGGGTTGAGAGAATTTCTCTAAGTGAAACAACTATAAGCGGGATAATCACTATACAGTTAATGTTATTAATAATATTCCAATGGCCTATTGGTAGATGGCTTGCCGAAAAAAATCCCAGATTCGGACTAAAGTTTTGTCTCTGTGCTTTTAGTATTGCTTGCCTAGTTCTGGGAATATCATCTTTTTTCAGAAATGGAATAATATTGATTTCTATCGCACAAGTACCAATATCATTAGCAATAGCAGCTTTTCTCCCTAGTGCAACTGAAATCATAATTAAAAAATCACCTTATCAAGTAAGGGGTATGGCTATGGCTTTCTTCTCACAGAGTTTTGCAATAACTTCATTATTAGCTCCACTGTTGGCTGGTCTAATATTAGATAGAACAGGTACTGCTGTTCTAATTTGGTTAATAACTAGTGGAATATGCTTGGCTTCGATACCAGTTATAAGGAAATTAGATTATCTAACTATTTAAGAATAGGAATCAAGCAAATATTTTTAAAATAAAGGTTAGGTTCTCTCTAACTCCATAAGGCGCCTTTCTCTCAGGCACAAGAATAAAGGGGCTGCAAATGCAAAAGCGACTACAAACGTACTCAAAATAACAAGCAACATATTTTTAATTTGAAGACGTCTACCTTCTACTATCATCCAAATAAATATAGCAGTTGAGCCAACCAACAAATCTCTAGAAAGAGACTGAGCTGCCGCATTTATGTTTGCCAGTTGCAAAAACAATCTCACATCAAATCCTGGCCCATATTGGCTCATAAATTCTATATTCGAAATCATAGTCAAAACACCCCCTGTGATGGCAAGAAGGAGATAAAACCAAGACAATAGTTTTTTAGAGTAGTCCATTCTAGGGTCGAGAATTAATATTAAATCTAAACTAATTCGGCTAAAAGTGTTACAGACCTAAATTCTATTTTATCTACAACCTTCCATGGTGCCTCCGACCTATCTACATATCTGACATTAGCAAAACCTAATTTAACAAAAGCATCAAGGAAAGAGTCTTCAAGCCAGGCTCCACTAATACAACCACTCCAAAGACTTGGATCCTTTTGCAAGGCTATTGGTACTGGTTTATTGCTTACTATGTCACTGATAGCAACTCTTCCTGATGGTTTTAAAACTCTGCGAATATTCCTAAGCAAAGAATCTCTATCCTTATAATTCACAAGATTAAGGACACAATTACTTAAGACTAAATCAACTGATGAACTACCTACTAATGGCTGACCATCTGGACAGAGTTCATTGATATTCTCAATAGAAGACTCAATAAAAGAGACATTTGAAAACCCGACTTTGTTTGCAAAAACAGAATTTGCTTTTCTAGCTAGGTTAAGCATCTCAGGATTACGGTCAACACCAATAACAAACCCATGAGGACCTACAATCTGGGAACAAATAAAAGCATTCTTTCCACTACCACTTCCCAAATCTAAAACAATGTCACCTTCCTGAGCCCAACGAGTAGGGTTTCCACAGCCATAATCCCTTTTGATTACTTCATCCGGAATAGCATCCAACAAATTCGGGTCAAATCCAACAGGCGTACAAAGACAAAGTTCTTGATTCTTGGCTGCGGAAGAATACCTCTCGTCTACAGCATGGGTCTGATCCAATTCGCAACATCCATTGTTAGAATCTAAAGAATTGCGCATCAATTAAATATAAAGGAATAACAGCCTCTATGTTTTAACAAAAATGTTGTTATTAAAGGAATTATTTGAAATAATTGTATATAAATCACATATCAAACAAACAAACAAACAGCATTGAGATAAATTGAAAATATATATCAAATTGATAAAGAAGTTTGGACAATGACGGAGTTTAATGTAAGTATAGTAAGATAGACATTACAGAAATGGAAGGATCAGAAAACAACTTGATGATTTTTGCACTACTAATGAGTGCGGCTCCTATTATTATCCTAATATATCTAAATTCTAAAAAATAATAATATAAATCATCTCAATTTAAACCTTTTCCATCGAATATTTTAGCACTTAATGAAATTGATTAGATTCTCTAACCTTACTTAACTGCTTATATTCTTTCCTGATTTTAGTTATGAGGCTTTCTCTCCTTTTATGAACTTTTCTCTTATAAGCCCGATCAGATTTCTCTCTTTCATCTGGGCTCATCATCATCCACTCCTCAATGCCAACTTTTACCGGAGGTTTGAATGACTTTTTGTTCCTTAATAGAAATAAAGCACAAGACAATAGAACCCCTATTACAAAGCTTAAAGCAATAGCTACTAAATTAGTCATATGTTATTCAAAAGCTCCAGTGATTGGATAATAAATACATTACTATAGTTGCTTTGAATTTAAACATCATTAATATTATAGCCAAAGTCTATATCTTTCTTAAATTCGTAAATATATGATTCAAAAAAACATTAAAATTCTACCTTCGTCGTTTAACCTTAAATCGGCGGCCACCTGGAATCTCATATATTTCTTCTACTATCCTACCACGGTCTACAACAAAAGAAGTAAGCCGAGAATTCCCTGGTTTAATCCTCCTAATTCTTGAGATTGACCAAAAAATTAGAATTGCTACACCAGCCAATAAGTAAAAAACTTCCAAACTCCTGGGAACTCTAATAAGATTATAAACCTAGCATCCAATTTGTTTGCTAAAGTGTTTTTGGTTTCTAAACTCAGATCCAAAGTTCTGATTTCAAGCCGAACTAGCTAAATCTCATAAACATCTCATAATAAGAGAAAGAGGTTACTACCAATCCCAGAACTACATATGAGATACAGTGAACATAGCATTGAATATATCGATGTTCTTGTAATTGGAAGTGGTGGAGCTGGCCTAAGGTCAGCGATAGAAGCTAAGACGTCAGGAGTATCAGTAAAAATCTTAGGGAAAAGACCTAAAGAAGATTCTCATACTGTATTAGCTGCAGGTGGAATAAATGCTGCATTCGGGAATTTAGACAAGGAGGATTGTTGGCAACAACATTTTGCTGATACTTATATAGAAGGCTATGGAATAGGTGACCATAAGGCCATTGAAATAATGGCAAAGGAATCAATGAATATAGTAATTGAGATAGATAAATGGGGAGCTAATCTTGCTAAAATAAATAATCGAGATTTTGACCAAAGATTCTTCGGAGCTCATACATACAGGAGAACTTGTTATTCCGGAGATTTTACAGGAAAGTCAATAATCAAAGCTTTGCTAAAAAGATCTCAAGAGCTCTCTATACCTATAAATGACTATGAATACGTAACAGATTTATTGACAAAGGATAGCAAATGCTTTGGTGCAATGTCATTGAACATAAAAAGTGGAGAAAGAACTGCTCATATAGCAAAATCTGTTATTCTTGCAACTGGTGGCCATACACGCATTTGGAAAAGAAGTTCTTCAAGAAGGCATGAAAATAACGGAGATGGTTTCTATCTTGGTCTTAAAGCTGGCTGTAGCCTAATAAATATGGAAATGGTTCAGTTTCATCCGACTGGAATGATTTTTCCTGATGACATTGCAGGTACATTAGTCACAGAAGCGGTTAGAGGAGAGGGAGGAATACTTAGAAATAGTAAAGGAGAAAGGTTTATGAAAAAATATGATAGTAAGCGAATGGAATTATCAACTAGAGATCGGGTGACAATAGCTAATTATACCGAAATAATCGAAGGTAGAGGAACTGAAAGAGGTGGTGTCTATCTTGATATAAGTCACAAGGATAAGGCATTTATTCTTGAAAAGATTCCAAGTATTCATCGACAATTTGTTGAATTTCAAATGCTAGATATATCTGAGAAGCCAATGGAAGTTGCACCAACTGCTCATTATTCTATGGGAGGTTTAGTTGTTTCACCTGAAGAACATTTCACTGGTATTGAAGGACTATATGCAGCAGGAGAAGTAGTTGGTGGCTTACACGGAGCAAATCGTCTAGGTGGAAACTCTCTAGCTGAAATTCTAATATTTGGGAAGCGCGCAGGTAAGTTCGCTGCCAAACATGCGAAAAACATTAAATATCAAGATCCCAACAAAAACGTGATTAATTCTGCCCATGGAAGAATCAATTCTAGGATCAAATCTGGCAAAGATAATGGTTTAGATTTAACGAATGAATTAGGTGATCTAATGTGGAGACATTGTGGAGTAATTAGAAACGATCAAAGTCTCAAATTAGGCTTAGAAAAGCTTCGAGATATAAAGATAAGGATTGAAAAGTTAAATGTTCAAATAGATTCTGGGAATTATGAAGATCTTATAATAGCTTTAAACCTAGAAGCAGAAACAATCTCAGCTGAAGCAACATTACTTTCAGCTCTCGAACGAAAAGAAAGTAGGGGTGCACATCAAAGGAAAGACTACCCCAAAAGAGAAGAATCAGAGAGATTGAATTACTATATTAAATTATCGAATATAGGTGAATTAGATATAAGTAAAAAATCCATTAAAAATATAGATAATCAGCTTCTAAGAGACTACATTAATAAAACAGAAAAGATAACTACTTTTGAAGGTAAACTTTTAGAGTAAATAAGATAGCATTACCATCAAGATCCAGGGATTGGTGGTTTATAAACACCAGTGCCTTCATCCCTGCATTCCAAACTATCCCTCGTAGAAATACCTGTTGTTGGATTTACACCTTGAGCATCCTTACAAAGCCTAGTTTGATCATCACTATCTAAAACAGCAAAGGTAAAGTCTGCACCCTCTATAGTTGCTCCTGCGAAACTACTTCCCGAAGCAATCATATTTACAAGAATTGAATTTCTTAGATCTGTTTTTTGAAAATTCACCCTATCAGCAAGGGTATCCGTGAGATTAATTCCATTAAGGTTGGCTCCTTTGAGGTCTGCAAGTGTCAAGACTGTTCCATGAAGATCAACATTACTGAAATCAGCATCCCTGGCTACTGCTCCTGCAATTGAAGACTTATGTAAGTCTTGTCCATGAAAGTCGCCACCTGTTATATCAGAACGAACATAATTTGGAACTTCTTCCCCTTCTTGGAGGACAGCCTTGACAGGTGTTGCCATTAAGCAGATGAAAGCTAATGCTGTGAGTCCTAGTAGGAACCGACGGATAATTTGATATGTCATCATGAGTTGAATGCAGAAAACGATTCTTTGCCTTGATCTTCTGAATTAAGGAAGGGAATCCTTATAGATCAATAAGACTATGTATCGGAAAAGTCAAGTCTTCACTAAGTTTACTAGCATTGGATAGGCATTTTAAGTTGGGAGCTTGATGATTAAATGCTTTGTAGCTCCAGTGATCCTTCTAATTATGATCATGATCGACTGTGGTTCAGCTTGGGCAACAACAAATGAAAACTCATACACAAGCAATATTCTCGAATGGCGCGAAAAAAGTGAACTTGCTCAGGAATACTTAAAGAAATCAGATCTAGACGGTAAAGCCGGACTAAATTACAAAGCCTGTATAAATCAAAGGTTAGCAAGCAAATTTGGTATAGCGGCATACGAAGCCTTGATAAAAACAAAAGTTGAGAATGAATCTGATAAGCAATTCTCAAATATAGAAGAGAATCTAGAAGAATGGAAAGAATTGCGTAATTGCAGCAATTCAAAATCAGTAATCAATAACAATTTAAGTAAATGAATTTAACTAAGTTAATCAAATCAAAACAATCGGTAGCCTTATTATCGAGTTTGATTCTTGGTATTTATTTTTATATTACACCTTATTTGTCAATTTTAAGGTTTAAGTCATCATTAGAGAATCTGGATTATATAGAGACAAACAAATTTATTAATTATCTCTCATTAAGAGAAAGTATTAAAAGTCAGATTAAAGTTGCTTTGACCCTCAAAGCTGAAGAAAAAGTTTCTGACAAGTCAATTTTAAAAATTGGTATTTTATTTATGAATCCACTAATAAACAAAATTGTTGATACTACAGTTAGTCCATCTGGACTAAAAGCTCTACTAGAAACTGGACGAACACAAAATCTAACATTTACCAAAGAATATTCCAAAGATAAAGAAACAAAAATAGCAACATCTAAAAGACAATTATTACACACTAATTATTCAGGAATAAATGAATTTGTCTTAACAAAAGAGCTAACAGCTAAAAACGATAAAATAAAATTTGTTTGGAAGAGAGATGGTTTGATACATTGGCGTTTGAACTCAATTGATCTACCTAGAAACTTATTAGAAGTAGAATTCTTCTAATAAGTTATTAACTGTAAAACACTTCTATGATTCACCTTTTTATATGAGAAATGACGAAAAAACTACTTCCTTGCGAAAGATGGTCTATGGGCTCTTAATAAAGCTCCACTAACGTCTAGCCAAAGGTTCTGAATTGCGTTAGACAACCATTGCACCAAAATCAGTAGTTTTAACGTCTGACTTGCCAATGGACTACGAACGAAAAATTCGTCTTCAAGAAGCAATGCTTGCATGGAAGGCCAAAGGGAATGGTCGTTTAGCCGAGGCCTGTGCAGAAGCTTTAGAAGCAGAGCAAACGAAAGTTAAATCGATCAAGTTGTCCTAAAATAAATTTGTTTTAAATTAGCCAATAAAAGCCAACATAAGCTAAATAATCTTTTGTCCAAAGTCCTAATAGCTAATGCCTATTAGGTATTTAAAATATATTGTTGATTACAAATCCGTTAATATTTCCTACTCACAATTAGAGATCTTTGGTTATTTTTTAGTTTTTCTAGATGATCTTGGTTCAATCACCTCTAGCAACTGTTCCATTTGAGTCATAACCTTCCGAACCTCTGCTGGGTCCGGAAGCGTTAGCTCTTCTGTAACTCCAAGATGCATGACACGTAAATCAGCTCTTAATTTCTTCAGGTAAGCCTTAGCCTCTTCTTTCTTTTCCTTTGCCGTTGCCATTGAACAATGATTTTAAACAATTGCCATTGTACTGCCAAAAGCACTTTATGACTGAACATGGGAGAAGCGCTAAGATAATCCTTTCAAGAAAGCGCAACACAAACTTGATGCTTGCTTAGATTTCTCAAAAAGCGTTAACAATCTTTTTACATAATCTAAAAACCGACATAGCTTAAGCACATGGAAGAGCCCTTCTCTCAAGAAATGACCTTCTCTGCAGAAAAATCTTCATCACCGCAAGAGGAACTTGATTCCACCAAGGGTGACAAAGAGCTTTTACGAGAAGCAATGCTCGATTGGAAAAAAAAAGGAAATACCCAATTAGCTAATGCCTGTTCTGAAGCATTGAAGAATGATAATGCGGAAGATGACATGAAAGAAATTGATGACAAATTTACAGAAGAATTAAAAATCAAAGTGGAAAGAATGGAAGCAGAGGCGGCAATAGAAACGAAGGAGCAATCCAGAGAAAGAATTCAAATTAAATCACCTGATAAACCTATTGCAACTCAAGATACTCCTAAAATAGGAATTAGAAATAAAGAAATCGTAGTACAAAATAACAGTTCTCTAGAAACAAATAGTAAAAATCAAAACGATATGAGTTTTTCAGAAAGAAATACTATTCTTAAAAAAATTACAAATACGAAGTACATACTAAATGTTTTAGGTATCATTATTTTTGTTGAATTATTCAGGGTTTTGTCAATTATTTTTTCATCTTTTTAACTCACAATCAGCAAAGTTTAAAAAGACTAAATAAATATATATTCATCGAAACGATTGAGATGAATATTGATTAACAATCAAAAAAATAGCTAATTCTGGGAAGTTTTCATTTCCCAGAATCAATAATCAAAGAAAGATGAACATCAACTACCATGATGAGAACACCATAATGCGCAGGTTGTTGTGACGACTGCAACCACAAGACCGCCCCATTTAATAACCTTCTGAGGCGCATTAAAAGACGTTGCAACTAATATAGCTGCAAGATTAACTACCACTAGCTGATCAAGAGTGAATGAGATACCAAAAGGTCCGGTCGTAGCCAAAAGAGACATTAGTAACAAGCCTAAGAATCATTAATATACTTCAAGGTTACAACAGACGACAAGAGAAGTTAAAAAATTAACCGCCAGAGATTTTAGTTATTCTATTGAAATGATTTTAAAGCTGTAGGAAATTCCCATCCCCTGAACTTGTAGCCATACACATACTAGTCCTAGTAATTTTACTTAGTTTGACTGTTTAATTCTGTTGACTTAACCTTATATGGATATAAATACCTATTTATTGCCAAACTTTAAAGAAGGTAGAGAAAGCTCCATTCAGATTTCTAGACAGAATTAAGCCTCATCGTCCTTCAAATGAACTTCTAGGCATCGAGTAACACATTCAACCCCATCATCACCAAGAGAACAGGCAGTGATGCATTCAAAATATGAATCTATTGAATCTCTCTCTTCAGCAGAGGTAGTGGTTTCCTTAGTTACTGTCACTTGCTTTTCCTTTTAAGCAGATTTCTTATTTAGCATCAATTGTATGGAATATGAAGCATTGGTTACTTGATATAAAGTACCTAGGCAATAGTTCTTAGGGGGAACCAAGCAAATTCAATCCTGAGTATAAATACCAAATAAAAATAGTCTTTAGATGCCATAAGTCTCTCCATGAGGCAAATATACCTATTAGGTGACAATCGAATCAAACCTTGAATGTCTTAGTTTCAATTGTCAAAAGTAACTAAAATGGAACATCGCCTTTTTTTTGAAGCTACTTCTAGAAACTCTGATCCCATTGCAGAAGTACTGCAAGATAATCTTCCTAAAAAAGGGATCGTTCTTGAAGTCGCTAGTGGGAGTGGTCAGCATGCAGTTACCTTTCAAAAAAGATTTCCTCTTCTCAATTGGCAAGCTAGTGAACCTGATCCAATTAATAGAAAAAGCATTGACTCGTGGATTTCTCATCAAGGATTAACGAGGAAAATGAATGCCCCTCTTAATCTAGATGTTGAAATTCGTCCATGGAATTTACCTAATTTAGTTGTTTCTAACCTCATAGCTATAGTGTGCATAAACATGCTACATGTATCTAACTGGGAATGTTCAAAAGCACTAATCGCTGAATCGAGTATTCTTCTTAAATCAGGTCAACCACTAATTATTTATGGTCCATTTAAACACAAAAATAATCACACAAGTCCAAGCAATGCAATTTTTGAAGAACATTTGAGATCAAGGAACAAGCATTGGGGAATTCGCGATATTGAAAAAATCAATGAGATAGCCTACCAAAATAAATTTAAGAAAATCGAAATTATTAACATGCCAGCCAATAATTTCATGCTGATACTTAAATCCTAAATAATAATAATTAAATTGAAAGTTTATTTTATTGATTTAAATTGGTAATAAAAGACTTTATTTTTGATTTTATTTGTTACATAAAGCTGAATTTTCAACAAATAGTTCCAGCTTCAGATAATTGATCTTGAAGGCTAGGTTCGATGGAAATAACTCTTGACCATGCTGGCAAGTGTTTTGTTATCGGATTAGAAATAAACTGATCTACAGAAGGTTTGATTAAACTTGAGAATCTTTGAACTGCCAGCTCTTCATAATGACGATCATATGGGAGATTATTTATTGCAGAATCTAATCCAAATTTCTTTATTCTATCTTGACCAACACTAATGTACAATTCCTGCAGTTAAGATTATTGCTCTAGGAGACTCGCTAAATGACCTACCCTTACTAGAAGTGGCTGATATCTCAATAGTAGTTCCTGGTCAGAAAGGTCCACATCCTGAACTTGCTAAAGGAATAGAAGAAAAAGATTTCCATCTAGCCCCAGCCCCACATGCCATGGGTTGGGCAATAGCCATTAAAGATTGTCTGAATAAACCTGAAAAATACCTAAAGTTATGAATATTAAATCCACTAAAAATTTTTACTTTAATCTCAGTAAATCCTCACCCTGGTCACACCCATTAAATCCTGAAATCCTCTATCCAATAAAATATTTTGAGAGATTACTTTTAGACCTAGGTTGGGAAGACCCCTCAGAATGGCTAAATCACTGGATTTATAATACTGATAACTATATTTCCAGAGATTCATGGACAAAAGGAACCAAATCAGACTGGTTTTGGGGATTGGGTTTACCATTACTTACTGACATCGAACGTCATTTATCAAATGAGAGAGAAAGAAGCATAATTGGGATATCAGGTCTTCCTGGAAGCGGAAAAACTAGCCTTGGTAGATGGATAGAAGCTGCAGCAAACGAACTTGGATGGCCTGTATCTGTAATCTCACTTGATGATTTTTATCTGCCAGCAAATGAGCTAGATATAGCCATGTCTGGTAACCCATGGAATGTACCAAGAGGAATACCAGGTAGTCATTCTATTGATCTTCTTATTAAAACTATCGACATTTGGAAAAAAAATGGGAGCTTGAATGCCCCAATATTCGAAAAATTCTTAAGAGGAGGCCTAGGTAACCGATCTGGATGGAAGCTTACAAAACCAAAATTAATTATAATTGAGGGTTGGTTTCTAGGTTGTTTAACCTGTAATAATTTATTATTAAAAAAACAGATTCAAGAAAATAAATTTATAGAATTAGAATTAAATCAGGAGGAAGTAGAGTATAGAAAAATCATACAAGATTCACTTTTTAAATATCAACCAATATGGAAAGAGATCAATCGTGTTTGGCATATCAAAGCAATTAATTTTAACTCTACTATCGATTGGAAAACAGAGCAGGAAGAGAATTTGTATAAAGAAAAGGGAGCTTCGTTAAAAGGAAAATCTCTTTCATCCTTCATTAGAATGATTCAAACTGCTATTCCACAGGAAGATCTAATGAAAATCCCCTCAGATGTTGTAGCTAGGATAAATACGAGGAGAGAATTGAAATGGGTAGGGATAAGCAAAGATGAGGAGAATAGTTCAGATTATAAATAGATAAATACTTAACAAGAAAGAACGTTAAGTGTTAAATTTTCATCAACCTTTCATAAAGCAAATTAACTCTATTTCTATTAACACCTAAATCTGAAACTCCAATTCGCGATGCTGATCGAACTTGAATGACATTCCTATTTGACAATTTCAATATTTCAAGATCATCTGGAAATCTAAATACTAAACTTCGAGATACCCCATGCCAATAGTCAATTTCTTCTTCAATAACAACTGTCCTTGGTAAATGTTTTGCAATTTCGATTAAATTTAGAAATTTTTTATCTATATCAGAAAATTTCCATTCCACAAATGTACAGTTTGAATTAACCAAACATGGTGAAAGTGAGTTTCTATTCTCTAATGACATAACAGGATCTGTCGAAACAAAAATAGTAAAACAAGAAATATAAATTAGCAGGATTTTTTTCACTTAACAACTCTCACCAAGCTCTCTCCACTTATTTAGGCCAATTTGAAGATCCTCCAATCCATTTTCGGTTCGACTAAGCTTCATAGCCCTAATCAATGCTTGAGTAGCTTCAATCCCATATTGACTTGCTTTGTGCTGAGAAACACAACCATTTAATTCATCACCCATTTTAAAAGACTCTTCCGCATCTAAAAGAAGGCGACTAGCTAGCTCCCTCTTTTCATTCCACTCATTAAAGTTAACATCGAACTCCTCCTGAGAATAAGCAAGAACATTCAAAGGGAAAAACAAAAGCAAGACAAGGGTTATCAAAAAGATCTTCATTTCTTAGATTCAACAAGAATTTTACTATAACAATTAAGTTCTGATAGAATATTAAATGTTCAAATCATTGTCACTCATAATAGAAAGTTCTTATTTGTAATTTTTATTATTTTAAATGTCTATGTTTTAAATGGCATGTCATCTATTTCTCTTCTTGCTTTCTTAACTGTTAAAGCTGCTTCTAATGCACTAATAAAGGCAATCACCAAAATTCCATAGAATCCCCACTGATCTGTTCTGCTGGGCATAGGGTCTGATGGGTCTATACCTAAATCAACAAAAATTCCGATATATATCCAAAGCAATGATAGTGATCCAGTGATCCAATAAGCTTTCCATCTACGCTGATAAATATAACCTGTACCTATTCCCGGAAAAATATTGAGGACAAATGCAACCCATCCCGATGATTCAGCTATAAGTTGATATTTTGAAAGTTCCTTCAAAATAAAAAAGGCTTCCGTAAGCCAACAATAACCAATATAAATAGCTAGAAAAGGATTTTTAAGAAAAAAAAACCTCGTCTATTGACGAGGTTTTTACTTAGCATAAATTGCTTAAGTTGAAAGCAAAATTGAAATCCAATTTAGACACCACTAATGCTACCTACTGCATTTGTTACTCTCCTGAAGTCAAAACCCATTGCACGCAAAGCATGCCAAAGATGACCTTGAAGGCAGAAAAATGCAAAATAGTATTGAACATTAACTAAGGCAGCGCGTGTTGTGTGACCAAAGAAGTATTTGCAATCAGATACGTCTCCAGTGTCCGCCCAATATGGGGAGATACCGAACTTAAGTTGCAAAGGCTCTCCATACCAAGCTTCCGGATACACAGTGGTATTAGTTGCCGCCCAAAATGCTGCAACAACGCCCATAACAAACAAACCTGCAAGTGACCATGAAAGAACAGCCTCTGCAGAAAGCAGACCTGCTCCTTTGAATTGGTCATACTCCCCAAGTCGCTTTCTCTCGAAAGGTGTAGTTGATCCTGTTGTTATGTGAAAAGCACCTCCAGTGATCTGTAAGAAGGCCAAGAAAGCGTGTCCACTCATGACATCCTCAAGACTGTCGATAGTGAGGAAATCGAACTGGTGGCTAAATACTGTTGAAAAGTCACCGTATCCTGGAAAAACAGTACGGACAGCATCAATAGCAGGGTCATATATCCCATGAACCCTTGCCCATTCAACGAACCAGATATTGGCAACACCCAAGAAGAGCAGATGATGACCAAGGATGAAGGTCATATTGTCGGGGTTATCCCATTCCAATTTGAACCTGTCAACCCGACCAATTGGTCCACCAGTTAGGTCAGCGTCAAAAAATAGAGAGTGAAGCAGTGCAGCACCTCCATAAACCGCGGAAAAGATCAGGTGAAAAATTGCGATAGTCGCAACTCCAGCTCCAGTCCAGACCCCCGCTTCGTCAAATCCAATACCTAGAGATGCCAAATGGGAAAGATATATTGAACTCTGATGCCCCATTGGCACCGAGGAGTCAAAACGTGCAAGCTCCCAAAGGCAGCTTGCACCTGTAGCGAAGCAAATGATTCCTGTATGCCCAACATGCGAGCCAATAAATCGGCCTGCTCTGTTGGTCACTACAGAATTACCAACCCACCACCCATAGGTGACGTTTGGATTTCCATAGGTCTGCATGATTTAAGAGTGCAAGACAGCAATACGCCACGCACCCTACACTCAACTGAGTCCCGCATTGCAAGGCGGTTCAGCATCCGTAAAGGTCTGCGGCACAAGGGTTTTACCTTCCGAAAGCCACATTTTTTTCTAATTTCAAAGAACTAAAACAACAGATAAGGATCTAAGAATCCTTTCCCAGCAACGGATTACAGTATTTTATTGGTTCTACAAGCAAAATGGGCAAAATTAAAACTACTAAAAGATTTATTTTTATAATCGCCTGCAGCAGAATGGACTTGGCATTCATTTAACATCTAATAGTTACAGAAAAAGTGAGAATGAAGACTTTTAGTCCTTCAAAAGCGTTGGTATGACTGAGTTCCGAGGGGCGCTGAGATAATCTATCGTCAAACCTCAGATATTAGATTAATTAATCAAAGCAAAATTTCGAAATAAAAAGCCTCGTCTTTTTGACGAGGCTTTTTTGCTTAAAAAAGAATCTGAAGGAAGATTCAGTCTTTAAGAGTTATGGTTGCGTTCTGATCATTTCCAAGTGCACTACGGACTTTACTGAAATCAAATCCTGTAGCACGCAAAGCATGCCAGAAGTGACCCTGAAGGAAAAAGAACCCAAGGTAATAGTGGACATTAGAAAGGGCTGCTCGTGTCGAATGACCAAAGAAAGCAACACCATCAGAAAGATCACCTGTATCTACCCAGTAAGGAGAAACAGCAAACTTAAGCTGCAAAGGTTCGCCATACCAGGCTTCTGGATAAACCGTGGTATTTGTTGCGCACCAGAAAGCAGCAACGATAGCCATCCAGCCAATTCCAGCCAAGGACCATGAAAGAACTGCCTCGGCAGAAAGCAATTCAGCGCCTTTAAATTTGCTGTATTCACCAAGCCTTTTATCTTCCCAGGGAGTGGAGCCAGCAATTATGTGAAAAGCTCCTCCTGTAATCTCTGCGAAGGCTAAGAAGGCATGGCCACCCATGACATCCTCGAGGCTATCAATGCTGAGGAAATCAAACTGCCTGTGCCAGATCATTGTCAGATCAAGGTTGTAATTCACCTGACGTATCGCACCAATGGCTGGATCATAAATTCCATGAATTCGTGCCCATTCAACGAACCAGACACAAGCGACTCCAAAAAAGATCAGATGGTGACCAAGAATGAAGGTTTGATTGTCGGGGTTCTTCCATTCCAATTTGAACTTTTTGGCTTGAAGAACCTCACTGTCCTCAACGTTCTCCTCAAAAAGAACAGCATGTAATAGTGCACCACCTCCATAAACCATGGAGAAAACCAAGTGAAGGATGGCGATTGTGGCAACACCA
>QCGA01000016.1 GCA_003280095.1 Prochlorococcus sp. AG-363-O16
CAACAAGAAAGAAGTTCAGGTGCTCGGGGCTGGGAAGACCGTAGTTATGGAGGAGGATCGTCTCCAGATAATTCAGCTTTTGATGAGGGTCGTAGTAGACGACGTAGAGGAACTGCTCCAGAAAGTGGTGATTTCTCGAATGATGATGTTTCTACTGACTATGGTGGTGCTGAGGGATAAGGCTGTTTAAAGACCTGCTTCTTCTAGTTGAAGCGCTGCAATTTCCATTACTTTTAGGTTTGCAAATTTATTTTGCGATTCGAGTGTGAGATTTCTTCTCCACTTGCTAGCTCCTGGAACATTTTCTACAATTTTTATTAAATGTCTACATATATCCCAAATTCGACCATTATTTGAAAGATGTTTTTCTGCGTAAGGTAAGAGTTGTCTTATTATTTGTGATTGTTTGATTATTTTTTGGGGTTCTTTAAAAATTATTTCATCAATTCTTCCCCATCTCATTGGATGTTCATATGCCGCTCTTCCGACCATTGCACCATCGAATTTATCTAATGCTTTTAAGCAATCTTCTATGGTTTCAAGGCCACCATTAACTTCAATAATTAGATCAGGTCTCAATTCTTTTAAATGGGCTACACGCTCATATTGAAGCGGAGGAACAGTTCTATTTTGTTTGGGATCAAGCCCTTTTAAAAAGGCTTTACGTGCATGGATTGTGAAACGTTTGGCTCCAGCATTTGAAATTTTGTCTACAAATTTTCTAAGCAATTCATCACTATCAAGATCATCTATTCCTAAACGATGTTTGATTGTTACTGGTAGTTTGGTTGAATTGGTCATTGCTTCTATACAGCGTGCAACTTGGTCAGGCCTTGCCATTAAAGAAGCTCCGAAATTACCTGATTGAACCTTTGCACTTGGACATCCGACGTTGAAGTTGATTTCGTCATATCCCCATTCCTCACCTAGGCGAGCTGCGTATACAAGAAACTCAGGGTTTTCACCACCAATTTGTAAGGCTATTGGATGTTCGATATCGTCAAATTGAAGAAGATTATTATGATTTTTGTTGTGAAATAGTGCTTGCGCTACTACCATTTCTGTATACAACAAAGCTCTTTGAGTGATTTGTCTCATTAGAACTCTGAAGTGCCTGTCAGTGCAGTCAAGCATTGGTGCGACGCTGAACCTATAGGCATCAAAAGTTTTTGTTTGCGATTCCAGATCCATCTATTCATTTTGCCTAAAGTTTTGTTTATTTTCACTTGAGTCCATACGAAGATTTATTTGTTTTATATGACACTTCCTTTTTTACGTTTGAATCGCCGCTCTTTTTTTGGAGGTTTCTTATTAGGCATGTTTTCTATATTCTTAAGGCCATTAGAAGTGTTTGCAGCCTCCTCTGCTGAAGACTCCGATTGGGAACTGAGTGAATCCAAGTGGAAAAAGCGCTTGTCTTCAGAAGCTTTTGCCGTTTTGCGACAGGAATCTACAGAGCGTCCATTTAGTAGTTCTCTGAATGATGAGAAACGAAAGGGTGTCTATCATTGCGCTGCCTGTGACTTGCCTCTTTTTTCATCTTTAAATAAATTTGATAGTGGTACCGGTTGGCCAAGTTTTTGGGAACATTTGCCAGATTCAATTGGCACCAAAATAGACTTTAAATTGATTGCGCCGCGTACTGAGTATCACTGTCGAAGATGCGGTGGTCACCAGGGACATGTCTTCAATGATGGTCCTAGGCCTACAGGTAAACGTTATTGCAATAACGGAGTTGCACTTTTCTTCAGACCATCTATTTGACTTGGTAGTTGTTGGGGGTGGCGCCTCTGGCTATATGGGTGCTATTTGTGCCGCAGAAGAAGGTGTGTCATCGATTTTAATATTGGAATCAACAGTTAAGCCATTGGAGAAGGTCAGAATTAGTGGAGGAGGCCGATGCAATGTAACCAATGCGACTTGGGATCCAAGTGATTTGGTTCTCAATTATCCAAGAGGTGAGAAAGAATTGTGTGGACCTTTTAATAGTTTCTCTGCAATAGAAACGGTTGATTGGTTTCATAACCATGGAGTGCAATTAATCGCTGAAGATGATGGCCGCATGTTTCCTGTAGAGAATTCCTCTTCCTCTATTATTCAATGCCTTGTTAGAGCCTCAAAGAGGGCGGGTATTGTTTTACATAATCAAACAATGGTTACAAGAGTGAAGCAAATAGCTGCTGATGATTTTCTAATTTATACTCGAAAAGGTTTGGTTTGTCATGCTCGAAAAATTTTATTAAGTACTGGGGGTCATCCTAGTGGTTATAGAATCGCTTCTGCTTTTGGGCATACAGTGATAAAACCACTTCCTTCTTTATTTACTTTGAATTTGGATGCTCCATGGATTACAAAATGTTCGGGAATAGCAGTTGACAATATTCTTATAAAGATCAAAATTAGTGGCAAAATATTTCAACATAAGGGAGAACTTCTGATTACCCATTGGGGAGTCAGTGGACCAGTTGTACTTAAGTTGACAGCTTTTGCTGCTCGAGAGTTGAAGGCAAACTTTTATCGTTCAGAACTTATTGTAAATTGGCTAGGGGATCCTCAAATTAATCAAGTAAAGAATTTACTTATCGATTTTCGTTCTAAATACGCTAGATATTCGATTGCGAAGAAAAGACCTTATCTGAACTTACCTAGGCGACTTTGGCTTTCTATTTTAGAACAAATAAAATGTGATTCAACTATCCGTTGGGCAGAATGTTCGTCGAAGATGATTTATCTTTTATCAAATGCTTTAGTTTCTAGCACTTATCCTATCGCTGGTAAAGGACCGTTTGGGGAGGAATTTGTTTGTGCTGGAGGTGTTGCCTTATCTGAGATTCACTTTGCAACTATGGAAAGTCGTTTGGTTAAAGGTCTTTTTTTGGTAGGGGAACTTTTGAATGTAGATGGAGTTACAGGAGGATTTAATTTTCAGCATTGCTGGACAAGTGGATGGTTGGCTGGGAAAGGGATTGCGCGATCTCTTGGTGATGAAACTGTTGGTATGAAGATGGATTTGTGATCAGGTGATTTTTTCTAATAAATTTCTATTTGCTATTTGTTTTTGTTATGGAGGTTTTTTTCGAATAAAAAGGTTTGATCAAGGTGCGGGCTTCCGCCGCTTGTCTGAGGGGCCCTTTGCGCTTCAAGATGTTTAAACATGAATCTTTGATCGCTCAGCATGAGTGAAGACATTCCTAATCCAGCTCAAAATTCGGTGGTTGAGGGCTCTGAGGGCGTTGAAGCCAAGGATTCTGTTGTGTTGGAGGATTCTTCGGCTGAGGAGATTAATGCTTCTATAGATCCCGCTTCACCTATTGATAATGAAGCTCGTTTGCTTCAACTGGAACAAGAGCATTCAGCCTTGCGAGAAGAGCATGAAACATTGAAAAGCCAATATATGCGTATAGCAGCGGATTTTGACAATTTCCGTAAGAGACAAAGTCGCGATCAAGATGATTTGCGCTTACAGCTAACTTGCAGCACTTTGAGTGAAATTTTGCCTGTCATAGATAACTTTGAGCGCGCGAGGCAACAGCTTGATCCTCAAGGAGAAGAAGCTCAGGCTATTCATAGAAGCTATCAGGGCTTGTATAAGCAGTTTGTAGATGTTCTAAAGCAATTAGGAGTAGCTCCAATGAGAGTGGTTGGCCAGACATTTGACCCTAATCTTCATGAGGCAGTTTTGAGGGAGCCTAGTGAGTTGCAACCAGAAGATTCCATCACAGAAGAGCTGCAGCGTGGTTATCACTTAAATGGTCGCGTCCTACGCCATGCTTTGGTAAAGGTTTCAATGGGTCCTGGTCCTCAATCGACTAGTGATTCAGGGGATCAATCGGAGGAAGAGGCAAAAAACTCAGACTCTGCTAATTCTGATGTTCAGCTATCACAAGAAATCGATTAATTATGTTGATCTTCTCTAGGTTTACCAAGTGTTTCGTTGCAAATGGCTGATTATTACGAGCTTTTAGGAGTTAGCAGAAATGCTGATGGAGATACCCTGAAGCGTGCATATAGACGTTTGGCACGTCAGTACCATCCAGACATTAATAAAGAACCAGGTTCTGAAGAGAGATTCAAGGAAATTGGCAGAGCCTATGAAGTCTTAGGTGATCCACAAACTCGTGCTCGATACGATCAATTTGGGGAGGCAGGACTTGGCGGTGGTGGTATGCCAGATATGGGAGATATGGGTGGATTTGCAGATTTATTTGAGACTTTTTTTAGTGGATTTGGTGGTTCTGCCCAAGGTGGTCGTACTCAACGTAGTGGACCACAACAGGGTGATGATCTTCGTTATGACTTAACTATTGAATTTCTTCAGGCGGTTTTTGGACAAGAACGCGAAATAAAGATTCCTCATTTGGAAACTTGTGATACGTGTCTTGGAAGTGGCGCCAAGGCTGGAAGTGGGCCAACAAATTGCTCTACTTGTGGAGGAGTTGGTCAAGTAAGGAGAGCCACTAGAACACCTTTTGGCAGTTTTACTCAAGTTGCGGAATGTCCTTCTTGTAGGGGGGGTGGGCAGGTCATAACAGATCCTTGTGGTAGTTGCGGTGGCCAGGGTGTTAAGCAAGTTCGTAAAAAATTACGAATTAATATTCCTGCAGGTGTTGATAGTGGTACTCGTTTACGAATAGCCGGGGAAGGCAATGCTGGATTAAGAGGTGCTCCATCCGGTGATTTATATGTTTTTTTGAAAGTGAAAAAACATTCCAAGCTACATAGAGATGGACTAACGATTTTGTCCGAAGTGAAAGTGAGTTATTTGCAGGCAATTCTAGGAGATACGATTGAAGTAGAAACAGTTGATGGTCCTGAAAAATTAGATATTCCTCTTGGTACTCAACCTAATGAGGTGCTTATTTTAGAAAACAAGGGAATACCAAAATTGGGTAATCCGGTGGCAAGGGGGAATCAAAGGATTACGATAAATGTAAAGCTTCCAACACGTTTTTCTGAAGAAGAAAGACTTTTACTAGAGCAACTGGCTAAGTATTATTCTGCTAAAGGTACTCAGAATCATCACCATAAGAGTGGATTATTTTCTCGGTTATTTGGTAAATTAGAATGAAATCTTCTCCATTAAAATATGAAGAACTTGATTTGCGAGGCACTCCTTGTCCAATAAATTTTGTTCGATGTCGTTTGGCTTTAGAGGCATTACCTATTGGTAAGTCTTTGAAAGTTGATTTGGATCGGGGGGAACCTGAGAGAATGGTAATTTCAGGTTTAAAAGAAGCTGGATATGATGTTGAAATTCTTATTAAGCAGACTTCTTGGCTGAGTTTGTTGGTGGCTTCAGGTGGAACCTAAATCTGATTTTATTCCAGGAATCGTTGTTTCTTCAAAGGCAAATTTTGTACAGGTTGAAATCGATCATGCGACTCTAATTAACCTTAGCTTGCCAAATCAGGTTAATCTGAAAAAGAATTTTTGTTTGCTTTGTACTAGTCGTAATCGATTAAATCATCGAGGTACATTTGTAAATGTTGGAGATTTTGTTTGGGTTGAAGCAATTGATTGGAAAGCTAAAACAGCAGTTGTTGCAAAAGTTGAGCCACGTAAAAATTTTTTACATCGGCCTGCTGTAGCTAATGTTAGTAATATTTTGGTTGTAATTTCTCTAAGTAATCCGAAATTTGATTTAGATCAAACAACGCGATTTCTCTTGGCTGCAGAGCAATTAAATCTTGATGTGCGTTTGGTCATTTCTAAGATAGATTTGGTCTCCAGGGAATATCTACATAATCAGTTACTTCGTTTTCAAGATTGGGGATACTTACCAATAGGCATTTCAGTAAAAACAGGCGAAGGGTTAAATAAACTAAAGGATTATTTGCACACTGCGAAATTAACTGTTCTTTGTGGTCCATCTGGTGTAGGAAAGACAAGTTTACTTAACTTTTTGCTTCCCAATTCTTCATTAAAAGTTGGCTCTTTATCCGGTCGTTTGCAACGCGGTCGTCATACCACTCGCAATGTAGAGCTTTTTACTATTTCTAATGGGTCGCGTTTGGCTGATACGCCTGGTTTTAATAGACCTGAATATGATGTAAATCCGATTGATTTAGCTTGTTTATTTCCTGAACTTCGTAGTCAATTATCTAAGGATAGGTGTCGATTTAGAGACTGTTTACACTTAAATGAACCTGGTTGTGTTGTTAATAGAAAGTTGGAAAGATATCCAATTTATAGAAGTCATCTTCAAGAAATCATCAGTCTGAAGTCCCAAATCCAGGTAAATTAAGATTTAGTCCACCTGTTAATTCTTCCATTTTTTCTTTCATTGTTGTAGTTGATTTTTCATAGGCATCTTCAAGTGCTTCAAGAGTTGCTTGTTCACTAATTTCACTGCCTTCCGAAAGGAGCGATGGTTCAAGTTGAACTGCTATAGGCTTTTGATTTCCTGAAAGCCAGATTTTGGCTCTCCCATCTGCATTTCGACCTTCTATTTCCATAGCTTCGAGCTCTTCTTGGAGTTTTTGTGCATCTTGTTGAATTTGTTGTGCTTTACGAAAGGCTTCGGTGAGTTGACCGAAATTGGGAAGTCCGAATCCTGCCATGTTCTGAAAGTTCTTAGGGGAAGACTAAGGCTTAGACCTAAAACCGAGTTCCTTTACCTCTGGATGAAGCATAAATCCATGTTTTTCCTTAACTCTTTTTTGAATTAGTGCAATTAGTTCTTTTAGATCTTTAGCTGTTGCGTTTCCGTTATTAATTATGAAATTTGCATGAGTTGTCGAAATTTCTGCCCCACCTATTTTTACTCCTTTTAAACCGAGTTCTTCAATAAGTGTTCCTGCTTTCAGTGGGTCTGGATTTCGAAATACACTTCCACAACTTGGTAGGTGATATGGCTGAGTTTGGAGACGGTGGTTGAGATTTTTATTTGTTTTTTCTGTTAAATTTTTTATATTATGGCCTGCTTCGAGTTTGAATCGAGCTGAAATTACTACAAATTGCTTTTCTTGTAATCGACTTTGTCGATAACCAAAGTTTAACTCTTTTTTTTTCAACACAAATAATTTATTGCTATCAAGATCTAATAATTGAACAGATTCAAGCCAATTTGCTATGCAATTGGATTGGGCTCCAGCATTCATGACTATTGCTCCACCAATTGTCCCTGGAATACCGATTGCCCATTCAAGTCCATGGAATCCTTGTTTGGCTGCAAGCCTTGCAAGAGTAGGAAGTGGTTCACCTCCCCATGCTTGTACTAATCCTGAAGAAGGATCGAATTTGCTTCCGTTTAGTTTGCGCATACAAATAATTAGTCCTTTGACCCCTGAATCACTTATCAATAAATTTGATCCTGCCCCTAAAATTTCGCATGGAATATTTTTTTGCTTTGACCAATTAATAAGATTTTGTGTTTCCTCCAGTGAGTTTGGCTCAGCCAACCAATCCGCTGGTCCACCTACTCTCCATGTAGTGAAATTTGCAAGAGAGACATAATTTTGAATTCTCATCTTTTTTTGGGTTTAGGCAGCTAGTTTTGAGTTCCAATAAGTTGATTGTTTCTCTTTGCAAAGAAGTTCCCATAGTGTATTAATGTTGCCTGCTCCCATACTGATTATAAGGTCATTTTTTAAACTATGTTTCTTGACAAGAAGACTAGTCTCGTTAAGAGTGTTTGCGGTAAATATTGGAAGATTAGGGTATAATATTTTTATTTCTTTTTCTAAGCTATGACTAGTTAAACCTTCAATAGGATTTTCTCCTGCGGCAAAAATAGGGGCTAAAATTATTGAATCGGCTTTGCCAAGTTCTTTTGCGAATCTTTCAAGAAATTCTTGAGTTCTTGTATATCGATGTGGTTGAAAAACTATCAATATTCTTTCAGGTCGACCAGGAAGAGGAGTTGTTGAACTGTTTAACATCAATCTACCAATTTCGATTGTTGCTTTCACTTCACTAGGATGGTGAGCATAATCATCATAAATTAGTCTTTCTTGCCAAACACCTTGAAAGTCAAAACGTCTTTTTGGAGTTTGAATATATTCAAGCCCTTTCTTGATCTCTTCAAAAGAAAGACCTTCGATTCTGCAAGCTGCTATTGCGGCAATCATGTTGTTTAAATTGTGTTTGCCAGGTATTGGTATAGTTATTTTTCCAAGTGATTTATTGTTTTCATAAATCTCCGCCATTGTTTTATCTCCTTCGAGTTTAACTGGTAATGCTGCATATGAGACGCCGATATGTGTTTCTGTTGAATAGAAAATAGAATCTTTGAAGTTTTCTCTAACTACAGGACAGTCATAATTCGAAATTAATTGTTTGCATTGTTTGCTAAATTTTTTCATTATTTTGATTATCTCACTGATGTTTTCATAGTGATCTGTGTGATCAAGTTCGATATTTGTTAAAACTCCTAATTCTGCATTTAATTTAGTTAATGATCCGTCAGATTCATCTGCTTCTGCAACCAACAGTTTCCCTTCGCCAGCGTGCCCATTGGTTCCCCAATATGGGACTACCCCGCCTATGACGGCTGTGGGGTCTTTCTTGGCCACTGCAAGCAATGTAGCTATCAATGAGCTGGTCGTGGTTTTTCCATGGCTGCCAGCAACTGCTATTGAAGATTGCTCTTCCATCAGGCTTGCTAGAAGATCGGATCGATGCCAAATCTCTAACTTTTCTTGAATTGCGGCTTGCAACTCAGCATTGTTTTTGGGAATAGCTGTGCTTATGACAATGAGTGGAGGCAACCGAGCCTCTTTGAGTACGCATTTGATATTGCTTGCAATTTGGCTGTTGTAGATGGTTACACCTTTATCCAAAAGTTTTTGAATATTTTTGTTTTTTCTTGTATCAGAGCCTGAGATCTGATGGCCTTTGTTCTCGAAGATGAGCGCTAGTGCTGACATGCCAATTCCTCCAATCCCAATGAAGTGGATAGGTCTTAGCCGGTTCAGACTTTTAGCCAATGTCAGGTCCTCGTCCACCGAAACATAAGCCAGTATTTTGTTTTAGATGGTGAATTGG
The DNA here is from genome assembly GCA_003280095.1 of Prochlorococcus sp. AG-363-O16. Taxonomy (GTDB): domain Bacteria; phylum Cyanobacteriota; class Cyanobacteriia; order PCC-6307; family Cyanobiaceae; genus AG-363-J23. Next base: position 8,986 of record QCGA01000016.1, read on the forward strand.
AACTTTTGGTCTCGGTTGGAATCTGATTTTTCGGCTTAATTTCCTCGTTTTTAGGGCATTTCGTAAAGGGTCGATTACGTATTTCTGTATGATCGCGGTCTTATTAGATTTTTTGGCTTTTGTTATGACTTTGCGAGTTGCGATCAATGGATTCGGTCGAATCGGACGCAACTTTATGCGTTGCTGGTTAAGTCGAGGTTCAAATACGGGTATTGAGGTCGTTGGAATCAATGTCACCTCAGACCCGAAGACCAATGCTCATTTGCTCAAGTATGACTCGATTCTTGGTCAAATCAAGGATGCTGAAATTGGTTATACCGATGACACGTTCATTATCAATGGGAAAAGCATCAAGTGTTTTTCTGATAGGAACCCTCTAAATCTCCCATGGAAGGAATGGGGCATTGATTTGGTTATTGAATCCACTGGCGTCTTTAACACCGATGTAGGAGCTAGCAAGCATCTCCAGGCGGGTGCAAAGAAAGTCATTCTTACTGCTCCTGGAAAGGGTGATGGAGTAGGCACTTATGTGGTTGGTGTTAATGCGGATCAATATCGACATGAGGATTTCAATATTCTCAGTAATGCAAGCTGCACAACTAATTGCCTTGCACCAATCGTGAAGGTTTTAGATCAAACTTTTGGAATTAATAAGGGATTAATGACTACTATTCATAGTTATACAGGTGATCAAAGAATTCTTGATAATAGTCATCGAGACTTGCGACGAGCTAGAGCTGCTGCAATGAACATTGTTCCTACTTCTACAGGTGCGGCAAAAGCAGTTGCCTTGGTTTACCCTCAAATGAAGGGGAAGCTCACAGGAATTGCTATGCGTGTTCCTACTCCCAATGTTTCTGCAGTTGATTTGGTTTTTGAGTCGGGCCGCTCTACCACAGCACAAGAAGTTAATGATGCGTTAAAAGCTGCATCGAATGGCAATATGAAAGGGATAATTAAATATGGTGATTTGCCTTTAGTTTCTAGTGACTACGCTGGAACTAATGAGTCAACTATTGTCGATGAAGCATTAACAATGGCTATAGGAGATAATATGGTTAAGGTTCTAGCTTGGTATGACAACGAGTGGGGATATAGTCAACGCGTAGTGGATTTAGCTGAAATAGTTGCCAAGAAATGGAAGTAATTATAGGCATTTTTAATATCTTTTCAAAAGTGTTTAAAGTCACTCTTTAAGTCTATAAAATTACTTTTATCTTCCCAAATGATTTTTGGTTTACCAGATACCATCCTTCCTATTAACTTACTTGAAGTATGTTTTTTTAGGAATGGATTGGCCCAAGCTGGCGGGAGACTAACGATAATTTCAAAGTCTTCACCTCCATTGCCGCACCAATTTTCCCACAAGTCTCCTTTCGGCCAATCCTTGGTTTTAGGCAGGGATTTTGGGTCAAGTATTGCTTGACAATTACTGCTTCTACATATTCCAAGAATGGCTTCGATTAATCCATCGCTGCTGTCTGTACCACCTGCTCTCCATGCAATATTTTCAGGTTTGCATTGTTTGAGAATTTTCAACGCCTCCATGGGCGGTTGGGGACGTTGGTGGGCAACTATTGCCCTTTCTCTGAGTGAGTTTGAGATGGTTATATTGTCTAATTTTGCATCTTTTTGAAGTATTGCTAGGCCAAGCCGACTTAATCCATGTGGCCCTGTTGCAATGAGGTGGTCTCCAGGCTTTGCTTCTGCTCTGTGCAGCCTTAATGAGCTAAAAGTTCCCATTGCTGTAACCGATAAGATTTTTTGCATTCCTTTAGAGCAATCTCCGCCAAGTAACTCTCCTCCAAAGTTTTTTAGTGCGGCGTGGATGCCTTTATAGGTTTCTTCAACCCACTCCCATTCTGTTTCTGGAGGAGTTACCAGTCCCACAGTGATTCCAAGAATTTGATCTGTGCCACTTCCTAGAAGATCAGAAACATTTGCGGCAACTGCTTTCCATCCAATATCGAAGGGATTCGTAGTTTGAATACTGAAGTGGACTCCTTCAACAAGGAGATCCGTGTTGATCAATATGTTGTTTGTTTCTGATTTTATGTCTGCTGTGTCATCATCAAATTGTCCTTTGGTTGCAAAGCCAGAGAGACGCTTGATTATTTCTGCTTCTCCAAGTTGCTCTAAGGATTCTTTAACAGATTGCTTTTCAAGCATTAGGTTTGAGTAGATTTTCTCCTTCTAAAATATTAATAGAAATAATTTTGTCATTCGTATCTAGTTTTTTTAGTAATTCATTGCCTTTAACAACATATCCAAAGGCAGCATTCCTGCCATCAATAAGGTTCAACCCAGCAGGTGTTAGTTCTGCTTCATATAAAAACATGAAGAATTGAGAGGATCCATCATTGAGAGCTTTTTCTGAATGTGCCCAGCCAAGAGTACCTAATGTTGAAAAAGGAAGTACAGGAGTTTCTTTATATATTCCAAGATCATCAAAGGTTTGATTATAAAAAGGCTTATTTTCACTAGGGATCTTAATCTCCAAGGGTATTTGACGTTCATTACCAGTTTTTGGGTCTATATAGCCAACATCTGACCCTTCAGGATCTCCATTTTGCAATACATAGAAATCTTCCGCTCGATTAAAAGGTAAACCATCATAAAATCCTTTTATAGCTAGGTCTATAAAGGAACCTGCTGTTAATGGTGCATTGTAGCCATCAATAATTGCATATAGCTTCCCTTTGTTAGTATTGATTTCTACAGTTGCTCTGCCTAATAGTCTTGGTAAATTATCATATTTTTGAGGAATTGAATAAGGGAATTTTTCTATCAACATTTCTTCTAAATTCCCAATTAAATCAAGACTGCTAACTCTTTGAACTAGAAATTCATCTTTGTTTTGTGAGCTTGCTGCTTCAGACAGTTTTTCAAGATTATTTTTTAGAGAGTCAAGTATTTTTTCAAATTCATTGACTTTTTCGGATGGTACATTGCTTAAAATTTTTGTTCGATTGGTAGTAAGTAGAAATTGACCTGAAGCAGCAGTTGCATTGAGAGAATTCCAACGATTTCCTTTGATTTCATCATCAATTCTTTCCAAACTATGTTGCAAATCTCTAAGCTCTTTTTGTTCGATGGGTAGAGCATCTCGAAGTATCACGGATGGATCTTTAACAGCATTACCTGGTGGGAGTACAGCTAGGGCTGGATTGCTCCAGCTCACTGCTATAGCCAAGAAGATTGCTATTAAAGCTTTTACAACGCGTGGATTTGCCATATTGGTTTGGTACGCAGGGACTTTGGCACAGTTCTATTATCTATTGGTACGTTCAGTAGAAATGATCTCCAGTAATGACTTCCGTACTGGAACCACAATTGAGCTTGATGGTGCTGTGTGGCGTGTTGTTGAGTTCTTGCATGTAAAGCCTGGCAAGGGATCAGCGTTTGTACGGACCAAGCTAAAAGGAGTTCAGTCAGGGAATGTTGTGGAAAAAACCTTCCGTGCTGGAGAAATGGTTCCTCAGGCAATTCTTGAGAAGTCAGTACTCCAACACACTTATATGGAATCAGGAGATTACGTTTTTATGGATATGTCTTCTTATGAGGAGACTCGCCTTACAGCAAAGCAGATAGGTGAAAGTCGTAAATACCTCAAGGAGGGAATGGAGGTCAATGTGGTTTCTTGGAATGACAAACCACTTGAAGTCGAACTTCCTAATTCAGTTGTGCTTGAAGTGAAGGAAACTGATCCTGGTATAAAGGGCGATACTGCGACAGGTGGAACAAAACCAGCCATACTTGAGACAGGGGCCCAGGTCATGGTGCCTCTGTTTATTACAGTCGGTGAGAAGATCAAAGTGGACACCCGCAATGACAGCTATCTAGGTCGCGAGAGCTAATGACGATGGAGCTTGATCACGATCAACTGCACAAATTGTTGGCTGTTTTGGCTGACAGTGATATCCAGGAGTTTCGCTTAGAAGGTGAGGATTTTCGTCTTGAGGTAAGACGAAATTTGCCTGCCACATCGTTGGGTGCGCCTTCCTCGACTTTGGTGACGGCAGATTCAATTCCATCATCTATTCCTCAGCAGACCAGCAAAGTAGAAGTTTCTAGCCCCGGTAATCCTCCTCCTGCTGTTCCAGCAACTAGAGCAGATTTGGTTGATATCACTGCTCCTATGGTTGGGACCTTTTATCGCGCTCCAGCTCCTGGAGAGCCTCCATTTGTTGAGCAAGGCAGTCGTATTGGGATTGGACAAACTGTCTGTATTCTTGAAGCAATGAAGTTAATGAATGAATTGGAGTCAGAAGTTGGTGGTGATGTTGTTGAAATTGTTGTTGACGATGGAACACCTGTGGAGTTTGGCCAGGTATTAATGCGTGTAAAGCCTGTTTGATTTTGAAAGTTATTTTTGACTGAGTTCCCAAGCTGTTGTTATTGCTGCAATCATACTTTCTTCACTTGCACAACCTTTGCCAGCAATGTCAAAGGCTGTTCCATGGTCAGGAGATGTACGTATAAAAGGTAATCCAAGGGTAGTATTTACCGCAGAATCAAAGGCAATAAGCTTGACAGGGATTAGTCCTTGATCGTGATAAAGAGCCAAAATCCCATCAGGAGCCTTTACATAGCTACTATCATTCCAAGCTTTGGCTGTTGAAAGCCAGCAAGTATCAGGTGGCAAGGGCCCATGTAGAAGAATTTCAGGATGAGATTTTTGAAAGGAATTTAAAAGAGGTTTTAACCAAGTAATTTCTTCTTTGCCGAGTAGACCTTTTTCTCCAGAGTGTGGATTTAATCCTGCTACTGCAATCGTTGGATGATTTTTGAATTTCTTACAGAAACTGATTAATACTTCAAGTTTTTGTTTAATTAATTCGGGAGTAAGAGATTCTGGAACTGAAGCAATTGGTATATGAGTTGTTGCCAGTAACGTATTTAGTCTCCAATCATTATGAGGAGACTTTGCTGTAAATAACATTGATGTTGATTTGGAACATGTAAGTTCTGCCAAGCGTTCGGTTTGTCCTGGGTATTTATATCCTGCTGCATGCCATGAACTTTTTGCTATAGGAGCTGTTACAAGCGCTATCGCTTCTCTTTTTAAGACTAATTCTGCAGAGTTGGTTAACCATAGAAAGCTGGCAACCCCAGAATTGTAAGTTGGAGAACCCGCGACTATTTGATCTTTTATTGGTACATCCTTAATTTGAATATTGTTTGGATTAATGATATTGGAAATTCCATTAGCTAGTAATTTTGAGTATGTTTCGAAGAGACTTTTACGACAACCTACAATTATAGGTTGAATCTTTGATGGCAGCCTTGACGAGGCTAGTGCTTTAAGTGTGATTTCCATGCCGATTCCGGCAGGATCGCCTAAAGAGATGACTATATTTTGATTCGATTTATTGATAGTTTTGGAGGATTTCATTGCATTTTGATTAATTAATTTTGATTAAAATTATCTTGGAGTAAACAATCTTCAAGTCCAACTTTGAAATCTGGATGCATCAATTTATATCCTAATGTTTGGCATAGAAGCTCATTGCTGACCCTTCTATTCTCTTCCCAGAATGACAACGCCATTGGACTCATTGTCTTCGCGGCTATTTTGAATGGTTGCAGTGGGGGATTTGAAATGGCAAGTAATTTTGCTGCATATAAAAGTACATCTTTGTTAGAAATAGGTTTATCATCGGCCACGTTGATTATTTGGGGGCTCCAACCTTTAGAGGCTTGATGAATTATGTGCAGGGTTGCTCCTGCTATGTCGTCTACATGAATTCTTGAAAAAACTTGTCCTGGTTTGTCTATCAATTTACATTTTCCTGATTTTATGCTTTCAAGAGCAGAACGACCAGGCCCATAAATACCAGGTAGCCTAATAATCTGTACAGGAAGTCCTGATAATTGCCAAGCAATTTCACAAGAAAGACGTCTTTTGCTTCGTTCTTGTTGAGGTTTAGGGGTGTCGCTTTCTTTTACCCAGCTTCCGCCACTATCACCATATACTCCAGTAGTTGAAAGGTATCCAACCCATTTTAATTTTAATTGTTTTAATTGGTTTTGTAAATGAATTAATACAGGATCTTCTCCTTTGGGAGAGGGGGGGATGCAACTTAGTACATGTGTTACTCCCTCGAATGCTGTTTCAGGCAGAATTTGATTTGTTGAGCTGTTGAAAATCAAATCTGCACCTGGTTTTTGATTGTCACGCCGTGTGCATAAGACCTCGTTCCCAAGAGACCTCATTAGGGCAGCAAAGTGTTGCCCACTAAATCCACCTCCCATAATCAGGAGCTTGGATCCCGAAGGGAGTGGCCTGGATCGCTTGACAAGCTCTTTTAGCATGAGTACAAATGTATTATAGGTTAAAAAACATCATGACTAGTTCCTCCATTAGGGCTGTTGAGGCTTCTGCGGCCATTGTGATGCGTCCAGTATGCCGTCGGCCTGTTTCAGGGCTACGAATTAGATTTAACTATGCTGTGGCAATGGCAATTACTTTTATGAGTTGTGTCATTTTATTGGTTCCTGAGCATCCCCAGAAGCAGGCCTCTATTTGTCAGAGGCATCATTCTTTTGAGGTTTGTAGGGTTTGGTGATCTAATTTAAGCAGCTTGCCAGGCAAAGTCTTCATCAATGATTTTGAGCTTTTTATCCTTGGTGCTATAGCTTTCATGTGGTTGTGCCCATTGTAGGAGTCTTAGAGCAAGCCGTAGATCTCCATCTATCCATGCACGAATTGCCATTGCTCTTCTTGGGTCATAGAAGCGTTGATGTCTATACCAGTCAAAAGCCTCTGTATCTGATTTGTGTCCATTACAGGAGAGGCATGCTGGTACGCAGTTTTCTGTAACACTTAAACCGCCGCGGCTGCGGGGCAGGACGTGATCAATTGATTCTGATGGCTTTCCGCAGTAGATACATTTTTTACCGGTAAAGGTATGAAGTGATTGTCGCCAACGTCGGACGCGCAATTTAGGGCAGAGCTCGTCAAGGAAAACCGCATCCTTGCTGTGCATCCGAGTACCTCGGTTGTAAATAGTTTGCCGTGCTTGATTTCTTCGTCAATGAACGAATCCATTAGTTTCACTTATCGTCTATATCTTTTAAGTATTTCAATCTCTGATCTGTCCTCACAGAACAGATTATGTTTTTTATTAATTAGCTTTATAGCATTCTTTTCTTTCTAATATTTAAGACTGTTTAAAGCTATTGCTTACAGTTGATTCATTGCTCTTTTTGTTTCTTTGTATGATCTTTTGGTATTGCATATGAGGTTGGAGGGACTTCAGGGATCTTCAAGATATTTGATGCTATTTATTTTTTGGTCTATTAATTGATTGCATGATTTTATCGAGACGTCTAATTTATCTTCATTTGAATTGTCTATGCAGTTTTGTATTGATAGTTTATGTCTTTTGCTGCATTTTGTGGGGTAAATTGAGATTTACACTTTATGCAAGCAATAAGAACATGTATATCAATATAATACATATATTGATCAATTCAGTAACTATATCGATTAGGGGTTTCGGTCTTTTTTGGAATTGGCTTGCCAACATCAAGTTGTTTTTTCCCTCCAAAAAGATCTCCAAGATAGGGTCCACAATTTGGATATTTTTCAGGTTCTTCTACGACAGCTTCAGTAATCATTACTGCCCCATGTTTTGGGGAAGTTTTGAATAAGCTATTTGATTGCCGTTTAATTAATGCATAGGCAGCATTCCAGCTGACTTCATGGTCATTCCCGCTCTCTCTCATGTAGCAATAAATCTGAGCACCTTTTTCACCAGTCTCTACAGCAGCTTTGCTTGCTGATGTGGAAAAATGGAAGCTAACCAAGCCTATTAAAATAAGAGGAATGGTTAGTGGATATTTGTTTCTTGCCATGATCTGTAATTTTTGTCGTCTTTAACCTATCGAGTTCTTTCTTTATGTCCAGATTTCATTAGGAATTAGATAAGCCTAAAGGCAGTAAAAATTTAAGTAATAATTGGATGACGAGGAAAAGTTTGACAAGCCTCACGGGATTTGTCTCTGCAGATGTTCACCGTTTCAGAAGTCTTCTTCTAACAGGCTCACCTTGCTTTCTGTTCTTTGTGTTGCTCAGAATAGAGAAGATCTCGATCAGTACTGAGTTGCTCCATTAACCAGTAGCGATAGTTGTTAATACGAGTGTAATTTTGCTAACACTTCCAGTTTCCACATGACTTTGAATTGATTAAGAGATTCTCTGGTAAGACCATTACTATAATTTCTTCTAATTCCTCTCTCTGGAAGGGTTCTAGTGAATGATGTCTATACAACATTTTCAAAAAGAGCACTTATTGCGATAAACCTTCCTTCAGTTTTTGCGAATTTAAGACTCCTCAAGAGATAAAAGGAGCCAGTTTTGGGATGTCGACTAATCTGCCTGTACGAAGCGACTTTGCTAAGTATCTAAATAGAGAAGTTCATATGTGGCAACCTAAGACTTATCTCTTTTTGAAAGCTTTTTTCATCATCCTAAGAATTACCACTTGAGATTCACACAACTATGTGTTGTTATCGGGCCAGCACCCTTGATTGCTGATGACTAATTCTTGCTCATTTCGGATTACTCGTACCGCTGAAGATCTTGCACAGACTATTTCTGCCTTATCTCAAAGGTTAGTCAAGCTAGAACAAAGACAAGAAGCGCTTGAATTAGAGCTTAGTAATACCCAGCAAGAGCCGCCTACAGAGGAAATTGCAATGCTCGATGGAGTAGAGCAATTATTGCGCGAGTGTCAGGAGCTACTGGAAACTTCTACCACTCCTTCTAATCATGAGCAAGTTTGGTCTCAAGAAGAAGACTCAATGGCTGCATAAGGATCTTTTAGTGTCAGAATAAAAATAAAGAAGGCCAACCATGGCTGAATCCTTGCGATTATCCGGCATTGGTAGGGAGATTTCTTCTGATACCCGCCATCAAAAGCCCTATGCGATAAGTAAAAAGGCTTTTAATGAAGAAGAGCACCAATTAGAGAAGCTTGAGTTCGCATTGGCAATTGCAGAAACTGAGGGCGATTTAATTCGCTCAGCTTCTTTAAGAGCTCAAATCGCCAACTTAGGTGGAAATGTTGAGGAACCAGGCACTTGACAGCCTTACGTCTTTTGCATTCATTGCCCATACTTTTTGTATAAATTTTAGAAATTGAGATTTTGATGCCTTATATGAACTCAATACAGGTTAAACTGCTAATTAAAGGGCTTTAACCTAATAGTTTTGACAGCTAGCTTTCTAAAAACATCTTCCGGATTCAATTCCTTGCATCAAAAGCGTGAGGTTTTTTTGAAGGAAGCAGTAACATTATTTGATTCTGCATCTGCACAAGCAGAGGCTGGAGATTTGAATGCTGCTGGATCTTTGATTTTAAAAGCTTTAGATCAAGAACGCCGAGCAGGGGGAGTTGGACCTCAGGTGCTCCAATTGATTAAGCCAAGATAGGACTGTTGAGTTTATATTCAAAATAAATCAAGTTGTATGAGAAAAAATTATTTTTTCTTCTATTTATTAAGCGGGTGACCGGACTCGAACCGGCGACGTTCAGCTTGGGAAGCTGACATTCTACCACTGAATTACACCCGCAAAACCCATGTCCTTAGGCTACTAGATTAGCAATGAAATTATGAATTTTGTTTTATTGCGAGTGCAGCAGCAGCAACACCTGATCCCATTTTTCCCTGGTGTCCATTCCTTGATTCTAAAGTTGCTTCTATAGCTGAAACAGCAGTTAGAACATCCCTATCATTAACAAATCCAAGGTGACCTATGCGGAATACTTTTCCTTTTAAATGATCTTGTCCTCCTGCAAGCAGGATGTCGAATTGCTTTTTGACATCCTTTCTGATTTGCTCAGCATCAATATCTTTTGGTTCCACTGCTGTAATTGCAGGACTTCCATAGCCTTCAGCAGCGAATAGTTGAAGACCAATAGCTTTCATACCTGCTTGTGCAGCAGCCCGGTGTCTTGCATGACGTCTGAAAATTTCTTCAAGACCTTCTTCTTGCATTATTTCTAATGATTTTTCTAATGCAAAATATAAATTAACTGCAGGAGTGAATGGGTTGCTGTTGTTGTGTGAGGCTTTTCTGTAGGCTCCAAGATCTAGGTAAAACTTAGGTAGATTTGAATTTTGTTGTGCTTGCCATGCATGTTGACTCATGGCCACAAAACTGAGCCCTGGAGGCATCATGTAGCCTTTTTGTGATCCAGAAGCCACTACATCTATACCCCATTTATCCATAGGTACATTGCAGGCTCCCAGACTTGTTACGCAATCGGCAATTATTAGTGCTTGCGAATGATTCTTGACATTTTGACTTATAGCTTCAAGGTCGTTAAGTACACCTGTTGATGTTTCTGAATGTGTAACAATTACAGCTTTGATTTGGTTGTTTGTATCTGCTTTGAGCGAGCTTTGAAAAGCTTCTGGATCTAAGGGTTGACCCCACGTTGCTTTGATTACTTCTACATCAAGCCCATATGCCTTGGCTACTTTGACCCATCGTTCTCCAAATTTTCCATTATCACCACACAAGACTTTGTCACCCTTACTTAAGGTGTTGATAATTCCTGCTTCCATGGCTGCTGTACCACTGCCAGTGATTACCATTACGTCGTTCGTGGTTTGATGTAGCCATTGCAATTGCTGATTGGTTCGTTCGACTATTGCTTGAAACTCTGCGCTTCGATGACCTATGGGGTGACTTCCCATCGCCTGGAGAACCGTTTCAGGTACGGGAGTTGGTCCAGGGATCATCAGAGTGAGTTTTTCTTTCACGGTCGAACGCTTATCGAACATTCATCCTAAAAAATCATTCCGCTTTCGTTCGTATCGATCAAACTTTCGTTGCTTCTAAAGATTGGACGCTTCCTGTGTGGCTTTCCGGTGCAGCCAAGGCTGCAACGGAAGCTTTGTGTGGACGACCAGTTGCCTTAAATCAGACACTTTCGCTTTTGGACTCAGGCGAAACATTGTCGATTCCAATAGTTTCCTCTGCTGTTTTTGCGGAAGGGAAAAAATCAATGGCAATTGCTCATTGCGAGACAGCTCACGGTATGGATTTACTTAATGGATTGGAAATATGGGTGCTTGGGGAATGGTCGTCGCAGAAATGCCTAGGCAATCAAAAAAATTTGCCTGAATCTTGGTTGGAGGTTGTGGCGGGAATGGGAGTGGGCACAATTGGAGAAGGAGGCAGGATATCCATATCTTCTTTTGCGTTAAAGCTGCTACACCTGAATCTTCGCCCTTTAGTTCCTTTAGATCGTTCTTTGAGGCTAGAGATTGTATTCCCCAAGGGTAGGGAATTGGCTGCGCGGACTAGTAACCATGCGTTTGGAGTGGTTAATGGTTTAGCACTCATTGGTACTCAAGCCGAGGTTCAAGTTAGTGCTTCTCCCGAAAAATTAAAAATTTCGTTAGCGCAACTGCGGAAAATTTCTAATCAAAATGATTTTCATGGATCTCTAATTTTGGTTGTTGGTGAAAATGGATTGGATCTTGCAACAAATTTAGGTTTAGATCAACAGCCTCTGCTCAAGGTAGGCAATTGGTTGGGACCTCACTTAATTGAGGCAGCACAACAAGGAGTGCGCCAATTACTTCTTTTTGGCTACCATGGCAAATTGATAAAACTTGCTGGTGGCATTTTCCATACACATCATCATTTAGCGGATGGGCGATTGGAGATTCTTGTTTCATTAGCAGTTAATACTGGACTCCCTTTGGAGGTGATTCGTTCTCTCAGCTCAGCCAAATCAATCGAAGGTGCCTTGATCTGGCTAGAAGATAACTATCCTGCAATGGTTTTACCTCTGTGGAAATCTCTGGTAGAAGCGATTGAAATTAGAAGTGCTAATTATCTAAGCAGACATGGTTCTTGGCCAATGCGGATTGGTTCGGCAGTTTTTGATCGAAAGCGTAGATTGAGATGGGCAGGTTCAATAGGTATTCAACATTTGTCCTCATTGGGAACCACTTTGGAAGACTTCTAGTGAACTCTTATCTAACCTTTGGGTTCAGACTTTCCTGTAGCGTAAACCTTCTTGTGATATGAGTGATATTGACACTTTGTCTAAGCGCAAGCCTGCAATAGTCATTCTTGATTTCGGATCACAATATTCCGAGCTGATTGCTAGGCGAGTTCGTGAAACGGAAGTTTATTCTCTGGTTTTGAATTGTGCGGTCTCTGCGGATGAGCTTCGAAAAATAGCTCCTAAGGGAATCATCCTGAGTGGTGGTCCTAATTCTGTTTATGACTCAAGAGCATTGTTTTTGGATCCGGAGATTTGGAATTTAGAGATTCCTGTCCTTGGTGTTTGCTATGGAATGCAATTAATGGTTCATCAGTTAGGTGGACTTGTCGAAGCTGCTCCTGGAAAGGCTGAATATGGCAAAGCGCCTCTTAATGTCGATGACTCAACAGGTTTACTTACAAATGTGCAGAATGGCTCGACAATGTGGATGAGTCATGGAGATTCTGTTAAATCTTTGCCTAAGGGTTTCGTTCGTTTAGCGCATACAGCAAATACATCACAAGCAGCTATAGCTGCTCATAATCGCAAGCTCTATGGAGTTCAATTTCATCCAGAAGTTGTTCATTCTGAATGTGGGATGGCTCTGATAAGAAACTTTGTTTATCACATTTGTGGTTGTAAATCTGATTGGACGACCACTACATTTGTTGAAGAGGCGATTCGTAGTGTGCGGACACAAGTAGGAGATAAGAGGGTATTACTTGCTTTATCTGGAGGGGTAGATTCTTCTACATTGGCATTCCTTTTGCATAAAGCAATAGGAGATCAATTGACATGTATGTTTATAGATCAGGGATTCATGAGGAAGGGAGAACCTGAGTTTCTTATGGAATTATTTAATACTAAATTTCATATAAACGTAGAGTATATAAATGCACGACAACGTTTTATTAGCAAATTAGTTGGAATTACTGATCCGGAGGAAAAAAGAAAAATTATTGGTACAGAATTTATAAGAGTTTTTGAAGAAGAAAGTTCTCGTTTGGGACCTTTTGATTATTTAGCTCAAGGCACATTGTATCCAGATATCATAGAAAGTTCGGGCACCAATATTAATCCGAAGACAGGAGAGAGGGTGGCAGTCAAAATTAAAAGTCATCATAATGTGGGAGGACTTCCTAAAGATTTGCAATTTAAATTAGTAGAGCCTTTAAGGCGTCTTTTTAAGGATGAAGTGCGTAAGGTTGGCCGATCTTTGGGTTTGCCTGAAGAAATTGTGCGCCGCCATCCTTTTCCAGGCCCTGGATTGGCCATAAGAATTTTGGGAGAAGTAAATGATGAAAAATTAAATTGTTTAAGAGATGCAGACTTAATTGTGCGTGAGGAAGTCGCTAAAAGTGGTCTCTATAATGATATTTGGCAAGCATTTGCAGTTTTACTTCCTGTATGTTCTGTAGGTGTAATGGGTGACCAAAGAACCTATGCCTGGCCAATTGTTGTTAGATGTGTTTCTAGTGAAGATGGTATGACGGCTGATTGGTCTCGCTTGCCTTACGAAGTCCTGGAATTAATTTCTACTCGTATAGTCAATGAAGTTAAAGGAGTGAATAGAGTAGTTTTGGATATCACAAGCAAACCTCCTGGAACTATTGAGTGGGAATAAGTAACATATAGAGAACGTAATTGCTCACTCAAAACGTCACTTCACCGTGAGTTCAACGTAAAAATTAGGTGACGTAATTGCAAGGGTTGGGAGAGATTACTTCACCGTAACTTCATCGTGGCACGTTGTCACTCTTTCTTAGGAGAAATCGTAGAAAGAAGGTTTTCTCTACATTTGGATTAAATTCGTAGAAGTTGGTAGAGCACCCAATGAAGAAAAGAATTGCTGTTATTGGTGCGGCATTGTCGTTGATGCCATTGGGGCAACCTCTGGTAATCGGAATGGGTACTGGTTTCAAGAGTGCTGCGGTGATGCTTTCTTTACCTGAAAAAGCACAGGCAGAGAGTGCAAGTTATTACAATAAACTTGGCATTGAAAAACATTATGAAAATGATCATTATGGAGCAATTTCTGCTTATACAAAAGCGATAGAAATCGATCCTTATACCTCACAATACTATTACAATCGTGGACTATCCCAAAATCTAATCAAAGACAATTATGGAGCAATTGCCGATTTTAATAAGGCAATAGATATAAATTCAAAATATACTGCTGCTTATATAGATCGTGCAATTAGCAAGAGAAGATTAGCGGATTATTACGGAGCGATTTCAGATTACGACAAGGCAATCGATATTGATCCAAATAATTCAAGAGCGTATTACAACCGTGGAAATGCAAAGAGTGACTTAAAGGATTATTACGGAGCGATAAAAGATTATCAGAAGTCTATTCAAATTAAACCAAATCAAGAGTATGTATATGGAATGCTTGGCAATGCCTTTTCAGAAATTGGTGATTATTATGGAGCAATTTCTGATTTAAATCAGGCAATTAAGATTAAACCAAATAAAGTATTGGCGTATAATAATCGAGGACTTGCAAAGGAAGGAATTGGAGATTTAAAGGGGGCATGTTCTGATTGGAGAAAAGCATACTCTCTTGGTTATGAAGATGCTGCTAAGTGGGTAAGAAATCAATGCTAATGATCTGAAAATAACTTCACCGTGACTTCACCGCGATATAATGTAGGTGCAAACCCAAGTCACTCACTGCACTTCTAAATTAGGAACTATTGAGTGGGAATAAGTAACATATAGAGAACTTAATTAGACACTCAAAAACACACTTCACCGTGAGTTCAACATTAAAATTAAGTGACCTAATGGCAAGGGTTTTGAGAGATTACTTCACCGCAACTTCACCGTGGCAGGTTGTTACCGTCTCTTAGGAGAAATCGTAGAAAGAAGATTTCTCTACACTGGAGTAGGTTGAACTCAGGAATATCTCCTATATGAAGAAACGAAAGACTGCGATTGCTGCTGCCCTGTCTTTGCTGCCATTAGGGCAACCGCTGTTGATAGGAACAGGTGTTGCTTTGACGAGTGCTGCGGTGATGCTTTCTGCTCCTGAAAAAGCACAGGCAGAGAGTGCTGAGTTCTATTTCAAGAGAGCATTAAAAAAGTCAGAAGAAGGTGATTATTACGGTGCAATATCTGATTACAACAAGGCAATTGAAATCAACCCAAATTATATTGCTGCTTATGGTAACCGTGGTTTAATAAAAGATGAACAACTGAAAGATATTAAGGGAGCAATTATTGATTACAACAAGGCACTTGAATTAGAACCAACTTATATTAACGCTCTTTATAATCGTGGGAATGCCAAATCGAAACTCAACGATCAATATGGTGCTATTTCTGATTACAATAAGGTCATAAAAATTGCTCCTCAGAACCCAAAAATTTCTGATGTTTATAGTAATCGTGGCATTTCCAAGGAGAACATTGGAGACATGAAAGGTGCTTGTTCTGATTGGAGAAAAGCATCTGAATTAGGAAGCGAGGATGCTGCACAGTGGGTAAAAAATGAATGCTAATTATTTGAAAATAACTTCACTGTGACTTCACCGCGATATAATGTAGGTGCAAACCCAAGTCACTCACTGACCTTCTAAACTAGTAACTATTGAGTGGGAATGACAATAACTACTAAAAGGTAGTTATTGATTAAAAGTAGTAGTTCCATGTGAGAGGAAAGTAAAAAATATGGAACCTAGTTGCAAGGGTTTGGAGATGTCTGTTCCACGTAGGGTGTTGTGAGTATCTCCTAGGAGAAATCTTAGAAAGAGGTTTTCTCTACACTTGGCGTAAAATGCAACTAAAAGTATTCCCTATATGAAGAAAAGAACTGCTGTGATTGCTTGGTCTGTGGTGACGCTTTTAGGAGCACCTCTAATCACTGGTTGTAGTCCGCAAATGATTATGCGAGTATCAGAGGGATTATCCGAATCAGTTGAGGGAATAAAGAGAAGGATTAAGAAACCAAGTCAAAACAACGTATCCAATGGAGAGGATACAGAAAGTGATGATTTCTATTTTAATCGTGCATATAAAAAGGCAGAACAAGGAGATTATTATGGAGCAATATCTGATTACAACAAAGCAATCGAGATCAATCCAAGTAATGCAATTGCATACCATAATCGAGGTTCCGCAAAGGAAAATCTTGGAGATGCCAAAGGTGCACTTAATGACTATGAAAAAGCACTTTCGATAGATCCAAATCGATATCTCTCATTACAAGGTATTGGGTCGACAAAGAATAGAATGGGTGATCATTACGGAGCAATTTCTGCATACAATCAATCAATAAAACTCAATCCAAGGAATGCAATGGCGTATAACAATCGTGGGATTGCAAAGAGAAAAATAGGAGACGATAAAGGAGGGTGTGATGATTATAAAAAAGCAATTTCACTTGGTAATAAAGAAACAGAAAAATGGTTTAAAACCGAGGGTGCTGATTGGTGTCGGCATATGTAATTGCCATAAGACAAAATGAGAGATATAGGTAATCAATAATGTTTGGGATGAGAATTAATAATCACAACCCCTCTGTCTCAAAAATAAGTGCTTAAATTTCATTTTAAAAACGTTGCAGGATACGTTGCAGGAATTTCATTCCGATTTGGAATTATTGTCCAAAGACGTCCAACAACTTCCGTTTTAGAGTGAGATCGAACGACACCCTCTCCGTTTTAATAGTGTTCTAGGAGGTCCAATAACTTCCGGAACACCAAGATTTTGTAGTCGTGCGTTGGACTTAGCGTCCGAGTGAGTCCAATAAGATACATCACCCGTACTCAATTGTGTTGTAGGAAACGTTGTAGGAAAAATAATTTAGTGTTGTAGGAATTTAATGCCTACCTGTTGTAGGAAATCTGTAAAAGAAAGAATCAAAAGTAGAACTTAGTGTAATCAAGATATTTTCTTTACATTTGGACTAAACTGGAAAAAGGAGAATCCTTTATATGAAGAAACGCATTGCAATCATTGGTGCTTTGGTGTCATTGCTACCGATGGGACAACCTCTGATGATAGGAACTGGTGCTGCTTTGACGACTAGTTTTTTAATTCATATCCCTAAAGTATATGCTAATACTTTTCATATTTTTTATGATCGGGGCGTTAAAGAATTTGATCGTGGAAATTTCACTAAAGCAAATTTATATTTTACTAAAGCAATAGATAAACTTCCTATTAATCCTGAAGCATATATCTATAGAGGGGTCTCTAGGCATTATTTAAATGATAATTATGGAGCAATTTCTGATTATACAAAAGCGATAGAGATTAATTCGAAAAATTCTTATGCTTATTTTAATCGAGGATTAAGTAAAGAAAGATTAGGAGATCTTAAAGGTGCTTGTTCTGATTGGAGAAAAGCATCATCTCTTGGAGATAAGGATGCTGCAAACTCGGTAAGAGATCAATGCTGATCTTTATTTTAGAAGTTAGATTGCTTAAATTTCTTTTTTTAAACGTTGTAGGAAATGTTGTAGGAATTTCATTCCGATTTGGAATTATTGTCCAAAGACGTCCAACAACTTCCGTTTTAGAGTGAGATCGAACGACACCCTCTCCGTTCCGACTTCATGTCCGTAGGCGTCTCAGCGCGTCCATAGCGGTCCAAAATTTCGCCTGAATTCGGCATTCTTCCGTCGAGTTCAATTTTCTGTATGTTTTATTCTTCTAAGGAAAAGTTTTATTAAGGGCAATTTATTCGCAATAATCTCTTACCTGATCAGTCCAATCCATGTCATTTTTAGTTAATTCTGCTGCCTTTTTTGAGTCTTCACAGGCACCTTCTATATCGCCTAGTTGAGATTTAAAATTAGCACGCATGCCGTAATCTAGCGCTAATCCTCTATTAATAATAACTGGATTATTATTAAGACATGGACTATTCTTGATTGACATATTAATGTCTTTAATTGCTCCTTTATTGTCTCCTAAACTAGACTTGATGATACCTCTCATCTGGTAATGCCAGCATGCATTTGGATCTAATTCTGATATCTTATTTGCGTCTTTGAGGGCGATTTTTAGATATTTAATATCTTCTTCTGAAAGTTCTTTTGGATTTGTTTCATTACCCAAAGTTAAATACATTCTACTTTGATATAAATCTATGTTCTCTGGGTTTAGGAGTATTGCTATGTTGATATTTGATAATGCACCTTTTATATCGCCTTGCTGTTCTAACTCGAAGGAACGAGAGTAAAGACTATTGCTTATTTGACTACACCCTGAAACGAATGGTGTTCCTATTAGCAGGAATGAAAGAGCAATATTGGTCGTTAGGTGTTTTTTCATATGAGAATTAACCTGACACTAATCTACTTGATTTGTAAAATCTTATTGATTGAATGCGGTTGTTGGGAAGTGATTTGTGCGGGGGGATATGCGGGGGGATTTTTGAGTGCGAG
>QCGA01000017.1 GCA_003280095.1 Prochlorococcus sp. AG-363-O16
GAACCAATCAACAAGCCAGGATCGGCTCAAATGACTTTATTCCAAGATATTACGCTTTAAATGGCTACTTACTTAACCGAACAGACAAACAAAACAAAGGTAATATAAATTCCAATGGCTTAGACGAAATCTATGTTGGTAGAAATGGAGTAGTTCTTGATTTCTCCACTTTAGCTGAAGCGAACTTTCTCAATAGTGCTTACATGAAAAGCTGACTTAATGAGACGGAAACTTCTATACATAAAGGAAAGCAACGAGAAAAATCTGCTTATATTATCTAGAGTATTTTCTCTTCAATGATCCTCATAAAAATCACCAATTCAACTGCTGTAGTGGCTTCTAAAACCCACAAGCTGTTTGCGAAAGTAACTCCTGAAAAGATTGATGAAAATCTAGTTGAGTCGGAAGTCCTTAAACAAATGGTATCTGATCTAGCTTCTTTCGGCCTTAAAGGCGAGATTTCAATCGTTAAAGGAATTGATGTTCAAGAAGCAGCTCTCATTACCAAGAAAGGTTTTGTGGTCAAAAAAAGTCAAAGGTTTTGATTGTTAGAATTCCACCCTAGTCTCTACTCTTATGCTCACAAGCTAAGGAAAGCTTTGCTAAGACTCCATAAATAAAGCTTTAGCTTTCAGACTTGAAGAGGTTTTCAGAATTAAATTTTCTAAATAGAGCTAGGAAGATCTGAATAGATTAAATAAGATCGAAAACAGTATGCTGATAGCAATACAGCTAACAATTGGAAAATAAAAAGTTGAGTTTTCTCCCTGCAACATTATATCGCCCGGCAATTTTCCTAAACCCAATTGCTTAAAGTAAGGGTAGAGAACACCTATTAGCACAATTCCAAGTCCGATAGTAATTAGCAGTTTTTGCATTATTTATTTCCAAAAAAACCTTTGAACTGCCAAGCCAGGTAAACAGTAGTTCCAGCAAACAAAAACAACCCTATAGTACCTATAGCTCTATTAGAAGCTTCAACACTGGGCCAGTCATACATTTCTTTTACCATTTCCGAATAAGGGACCAGTAATCAAAAAATACCCAATAGCTCCAAGAAATAAACCAAAAGCAATGAGATTGGGCTGTATTCCCCCAATAATTTCCGCTTTCGCAAAAGATGTATTCACGGCTTCGAGACCTACGGAAATCATAACGACAAATAATCTGGCGTAATTATCCGCAAAATCCATGACAAATCTGGATAAATGAAATCATCACCGATAGGCTCATTATAAAAGTCCCCTGCTGAGATACCAGTTAGATAATCTTCAAAAAAGCCAATAGTAAACTGCATATGATTAGAAATCAGGGAACTCAGCTTTACTCCCAAAAAACCAAGGTATGACTTTAATGAATATCCACATATATAAAGAGCCTTCAATGACCCCAAACAGATACAACCCGTAATTAGATAATCCAAGTTGCTCTTGAGCACTTTCAACAAAAGATTTATGCCAATCAATAATTTTCTTCATTAGGAAATGCAGAGTTTCGGGGTCATTTTCAGAAGCTCGTCTTTGGATAGTGACTACATTGATTCTTATGAGGAATGGAATAACTATCCATTAAGAGTGTAAGGACTTGCTTAGGAACCCAGCATATAGAAATAATGCTGAGTTCCTAAGCAAGAAAAACAAATGAGCTGGGATGAAATGATCCCTTTCTAGTCGCAACAAGCTATGGGAACATTGTTGAAATAGAAATCTTTTCAATGACTGAAAAAAAGCAATCAAGTCCAATGAAGGACTTCACGAATAAGTTCTTCGATTTATGCAAGGAATACCAACAAGAAATACCACCACACAAAATTGCAGAAGTTCTAAGAGACTATGCCGATAGGTTGGATGGATGATGCTGCGCTGACTTTTCAGAAATCAAGCTTTTATCTGGAACATAGACATTGGTCTTTGTCTTGCTCTTGGCTTGGCTCGCTATTTGATGAGTCAATGGTTCACAACCATAGAATAGAACCTAAGAGATTTTCCTGAAATCGTTGTCATAGCAACGATACTGACCATAAAGCTCACTTTGTTTTGTCTAGTGGTTACTTTCGTCTATATCTCTTTCGGGGCAAAAGGTCTGAGGACTAAAGCTGGCTTTGATAACCCTATTCAACATGTAATGCCGTCTTCAGTAGTCGTCAAAGTGCCTTTGAAAAGCGTGAATATGAACAAAGAGCCAGAGGGTTTTATACCTTTCAGTTTTTTGGTTAGTTTTTTTAAGCCCCATTGGCTATTTTTTGATTACTGGTCCCTTATTCGGAAATAGTAAAAAAACAATGGCTCTTAGTGCTTTTAGACAACACAAGATTTACCTGGCTGCAACGATGGGATAAGGACTTGGTTCCGATAATCTTGAAGAGATTGCTTACTACAACAAAATCAAAGCAGAGGTAAATAAAGACAAAAAAAACAGGAATATGGGAACAGTCAGAGAGGACTGATGCCGAACACAAATTGGCTAAAAGGTTTACGGTTAAACATTTATGATCTATGGACAGGATTTGCACTGATAGTTTTGGCCCTAACGCAAGTACCAGCCGCGATAAAAACCTCAGCTGAGATCTATTGCATGGAAAAGATGGGGCAAGCTCACGGTTCTGCAGTGACAGCAATTATCAAATGAGTGAGAAGTGGAAACCAACTGAGAACCAAAACATTGGTCCTATATCCCGCGTATCTGATTTCTTCATTGATGAGCTAAATGAGCTACAAGAAGAACTCGATTGCCCCGATGAATTTATTTACGACTTCATCGAAGCAATAAGAAATCGATGGTCACCTGATAGCTGCCATGCTCAGGCAAGGAAATTCAAAAGAGAGAACCCTGATTTCTGATTATGGACTTAATCGAGTTAGATAAAAAAACTGCTGAGGGAATACAAAAGCGTTTAAGACTGAGCTACTGTCAAATCCTTAACTTAAGTTGATTCTTAAGTTGTGGGATAGGAGTTAACGCCACTCTGGTACTGCACTGATACTTCTATAATTAACCATGCGTCAAAATCTCTTACTGGCCTTTTACTTATCTCAGGTGTAACTCTTTGCGCTTTACCATTTGTCCTTTTCGGGAAACCTTAATGCGCTACTTTTTACTAATTTGTCTGAGCGCTGGACTTTCCTTCCCAATAGTTGCTTGTAGCTCTAAAAAAGAAAACTCTGTAGATACCAAACCTGTTGCTGTTGAAACTCTTGTCAGTGCAACTGAGTCTTGAAATGGAGATTCTTATAACTATCCAAGAGGCAATGCACAAATCACTCTTCAGCGCATAACTGCCCAACCCGGATTTAAAACACCTCTACATTCCCACTCACAGCCTGGGCTTGCATATATTGAGAAAGGAATCCTTTCCTGTGAAACTATTGATGGAAAAGCTCTGAAAGTAGTCCCTGGGCAAAGCTTCGCCACACCTCAAGACACTATTCATTACTGCGAAAGTGTTGGTAATGAAGCTGCAATTATTTTTGTCACTTCTGCAGGAGTAGAAGGGTAAACAACAACTGTTCCTTATAAGAAATAAGAAGAATTTCTCTAATGGCGAAACCTTGCTGCTCAACCAACTCCCACACACAATTGATCAATTAGTTCTACTGCGATGGTTCAATGATTTTCATTGGCTCAAACAAGATTGGTTATGTGAATTGAGCTCGCTCAAAACTTTGTCCTGTCAAGATGAACAGCTGTAGTGGGATATCCCCCCGGCATTGAAAAAGTTCTTAGGTCTTAAACGGTTGTACTTAGTCTCCACCTCCAATGATTGCTCATCGTAGGGATTGCTGAACACATCCTGCAGCTCCTTGATAAGGCTGTAATCACCTTGCTCAGCCTTCTTATAAGCGGGTGCTACCAGCCACTCTCGCCAGGTGTAATTGGGGTTAATTCGTTTCATCTCTGCGGATGTCACACTGAAGTTACCGCAGCTCATGATGTGATCCCTCCATCTTTGCAGCCATTTACCCCACTGTGCATCAAGCTGCTCTGAACTAGGCAGGTAAAAGCTAGCTTTTAAAGCTGTGAGTTGGTCTGGAATATTAGACAACTTTCTGAAAAAGATCGTGTAATCCACCTTGGAGAGAACCATGAGCTCCAGCAGTTCGTTCACCAGAATTGCGTCATAACTGATCAAGCCGAGCTTCTTTGCCCACATAGCCTCAAGCTCCTGAGTCATAGCATTGGCGAAGCCATCTCGTATCTGATCAAACCTTTTCAGTGCCTTCGTATTATCAGTGAGCAGAGGTCGAATAGCTGCCCAAAACATCTGATAATTGGCTTCGGCAGCAACTGATTGGTTTAAAAATGAGAAATGATCACCTCCTCCGATCCAAGGCTGAAATCTCGGATCGAAAAGTTCACAGAATCCGAAGGGACCATAGTCGAGAGTGAAACCTCCCGCAGCGCAGTTGTCACTGTTGAAATTGCCCTGGCAGTAGCCAACACGAATCCAATTGGCTACTAACGATGTGAGCCGTTTGCGAAACAAGCAGGCCAGCTCGACAACTTGATCTGTAAAGGTAAGGCTCGGATTAATCGCCTGCTGGTAGTTCCGCTCGATCAGATGCTTCACGATCATCTGTAGCTCGTTCAACGCACCTTCATGCGCATTACTGCGTGCGCGACGGGCGAACAACTCAAGCTGACCGATACGCAGAAAGGATGGAGCGACGCGTGTTGTTATCGCCGCAGGATTTTCGACTAAAATGTCAGGATCAATAGACATGGAATCCTGGGCGTACCAAGGCCTGCAAACTCTTTCTGACTGGGATACATAAAGCGTCAGAGAGCGTGTGGTCGGGACTCCCAGGGCATGCATGTAATCCTGCACCAGAAACTCGCGAACACTTGAACGGAGCACAGCACGGCCATCGGCACCACGGCAATAAGGTGTCCGCCCTCCACCTTTCAGTTGCATCTCCCAGCGTCTGCCGTTGAAAAGGCCTTCAAACACTGAAATTGCCCTGCCATCGCCGTAGCCATTGCCAGTTCCAAAAGGACATTGCTGGATATATTCAGTTCCGTAGATTGACAATGCATAACCAGTTGCCCAACCAACTGGACGCATTGGCTCGCGCGCCACAGTGATGTCGCCGGAAAACAAACGGCGGAATTGTTCGTCGAGGGCAAGTGCATGGCTAAGACCTAGCTCACCAAACAAGGTTTTGCTGTGAGCTACGTATTCCGGCTCTGGGATAGCAGTAGGAGTCACCGGTACGTAATGGCCAGAGGACACCTGGCGAGGGTGGTGATCGTGACCATCAACTCTCGCCTGAGGATCCGCTTTAAGTGAATCCATTAGCGAATAATCAGCAAGTTGTGAAAACTCAAAGAAAGTTTTTATTGTCGGCGATTCGAACGTGTTGAATTTGGCTTCCATGGGGCCGGTCGCAATTTGTCTCGTAAGTTTTGGGTTGCCTAGGCATGGCCCTTTAGCTGAGGTCGTCTTTGGCCTCTATTTATTTAGAGACTAAAGAAAAACAGTCCTCGATGTGATGACTATGAGTTGTGATTAACTCAAGTTCTACTTTGAAGCGATGCCGCGGATTCCCGAAGATTTGGTTGATTTACAGTGGACCATTAATGGTTTCGGTCCTTTAATAGAGGAATGGACCCATTTGATCCTGCCCTTCAAAGCACGGCGGTTTCTGGTTGGAAGCCATTAATAACACTTGGATTATTTGCAGGTGTTGGAGCATTTTTCTTTGGAGCACTACTCACTGCTGTCAGGAAAGGAATCAAAGAAGAGGGTTGGTTTCGGAATACCAATCAAGAAGCTAGTGAAGATCAAGATGCAAGCAAATAAAAAAACCTTTTTGCTTGCTCTCTATTCCCAGTAGCTTTTGCAAGACTATTGATTAATGGTCCTGCAAAAGCTACTGATCTGAAGCGAGAAGCAATTCGATGATATATCCCTTGTCTATTTTCTATGCAGCCTAGATTCAAGTTTTTAATGAGAGAGGTAATAAAGTTACCGATTAAGAAATACAAATATGGCAGGATAGTCTCTGAAAGCTCTATGGATTTCTACTCAAATTTTATTCACACTTGATAAGTTTGCCGAGAACCCTTATGCATCATTATTCCAACTATCTTAGCCATTAAATCGTGATTTTTTTACCACTAGAAACACAACCCACTTTGAATCTTCTAATTCTTCCATTATCCCAAATCCAACAAACAGGATGAGCTGCTTTTGCTTTACGCAAGTCAGCCCTATTTCGCAGACTTACAGGAATAAATTCCTTGTTTGGATCAAAATCCCTATCTCTTTCAGCTTGATTCAATACCATACTGCCTCCTGAGCCTGAAACAGATTGGTGATAAGTACCAATAGGGATCTCAAGAGCACCCATTTTTTGATTAAGGTAAATCACGTGATGGGGCTCATCCCAGTGAGGGTTTAGCAAGGTAAACGTACGGCTTCCATCTAAAACCAGATTGTGATCAACCTGATGATAATGAACGTAATACTGCTCAAATTCATCATCATCAGGAGGAGAGATTGCACCTCCATGATGAATTACTACATCAGATCCATTAGAGCCCTGGACTCCTGCATCAAAAAACTTGACTTGAGGAGTTTCTCGAAAAACATTGGTAGGGAAAAAATTTAAAGATGTCTGTTGTTTCTTTTTCAACTGAACCCACTTGACTTTGATTTTTATTGAATCATTTAAATTCCTTAAAACAGGACAATTCTTTGTGGCCTTTTGAAGGACCTTTAATTGATCTTTCTTTACATCAGCTGGCACATCAATTTGAAGGGATAAGGATTCAATCTTGCGAGGACCCTGAGGAGTCATCTTCTTTTCAATTTCAACTGTCATTCCATCTAATTGCCACCCTTTTTCTTTTGCAGTAATTCCCATCACTGTCAGGAAACAAGTCCCTAGCGCTGTAGCAAGCAAGTCAGTAGGAGCAAAATTTTCTCCTTTGCCCTCATGGTCAACAGGTGCATCCGTTCTAAGTCTTTCCCCAGAATGCTCATGCTTAGCTTCTGTATGCAGATCTCCTAGATAACGACAAAGAATCTTGTCTACACCTCGTAGAGCTTGCAAGTGGATTTCGTGGGATGAAGCTTGCATTCTTCTTCCCAAAAATTACCCTGCCTTTTATCAGGTAGCTTGTAAGAGAAATCGTGCATACGAACAATATCTCTAAATGAATTTACAATAATCGTGAAAGGAGTTCTTAGTTTCATAATCCTCCTGTTCGGTTAATTCAGTTCTAACACATTTACTTGAATTACATATAGGGTTTTTACATAAGCATTTAAGCCTTACGGTTCTTACTACCTAAAGTGTTATTAACCGAATTTGGTGATATTTACCGTATAGGTTTCTTCGGTTTACAGCATTACTAAATCTAAAAGCTTGAAACAAAGTAAAGTTGTTTCCATACAGGACATCATGTACACATCCTTATTCGACAACCTATTTGCCGACTCATTCTTTTCTCCCATGAGGACTGTTTATGTTGTCTCTGATAGCCAACTAGAAGAGATCAAGCGTAAGCAGCGGGAAGAGGAGCTCGACAATCTTGAAGCTTCCCGGAAGAGGCTTGAAGAGACCTATCACTCACGTGTCAAAATCATTGATGAACGTGAGCATGAGCTTCAACAGGAACTTCAAGCACTAACTCCAGCTAAAAAAAAAGCTGAACTCGTTGCTGGAGAAACTGAAAAGTGAGCTATTAATGCTTAAGCCTTTCGAATGGCTGAGTAATGGGGATCACTAACTAATGACATAATCAGGGGTCTGATAAGGCCCCTTTTTTTTTACAACTTCATATAAACATCCTTTCAAAGACAGAATCGAGTCAAATGGAGCATAAAAACAAAAATCATTTGCTTTTTCTTGCTTGGAATTGCAGTATTAATTCTAAATACTGCACTCTCTTCTCAAGCTCTTCCATTCTTTTGATTAATTCTTCCATGAATCATAGAAAGCAGTCTCGACAACATTAAAAGACGCGCCTTGCAATACAACAAAAAAGGTTCAGAGATTAGAACTAATGAACAGATCCGAAATTTTCTTGTTAAGTTTTTGGCCTGCAAATGTCTGTATATTAATTCATAATGAAACTTCTATTTAACTCCTGGCTTAATTACATGCACAAAAGGTACTTGACATAAACGGTGATCACTTTTGGTTGATCAAGGGTTTAATTGATAACCTAGCAACTGAAGATATATAGAAATTACTAAAGGATAGGCCATTCTCAGACTTTAAAACAGATAATTCATACGGAAAAATATGGTCAAACACAAGATCGATCAATAGTTTATATCTATTCAAATCAGATCACATGCAAACTTTAGCTAAAGGGATTACTTCACCACATTTTTTAGAGTTGGCTAGCAAATTATTTAACGTGAGTAAATCAATATTTTTACATCAAAAAATCAATCTTAAAGCAAATCAATTAGATAAAATAAATAATGAAAATAGTAGTTTTCAGAAGCCAGTCAATTCAAAAGACAAGAGATTTTGCTAAACAAGGATGTGATATCTTTTATTCCTCGTATGCAATTTTCGCGCATGAGTCATGGTTCATACATTCTTCCACATACTGATTCTGAACTAAAGGTTGCATCACTTATGATTTACTTGCCCAGTTCTGAAGTGAAAAAATAGTGACCTGGGAACTACTTTTTGGGTACCCAAAACTAAAAAATACTTAGTCAGTATAAAAACTTCTTTTTTCGTGGAGAAGACCTAACTGAATCCGAAAAATACAGGGACATTCGAACAATATTCCAAGATAAATATGCAATACTTTTTCTTTAAGTCTAATACTTCTTGGCACTCTTTTGAATATGGTACAGTAGATTCAGGAGAACGGATTTCAATAAATGTAAACTTCCTTTTTCCCTCGATTTCACTCAAAAATCTTGCATAATTAATACATGGATTAAAGTTTTGAACTTCACTGGAATAGCGTTTGGCAAAGCTCTAGCTAAACCACATGTTCACCCAAATCTATTGCCATGAATGGAATCCACCACTGGCCAGGAGAAAACAATTAGAACATTAACACTTCGAAATCCTTTTTTTAGCAATTTACCTCTTTTTTGCTAATTTCTTTGTACTTTTAGGCTTGATCATGAAGCGCCTACTACTTACCTGTCTTATTGCAATAACATTTTTTCTTGCACCAATTGTGACATTTGCATCGGCGGCAGATCTATCTCCTGCTGTTTCAGAATTGAGTTTGAAGTTTTCAGAGAAGTTCTGTAATAACATTGGGAAAGGAATGACTACTGCAAAGGCTGGTCAGAGTTCTGCCATTCAACTTTCACAAGGCTTACTCTTCTCGCCTGTTATGAATGAGATAATGTCTGCCTCAAAAGAAGATATAGCCACTTCACTATCCAATAATATTTTCAAGGAATGTGGAAAGAATTTGGAAGGCAACAAAGAAGAACTTGATTATTACCTCGCTCAATTGGCCAATAAGATTCCCAAAGAATCTAAGGGTTTAAATCTACCACCAGTTCGCCAAAAAGAACCTTTAAGATATTAATCACTCGCATCCTAACTCTTACAACCTAACAAATACGATTTAAATATTCTGTCTTGCACCTTGCAGAATGATATGAATATCCAATCTTCACAGACCTATCAGACATTCAATGAAAGGTGTATGTGGCTCTGAAGAGGAAAGAATCAACCAAAGAAGAATTCAACCTCCTTTGACTTTAAACCTTCCCAACCAGCTTCGACTAGTCGCTTATTAAGAGTCTCTTGATCGAAGTGCTTTGCTCCAGATCGAACGACTCGATTTCGCATTGATTTTTTCACCCCGCTCCTTTTTCTTACTCCTTCTTTATCCATAACTTCTCTATAAAGATTGAGCATCTTCAAAGGGATTGGACTGCCATCAAGATCCAAACCTGCCTCAATTGCTTTATCGATTGCATCAGGTCCACAAAAATCCATAGTATTAAGAGATTGGATCCTAATCATAAAGACCAATCAACTCAAGAATGCTCCCATAGCTTGCTTCGACTAAAAAGTCGCTATGACAGGCGAATTCATTTGTTTTTTCTTGCTTGGTATCGCAGCATTACTTCTAAATGCTGGATTTTCTTCTCAAGTTCTTCCACTCTTTTAGGTACTGCTGCCATAGCTCATCACAATCAATCATAAAACTATCCCGAGAAAATCGGCTGAAAACAGCTAAAAAGGGAAAAGAGATTAGAGCTTTTAGTGATTGGTGATCCATATTCAGTTCTGGCTCTCGTTGGACTCATTTTCATGGGTTTACAGATTTATGTGTTGTTCTCAATCGTCAAAAACAACAAAGGTGAAAGATTTTTCTTTGATCGAACTCAGCTTTATGCGATTCAACTCCGCATAGAAAAGCTCTTTGGACAGATACATACGAGGGAGGATAAAAAATAGCAATGAAATACCTAATTACTAGAGACGATGGAGAAGAGGACAACATTACCTCTCAGATCTTTGACAACTACGACGATGCTTATGACTTGCTAGAGGAGATCTACGGAGATATGTGCTGTTCTGATGCTGACTACGAAGACCGTCCTTATTATGAGGTTATCGAGTTAAAAGAGTGATGAGATCTGTTTGGAATTAGAAATAACAAGCGATTAAATTAGAAGGCATTGAAGGAGCCAAATACTTTGGCCAAAAACACAATGCAAGATCGCCAAGCCCCCACTTCAAGTAAAGAAATTAACTACTGGCCAATCAAAACTTCACTTCTAGTGATATCAAAGGATCTTGGCGAATCAGGAATTTCTATCCAAACCAGAGAAATTGTGAAATCAAAAGAAGAAAAGCAACCTTGTTCATTCATTCCTAAGAGTTCTAAAAATAGGTTCTTCCTAGGATTATGTCTATTCATTATTTTCTTTGCTTAGGTTAAGAAAATGCCTAGGATTTCTATATTGACTATCCCAAAATGCCATATCCATTATTTGCAATGCCTCTCAATATGGGAACAGGTACTTGGATCGTAGCGATTATTGCTGGACTAGGTTTTGTCGTTATGTTTGGTATTGCTTCAGCTAGTGGAGATTACCAAGACTTGATAAATACAACATTAGAAAATGATGCACAAGCCAGAAAAAAAAAGATTAGCAAAAAATAAAATACTTAATACTTTCCGCATCAAAAGCGAGATAATAAAAGTAACTACACCCCTGAGATCGAACGTTTACTCAAACGGCAAAATTTCGCCCAAATTCCTTGACATGACCGAAATTAACTGCTAGCCAATTAACAACGGTATTTGTGTGATGGACAGAGCTGAGAAGGAATTTCTATGTTCCATGAACACCAAAATCACACCAAGCTTATTCCATAAGTACTGGTTTATGAAATAGTGCACTTGAGTGATAACAAGTCCTCTCAGTCAAATGCATCTAGTAAGGGAAAGGTCTAATGAGAACCAAGTTTATTCTGAATTGGATCTATCAAATATGTGTGTAAGGTTGCATCTGAATCAGGAGAAGTCATCACCCAATAAATAAAAGCTCCTGCAGAAAATAGGGTAATTATTTTTGGCCAAAAATTATCGGGATAATTCGGGTCTGACTTGAGCGTTTTCTTCTCTTTCATTTATTTAACCATTGATCTGCTTTTATTAGTGTCGAGACAGAGTTTTATAGACAATGGAAGAACCAACCCAAAGAGTGGAAGAACTTGAGAAGAAAATCCAGCATTTAGAAGTAATGCTGCGATACCAAGCAAGAAAAAGCAAGTAAGTTCCATATTCATTGCTATCCAATCCCTGGGATATCAAAAGGAAGCTTGTCTCCTAGCGACACTAAGAAGTTTTGAACAGCAGGTATGCGTAATAGAGCTAAAGGAAGAACAATGTTCAATACGATCCAAGCCCCTCCAATGATTGGTGCCCATTTGCCAAATTTTTTGAGAAAGCTTTTCTGTTCTTTTTCCTCGGCCATTGATTGTAAAAGAATTAGAGTCTTGATGCTTTCTAGCTATCTTTGATGCTTCTGGCTCTAAAAAAGATAGATAATCGAATTCAAAGAGCTACAAACCGCCAGAAAGAGATTGAGCTCTAGAAGATTAGTTGTCAATCTCAGTCATATCACCCTCTATGGCTTTGGTAGTAATAAAACGCACTTCCCAGCCGCCGGCAGTCACACCAACACCAAACAAAGGAATGGGATTCATCTAAAAACCTTCCTCAACCTGCCGAAGATTGATGGCCACAAATACTGCCCCTTGCTATCGAAATCTCTATCAATAAAGATCCTCCATATCCTCCCCATATGATGCACTTTAACTAGGCTAAAAACTCAATTTTTCAAGTACATCAAGAGGATCTCGTAAAAAGTTCTTGGTTGGAATAATAGAACCTTGTGCTTTCAGATCCTTACCAAGGATAAACGTATAGGGGTGAATCATACAGGTATTATTATTATCAAGAGGCGGAAAATTCAATCGTTTAATGGTTTTTCTTTTCAGAAAATCAAAGTTAATCAACTCATCCTTTTCTAGAAAACCTTTATCTATGCATTGTGTAAAGATATCTTGAATTTCGTTAGCACTTATCCTGCACGTACTATCACGAATTCCTTGATCTCTGGAATCCCTAAGTCTTGAGTATTGGATGATATTAGGCAATAGTGATGCACTTAGGAAGGAAGACTTAACTTTAGAGATTGTGTAGGAATCCGATATGTCGAGAAAATCAATATCGTCGACCAACCTAGATTCTTCAGAGTCTTTGTCAATTTTAGCGCGTGAATCACCAACTAATCCATTATCATAAATATATCTAGTGATAGCATTGTCATATTCATGAACATTCTTGTTGATATGTGCGAGAAGTTCCTCTAGAGATTTATGCCTTTTTGCATCCATCTTTATCATTGAGAGCAGTCTTTCACGAGGGTCACGCAGCGTAGTAATAATTCTAGGGAATGCATTGATAACTGTACTTGTATGCCGAGGCAGCTCACTCCATGCTGCTCCATGAAATGTAACAAAAATACTGCGCAATCCCTTGCAAGAATCTTGATTCATCAACCTTATCAAGGCTTCCACTTCTGAGCCACTTTTGAGTTTTTTGCATGTATTCATATAATGGTGATTCCCCTTTAAACTTATATATTTACGATTCAATTCAACCAAATTACTTTTAATTAGGTGGAAGGGCCTCTCAAATGACGTGCCTCCACATTTGGGAATATGTAAATACATAAGATATTTCCAAGACTCAAGTATAGAATCATCATTTTCTTTAAATGAAGGATGAAAGTCAAACCCATAACCATTGCAAGTGCTCTTATATTCTTCCAATTGCTCTACTACTACTTCCTCATAAATACCTCCATTATCGAGGAATGGGTCGATCAAAGAAATATATTCTGAACATTGAAAAAATTTTTCCCATGAACGAATTGAACTATTCAAATTGCCAACTTGATCATATGCGTTTGCAAGTGCAGGATAGATACTTAAAACCTTCTCATTGAAAGAGGAATCCATAAGCTCAAATGACTTATGAAAAGCATCGATTGCTTCTGGGTATTTCTCTTTTTTTAATAGTGCCCCACCAAGACCACGGTAGGACTTCCAATCTTCCTTAAGTAAAAGTGATTTACTAAATGCATCGATTGCCTCTGGGTATTGATTTGTATTAAATAATGACCATCCAAAACCAAGATATGAATTCCAGTCCTCTTTTATTGCTAGTGATTTACAAAATGCATCAATTGCTTCTGGGTATTGATGTGCATTGAATAATGACCATCCAAGACCATGATAAAACTTCCAATCTTCTTTCAGTGAGAGTGACTTACTAAATGCATCGATTGCACCTTGGTAATCGCCCCTCTTATATTTTCTTGCTGCCAGGATGCCTAATTTAAAAGCGAATTCCTCTTCTGACATTTAGGCCTGCCCACAATTCCGATCTAGAATCAATTGTCACACTAATAACTATCTAAAGGCACAATAAGAGTATAAATACCCTAGGGTTATTCTTGTCTAAAAAAGGATTCCAATGGGAGAACCATGGCCCGATCCGCCCCCATACCCCTTAAACATTTCTGAGGCACGCAGATCTCTTTATCCTCATATCCCATAGACACTTTATACACACCCTGCAATTCACCCAAATCTCTTACTATGACTGTCATCTCATATTGGATCATGAAGGCAGGGAGAAAGAAACTTGAATACTCCTTAGAGAAAAGCGAACCACCTTGGCCTCACACGCAATTTATAAAAAGTTGGAATGGATTTGCTGAAAGGTTGGGATCAGGTCTAATCACTTCCTCTGATATCTACTAGCAAAACTGACTTTCTCACTTAGGGGAGCTAACTGAGAAACAAAGCTAAAGAGTATTTATTTGCACATAAAGAGTATTTGTCCCCATTCCAAAATTGAAATCCTTACCTATGTATCTAATAGAAGATAAGTTCATTCATTAATGGATGCTGATTCACAACTAAAAGAAATCTTGAAGATAGCTGTTAAAAACGCTGTATCAAGAATGGAAGCATTAGAAGAACCTTCTGATCGACGTTGCATTTTTCATGAATACAAGGAATGGTTAGGGGAAAATATTAATGACGAAGTTTGGGCAATCCCGACAGAGCCAATTCAAAAAGATCTCAATAGGTAGATCTTCTACTCATCATATTTTTGATGTATTCGCTCTTTGGTAAATGAAGGTCTCTTCAAGCTGCCTACGTAAACCAGCCAATGACCCAGTAATCACAAAAGAAAGGCCTATTGCCGGTTTGATCCAATCTGCATAGGGACTCTGCCAATCTGCGATCCCTTTTATTATTCCAAGACAGCATAAGAAGCACACAAAAACGAAACTAACCCAGAAGCAAAGATCAATATCAACAGCGGCCTACTCTTTCTTTTTACCTGCCCGTTCTTCTTCACGGCTTCTCGTAATTCTTAGCCTTATCCAGATGTATATCACCGCAGCAATTGGAAGGACAAGAAACACCACTCCTAGGAGCAAAAGAAGTGAATAGAAAGTGCTTGCAATCATCGGCTGACTTAGGAACAAGAAAAAAGGCGCAGCAAAGAACCAACAAAACAGAGTAAAGAGAACGCTTATTAGTAAACGAGTGGATTTTTTGCGTGGAAGTCTCATTTCCTTATTAAAACGCAGCCTTTTATATGGACCTGCGGGTCTCTATCGGCACTGGTAACGACCTAATACTTGGTTCAGGAGGCTCTTCACCCTCGTACTAAACAGGCATTGTTAGTTGTGGAGGAATAGTAAGCCTCGGCACCTTGATAACACTTGAATCAGCCAGCCTTGTGTGGATAGGTTCTGAAAATTGTGTGGATATGAGCCAGAACAATTCCGACAGATCCCACACTTAAAAGACTTTCTCAGTAGTGAGCACCTATTGAGAGCAAGGATATTTTTATCTGATGCGATCTGTTTGGAATTAAAAATAAGTAGCAATTCAATTAGAAAGTTATTGGGATGCTAAATTCTTTGGCCATCCACACATCGCAATATCGCTGAAAACCCATAGCTGATCAGGGAATTAACTACTAGCCAATGAAAAGCGGTATTTGAGTGAATGAAAGCGATTACAGGAAATTTGAAAAATCTATACGCACCATTCTTATTTCATAAGTACTAGTTGATCAAAGTTCAGATGTTTTTTTTAAACGAAATAAAACAAATAATTGAATTGTCAAGAAGAGATATATAAGATGAAAATGAATATTTAATCGACTTCAAAGCTATAATTCTTAGTCAATCTAAATACAATTCCAGAAAGTAATAGTAAACCGATTAAGTTTGGAATTGCCATAAGGCCATTTAGTATTGCAGCGATTGTCCAAATTGCTGCTGGTGCAGCAACTGCTCCAAAGACGACAACAGCAACCCAAGTCAATCTAAAAAACCTGATAGAGCCAGTTCCCATGAGGAACTCCAGGCACCTTTCACTGTAATAACCCCAACCTAGGATTGTGGTTGCAGTAAAGAATATAGTGGCAAATGTAACCAGTAGAGATCCTGCTGGCAATCCTTGGTCGAAGGCATTTATTGCAAGATCTACATTGCTCAGTCCACTTGTATAGGCTCCGGTAATTACTATTACTAAGGCAGTCATTGTACATATAATAATAGTATCAATAAATGTTCCTATCATTGCAACAGTTCCCTGCCTTACTGCATCTGTTGTTTTTGCCGCAGCATGAGCTATAGAACCACTACCTAGCCCGGCTTCGTTAGAAAAGAAACCCCGCTCAATTCCTTTCTGAATAACTAAACCTAGAGCACCACCAGCTGCAGCCTTGCCGGAAAATGCATCACTAAAAATGATACCAAAGGCAGTTGGAATTTGATCAAAGCGTATAAATAAGATTGTAAGAGCACCAATGATGTAGAGAGTAGCCATTAAAGGGACGACAACCTGAGTCACCTTGCCAATCCTTTCTATACCGCCAATTAGAACGAGAAAAGCAATGCAAGCCATAACTACACCTGTCAAAAGTGGAGGTATCTCAAATGAAGTTTGGAGAGCAGCTGCCAATTGGTTTGATTGGACACTAT
This sequence comes from Prochlorococcus sp. AG-363-O16, assembly GCA_003280095.1. GTDB lineage: Bacteria > Cyanobacteriota > Cyanobacteriia > PCC-6307 > Cyanobiaceae > AG-363-J23. The sequence continues at coordinate 16,541 of QCGA01000017.1, forward strand.
TGCCAATACCAAAGCCTGCCAAAGTGCCAAATATCGCAAAAAGAGATCCCAACCAAGCCCATTTAGGACCTAGCCCATTGCGGATGAAATACATAGGTCCACCTACATAATCGCCTCGATCATCTACTTCTCGAAAGTGAACAGCTAAAAGCGATTCGGAATATTTTGTCGCCATGCCAATCAATGCCATCAACCACATCCAGAAGACTGCCCCTGGACCTCCCATTGATATTGCTCCAGCCACTCCAGCAACATTTCCTGTGCCAACTGTTGCCGCCATCGAAGTAGCAAGACTTTGGAAGGCTGTTACATCTCCTTCTCCCTTACTATTTCTAATTGAATCAATAGCAACACTAAACCCAAAGCATAATTTCCTGAAGGGCATGAACCGTAATCCAATCATCAGGTAAATACCTGTCATCCCAATTAAGGAAAGGGTGATTGGTCCCCAAACTAAATTTTCAAGAGTTTTAAGGGCATTTATAATTTCAGTCGAGTTCACAGGGTTGCTTTAAATATTTTGGGAATGATGTCATGAAGCAGTCCTAATTGCCACCATCAATGGAGATGGTGAAACTAATCGGATAATTTCATTCCAACTCCATTCCAACTCCATTCCAACTTTGAGTTCGTTTTCTAATTACTCAAACTCCCAGTAATGCCAAAGATTTTAGAGAAAAGGAAGGTCCTTAATGGACGGGGAATCATTGGGCAGTTTGGTACCGGAACAAGCGATAGCGGATATATAAGTCGGCAAGCTTTTTCTCTTCCCCATCTTACTGCTCATAAGAAGCCAGTGTTGCTTAGAAGAACGCGTCGATCAAAGGCGACCTCCTCAATATTTGACGGAAATGTCTAGGCGGCTTTAAACGTCCCAATAAGAAGATAAAAGCCCCCCATACATCTCCTTTAGGAAGGAAGGAAGGAAGAAAAAAAGAAACTTGAATACTCGATAGAGAAAAGCCAACCATCTTGGTATCAAAAGCGATTTATAAAAAGTTGGAACGGATTTACAAAAAGGTTGGAATCAGGTCTACTCACTTCCTCTGACATCGACTGGCATAACTAACTTTCTCGCCTAAGGAGCGTTTGTTGAAAAAACAAAGATGATTCTCATTTGATGCGATCTGTCCATTCAATAATTCTATTTCCTAAAAATTCAAATTGGATACCATAAAGAAAAGAGATGGAAGGATGAGGTTTCATTCCAACCATCGAGAATTACCAAGATTACAAACTATGTCTGAAAGCTCCTACTGGCTAATGAACAAGAAACGTTCTGGCAGGTGTAAAAACAATAAAAGATAATAAGACTATACTTATCTGTTCAAATCTGAATTTTATTTCCTCTTATTACTAATATTAAACTATTCTTCATTAAGTCCATGAACGATTTCCCCCAGTTAGAAGAAAGGATCTCTTATACGAGAAAAATCAATAAAATATCATCTATTATCGGAGCAGACTCATATTTAGAAATTGGCGTTAAATGTGGCAATACATTTTTCTATGTGAGTGTCAACAATAAGTATGCGGTAGATCCAAAGTTTCAACTTCCTGTTAAATTAGAAGTAGCAAGGCAAAAGGATATTGTAACAAATACTGGAGTTATTACAAAGTCTGGAACTCTTTTTTTTGAAGGTACTAGTGATGAATTTTTTAAAAAATTAAAGCCAACAGTGAAATTTGATATTATTCTTCTTGATGGATTACATCTTTATGATCAAACTTATAGAGACTTGTGCAATTCTCTTGAAAATTTAAATCAAAGAGGATTTATAATCATTGATGATATAGTACCGTGCGATAAATATTCAGCATATAGAGATCAACAGTTGTGCGTGGATTCTAGGAACAAGGTTGAACCAGATTCTCGATATAAATCTGCATGGCAGGGAGACGTTTTTAAGATTGTTCCCTTCATTAATTTGTTTCATCCATATCTAGATTACTGTACCGTTACTTCTACTGACGGTTTCCCACAATTGGTATTGTGGAGAAGAAAAGACTATCGCAATCCTATTGAAAGTATTAAATTTCCATCAATTAAACATCAAATGATGGAAAGTACTAGGCTAGCGAGTGAGAATATTAACGCTATCGATTTTGACTGGATCAAAAACAATCAATCAATTTTCCAGGTCTGCAATGAGGAGAGTTTTTTCTCTTATTTAAAAGAATTGACAGGCTATCAGAAACAATAGCTTAATTGGTGAATGTAATATTACAAAAGAAAAAGTAAAATGCTTCTAAAGCTAAGCTGAAATTACTTATACTATGAATTATGGGTTGGTTTAAACTAGTTTGGAACCCTTAGAATGTGCAAATCATATTTTAAAATTCTTAGATGAGTCAAGAGATTTTTGACTGTAAAGAGAATAGCTCACATTCTCTCAAATACTTAATAAGAGATAGTTCTTTTTTAAGGAAACTATTGGGATTATCGAATCTTCATTATATAGATCCACAAGATCCAAACATTATTGCAGAATTAACTTTAGTCTGTAGAGATTTATCTATGGCAATTAATGGATCTAATAAGAAAGAAATCATAGAGTTCTGGCCAGCCATCTCTCAGTATTACACAGTCGTAATTCGAAGCGGGTTTAATTCACAACCGACTCTACTAAAAGACCACTATATCTTCAAAAGTGCGTTAAAGGTTTTATCATCCAATAATGTCGATGAAATCGAATATGCAAAGGCACTATTAATCTCACTACTTTTTTACGATCTAAATTCAATAAAAAAAATCTATTTAAAGGATAAAATTCCTTTTTGGTTGATAGATAGCCTTAAGGAATTTATTCCAATCTGATGTGGATACAACTTAGTATAAAATCTTTGATTTTTGTAAATCTACCGTTAATAGCTTAAATCCGCGGGAATCCTATCTTCATTGAGGTTAATTAACTCATTTATATATTCATGTTAAATATTGAAGAACCACTCATTAATATAATTCAAGTTAAAGCTGTATTGATATTCTGATTGCGACATTATTTCATTTGATTCTTTTATAACATAATCAACTAATAGCATCGGTCTATTTTCTTCTGAAATAGGAGGAAACACTCCATGGGCAGTTTTATTGGATAGAAATTCTTGACAATGGTCAGAGCAGTTCCAAAGTTGAAAACTTGGATTTGGTAGAATTAATGCATCCCCAAACTCTATTGGTGTTTTTTGTGCGTACCAGGTTCTATTGACTATTAGTGGAGAGCCTTCTTTCTTTATATAATTTAATATAATACCTTCCTTAGTACTTTCTTTTATAAGGTATTCCTTATGAAATTGATCTTTATAGAAGGGCTTGTCATTCGCTTCTGAATATTCGGATAAATTTAATGGGATTGAGGCAAAAAGACTTGTTGGGGTGTTGTTGGGAGACAGAGGTAATAATAAAGCCAAAAGTGTATCTCCAGAGTCATTATGTGGAGCAAGGTAATAATTCTTGTAATCCATTAGATATCTAAATCTGGATATCAACTCAATATTTGAAGAATTAACTATTGGTTTCTTCTTATTAAAATAAATTGCTTTATCTAATATCAACAATGAATTCCTTATAAGCGAATTTATAAGTGATTTACTTGTCAATAAGCCTACTATATCAGTGTGAAAATTATTAGCTATAGAATTTAATAGATCATACTTTATTGCTTTTCTGTTTGAACTTTTAATTGCACCATATTCAGTTTCAAATATTACCTCATCTTGAGACTTGAAATACATTTTTTTTTCTTTTACTTCAATTTCCTCTTCAATATTCAAATTACCAAGTTCTAATAATTTGTTTGTAAGAAGATCCTTAACCAGGAAGGCAGGAGGATAATCTGAAAGGAAAGCAAATTCCAAATTACGGATTTTAGGCTAGGATGCAATGCAATATTAAATCATTGCAATTCAATTGACGCCAAAAAGTTAACTGAATACATAAACATAGATAGCGCTTAATTGTAATTATTAACAATTGAGAATCTAAGTGCTTTTTGTTGTAATCAGTTATAGTTTTTCATTTCGTTTCTTTTGGTGAAAAGATTTGTTCTAATTTATTTGGAAACCTATTATTATAGTTTAAATAATCAATCAATCTGTAATTGAGGATAGCTTCAAATAAAAAAATCATGGGGCATTCAGCAACTATTTTAACTGTTTCATATAATAGCTGGGGATACCTTTATTTAAATTATATACTAAGCCAAAAAATGGGCTGCCAAGAATGTCAATGGATTATAGTGAATAATCGACCTTCAATGAATGATGAAAAAAAGTTATACTATAAGAAATTATCTGAAAAAAATAATGTCAAGATAGTTAGTGGAATCAACAAAGAGGATTTATTGATGCAATTAAATAATAGGGGTCACTCTGCGAGTTTTCATCATGGTTGGGGCTTAAATATCGGCATTAAATATTGTAATACTAATTTTATAATAATACTTGATCCTGATTTTTTTATTATTAGAAAAAATTGGATTCAAAGAGTATTAATTCATATGGAAGAAGTAAATAAATCTTTCTTTGGCGCCACTTGGACACCTAGGTATGCAGACTACTTGAAAACTAAATGGAATGATTTCCCATGTACCCACTTTAATTGTATTGATTTGAGAAATGTTGAACTAACTATGTTGGATTTCTTGCCGGTAGACAAAGACAATCAATGGGAAGGCAAGGATACTGGCTTTCGTATCAGAAACTATGCTCAAAGCAATCATCATAGTTCAGAAATACAGCTTCTTGACTGTTGTAAGAAGATTGATTTTTTTGGATATCCTCCAATTTATTTTCCCAAGCATCCACCCTTATTAAAAATTGGTGGTACCACGCATGGGTTAGCAGGATTTAGAGAAATTTTTGACCTTATGGATTTTTTTACATGGGATGGTCAGCGGTTTGCTATCCATATGAGAAACGCCCCTAAGGGATATACAAATCCAGAAGTTCTGAGTGAAAGACAATTTGACTATCTTCTTCAATGCATGGCATATCTTACCTTAAATATTTTCCCCTAAGGACACAAAATACTGCCGTATCATAGATAGCTTATATAAGTTTCAATCAAAGCAATAAAAAGAAATCTACCGATTTCCTGTTTCTATTTATATCAAAAGGAATAAATCGATTACTAAAGTGATCACATTAAGCGATATTATCAATCCTTAGCGTAAAATATTTGTATATGAAACCAATGCTAAGACTCATTTCACATAAGACAGGTTTAAATGAATAACCAGGAACCATTCTTAAATCTCCCACAAGGATCAAATCCACATTTCCTCACAAATTAATCAAGGCTGGATTTTCTTGTTTTGCTCCTTGTGAGATTACACTTATATTTCTTTAGTTATTCAAACTTTATTCTCTTGAAGATAATACTTATGAACCTTTAAATAGAAGACTCATTAGCTTTTACTATGGTGATCAACTTTCTCTAATATTTGCTTATAACGATTTAAAAAATGTACGCTCAGAGACTGACTTAAGTACTATAGGTTGGATAGACCTCAGCACCACAGAAATTGCATGTCTAAGAAAGGAAGCCAACCCACTAATATATATTCCAAAGGGTCTATATTGATAAAAGTAGAATACTTTAGAAGTTATGCCATATACTTGATATCAGTGAACCCATAATAAACCAGTACAAAATAATCATGCAACACCAACCCAACAGTGCTGAAGCTTTGTGTGCTCTAGCGGAGAAGAAATGTGCAAGTGGTGATTATCAAGAAGCAATTAGTGCACTAAAAAAAGCAATTGTCATTGAAGAGAGTTGGAATTCATATAAAATTTTAGGAGAAGTTCTATTCATGACAAAACAATACTCCGAGGCAATTTACAGCTTTCGAAAATCACTAACACTCAAAAAGCACTGGAGTTCGTACGATGGTCTGGGTTGGGCTTTATGCAATAGAAAACAATACTCTGAAGCATATGATGCCTTTAAACAATCAATTGCTATTAAAAAGAACTGGAGTTCATACAGGGGTATTGGTCAAGTACTAATCAAGTTAGAACAATTCGAAACTGCGACCATTTTCTTCGAAAGATCCCTTCAATTTCATACACATTGGAAGTCATATCTTGGACTTGGCAGAGCACTATCTTATAGAGAAAAATATGATAAAGCGATCGATGCTTTTGAAAAATCAATCGCTATTAAGAAAAACTGGAATTCTTATAAAAGCCTGGGTTGGGCATTATCTAAAAGTCAAAAATATACTCAAGCGATTCAAGCCTTCAAAGAATCAATTTCCATTAAGGAAAATTGGGATACATATCGAGGTCTTGGGGAAAATCTTTTCAAGATAAATCAGTATCCAGAGGCTATAGATGCTCTATGTAAGTCAATAAAACATACAGAACATTGGGAATCATATTATTATCTGGGGGAAGCTTTACACAAGATCAATAAATATAGGGACGGATTGGATTCATTAATTAGGTCATGGAAGATGAACCAAAATGAATATATTCTGAACAAAATCATCCAGAACATATGTCAAATCTATCCAAAGGATTTTACACTACTTTGTGAAGACTTTAGCATTGCAAAACTGAATCTAATATTTAAATCTAAGTATATACTAAGAGAGGGTAACGAAGTTTTCCTAAGAAGAATAAAGGAATCTATGAATACAGGCTTTATTAATCCAGTGATAATTTGGTTGTACTCAGTGATAAGCTCCTTGAATCAAAACGGACGAACGAAGCCTGATCATACAAGTTCATACAAAGTTCCCATTGTGATAGACAATGCAATTTCAGTGGATAAATTTTCGCAGTTATTAGACTCTAAAAATATCTTGTCTTTTGGCGAATCACATGGAAGAATCTTTACAAACATTAGTTCAGTAAAGCATGTTCAACTCGATGCAAGTACAGCATATAGCATTAACAATCCAAAGTCATCATCAGGCTCTTATCGAATGATAATGACAACACTTGAGAAATATGAACCTAATCAAACAAGCATTATCTTTACACTCGGGGAAGTTGATCTGAGAGCACATATTCATAAACAATCCAGAATTCAAAACAAAATTCCAGAGTTAATTGTTAGGGATGTAATCAAAAACTACATGACCTTTCTAGACAAATTATTGTCATTAGGCTACCAGTTGCTTGTCAATTGTCCGCATGCAGGTGGTACAGAAGATCAGGCATCTGTTTCCATGAGAGAGAGAAATGATATGTGTTATCTAATGAATAGACTTTTGTATAATGAATGTAGACAAAGAAATATTTTATGTGCGAGTCTGCATGATGTTGTTGTTGACAATATTAGCCGTAATAATATTACCCAATTTTTTTATGATCAATTTCACTTGCACTTACCTGTCAATGAGATCGGCAAATCATTGCAGTTACTCTTGATCAGTAGATTTTTCGTTAATGCCGAATTATTCGATAAATCATCAAATCAAACTGATGACATTAATGGTATTTGCAAAATACTTGCAAGCACTATACCTGGCTTGCAGACTTTGAACGAAGTAATTACAAACAGATCTCTTAGTGAAAAAAGATTAATCAAGGAAAATAGTAATTATTATGCGTTAATAGAATTACCATTTCCAATTTTAATAAAAAAGATCTCTTTAGAGTTCGAGTCTGAAAAACAGAATAATTCTCCAACTTCAGAGTGCCAATCAATTTATGAGCAATGCGACCCCAAACTTATCTCAAAAAAAAATGTCTTCAAGGGTAAATCAATCATTAATAATGATAGCCTTACAAAGAAAGTAAAAATTACACATGACTTCTCAAAGTATAATTTTGATTCAATGCATTCGCGATATGTCTTTATATCTATTGCTAATGCAAAAAATACAAGAATCACCAAACTTCAAGTTTCAAGGATGAAATTTATTTAACAATTAGTCAATTCCAATATTGGATTGTCCCTTTCCCTGTCAGCCTTTTATTATTTATCTTTCTTCACATATTAGTCCATTGAAATAGTCGATTTCTTCAAATCTACGATTGAAATATTCTTGCTAGTACCTTGCAGAGTGGTCTAAATATCCAATCTTCAAAGACCTATCAGAGATTCCATGAATGACATCTAATATTAGCCAATGAAGAGTTAAAACCTAGTCAATAAAGAAAGGAAGTCAGAAGAATCAAAAAATCTTTTTTTCTTATGACAAATCAAATCAATTCGCCATTTATTGGAAAAGTAGATGAGTTCAAGAACACGTTTCCTCAACGCTCTAAGGAGCACAGAGCCCTCTATAAAACGATTGAAGACGAGGTCTGGACGATGAAGACAGGAGTATCTAGGCAATCTAGGTAATAATGATTAGATGGCCAAAAAGGAATCGAATGAATCCTGGACTTTTTCTTCTTAGCTTCTTAATTGCAACAGTAGTTTGGCAAGGGATCGCTCAAATAGCTGGTCCACCTGTTGGACAGTGGATTTATGGTTTACGAGTAGAAAATTTTAAAAAATCAGGGCTTTCTTTTCGTAGCGATGAAGATGCAGAAGCTTGGGTAAAAAACACTATTCATAGCTCAATGAACCAAGGCTTACTACTGCTAGCTATCGCCTGCGGAGCTCTAATAGGAATTATCGGTTTACCTCTAATTGGATTTAGTCGAAGCGTTAATCCATGGGGCTGGGCTCGCATAATTGCTTTATGTGGAACAAGTTGGATATTCGTGGGAATCTTTCACCCCAACTTACTTAGTTAAAAACAGCTCAAAATCAAATCCCTTATTCAACGGGCTTTCTCAGTAGCGAGTACCTATTGCGAGCAAGGATATTTATATCTCATGCGATCAGTTTGGAATTAGAAATAACTAGCGATTAAATTAGAAAGTAATTGGGGTGCCAAAATCTTTGGCCATCCACACACCATCCACACATTGCAATATCGCTGAGATCCCAT
>QCGA01000018.1 GCA_003280095.1 Prochlorococcus sp. AG-363-O16
CTTATTTATCTTAATAGAGTTGCAAAGAGTTTATCACTGACCGTCTTGGTTGAAGTGCATGATGAGGAAGAGCTTAAGAGAGTTCTAAACTTGAAATGTTTTTCTCTTGTAGGTATAAATAATCGGGATTTGAAAACTTTCAAAACTGATATCGGAACAACTGAAAATCTTGCATTAACTTTTCAAAAAGAGTTGAAAGATCAGGATATGCTGTTGATTAGTGAATCTGGTTTGTCTACACGTTCTGATTTGGATCGAGTTCAAGCCGTTGGGGCAGTAGGTGTTTTAATAGGTGAATCTCTTATGGTTCAACAAGATATAAGTTCTGGACTGAGATCTTTGATAGGAGGTTGAGATGCATTAGTCTGATCATGGAACTATTTAAAATTGTTTGTTACGCATAAATGCATCAAAAACAGTATTTCATCAGGCAGAATTGACTTGTTAATTAGTTTTTTATGTTGATCAGTGTCTTGACAGGCTTTTTGACTGGGGCTCTCCATGTGGTGGGTGAGGCTGACCATCTAGTTGCTATGGCTCCTCTATCAATTCGAAAGCCAGCAGTTGCTCTTCGATCAGGTCTTGAATGGGGTTTAGGTCATTCCACAGGTGTGGTTCTGATTTCTGTAATTGCAATTACAGCAAAAGATTTGGTTCACATTGAGAGAATGTCTTCGTGGGCTGAATTTAGTGTAGGGGTGGGATTGTTAGTAGTTGGGGCTTTGGCTATTAGGACTGCTCTTGGTTTAGATATCCATACTCATCGACATCAGCACCGTGATGGATCTTCTCATGAGCATATGCATCTTCATCTAGGAAGTGTTCAAAGGCATGGAACTCATCCTCATGCAGTGACAAGTCTTGGTCTTCTTCATGGCTTAGCAGGCGCCACTCACATCCTTGCAATTCTTCCTGCTTTGGCATTGCCACCATTGGGCGCTGTTGCTTATGTCATTGCTTATTTAATTGGATCAGTAGCTGCAATGGGTGCTGTGGTTTTAGCTATATCTTTGGCTTCTGTTCGTGCAGGCAAAAGGTCATTGCCAATGTTGTTTGGGCTGGCTGGTGGCCTGTCAATTGCAACTGGATTCTTTTGGATTCAGAGGACTTCTGCCCAGATTTTGTGAAAGAAATCTTTCCTATCTTTTGAAGATTTGCCTTTCAGACTGTATTCAACAATTCCACAAAGTTGATTGGAGTTAACCATTCCAAATTGTCTGCTGTCACTACTTATCTCTGCATTGTCTCCACGGAGCTCAAGCCATGGCGAAATAATTTTATTGATACGTTTGATTATTAATAAGTTGTTTTTAATTGGATGCTTCAGTACAACAACATCACCTTCGGTAAGTATCAGGTTGTTTTCTCTTTCTATGGGCCTATATATAATAATATCTCCTGCTTGATATGTAGGCGCCATGGATTGACCATCAACGCGGCAATAGCAACGTTGACCTAGGAGAACTAAAACCAGAGAGCGAAGAAGATTAATCTTCTGGTGTTTCCTTCCTTTAGCTGGCTGTAATCCAGGCGTCAGCACGCCCTTTGGATTTCCAGAACATGTTGTGGATCTTTTCAACGGAACTCATTAGTTCTTCTGCTTTGGCTTGATCAATGTTTACTTTGCAAGCACTACATTGTTTAGCGGCTTTCCAGAATGTGTCATGGAGATCTGGATAGCTAGCAAGATGCTCGGGTTTGAAATAGTCAGTCCAAAGGATTAGTAGTTCCTTCTTGGCTTCTTGTGCTTGTTCTTCTTTTACCGCTACATAACGAGAAAAAGTATTGTTATATTCCGCCCAAGAGGCTGGATCGTTATTTGTAGGTGGAGTCAAAGACAAGAGTTTTTTGGTCATAGATAGGACTGCTTCTGCTGCTACACGAGCTGAAGCAGGGTCATAGACACCACAAGGTCCATCACAATGAGCCTCAACGGTTTGAGCAGGAAAGTGTTTAAAGATTGCTGAAAGAGCCGATCGCCACATTTTTGATTTTTGTACCTTCTTACAGCTTACTTGTGCTTGACCCAGGCTTGCCATCTAATTATGTTTTTTTTCTGACTGAGAAATTAGAGAATCTCGAGTAACTCCACTTCGAAGATTAAGGTTGCATCTGGCGGAATAACATTGCCAGCCCCTCTACTGCCATAGCCGAGCTCTGGGGGAATTACTAATTTGCGCTTCCCTCCAATAGCCATCCCTGCGACTCCTTCATCCCATCCTTTAATTACTCTCCCAGCTCCTAGTGGGAAAGGGAAAGGTTTGCGACCATAACTACTGTCAAACTCAGTACCATCCTCAAGAGTCCCTTTGTAGTTGACCACAACTGTCTGACCGGCGGTCGCAATAGCGCCATCGCCTTTCCTTTGATCAATAATTTTTAATCCACTTGCTGTTAGTTGAGTCTCTTCTGCTTCTAAAGGGTTGCCGAGTTCAGATGCGCTTGTTTTCTGATTTCTTTCGGGTGCCATAGCAAAAAGCTTGGGGTTGATTTCATTTGGGTCAAGTTCTAATGAAGGATTGATTTTTGAGGTTGTGCTGATTACTTGTGCTTCGTTTTGTAAGGTTGGTTGACTATCGGTGGCAAAAGTAGGGGAGGGGGAGAGTACTTGGCTAATCACTGCCACTAGCATGCAAGTGATGAAGATGGCAAAGCTCATTAGGATTTCGCGCAAGGTGTTCTTAAAAACTCTCGTTTGATTCTTACAGGTTCTTTGGTTTTTGCACTAATTGAATGACAGATTTTTTTGATCTTGAGAAGTAAGTAATTGTTTGGATCGATATTTTCTAAGAAGTACGTTTTCCTCAAGACATTATTAAAGAGGTGATTTTGTGGATAGGACTCAACATGTTGGATTCGTCAAGGAAAAAACTGAGTCAACGAAAAATCATTATGATCAGATTGTTCAGGCAGAGAACAGAGGTCAGCTCTGGAGCCAATCAGAGTATTTGTATGCGGAATTTTTATCTGCAAGACTATGGATAAAAGGTACTAATTAGATTTGAATCTGTTAGAAGATTAGACTTCATGCACACATGATATCTATATCACCGCATTTAGACTTTCTATTGTCTAGTCTTTTGTAGATAAAGATGGAAATGCGTTTCCCTTTTTAGGCTTTTAGGTGGGAAGTCTTCAATTAAGGCGGGTGTTTTTTTGACAGCATGGTGATCACCCCAAATTCCAAATCGTTTTTGCTTGTGCAGGCTCTAATAGGTGGCCTTTTGGCGGGATTGAGTCTCTCTCATGGGGGGGTTGTGTTGAGCTTTTTTGCCCTTTCATTGCTTTGGGCTGTGAGTAACGCTCCTCTTGCAGCAGGCCTATGGGGTGGGGTTGCTGTTTTGGTCAGTCACCGTTGGATGCTGTCTCTTCATCCACTTGATTGGATTGGAATACCTTCCTCTTTGAGTTTTCCCTTGACGGTCTTCTTGTGGTTTTCTTGTGGAGTGATCGCCTCTGTTTTGATAATCCTCTGGGTTTTAGTAGGTAAATGTCTTCCATTTAAGAACCTGCAAGATGGGGGAACTCGTGAAGAGAAGGTTTCCTATGCAGTTTTTATGTCTTGCTTGTGGGGGCTTTCCGAGGTTGTTCTTGCTCGCCTGCCTTTGTTTTGGGTTGGATTAGGTGTCAATTTGGTTCCTTATGACAATGCTCTAGCAGGGTTGGCTCGTTGGATTGGTTCGGGGGGCTTGGCGGCTGTTGAATTACTTATTGGCTGGTGGTTGTGGCGCATTACTATTGTTTGGCGTAAGGGAGTTGGATTTAAAAAACCCTTTTGGATTGGTGTTTTATTTATTTTGATAGGACACGGAATTGGTTGGAGATTGTTGGCCCTCCCTATGCCAACTTCCTCTATGTCAGTAGCAATTTGGCAAACGAATCTTCCAACACGGGAAAAGTTTTCTTCAGAACAGCAGCTGAATCTGCCCAGAAAAGTTCAGGATGCTCTTACTCGGGCAAATCAGGTAGAAGCGAGTTTACTGATAGCACCAGAGGGAACATTGCCTGCTGGTCAGGAGCTTCTACATCCTGCTCCTGTTTCTTTCTTTACAGGGGGGTTTAGATGGGTTTTAGGTAGACAAAGAAGTTCTATCTTATTTGTGGATGAAGGGGAAAGGGATGCTTCTATTTTTGTTGATAAGCATCGTTTGGTTCCTTTAGGGGAATGGGTACCTACTTTTTGGGGACTTAATAAAAAAGGACTTTCTGCTTTAGGAGGATTAGAGGCAGGGTTGCCTTCTCGATTGCTTGAATGGCAAGGACCTTCTTCAGCCGTGGCGATTTGTTATGAGCTTAGTAATGGTTTTGGAATAGCAAAGGCTGTCCATGAGGGAGCAGAATGGATCATGGCTTTAGCTAATCTTGATCCATATCCATTGTTGCTTCAGAAACAGTATTTAGCCTTAGCTCAATTAAGGGGTATTGAGACAGGTAGAGATGTTCTAACAGTCGCTAATACAGGACCTTCAGGTGTAGTTATGGCTGATGGGAAGATAGATTTTATTCTTAAACCTTTTACAGAGACTGTTGAATTAGCAAGTCTAAACTTTTATCAATTTAGAACAGGTTATATTCTTTGGCGAGAGCTTCCTTTGCTTTTTGCAATGATTATTGGAGGGGTGTGTTTTAGTAGTTCGAGATATAGAAAATAAGACTTAATTATGAGAGGTGAATTTGTTGAATCAGTCCTCCTCCAAGAAGAATTTCTCCTTCGTAGAACACAGCTGCCTGTCCAGGAGTAATAGAAAATTGTTCCTCGTTAAATTCTAAGATGCACCTGTATGGACGTTTATTTGAAATATCTTGATCAGTAGGACTTGTTGGAATTAATTTTGCTTTTGCAGGAAGACTTTTGTATCGGATTTGTACTTCTACTTCTATTGGCTCTTGAGGTGGTTCTATTGAAACCCAATTTATAGCACCTACTATACATTTTGATTCTGAGGCTTCTGATCTAGAAGCTACTATTACTTGATTTTTACTTGAATCAAGTCTAATTACAAATAAAGGCTCCTTCCATGAAACTCCTAAACCTTTACGCTGACCAATTGTAAAATGTTCTATGCCATCATGATTCCCTAATACTGTTCCGTCTTTTAGGATGATCTCACCATTTCGAGGAGGAATATAAGTATCTAAGAATGTTTTCATAGAGCCATAATGTTCTGCTAGGCAAAGGTCTTGGCTCTCTGGTTTTTTTGCAGTTCTGAGTCCATACCTTTCAGCCTCTTTTCTGGTGTCCTGTTTGGTTAATTCTCCTAGTGGAAAAATTACATTTTCTAAGACTTCCTGAGATAGGTCATAAAGGAAATAGCTTTGATCTTTTCTTTTATCTAGACCCCTCAACAATTGGTGTCTATTTGTTGAGTCACCAGTGACAGTTTTTTTGATAGGTTCGTTTTTCCAATTTCTGATCCTTGCATAGTGTCCTGTTGCTATAAGTCCAATTTTTCTTTCTGCTTTTGCCCAGGCGATCAGATTGGCAAATTTCACTGAACGGTTACATTTAGAGCAAGGTAGAGGTGTTATGCCCTCTTGATATCCCTGTACCAATTCGTTGATAATTTCTTTTCGAAAAGTGGCTTTTGAATCGACAATATGATGTGGAATCTTGAGTTGTTCACAGATTCCAGCTGCGTCGACAAGACCCTCTGAACAACATGTTCCTTTGCCGCTCATTATCCAGAGAGTAATTCCTTCTACTTCCCATCCGGCGTCAACAAGTAAGGCAGCTGTTAGAGAGCTATCTACTCCTCCAGAGAGTCCTACTGCTATTCGATGTTTTCCAGGCCAATAACCTAATTTTTTGACAGTGTTTCTATATTCTTTGGTTGTTGATGGTTTGTCGGCCATGAGTTGAGAGCTTTTTAAACTTTGTTTAAGGAGCATTTCTGGTCGAACTTCTTCATAGTTAGATCATCTGAAAGATTGTTGTGTCTTGGCCAAAGTTTGATGTTGACCATCTGTTGGTAACTGCGTCGCAGATGTCAGCGCTGGAACATTCCATGTTTTCAAGAGGTATGAGTGTCTCTTCTTTGATGGAGAGGGCTGGTTTGGGTTTGGCTACTTGGTTTTTAGAGAGATCGGAATTGCTTAAGAGTGGGGTTTTAGTACTCATTGGACCAGGTCATAACGGAGGGGATGGACTTGTTTTGGCTAGAGAGCTTTATCTAAACGGAGTGGATGTTCGAGTCTGGCGTCCAATGGAACTTCGAGCAAAAATAACAGTTAAGCAATGGTCTTATGTGAAATGGCTGGGTATTGAAGAAATTCATGGTTTCCCTGATGTCACTGAGAATAGATTGTGGATAGATGCTCTATTTGGGATTGGTCAGTCAAGGCCATTACCTGAGGAAATTGGCAAACTTTTCATTAGAAGGGAAAAATCCCATCCCGCAAGACTTATTAGTTTAGATATTCCTTCTGGGATCTGCTCTGATTCAGGCAAGGCATTTTCAGGTGGTAATGCAGTTGCTTCTTCGACAATTACTTTGGGTTTGTTCAAACGTGGCCTAGTTCAAGATAAGGCCCTCTCAAACGTTGGACATGTTGAAAGAGTTGATATAGGTATCCCTCAAAAGCTACTAGATGATTTGTCCGCTGACTTACCAAGGTTGGTATCTCAAACTGATCAAGTTACACAACCTTGGCCTATTCCTCCTTCTGCAGCTCACAAGTATGAGAGGGGAAGGCTCTTGATTATGGCGGGCTCTGATTATTTCAGGGGAGCTGCGTTGTTAACTATTAAGGGAGCTCTTGCGAGTGGCGTGGGTTCTATTAAAGCTTTTCTTCCAGATGCTGTTGCTAGTCAAATCTGGCAGGTTGTGCCCGAAGTGGTGTTAGCAGGGACCTTTGACAAGGAGGGTTTTTCTAGCAACGTTTTTGATGGCTTTCCCATAGATGAAGAATTCAAAAGGGTTGACTGCATTGTTATTGGTCCGGGTCTTGGGAGCTCTGAATGGCTTTGGCCGTTCATGAATGATCATCTAGTTAACTTTGAAGGATTATTAGTTCTTGATGCGGATGCAATTAACAAAGTTGGCTGTTCAAAGAATGGATGGAAATGGCTTTTAAGCAGGAAAGGTCCTTCATGGCTTACACCTCATAGGGCGGAATTTCGCAGATTATTTCCTGATATCAATTTACAAACCCCCTTGGATGAGGCAGTTGCAGGGGCGAAGGCGAGTGGAGCGTCCATACTCCTTAAGGGCGCGCATAGTGTTGTTGCTGAACCTTCGGGAAAGTCTTGGCAGTTAGTACATACTTCTCCATTTGCTGCTCGTACCGGGTTGGGAGATCTTTTGGCCGGGTATGTAGGAGGAGTAGGTGCTCTTGGATCGGCAATTGGGTTGGATTGCAAAGGAGAACTTCTCTCAGTGGCTGGTTTTATGCATGCCAAAGCTGCTTTGGACTCCAAGAGTGGTAGCTCGGCAAGTGATGTTGCCTTGGTTTTGAAAGATTTAACTAGTTACATTCAACAAAGAGACCATAGTGACAATTGGCACATGAAAATGTTCTGAGAGGACAATATTTGTCTAAATGTGTCGTTTTCCTATTAAGAATCTGAAGGGATCTTGAAACCCCAAGGTGTTTGCCGATATCTGTAGGAAAGTCCCATCTATCCGATGGGACCAGCAGATGGTTTCTTCAACAGCAACAACCTCAACCAAGGCAACAAACAAAACCATTGAGTCGATAAGGCGTCGTGGCAGTGATCCGATCAGCTGGTATTTGGCCACGATTGGACGGATCCCCCTTCTTACTCCTGCCGAGGAGATAGAACTTGGGAACCAAGTCCAAACCATGATGTCCCTTACTGAAGATGGTTCTATTGAGCCAGATAGTGAGAAGTTGACTTCACATCAGCGACGAATGATTCGTATTGGTCGTCGTGCCAAAGAACGCATGATGAAGGCCAATCTTCGATTAGTTGTAAGTGTTGCTAAAAAATATCAAGGTAAAGGCCTAGAACTTCTTGACCTTATTCAAGAAGGTTCTCTTGGTTTGGAACGAGCTGTTGAGAAGTTCGATCCGACAAGGGGATATAAGTTCTCAACATATGCGTTTTGGTGGATTCGTCAGAGTATGACTAGGGCAATTGCATGCCAATCTCGAACTATCCGCCTCCCAGTTCACTTAAGTGAACGCCTAACAACTATTCGGAAGGTAAGTCTTGATTTGGCACACAAGTTAGGTGCTATGCCAAGTCGGTTTGAGATTGCAGAGGAAATGGATATGCCTTTAGAGGAGCTTGATTCTCTTTTACGTCAAGCCCTCACTACAAGTAGCTTGGATGCTCCTGTGAATGGGGAAGAAGGTAGAAGTTTCTTGGGTGATCTTATTGCTGATGGCTCTATTGAGGAACCTTTAGACAAGGTAGAACAACGGATTCATCATGAACAGTTAGGGCGTTGGTTAACTCATCTAAGTGAACAGGAGCAGCATGTACTAAAACTACGTTTTGGATTAGAAGGTAATGAAAGGCATACTCTTGCTGAGATAGGACGATTACTGGAAGTTTCACGAGAAAGAGTTCGCCAAGTTGAACTCAAGGCTCTTCGGAAGCTTAGGAATCTAACGAGAAAGCTTCCCGGAGGTTTTTAGTAAAGGTTAAAAATCTGTTATTCAATTGACCTTTCACTTTTCAGACCAGATGTATTTTGTTAGCTCGTTGGGCTGAGGTTCAGGTGCATCTAATGCAAAAGTAACTGCATCATTGATTACTTCGTCGATTTCTTTTTCGATTGCTCGAAGTTCATTGCTTCTTACCAGTGAATTGCTTGTTATATCCCTTTCCAATGCCTTAAGAGGATCTCGCTTAGCCCAGAACTCTTTCTCTTCTTCTGCACGAAGTTCGTCTGGATCGGCGAGTGAGTGGCCTCTGAAACGATAAGTAAGGCACTCAATGACAGTTGGCCCTTCACCAGCTCTAGCCCTGTTTATTGCTCTTTGGGCGGCTGATCTGACTGCTAAAACGTTCATCCCATCTATTTCCTCTCCTGCCATTCCAAATGCTTCAGCCTTTCGCCATATCTCGGGTTCACTTGTAGCTCGATCATGTGCCATTCCTATTGCCCATTTATTGTTTTCCACAACAAAAAGTATTGGTAATTTCCAAAGTTGGGCCATGTTTAAACACTCGAAAAATTGTCCGTTATTACATGTCCCGTCTCCGAAGAAGGCCGCAGTGACTGCATCACTACCAGAATCTTTCAACGCGTCACGTTTGTACCTACTTGTGAAGGCTGAACCTAGTGCTACAGGAATGCCTTCACCAATGAAGGCATATCCACCTAGTAGATGATGCTCTTTTGAGAAAAGATGCATTGAGCCACCTCTTCCTTTGCTGCACCCTGTCTCTTTCCCAAACAACTCACTCATTACTTCTCTGGCAGGAACTCCTGCGCTTAGAGCATGAACATGATCTCTGTAGGTGCTGCAGAACCAATCATGTTTGAGTTTCATCGATCGAATAACACCAGTACTAACGGCTTCTTGGCCGTTGTATAGGTGTACAAAACCAAACATTTTTCCGCGATAGTACATTTCCGCACACTTATCCTCAAAACGTCTGCCTAGGGTCATATCTCTAAAGAGTTCTAACGCAGTATCACGGTCTACTTTTTGGTGTTTGTCCGTTTCTAAAGATGTGAGCCTTTCGGCATGTTCCCCTGCGGCCAAAGGGTTCTCCATAGTTTGTTCTGCGTTGATTGTGGTTTGTTCTCCCATCCCAAGTTGCCAGAATGTAATTACAACTGTAAGGGCCTGTGGAGACTAAATAGGCAAAACCCCTTCCGATGTCTAGAGTCCAGTGCTAATGGCTGAGAAGTTGGTGGAACTGCCTATTGATCATTTTCGCCTACTAGGAGTAGGTCCGTCCGTAGCAGCTGATGCAGCTCTTAGGGCTTTGGAGCTTCGTTTGGATCGTGAACCTGATAAAGGGTTTACTCGTGAAGCACTCACTAAACGAGCAGAACTGTTGCGACTTTCGGCAGATTTGCTGACAGATCCACAACGTCGTGAACAGTACGAAACTTCACTGCTTGAGGGACTTGTAGGAATTGATGTGGATCCCAATAATGAGGTTGCTGGACTCATTTTGCTTTGGGAAGCAAATTCTTCGTATGAAGCTTTCAAACTTGCTTCGCAAAAGCTGCAACCTCCACAATCTCCTGCATTAGGTAGTGGTAGGGAAGCGGATCTTGCTTTGGTTGCATCGCTTGCTTGTGTTGATGCGGCGCAACAGGAGCAGGAGTTAAGACATTACGAATTAGCTGCTTCCGTATTGAGTGAAGGTCTCCAGCTTCTCCAGAGAATGGGGAAATTACCAGATCAGAGACGTCAGATAGAGCTTGATTTGCAGGAATTACTTCCATATCGAATTCTTGATTTGCTTAGTAGGGACTTGAGTGATCAGGTTTCGCATCAAGAGGGTTTGAGGCTTCTTGATAATTTTGTTGCGAGAAGAGGTGGGCTTGAAGGTAGGCGAGTTACTGCTCAGAAGGGAGGACTTGCCCAACAAGAGTTTGAATTGTTTTTCCAGCAAATTAGAAAATTCCTTACTGTTCAAGAACAGGTTGATCTTTTTGATCGTTGGAGGAAAATTGGATCTGCAGATGCTGGTTTTCTTTGTGTAATAGCACTGACTGCAGAAGGATTTTCTTGTCGAAAGCCTGAGCGAATTTTTGAGGCACGAAGACGTTTGGAAAAACTAAATATTCCTGACTTGGATCCATATCCTTTACTTGGATCTCTGGATCTTCTCTTGGCAAATGTTGCTTTTGCTGAAGAGAGATTTGGGAAAAGTAATGATGAGGGACTAACTAAGTGGCTGACCAATTATTCAGGTGAGACGCTTGCAGCGCTTTGTGAATATTCTAGAGATTGGTTGCGTAGAGATGTTCTACCTGGATATCGAGATATTGATCCAGATAATGTAAATCTAGAGGCTTGGTTCGCGGATAGAGATGTTCAGGCATTTGTTGAACGTATAGAAAGAAATAAGGGGAACCTGGGTTCAGTCAAGGAAAAGGCTTTCTCGTTCCTGTCTTCTTTAGGACCGGATCAAGTTTCCGAACAAGAGACAAAGGTAGAGGACAATATCCAAATCAAGGAAGTTAAGGAAGACTCCGAGTATGAATCTAAAAAAACTAATATTAGTGAAGGTTTCCTTCGGTCTTCAGCAATTCTTAAGCTCTCTATTTTCTTAAAAGAAATAAAAAACTTCTCTTTTACTTCATTAAAGCCTGTAGAGAAAAAATTGATTTTAGGCTCGTCATTTCTTCTTGCTCTTTTGGCAGCAGCAGTCTCTTTCAACTTCTTGATTCCTCAAACGCGACGAATAGCAAATACTTTTTCTCTTAATATTAAACAGGTAGACAGAGTGTCAGATTTGGACGAAGGTCCAGTTGATCAAGTACGCAACGATGATGGAATACAAGAGAACGTGGAGAATAAGAAACAAGAGAATTACTTGCCACCCAGCTGGGCAATTACTCCATTGATGGCTGATCAGCCGACAGAATTGCAGCTTAGAAACCTTTTGGAAGCATGGTTAGCTAGTAAAGCTGCTATTTTGGCTGGAGGTAGTAATGACGTTCTGCCTAATGTTGCAAGAAAAGCTTTAGTTAAGAGGGTCATTGAAGAACGAAAGAAAGATCGTTCTCGAGGGGAATTGCAAAAGGTTCAGACAAATATTACATCTTTAAAGGTGATAAGTAGAAAACCTAGTCGAATCGAACTTAAGGCAAAACTGGCCTATCGAGATAAACGCTTGAACTCTTCGGGAGAAGTGATTGTTGAAACTGTATTTCCTTCTTTGAAAGTTACGTATATCTTTGGAAAAGATGGAAATTATTGGCGTTTGCACGACTATATAAGTGGTAGCTAAGATTTAATGTATTAACTGGGCGTAAACGGCTTTAATATCTTTTGAGATAAGAACCCAGTCCTTAACCCTTTCATTCAAATGTTTGACGAGCTTTCGGCCAGATTTGAAGACGCAGTCAAAAGTTTGAGAGGTGAGGCGCAAATAAGTGAAACCAACATTGATGGTGCTTTGAATGAGGTGCGGAGAGCTTTGCTGGAAGCTGATGTGAGTCTTCCAGTCGTTAGGGAATTTGTTGAGGATGTGCGTCAGAAGGCAGTAGGGGTTGAGGTCGTTAGGGGTGTTAGCCCTGATCAAAAATTTATTCAGGTTGTTCAAGAGCAATTAGTTGAAGTGATGGGGGGAGGGAATGCCCCTTTAGCGCGTTCAGACAGTTCTCCAACGGTTGTTTTAATGGCTGGCTTACAAGGAGCTGGGAAAACAACAGCTACTGCCAAGCTTGCACTTCATCTAAATGAGCAGGGTCGACGAGCATTGATGGTTGCCGCAGACGTTTATAGACCAGCAGCTATTGATCAGCTGAAAACCCTAGGTAATCAGATTGGGATAGAAGTTTTTAGCCTTGGTTCTAGCTCTAAACCTGAGGAAATTGCAGCAGCTGGATTAACAAAGGCAAGGGAAGAAGATTTCGATACTGTTCTTGTTGATACAGCGGGACGTTTGCAAATAGATAGTCAGATGATGGAAGAAATGGTAAGAATTCGTGCTGCTGTTCAACCTGATGAAGTTCTTTTAGTTGTGGATTCAATGATTGGCCAAGAGGCGGCCGATCTGACAAGGGTTTTCCATGAGAAAGTCGGAATAACAGGCGCAGTCTTGACAAAGTTAGATGGTGATACGAGAGGAGGAGCAGCGCTTTCGATTCGGAAAATCAGTGGTCAACCGATCAAATTTATTGGAACAGGGGAAAAGGTAGAGGCCTTACAACCTTTTCATCCAGAAAGGATGGCTAGTCGAATCCTTGGAATGGGTGATGTCCTTACTCTTGTTGAAAAAGCCCAAAAGGAAGTTGAGATTGCAGACGTAGAAAAGATGCAGAAGAAGCTTCAAGAGGCGACTTTTGACTTTTCTGATTTTTTAAAGCAGATGAGGCTTATTAAAAGAATGGGTTCTCTTGGTGGTTTGATGAAAATGATTCCTGGAATGAGCAACAAGATTGATGATGGGATGCTTAAACAAGGCGAGGAACAATTAAAGAGAATTGAGGCAATGATTGGTTCTATGACAACTGACGAAAGACAACAGCCTGAGTTGTTGGCTGCGCAACCCTCTCGGCGTAGACGTATAGCTATTGGGAGTGGCTATAAGCCAGTAGAAGTGGACAAGGTCCTCGAAGAGTTTCAGAAGATGAGGGGATTCATGCAACAGATGTCCAAGGGTGGAGGAATGCCAGGGATGGAAGGTTTACCAGGTTTAGGAGGAGGTGGAGGGAATTTTCAGCAAGGAATGGGTGCAATTCAAGGTCAGCGAAAGGGATCTCGAGGAGGGATGGCTTCGCCAAAGCGTCAAAGACCAATCAAGAAGAAGAAGGGTTTTGGAGATCTTTGAGCCTCAGCAAGCTATCGTGGCTTATTGGAACGTGTTAATCACTGTTGCCAATTAACCACCTTCATAAATTCTGAGCACCGATGATCAAGCTCCGCCTTAAGCGGTTTGGGAAGAAGAGGGAAGCAAGTTTCCGATTAGTTGCTTGCAATAGCACATCCCGCAGAGATGGCCGCCCTCTTCAGGAATTGGGTTTTTACAATCCTCGTACAAAAGAGACAAGGTTGGATACAGAAGCGCTTCGACTTCGACTTAGTCAGGGCGCTCAGCCAACAGATGCAGTCCGTTCTCTTCTTGAAAAAGGCGGTTTGATAGAGAAAAGCGTTCGGCCTGCTGAAGTTGTAGGTAAGCAAAAACAGGCGGATGCTCGAAAAAGTGCTTCTAAGCAAGCAACAAAGCAGTTAGACAAAACTGATGAAAGCTCTGAGTTGACAACTAGTTCTTCAGAAGTTTGATATTTCTATGGCTGTAGGAGCAGCAACAGCTGATCGCTTTGTAATTGACTTGCCAGACTCTGATTCCGTCCTTTCCTTGGCCGGGGCAGGACAGAAGACACTGAAACAAATAGAGGCATTTACAGGTGCTTTTCTTGTGACAAGAGGCCTTCAGCTTGTTATAGCGGGAAAGCCAGAACAAATAGAGAAGGCAGCAGGAGTTGTTGAGCTACTGAGACCGATTTGGCAGTCTGGACAAGTTGTGTCAATGGTCGAATTAAAGGCAGCCTTGGCTTCACTAGATGATGGCACCAGTAAGTCTTATTCAGAGCTCGGGGGGCAAGTACTTGCCAGAAGTCAAAGAGGGCAATTACTTCGTCCGCGGACATTACGGCAGAGAGCCTATTTCGAGGCCATGCAAAACCATGAACTTACCTTTGCTCTAGGACCAGCAGGGACTGGTAAAACATTCCTTGCTGCAGTGTTGGCGGTAAGAATGCTTACTGAACGAAAAGTTGGAAGGATTGTTCTGACTCGTCCTGCTCTTGAGGCAGGAGAGCGACTGGGCTTTTTACCAGGTGATCTACAGCAAAAAGTGGATCCCTATCTTCGGCCTCTTTATGATGCTTTGCACGCTTTGATTGGCTTAGAGAAAACCACGACTCTTTTGGAAAAAGGAGTGATAGAAGTAGCTCCTTTGGCATATATGCGCGGTCGTACTTTAGATAACTCTTTTGTGATTCTTGATGAGGCTCAAAATACTACCTCTGCTCAGATGAGAATGGTTCTTACAAGACTAGGGGAACATTCCAGAATGGTTGTGACTGGAGATGAGACTCAGTTGGATCTTCCTGGTGGCGAGACTAGTGGGCTTGTTGAAGCTTCTGGAATGCTTAAAGATATTGACGGGGTAGCTGTGTGTC
This sequence comes from Prochlorococcus sp. AG-363-O16, assembly GCA_003280095.1. Taxonomy (GTDB): domain Bacteria; phylum Cyanobacteriota; class Cyanobacteriia; order PCC-6307; family Cyanobiaceae; genus AG-363-J23. The sequence continues at coordinate 14,790 of QCGA01000018.1, forward strand.
GATTGAATTCAAAAGATATTGTTCGGCATGAGCTTGTTCAACGAATTGTCGATGCATATTCAAAATTTGGGCTTTGATAGGGAGATCCGCACTAAGAAGCAAGGCAATTCAATCATTTTAATGTCAGAGTGACTGGGTTACTTGAACTGGTCGGTTATGCCAGCTAGCAGCAATTTTCAGGCAGCCATACGTGAGGCACAGTCAAGTGCTCTTGTTGGCCCAAATGTAGTTAACAAGGCTTTGCCTTATGTAGGCGGTGGAATGGTCCTTACCGCCGGAGGTGTCATAGGAGGACTTTCCTTACAGGTAAGTAATCCAGGCTTATTTATGCCTTTGTTCTGGGTTGCAATTATTGGGAATTTTATTTTGTTTTTTGTGGCTCAGAACATAGCCATGAAGGCAAATAACAGTACTGCCCTTCCACTACTTACTGCATATAGCTTGATTACCGGTTTCTCATTGAGTGGGATAGTTAACATAGCCATTGGAACTGCTGGCATTGGATCTGTAGGAACAGCCGCATTGGCCACAGGCATAACCTTTGCTATTGCCTCAGTAGTTGGGAGACGAATGAGTGAAAGCGTTGGTCAAGCGCTCTCAGGAGTAGTGGGTTTAGGTCTTATAGGTTTAATAGTTGCCATGCTTGTTCAGATTGTTGGTGGGATATTTGCTCCAACAATGTTTGGTAGTAGTGGTTTTGAATTGATGATTGCGGGATTCGGTACAGTCTTATTTGTTGGAATGTCTTTTGTTGATTTCTATACAATGCCACGTACCTATAGAGATGATCAGTATTTAGCCGGAGCATTGGGAATGTACTTAACTTACATTAACCTATTTATATTTATACTTCGTTTAATGATTGCTCTTCAAGGTGGTGGAAGGAGAGACTAATAAATTTCCTGAACCTGAAATATATACATTTATCTTTTGTAGTTATAGTTAAATATTAAATTGCATAATAAAAGGAATAAGATGAAGTTTTAGTTGCTTCGTCTTATTCCTTTTATTATGCAACGGCGCAAATACTCTTAGTTATAGCTTTAATTTGTTCGAGATCATATTCCTGGCGGTTTAAAAAATTAACGTATGTTTTCCCCTTTCCCCTAGTAGCATTCATTAAGTTTTCGAGCTTCAGTTTGACTAAGTCAGGTTGTAATAAACGCAGTATTTCTATACAACGATCTCTTATCCTTTCAGATCCAGTTTGCATCTTTGTATCCTTGTTTCTTTGGTGAAGTAGTGCCATTGCCGAACTCATTGCAAGGTTGCGAACTGTTAGGTCCACAATTGATTCGCCCCCAGCTCGAAGTTGAAATATTAATGAATCAGGAAGTCTGTCTAGCAGAGGACAATCACTTGATAAAGCAATTACAAAAAAACCACGTGCACCTTCTTTGGTGGAAATAAGTTCGGAAACTCTGTCTGCTAGTACTTCATCACTAAGTTCTCCAGATTCCCATGCATTGCACCAGAGCAATGAAATACTTATTGATTGTTCAAAAGTTGGTTTGTTTGAACTCATTAGAAATTGACACAGAAGGAATAAGGTATTAGTAAGTGTTTTAGATATTTCATTTTAAGGCTTTTGATTAGTGAGTATAGGTCTGGATTTGTTGCCTTGATAGGAAGGCCAAATGTCGGCAAATCAACTTTGATCAATCAAGTTGTTGGTCAAAAGGTTGCCATAACTTCACCTGTAGCTCAAACCACTAGAAACAGACTTAGAGCAATCCTTACAATGTCTGATGCCCAAGTGGTCCTTGTTGATACTCCTGGCATTCATAAGCCCCATCACCTGCTTGGAGAAAGACTTGTTAAGAGTGCTCGTTCAGCGATAGGAGAGGTTGATGTTGTGTTGCTTTTACTTGAAGCTAATGAATTCCCTGGCCGTGGGGACACTTTTATAGTGAATCTGCTCCGTCAACAAGATATTCCAATAATTGTTGCTCTTAATAAGTGGGATTTAGTACTAGATAAAGAACGAAAAAGTTGTGAACAGGCTTATAGGAATCTTATTTCAGAGTCTTCTTGGCCGATATATCTTTGCAGTGCTGTCAATGGTTATGGCTGCGGGAAATTGATCAAAGCGTTGATAAGCCACATGCCTATTGGTCCGCAGCTCTACCCTCCAGAATTGGTTTGTGATCAACCAGAGAGGGTCCTATTTTCGGAATTAATTCGTGAGCAAGTCCTACTTCATACGAGGGAGGAAGTCCCACATAGCGTTGCGGTTTTGATAGATCGTGTTGAAGATATGGATATGAGTAAATCATCTCTGGGAAAAGATAAAGGCACAGCAATTCTTGCAACCGTTTTAGTAGAACGTAAAAGTCAGAAAGGCATCTTGATTGGCAAACAAGGTTCCATGCTTAGAAAAATTGGCAAGGGAGCACGTTTGCAAATTCAGACTCTTATAGATGGAAAGGTTTATTTGGAAATATTTGTGAAGGTTGTCCCTGATTGGCGCAGTAAACCTGCACGGCTTGCTGAGCTTGGCTATGAAGAAAATTGATAGCTTGATAATGCATGATTTAGCTAGAGAATGAGGGAAGTTCGTCCTATCGAAACTATCGATATTGTTTATCTCTCCAAGGCGTTCTCATTGTCGATTGAATCTGTTTTTTTTGGGTACGAATTCACCTTTCTTTTGAGGCTTGAGTCTTAATGAAATACCCTTATCGCTTGGATGTGCTGACATTGTTTCCAAAGGCTTTTTCTTTAATTGGTGAGTACGGAGTTATTGGAAAGGCCATTGAGTCTGGTCTAGCTGAGTTGCATACTCATAACCCACGTGAGTTTGCTAATGACCGATATAGGAAGGTTGATGATCAGCCATATGGTGGAGGTCCTGGAATGGTTTTAAAGCCAGAACCTTTTTTTGCGGCGATTGAGTCCATTCCATCCAGGTCTCGTCGTAGGGTGGTTTTGCTTAGTCCACAAGGATCTTTATTGCGTCAGAAAGATCTACAACGATGGTCAATTGACCATGATCAATTGATTTTGATTTGTGGAAGTTATGAGGGTTTTGATGAAAGGATTAGATCGCTTGCAGATGAAGAAATCTCACTTGGCGATTTTGTTCTTACTGGAGGTGAGGTACCTGCCATGAGCATTATTAATGGATTGATACGCTTGCTCCCTGGAACATTAGGTGCACCTGAGTCTTTAGTGGAGGAGAGTCATGCTTCAGGATTGTTGGAGCATCCTCAGTACACTCGCCCTGCAGAGTTTCGCGGAATGTATGTTCCCGACATCCTTCGTAGTGGAGATCATTCAGCAATATTGGATTGGCGTGAGAAACAACGTAAAATTCGTACTGAGTTTAGGCGTCCGGATTTGTATTTGAATTGGTTAAATAAAAAATCTAATTCAAACAAGGAAGTAGATTCTTCGACTAACTTTTCAAGAAATAATATTGTTGATAAAGAATTTGGAATTATTTATCCAGATTGGTAGGTAGATACAAAAAAAATTATAACAGATTCTTGAAAGATTTGATACTAAGATTGTCACCTATAGTTGAGGCCTTGGAAAGGCTTCTAATGCCGAAACCAAAAATTTAGAACTAGCGAAAAAACAAAAGTAATTCAGAGGTTGGAGAAATTCTTGAATTATTTGACAATGAATTATGATTTGTATATCTATGAGCTAAGAGTTAATGATGGAGGAAGCAAAGGACCTTTATTTTGATAGACGATTGATGCCTAGAGTTTCAATGAACCAGCATTTAGGGCACTTAAAATATGCTTTACTCGCTTCAGGTGATCTTGATTATATAGTCAGATATGGAATACCACTAATTGCATCGCATCAATCTAATGCACCTAATATTCCACTTATTGTTAACTGTGTAGACTGTAAAATTAAATTAGTTAATTCACTTATGTGTAAGGCTCTTAATAAGGATTCGCTTATGAATGTTTTTTATACTAAATCTGATTTCTCTAATATGCCTCCTCTTTCTAATGATCAAATTAAGGCATTTCTACGTACAATTAGATATGAAGTTGGAAGAAAAATTCAAAAGTTGTATAACTGTAGTTTGTTTATTATCGACATTGATTCGATAATTGGTAAGAACCTAGAACTCAGGATTAATGAGTTAGAGGAGGATAGGGTAGATTTTGCGATAGGTTCAACAGAGGATATTCTAAGTAAATCGATGTATGAGGTATATAGTAAAATACCTCATTTTTGGAAGGTAGCCAAAGCAGGTTTTGCTTATTTTAGTGGAAATAAAAAAGGTTTTAAGGCTCTTGAAATTGTTTCTAATAGCCTTTTTAATCATAAAGATAAAGTCCCTGCGTTCGATTCCTTAAAATTATACAGAGTCTATTATGGAGATCAATTGGCATTATTATTTGCAGCACTAATATTAAATTCGGCTCCTGAATCTGATAGTTACTATGTTAAATGTATTGGTCATGATGAAACAGACATGGTTTCATTTAAAGATAGTATTGGTAATTCGTCTATTTGGATCCCACCAGAAAGTAAACGTTGTGCAATCTCTTTTGATGCCACAAACTATATTTAATTCATAATATCTTTTTCACAGAATGTCGTTATTGACGTACAGGTTGAATCTCTTCCTCGGAACCCTTGCTATGACTGACTAAATTCCAAGATTCCACAGTTTCGAATCGGCAACGAATACGATATGTACCCAGATTGGTGATCAGATTGAAACTATAACTGGATTCATTCGAAATTTTTGATAAAGAAGAGTAGTATAGACGTTGTCAAACACCGAAACCAAAATTCAGAAGTACAGAAAAAGTATCAATCTGGGATTGCTCAGAATGCGCTTATCAAAGTAGAAGGATTTGGTGCGAATGATCTGCAATTTGCACTCGAAGCAATCAAAACCCCGAAGAATCAGATACCGATTAAGAACAAAATATCCCACGAGTATCAATTAGATAAGCCTTTGGTGTGTAACGACGAAGATGCTTTTGTTCAAATAAAGGAGAACAACAAAAAAGTTAGTAAAGTGGTATTTGAGATTCTTCATTTTTTAGATAAGATTAAAAAAATTAGAAACTATTAAATATGTTTCCTTTTATTATTTGCAGCATTTTGCTAACATCTTTTCTCTTGTGCCTCTCACAAAGGCTGCCTAGGGTTTTCTTCAATACGGGCGACACATACGTCCACTCATATTTGATTCGACATCATAAAAAAAATAAATTTAGTTTTAAGGCTCAGACTTCTATAGAGGATTGTGATTTTTATTATCCTGCTCTCCTTTATTGGTTCTTAGGAATATTTCCTGAAAGTAGGTGGAATTTAGTTTGTGGATTAATTAATTTATTTGTTGACTATTCTATTGGAATTTTCCTTCAACTTTTTGGATTATTATTTCTTTTGGACAATGGTTATTCACTAGTTAATTCGTTTTTTATTGCGATATTTATAGGAGTTGTATTTTTTACGAGTCCACTATTGCTGCCGGCTCATGTAAGGATGAATGGATTAGCTTCAAGACCTTTGGGATTCTGGTTGGCTTTTCTTTGGTCCATTTCCTTGAGCCAATATTTGATCAGTTCTTCAATGGTGTATATGTTCTTAGTCATACTTGTAAGTTACGTTATGTTTTTAACTAGTAAGTTTGGTAGCCAGTTTTTGTGGTTCACTAGTTTTATCTTACTTTTATTAACATTAAACCCTATTCCATTAGGTCTCACTTTCCTGGCATTGGTTCTTAATCTTTTTACTCCAGGATATAGTTTAAATTCTTGGCTGTCTTACAATATATCTGACAAAAGACAATATCTTAGAAACGCACAATATATGACTACAGGACCTAGGAATGATTTGGGCTTGTTGGTTAAGTCTATTAAAAATTTCTCCAAAAATCCAGCTGAACTATTTATCTATCTTTTTAAGGATAATTCTTTTAGTATCTTAATCTCTGGTTCTCCCGAGTTCCTGATTCTGCTAATATTCGGAGCTATCTTCTTATATAATAATCATTTTGGTATTATTGAATATCCAACATATTACGGTTTGGGTATTATATTTCCGATCTTTTTGATTAATATTTCAGCGCTAATCACGTTCGTTTTGACATCGTTTAAGCCTCTATCAATCTTTGGTGAAGCTGAAAGGTATATTGAATTTAGTTATCCTCTTACTCTCATGATGGGGATCATCGCTATACCAATTATTCCTAATTTAATCATACTACTTCTAGTTAATTTGATAATAGTTTCACGGTCACTAGATTATTTCACTAAAGAGGCAATTAAACCCTCTATATCACAAAGGTTTTCTGAAATTATTACTAATAAGCAAACCTCAAATCGTTCAATCAACTATAGGGTTGAGGGAGAGAAGCTTCTCAATAATGCTTTCACTTCTTTTGAAGGAAAAAAACTTAATGTACTTTGTCTAGAGCCAAAAATATCCTTTGCCGTTGATCCGATTGAGCCTGATAAGTATAGATTCTTTCATTATTACACTAGCAAAAGTAATAATTATGATGGTATGAAGTGGATCAAGGACGCTTTCCCTAACCAGTGGACTCCCAGGTCTCAATTAAGTTTCTATAAAAATAATTATGAAGTGAATGTTGTGCTAATGGAAAAGAGACTTTTGAGATTAGATGCTTATAAGAAAATACCACAACAATTGAAATTGCTAGGTCAAACAAATTCTCTTGTCGCTTTCAAAATTTAGTCTTACCAAATTTATATATTATGTTTAGAGCATTATTTGGATTATACTTAATGAATAGTAGGAACTCTTTTTATTCTCTATTTCTAATACTTTTATAGGAAAAGTACTAATTCTCCGCATTAATGCTTTTCATTGACCTATTAGTAGCACCTATTATTGAAGAGTTATTTGGTTACACTAGATCAATTCAGATGAGTTACCACTTTTTCGGAACCCCCCAAACCTCCCCCTATGACTGACGCCAAATATCAGTTCCGTATAGGAAATGGTTACGATATCCATCGTCTTGTACCCGGTCGAGAACTTGTCCTTGGAGGAGTAACACTTGAACATCCCGAAAAATTGGGTCTTGATGGTCACAGTGATGCTGATGTACTTGTTCATGCAATTATGGACGGATTGCTTGGGGCATTGGCCTTAGGAGATATAGGGAAATACTTTCCCCCTGATGATCCACATTGGAAAGGTGCAAATAGTATGCAATTACTTGAAAAAGTAGTTTCCTTGATTCGAGATAAGCATTGGCGAGTGGTTAATATAGATTCTGTAATCGTGGCAGAACGCCCTAAATTAAAGCCCTACATTGATCAAATGAGTAGAAATATCTCTATGACTATGGATGTCGAATTACAGGCTGTTGGAGTGAAGGCAACAACTAATGAGCGACTAGGACCAGAAGGCCGTGAGGAGGGCATTAGTAGTTATGCGGTAGTCCTACTTGAACGTCAATGAGTTTTTTAGGTTTCCAGCAAATAAGAAGAATTAAACGCTTTTTTATTTTATGTTTTGTGCTATTTGTTTTTATGTTTTCCGTTCCATTAATGGCTTTAACTAGTGATGCGGATTCGATTGTTGTTGAGCATCTACGACTTCATGTTCCATCAAAATCTAGACAAGCTTGGTTAGAAGCTGAGCATAAGAGTTGGGGCCCTTGGTTGGCTAAACAATTCGGATTTCTCAGCAGGGAATTGTTTTGGGATAGTGAATCTGAAGAAGCTACACTTTTAATTCGGTGGACTAATCGTGATGCTTGGAAAGCTATACCTCAAGAAGAAATTGAGCATATTCAGGAACTTTTTGAAGAAATTTCCCGTGATACAACAGGTCAATCAACAGGCAATCCTTTCCCGCTTGTTTTTGAAGGGGAGCTACAGCCTCAGTGACAAATCAGGAAGTAAGACTTGATTTACAGAGACGTAGCCGTTTAGGCATGGTTGAGGTCGTTTGGGGAGAGGATAAAACTGTTCCACAAATCACTGAATGCCTACAAAGGCTCAACTCTTCAGGGGAGCTCGCAATCGTCACAAGAGTTGATTCCCTAAAGGCAAGGGAATTGGAAGGGGCTTTTGATAGCCTCGAGTTTCATTCCAAAGCACGTTGTCTAACGGTTGGTTCACCTGCTGAGTTGAAACCTGAGCTTGGAGAGGTAGCACTATTAAGTGGTGGGACGAGTGATTTTGAAGTTGTGGCAGAAGCCGAACTTATTCTTAGATGGCATGGAATTCAAACGAAAGTCTTGTTGGATGTTGGCGTCGCAGGCTTACATCGACTTCTTGAGCAACTAGAGCACCTAAAGAAGGCAAAAGTAATAATTGCTTGCGCAGGTATGGAGGGTTCTCTGCCAACAGTATTGTCAGGTTTGGTCCCACAACCTGTAATTGGAGTTCCAGTTTCGATTGGTTATGGTGTGAGTTCAGGTGGGAGAACAGCATTGGAGTCGATGCTTGCAAGTTGCGCTCCTGGTCTGGTAGTAGTGAATATCGATAATGGTTTCGGAGCTGCTATGGCAGCTATAAGAATGCTTAAGTTGAACGCATAAGTATTTCTAGGCTTTCTTGGAGTCTGACTATTCAAGAAATATTCGACTTTGTCTTCCCTTGGGTTTTATTTCTAATAATTGCTCTACCCAGAGCTTCATGGGTTTTGAGAGTAGTCCTTGCTCATATCGCATCAAAGCTTCCATTAAGACAGGAGTGTTGACCCATTGGATTGTCCTTCTTCTCATTCATCTCTTTTATTTCCCCTGAAGTTGGGATATATCCAGACTTAGTGCAAGGGTCTTAAGCCGGATTCATTCTGTTTCGTCGTATTTGGTCCCAAGGCGAGAAAGTTCATTACTGTGGTTTGTTGATTCCACGTCAAGTAATCGGGTCACAAGTTCGGAAAGATCTCGTTGCGCCAATTCTCCATTGCTCTGCCACTTCATGGCACGTGGTTCTGGGCGGGAAGCTGCAGACAAGGGGATTAAAACAAATAGGGCTACCAAGTTAATTGTGTTGAAGCCCTAATTTCGCTCGTATTGCACATTTTCTCTGGAAGAAATTCTAAAGACTTTTTGTCGGTGATTATCTTATAGGTGCTGAAGGTTCGGGTAGGCGGTTATCAGTTCTTCTGCAGATAGCACATCACCACT
>QCGA01000019.1 GCA_003280095.1 Prochlorococcus sp. AG-363-O16
CAGAGTCACTGCAGACTTACTAGGTTTAACCAAACATCAACCTCCTTTTAGTCCTCCCATAATTCAAGGTAATGAAATCAACATAGACGCACTTAAAAATTGGATTCAACAACAGCGTCTGATGGCAAAGACTCCCACCAAATAAGTAGTTGAATAAAAACCTGGTTACTCAGAGACATACCAAGAGGGTTAGTCAATCGAATGCGTTTGCCAAAGTCTTCTATCAATCCAGCATCAAAGGAATCCTTCCATACAGAAATCAGTTCAGCCAAATAAACCTCGCATTGAGAATTGTTCCAACCCCAATCCCTTGCGATAGCAACCAAATCAACTCCTTCCCTTCTTCGTAAACCAACCATCACTTCATCATCAAGCTGCATTCGCGAAGCCTTTAAAGCTGACAACGAGGGCTCCAAACCACCAGATTCCTGCCCTTCAAGCCAAACACGATAACCATCAAGAGTCCTCGGACGGGCGAACCTCTCGCCCCAAGGAGCACTAGTCGCGCCTTGGCCAAAACCCCACCAACCTTGCCCACTCCAGTAAACACGATTATGTCGCGAAGTATGTCCTGGATATGCATAATTAGAGATTTCATACCTTGCAAAACCAGCATCACAAAGGATTTGATTAGTAAATTCCATTATTTCTGCTGCAATATCCTCATTAGGCAGATTTAATTCTCCCTTTTTCTGAAGAGAAAAGAAATATGTTCCAGGCTCAACTGACAAGTCATAAATAGAAAGATGAGGAGCAGAAGTTGATAAAGCTTCTGACAATTCAATTTGCCAATCTTCCAAGCTCTGATTTGGCAAGTTCTGTATTAAATCTAAATTCCAACTTTTTAAGTTGCCTGAAAGATATAACTGGTTAACCCAACGAGAGGACTCTAAGAGATCCTTTCTTCTATGAGTCCTCCCCAGCTTCTCAAGAACTAAATCATCAAAACTTTGTCCACCAAGACTTACACGATTAATGCCTGCATTAACAAAGGAAGTGAGTTGATCTTTAGTAAAGCTTGCAGGATCCATTTCCAGCGTAATCTCAGCACCATCCTGAAAACCAAATTTTTTTCTCAAAACAGTCAATAATTCTTCAAGCTGACAAGGGCTTAACAAAGAAGGAGTACCTCCACCGATATATACAGTTGCAAGAGGTGGACCTTTGGGAGCAAGAGATATTTCTCTATGAAGAAAGTTCAAGTACTCCATAACAGAAGATTGGCCTTTGTCACTAAGCACCTTTGCCTTCTGACCTATTGGTATCACTGCAAAGTCGCAATAAAAACAACGCCTATAACAAAAAGGGATATGCAGATAAGCACTTCTAGGAAAAGATCTCTTTTGAATACCGTTCATTGTCATCCATTAATTCAAAAATAGACTTGGTAGGAACATCTGACCCAAACAAAATGCTCTCAATGATACATATTGAATATATTCGGATCTAGGAGCCACTAATCAACAAAATGGTGGACTCTCTGATCCTGCTGCTATTTTTCATCTCCGGAGCCGCAACTGGCTGGTTGGGAGTTGACTTGCTCCCAGAGAGGATTCTCCAAGAAGCAACAAACATTGACGGCTTACGTCTCGTATTGGGAGGATTTGGAGCTTTTTTAGGGCTTTTGTTGGGCTTCATCTTCCAACAATTAAGACAAAAGCTTATGCAGCAGATTAAGGATATGCCCACTGACCTTTTGGTAAGTAGATCAGTAGGGCTAATCCTTGGACTATTAGTTGCGAATTTACTACTTGCCCCAATCTTATTACTTCCACTACCTTGGGAAATTGTTTTAGTTAAGCCTCTTGCTGCTGTTCTTAGTAATCTTTTTTTTGGTGTACTTGGATACAACCTTGCAGACTCTCATGGACGTACTTTATTGAGGCTTTTTAATCCAAACAGTACAGAAGCATTACTAGTTGCAGAAGGAATACTTACACCAGCAACTGCAAAAATTATTGACACGAGTGTAATTATCGACGGGCGTGTAAGTGGACTTCTTTCATGCGGCTTGTTGGAAGGTCAAGTCATTGTTGCACAAACAGTAATAGATGAATTGCAAACTTTGGCAGATTCAAGCAATAATGAGAAAAGAGGGAAAGGGAGACGTGGGCTCAAATTGCTTAATGAGCTTAGAGAAACTTATGGAAGAAGGTTGGTAATTAATAGTACTAAGTATGAAGGTAAAGGAACAGATGAAAGACTTCTGAAGCTTACTTCCAACACAGGAGGAACTCTAATTACAGCCGACTACAACTTATCTCAAGTCGCTCAAGTACAAGAGCTCAAAGTATTAAATTTGAGCGAACTTGTAATTGCCCTTAGGCCTGAAGTACGTCCTGGTGAAAAGCTTAATCTCAAAATCGTTAAAGAAGGCAAAGAATCTAGTCAAGGGGTTGGTTATCTAGACGACGGAACAATGGTTGTTGTCGAAGGGGCTCGACCCTCAATAGGGCTTAGGCTACCTGTTGTAATAACTGGTGCATTACAGACCCCAACTGGAAGGATGATCTTTGGAAAAATTGAAAAAAACAATCCTGTTAACAAATCGATCAAATCAAATTAACCTTCATTAGAAAAGTTCTAGCTAAGCTCCAAGGCCAGACAAAGCTTTAAGACTGATGACGGTATCTGCTCCCTACTACAACGATTCATCTGTGATGCGTACACCGCCTCCAGACTTGCCTTCTCTACTTTTAAAGGAGCGAATTGTCTATCTAGGACTACCTTTATTTTCTGATGACGATACAAAAAGACAACTTGGTATGGATGTCACCGAACTCATAATTGCCCAGCTTCTTTATTTGGAATTTGACAACGCTGAAAAACCTATTTACTTCTATATCAATTCAACTGGAACTAGTTGGCATACTGGAGATGCAATTGGCTTCGAAACTGAGGCATTCGCTATTTGTGACACTCTTAACTACATAAAGCCTCCTGTACACACAATCTGCATTGGCCAAGCAATGGGTACAGCCGCGGTAATTCTTTCAGCAGGGACAAAAGGGCAAAGAGCTGCCCTTCCTCATGCATCAATAGTTCTTCATCAGCCTAGGAGTGGAGCTAGAGGTCAAGCTACAGATATACAGATTAGAGCCAAAGAAGTACTGCATAACAAACAAGCCATGCTCAATATCCTTTCAAAAAACACTGGACGTAGTGTCGATCAACTATCAAAAGATTCTGACAGGATGAGTTATCTCACTCCTAACGAAGCTGTTGAGTATGGACTAATAGACAGAGTCTTAAGTAGCCGAAAAGAATTACCAGCCTCAAATTCCATGAATTAATTACACTGTTGATTTGCTTTCTTAAGAGCAATACCCCTCTCTCAATGAATTACTAAACTCTAATTCTTTTTTAATTTCATTCCTTACCTTCACCCTTCTTTAACATGCCAATTGGTACTCCTAGCGTCCCTTATCGTCTTCCAGGCAGCCAACTTGAGCGCTGGGTAGATATTTATACAAGGCTTGGAGCGGAAAGGATTCTATTCCTGGGCCAAGAAGTCAATGATGGAGTTGCCAATAGCCTTGTGGCCCAAATGCTTTATTTAGACTCAGAAGACAGTACCAAACCTATTTATCTGTACATAAACTCTCCTGGAGGATCAGTTACAGCAGGGCTAGCGATATATGACACGATGAAATATGTGAAATGTGATGTAGTTACTATCTGCGTAGGGCTAGCAGCTTCTATGGGAGCATTCCTTCTAGCAGCAGGCTCTAAAGGTAAACGAGTGGCCTTACCACATAGCAGAGTAATGATCCACCAACCCCTTGGAGGGACCAACCAAAGACAAGCAAGTGATATAGAAATAGAAGCGAAAGAGATTTTGAGAATCAAAGAAATGTTAAATAGATCAATGGCTGATATGACAGGGCAAACCTTTGAAAAAATCGACAAAGATACCGATAGAGACTACTTCTTAAGTGCCAGTGAGGCTAAAGATTATGGACTCATCGACAGAGTCATCTCACACCCTAATGAAGCCTAATCACAGAAACAAGCGTCATGATCTAATTATTTGAACAAGTCATGGGGACGGTCAAAATCAAGATTTAATCAACATCAGTGTTAAGAAGCATCCTGATAAATTGCTCTCTTGAAGAATCCTTCGCTGGCGAGAGAGGTCTCTTGCTTAAGCTCTGAAACTGTGACGTTTTGCCCTTCAGCCCGGATGGCTCAGCTTTTTTACGACTCCGATGCCGATCTCACCCTTTTGTCAGAGAAGACAGTAGCGATTATTGGGTACGGATCACAAGGTCATGCACATGCCTTAAATCTCAAGGACAGTGGAATCAATGTGATTGTTGGACTCTATGAAGGAAGTCGCTCAGCTGAGAAAGCTCGCGCAGACGGACTAGAGGTCCTATCTGTCTCGGATGCTTCCGCGAAGGCAGATTGGATAATGATTCTGCTGCCGGATGAATTCCAAAAAGATGTTTATTCCCAACAAATTGCTCCTCACCTAACACCAGGAAAGGTATTGAGCTTTGCGCATGGATTCAACATTCGCTTTGGTCTTATCAAACCACCTAGCTTTGTCGATGTTGTGATGATTGCCCCCAAAGGACCAGGACATACAGTCCGTTGGGAATATCAAAATGGTCAGGGAGTTCCTGCCCTTTTTGCAATTGAACAAGACTCTTCTGGTCAAGCCAGAGCTTTAGCAATGTCATATGCCAAAGGCATTGGCGGAACAAGAGCAGGCATCCTTGAAACGAATTTCAAAGAAGAAACTGAAACAGACCTTTTTGGGGAGCAGGCTGTTCTATGTGGTGGTCTATCAGAACTAGTAAAAGCAGGTTTTGAGACTCTTGTTGAAGCTGGATATCAACCTGAACTAGCTTATTTTGAATGTCTACATGAAGTAAAGCTAATTGTCGATTTAATGGTCAAGGGTGGACTCACAGCCATGCGAGACTCCATTTCTAATACAGCAGAATATGGTGATTATGTAAGTGGGCCTCGGCTCATTACATCAGAGACAAAGTTAGAAATGAAAAAAATTCTAACTGATATACAAGACGGAACATTTGCAAAGAATTTTGTTGCCGAATGTGAGGCTGGGAAACCAGAAATGAAGAGATTCAGAGCAAAAGATGCCGAACTTAAACTCGAAAAAGTAGGAAAAACTCTCAGAGCAATGTTCAGCTGGCTAAAAACTGAGTGATCTTTTCCTTTGCTCTTCTAATTGGAGCTGTTTCTTTAGATTTCATAATTGGAGACCCTGAATGGTTACCACATCCTGTTGTATTAATGGGAAAAATAATAGATAAACTTCGGGAATCAACTGAAAGAGTTGCAGGAAAACGGATTTGGATGCTTAAGACATGTGGTGCCTTGATAACAATTACAGTTGTATTAATTTTTGGACTGCTTGGATGGCTGATTGAACGTTTAGCTTTGCCAGGTTCACCTATTCCGAAAAGCTTAGGGTTTTTAATACTATTAATTAGTCTTTCAAGTAGTTTGGCTTCAAAAAGCCTCTTGAAAAGTGTTAATGATGTCCTTGAAAGCATCCCCGAAAAAAAAATCGAAAATAATTTTAAAGATGAATCAATAATCAAATCAAGACAAAAACTAGGAAAAATTGTAGGAAGAGATGTAAAAAATCTATCTGAAGAAGAGATATTGCGTGCAGTCGCAGAAACAGCTAGTGAAAGTTATGTAGATGGTGTTTTCTCCCCTGTTTTTTGGATTTTCACTGGATTGATAATATGGAAGTTCTCTTTACTATTACCTGGTCCACTTTCCCTAGCTTGGAGTTTCAAGGCTACAAGTACTCTTGACTCAATGCTTGGGTATAAATACAAACATCTTAAATGGCTAGGAAAAACAAGTGCAAGACTAGATGACATACTCAACTGGGTGCCATGCCGATTAGTATTATTTACACTTCCTTTGATTAGCAAACCTATTTACCAATACCCAAGATTAATAACTAATGCATTTAAGGACGGATCTAAAGATTCATCTCCGAACTCAGGCATATCAGAAGCAATTTTTGCCTACTGTGCAAATGTTCAAATGGGTGGAACGAACTCCTATAATGGTAAATTAGTGTTTAAATCAATCCTTGCAGAAAACTATCCAAAAGCAAACAAGTCGAACATCAAAACAATAATGATTTTGGGTTTTTGGCTTCTCTTCTGTTGGGTTTTAGCAGGTTCGTTCATACTATATTTACTAAATTAAAATACAAATACTAATATGCTCCTCTATCCATAGGAAGAAGAAGCACACCAAATGTTTTTATAATTATCACAAGATCTAACGCAAAGGAACGATTTCTTGCATAATAGAAATCCATAGAGACTCTCTTTTCGTAACTAAGATTATTCCTTCCACTTACTTGCCACAAACCGGTCAAACCGGGTCGAACAGAAAGGACCTCATCCATAAATTCCCCATATCGTTCAACTTCACTTTTAACAATTGGTCGAGGCCCTACGACACTCATCTCTCCCCTTAAAACATTTAAGAACTGAGGCAATTCATCTAAACTTGAGCGGCGTAAAAATTTGCCAAATAAAGTTATTCTTGGATCTTTTCTAAGCTTAAAATCTTTCTCAAATTCAGCACGCATTGAAGGTGAGCAATCTAATACATTAGTTAAAATATTATCAGCATCTACTTGCATGGTACGAAATTTTATACATCCAAAAGGTTTATAATCCCTTCCAATTCTTTTCTGAACATAAAGAATTGGACCTTTTGAACTTAATTTGATAATGATAGCTATAAGAATGAGAAGTGGTGAGCCAAGAATAAGTAAAAAAATAGAGAATAAAACATCTATTGTTCTTTTAATTGATCGACCTAATCGACTTTGATTAAAAATCAAAGTACTTGAAGGGAGATTTGATGCTTTAGCGGAAAAAGTTTCAAAATCCTCTCCTGACTCATTTCTACTAAACAGGCGAACAAATTTATCAATCCTCTTGCGTCTTAGAAATGACATAAATCGTTCTTGCAGAAAACTCATAGAAGAGATACCACACAATCACACTAATGTGCAGGAAAATCACTTTCTAATTCACTGAAACCAATGTCTGGTTTCATCTTATGTCTCTTCAAAGCATTAACTAAAAAAGTTTCGAAACGATCATTAAATTTCTCTAAACTGAAATTTTCCGCCCAAAGTCGAATTGATTCAGGGTTCAAGCGTTTCCATAGCCTTTCCGATTCAAACCAAGTAACCGCCTCAACTAAGGAAGAAACATTTTGAGAAGGGAACAAAACTCCAGTAGGAGAAGAAGTTCCACTGTTGAAACAACGAACAGTATCAATCAACCCTCCACCGCCAAAGGCAATGACCGGAGCCCCTGCTGCCATTGCCTCCACAGGGGCAATCCCAAAATCCTCCACTCCTGCGTATACAAAGCCACGACATGTCTCCATCAATTCAAATACTTTTGCCTGTGGCTGGTAGCCAAGTACATCGACTGTCGGCCCAGCTAACTTTTTAAGCAGATTTAACTCTGGCCCAGTACCAACAACTTTCAATGGTAATCCAAGAACATTAAATGCACTAATAACAATATCAACCCGTTTATTAGGTACTAAACGACATAAGCAAAGATAAGAATCTGATCTTTGTTTCTCCCAAGAGAATTGACTTACTTGAACAGGTGGATAAATTACTGTTGAGTTTCTTCTCCAATATTTCATTATTCTACGTGCAGTAAAAGTCGAATTCGAAATTAAAAAGTCTGGTCGAGCTGAACTAATTTGATCCCATTGCCTTAAATAGTGGAGTTGTAAGCGAATGACTGGTGAAAGACCATATCTAGAAAGGACAGAACTTTCTAGATATGTATTCATTTGATCCCATGCATAACGCACTGGAGTGTGTATATAACTAATATGTAATTGATCTGGATGTGTTAAAAGCCCTTTTGCAACAAGGTGGCTACTAGATACGACTAAATCATATTTGGAAACATCAATTTGTTCCACTGCAAAAGGAAGCAATGGTAAGTATTGTTGAATATACCTATTTGATAAAGGTAGGTTTTGAATAAAACTAGTTAAAACTTGCCTGTCATACAAGGGAGAATCGGGATTGTCACTAATACACTCAACCAAAGCTCCGATATCTGCCTGGATTGATCTGCTCAACATATATTCGTCGATCGCTGCCACAACCTTTTCCGCTCCTCCTGTAGACCAAGGGGTGAACCACTCGTGGAACAGAAGAATATTATTTGGAAAAGAAGACGAAACAGATGCGAGCATAAAACCTAAAATAACTAGCCTCTTAGGTTTTATAAGTCTATCAAGACTTAAGTTGGACTTCTACGAAAAGACTAAATTATATACTAATCAAAACTTTGTCAACCATACTATGGAATAGTCATCTCTTATCACTTATAATTTTAATAGCTAATATAAATATAATGGAATTTCTGCTTTATTTAAGCTCGATTGACAAAGAAATAGTAAATCTAATATACAAAAGTGACATTCAGATAAAAGAAAACACCTTCCTTTGTCTAAAAAGAAAAAAATTCATGGGTGCTCTAAACAGGAGAAACAAGACATTAATAATATGTACAGAAAACATAAAAAATTATGCTGGCTATACAATACCAACTGTTCTTGGAGAAGAAAGAGATGAAACCAAACTTTTAATTAGAGAAACACTAAGGCACGAAGCGGTACACGTTGCTCAAAATTGCAATGAGGGAAATCCACTAGCCTTAAAAAACAAAGAAGAAATGAAAGTGAACACTTACAAAGAATCATTAATAAATAAATCGGCAGCTATCTCAAAGAGCGAAGAAAGAGAACATGAGGCTTACTGGCTAGAAAACAAACCTGAACTAGTAATAAATTCCATTAAAAGATTCTGTTTCTAGCAGATAAATTAATTTGCAATTGAACTAATTTTGTAAGAAATTGATCAAATTAACCTATCAATCTGACGTTTTAATAGTAGACCTATATAATTCTTCAAGATCCCTAGTATATTTAATAGAGTCAAAAAGTGATGATTTTTGAATAGCTATTTTTAATTTTATTTTTACATTTGCTAGATATTTGTGGTCTGTGGCTAACCTATAAGCTTTACAAAAATATTCATCAACGCTACAGGCAATTAATTCCTCCATTCCTAGAGTGTTCAATAAACTACCTGCCATTCTCGAAGTATATGTTTCTCCAGAAAGGGTTAACAAAGGGAGTCCTGATCTAAGAGAAAAGAAAGCAGTTGCTCCAGCATTATAAGAAAAAGTATCTAGAAAAAGATTTGCACACGAATGTCTATTCATGTGCTCTTGTGAAGGAACTCGTTCTGCGAAAAATAAGCGATTAGAACTAATACCCCTTAATTGTGCTTCCTTAAGCAAATTCTTCTTTACTGCCAAATTAGTTGCCAAAATCCAAATAACACTATTATCTATATTAAAAAGCAATTTTAGCCAAACATCAAATTCTCTTTTAGATATTTTATAGCTAGCATTGAAACAAGCAAAGACAAACTTATCATTCGGCAAACCATATTTTGATCTAATAGGAACAAACCCACTTGGTTTAACAGAAGAATCATTGCATTGATAACAATCTGGCATATAAAGAATTTGCTCACTATAAAACTTTTGGAATTCATCAGGAATAAGATAATTATCAGCAATTAAATAATCCATACATTCAGATCCTGAGGTGCCTGGATATCCCAAGAAAGAAATCTGGACGGGTGCAACTCTACTAGAAAAAATAGGCATTCTATGCTCTTGTGTATATCCCATTAAATCAATCGCTAAATCTAATGAATCGCCCCTAGCTAAATTCGAAGATTCTATATCGTCTAAGGCGCTAATATCATTATAGCGATCAGAAATTTTTATTACTCTTTTAGTATAACTGTCAGTTCTTATATCCCGGAGAGAATAAGTATATATTTCAAATTTTGTTTTATCATGTAACTCTAATACTTGGCACAATAGATGCATTACTGGGTGATCATAAAAATTGGCTGAAAAGTAACCTATTCTAATTTTAGAATTATTAGTAAATGGAACATTAGTTGTTGATTTGTTTGAGAACCTATTAGAATAATAGTTTTGAGCTCTAGAGAGTAATATTGAGGGGTCTGTCTCAAATGGGTAAAATAAAAAAGGGTCGAGAGGTAAGGCTTTTATAGGGATATCTGAGATTTGCTGTTGAATTTCAGTGTTCCAAATACAGATAGTTCTTTCTACATTTGCCAAAGATAATTTTGATAGACTACACTTAGGATCCAATTTTATAGCTTTTTTGTAGTAACGTATTGCGTTGTTATATTCCCCTTTATAATTATATAAAGATGCTAAATTGATACAGGTATCCTTATTCGAACTATCTACTTCTAATGACTTAATGAAAAATTCTATGGCCTTAGTGATATTTTTTCTCTTGAAGTATAGATTACCATAACATGATAAAACATCCGAAGAAGTTGGATTTAAATTATAGGCTTTAGTTAAGTAGTAATTAGCCTCATGTATTCGATTGATTTCGATCAAACATATAGATAGATTTAAAAGAGCTTTTGGATAATCTGGTTGATTATAAATAGCCAGTTTATAATACTTTATTGAATCTGTATATTTTCTAGATATCCTAAATGTATTGGCGATATTGTAGAGAATTTTTGGATGGTTAGGTTGGTATTGTAGAGCTTGATTTAGAATTTGTACTGACTTATTGATAGCACCATTATTCTGATACGCTATTCCTAAATTATTTAATGTATCTACATTAGTTGGATTAATATCCACGGACTTCTCCAACATTAATATTGATTGATCGTAATTCTTCTGAATAAGAAATATCCAACCTAGGTGTGCATAATTATTTTCATTTTTACTTTCAAATTCGATTAATTTTAAGAATAAAGTCTTAGCACTCTCAAATTCCCTATTTAGCATTAATTTCACAGCTTTCTTCGATAACAAATTAATATTAATTTTATTTTTCCTTGAAAAGGAAGCTTTTGTGTGGTCTCCTGAATGTTCTGTCATATCTTAAACTATCAAAGCCTTAGCTTGGAATTATAAATATGGAGAAGTTTATCTATTATAGCTGAGATAAGACTTTTCTTCAATTATTGAGGATCCATAAGTTAAATTTATTCCTTTCTTGATTGCTGACCGGATATCATTCTTTTTGTAAACTAATCTAGCAAGTTCAATAAATTGATTATCAAAGATCATTTTGCTCTCTTGATCTCTAATACTATCCTCTATTTGCCATAATTCTTGATTTATAATCTTCAGGCTCTCAATTTGCTTTGGGTCTATTTCTAGATTAAGGTTTAAATAAATCTCGTTTAACAGCGATAGTTCCTTTTTAATATTAGTCAATTGGTCATTTTGGAATTTATCGGATTTAATTTCAAGTATGGTAATTTTATCAATTAATTCACCTAGTGAAATTGGGGCAAAGATTTCCTTCATGAAAATCATAGAAAGTAGATTTAATAATTTTAGCAAATATCACTAAATAAGAATAGTTAAAGATCAGATCTGATACTTATTTCATTCAACTTCTAGTGGATATCCTAGACAATTCCAGTAAAACTTTTTGTATAACATCTTGCCAATTTCCAGGTTTAGTTTGCCTAAAAATGCGTATAGAGGGATACCAAAATGTATTTTCTCCTACCAATCCCCAGCGCCAATCTGGAACATGCTGGAGTAATAACCATGTTTTTTTACCTAATGCACCTGACAAATGAGCTGTAACTGTATCTGTAGTAATGACTAAGGAACAATTCTGAATAATGCATGCCACATCAACAAAATCCATTGCTTGATCTATAGCCTCCTGACAATAAACAAATCTATTTCTAAAAGAAACCTTGTCTAACTGCTCTGAACCATAGCCCTTTTGCAAAGAAAGCAATTCATAGGTTTGATTCTTTGCAATCGGAGATAATAGCTCTAAAGGGAGTGAACGACCTCTTAAGCAATTAATCTCATTTTTCCTTGATCCCTGCCAATTAATAGCTATAATTGGTTTATCTACTTTTGCCAACCTATTCTTCCATAATAACAAAGACTTCTGTGGGGATTTAATATAAGGAGGATCTGATTTTGATTGACCAAAAGTCACATTAAATTTAGCAGGAAGAGATCTAAGAGATAACCACTTGGTGTAGTTGTAATTAATACAATCTCTACGTTGATGTAGTCTAATATTTGGAAAAGATGTTTGGATCAAGTTATGTAGTTTTTGATCAACACATAGTGCATAGTTAATAGAAAGTTTTTCAAGAATAGAAGCATAGCGTAAGTATTGAATAGAATCTCCGAGTCCATCACCAGAGACTAATAAAAGACTATCTTGTCTACATATTTTTGAATATTTAGACCATCTCTGTTTTAAACTCATATTTAAAGGCTTGTTTACCATAGTTAACTTCTCCCATTCCTCTAATAAAGAATATCCTTCTGGGTAATTTCCTAAAAGCAATTCTAAACAAGAGAGGTTTATTATTGCTTGTGTATTACTCTTATCATTTCTTATAGCATCCATATAGGCACTCTTTGCTTTAAGGAATTGAGACTTAGAGTGATAGATCGCTCCTAGGGTGTTATAGGGATTGCTTAAGCATGGATTAATGGATAGAGCTTTTTCTAAAATTGATATTGACTTATTTGATTGATCTAACATCCAGTAGATATTACCTAGCATTATCAATGAATTCGTATATTGATGATTTAAATTTACTGACTTTAAGGAATATTCTAAAGCTGCTTCATAATTACCTAAAACACAAAGAAGACTAGCATATATATTTAATGCAACAAAATCGTTTGGATTGGAATTCAATAAACCGATCAATATTTTCTCACATTGACTATATTTGCCTGAATTGCAATAAAGGCTTGCAAGATTTCTCAATATCTTTTGATTAGTTTGATCTAACTCTAAAGCCTTTAAATAAGCATATTCTGAATTTTTCCATTTTCTAAGATGGAAAAATCTGTCTCCTTTTCTTACAAATTCTTCAAAGTCTGACACTTGTCAAATTAGTACCTAGAGAAGTTTAATACATGCCTGGCTCTAGGGCTTATAATTTTATTTTAATAATGAAA
Organism: Prochlorococcus sp. AG-363-O16; assembly: GCA_003280095.1. GTDB lineage: Bacteria > Cyanobacteriota > Cyanobacteriia > PCC-6307 > Cyanobiaceae > AG-363-J23. The sequence continues at coordinate 13,092 of QCGA01000019.1, forward strand.
AGCCTTAACTCTTTTTTGGTTCGATCATTAACGACTTATAATATTTTTTAAATTAATGATTCAAACATCTATCAGATGTCTAATTAAATTTAGATAACTAATTAATCATTAAATGAGCGTTTTAGAATCAATTTTTCATATCTGTTACTAATTTCATTAGATTTCTAAACTTTGCCAAGACATTTGGCCTAATTTCGTTCAAAGTGGTAGGTAGCCTGCTTTGCAAAGGACTCTTGTGAAATTTCCAAAGATTCTGTTTCTGTTTTTTTCCCTACTACTAAGCCTAATAGTGCTTGCCCCAGGCGCCATGGCCAATAATCTAATAGGAAATCAAGGTTCACCCTCCTCCTCAGAAAATACCCTTCTGCAGACTGCTTCAATTCAATTCGTAAATAAGAAACCATTGAATTACTCAACACATCCTATTCAACAGCCTCATTTGAAAAATTTATTTTTAAGTCTAAATACTGAAATTACAGATCCAAATTTTAATAAGATGAGAAACAATGACACTTCTAAAGCCAAGGCTATTACAATAGTTGTGGGATTACTTCTCGTTGCAACAGTTATACCATTGGGGACCTGGTGGTTCTTCTCTCGCTAAATCAAATAAAACATCAACAAGTAAATTGCATCCAAAAAGGTTCATATAATTTGAGATCTATTTAAAATTATAATAAAGATTGCAACTGGAATCTAGTCTGAGAAATGGTTTTATAGATAAATTTCAGACCACTAAAAAGCAGTACTATTTAAGAACCATTAATTTTGACAAGACATTGCCTGCCTCCAGGAAACTAATTCCCGTAATAAAAAGCACATCCTAAGTCAGTTCGATTCTGCGTTGGGTATCCTTCGAATTCTCAGGAAGTATTGGTAACACTGGTATTTGAGGAACTGTGAGTCTGTGCCGAACTCCAAAATTGTCCGGAGCTCAGCAAAAAAGCATGAACAGCTGTCTTGTGTGGGTTAAAAGAGGTTCAAAATAGTTTCAATTACACTAATAGATGTTTTTTCATCAGCATGGAATTTAACAACGCTGAAGAAATAGAAGCAACAGAAGCGCTGGATGCTGTCCCAGAATCAATCGAACGCGCAATTGTTGATGGGATCGATCTCAATGGGGCTCCGCTCCCTAAAGAGATGGTTACCTTCTATAAGGAGGTAATGCAGAAAGAGGCCGACAGAATCTGCAGGGTAAGAGTTGCCATGAGAAAGAAAATTATCACCGTTGGCGCTAAGCACTTCGACCAAGAGACGCTAAACCAACGTTTGCTTGACGCTGGATGGGAAGGACTCAAGGCAGCAGAAATAGCTTATTTTTTTAGTTGATCAAGGCTAATTTTCAAGGAATGCCTTCAGCCAATGATCAATTAAAATTTATTTAACCCTCCAAAATGACCTTACAACCGTGAAAAAAATTCTTCTAAAAGTTATCACATCAACAAAAGCTGCTACTAATTCGACGCCATGAAGAATAAAGAATCAACTAAAGAAAAACAAACAGATGGAATATTAAACCATTTTATTTTAATAGGTATATTTCTAATTGATGCATTCTTTAAGGTAATAGATCTGATACTTCCAAATCCTACAGTTAAAGATGGGTCAGAAAAATTAAATACATTCTTAATGGACAAAAAAAGATTACTTGAACTAAAAAACAAAGAAGAGCTTGCAGATATACTTAATGAACTGAGAATTCTATCTGAGTTAAAAAAAGAAGTACTGGTTGACCTAATTCTCACTAGTAACACTGCACTTAAAAAGCATGAATTTCTCGAAAGAAAATCAGAATTAGCTGCAAAAACATTAAAAGAACTTAAACCACTAATTGCAGGCGGTGAAAAGCTAACACAATTAAAAAAGGCTGATATAATTGAGTCTATTCTTGAACAAGAATTTAAATTGGAGTGAGCAATATCCAGCTTTTAAATACAAGTAAAAACATATATTTTAGGTTTATTTGTTATAATTTTTTGAGTGATTTACACACAAAAATTTATGTAAGTTATTATTATTATTATATTTAGTTTGCAGTTATAAAAAATCTTGGATTATAGCTATCGTAGTGGGAAGAAAATCTTCTCTGGACCAGCAATGACTACCGATGTTGCCACTATAATAACAAAGAGTTGAACACCAAAAAACTGTTTCCAACGGTAGCTAAACATCGTAAAATAAATAAATTCTTGGCGACTATAGCATGTTACTGTTTAAGTATGGAGTAATTTGTAAGAAGATGTGATGTTCTAGAAATAAGGATGTCTTTTATCAATGAAATAGTTAGGTTTTTTAATCTAATTGACTTATTCTATATGATTTAAAAAAGAGCCTTGGATAAAAGTGTAATTCCGCCGAATATCAAAGTTGCAGCAATGAAACCAACACCAAAGATTGCTGCTACTACGCCAGTGTTCAAATAAACGGAAACACTTGCTAGTTCCTGACCTTGTTTTTCTGCCATTTGGCTTTTGGAGATTGATTTTTTATATTACATCACAAAGGCTACTAAGACGACACGTCAGTTCAGAATTAAAGATATAAGTCATTTATCTAGTTGCACGAGCTTACTCAGATATGCGTTTCGCATTAATTAGGCAAAATCTATAAGGATCATAAGTTATTCAAGAATTTGATGAGGGATCATCAAACATATCACTATAAAATTGAAATTGCGATAGGATGCGAAAGTTAGTTAATAATGTAAATCGAGAAAAAATCTATCTACTATTTTTTTTATATAATTGATCATCACAGAATTTATTGTTGGCGAACAACCCAAAAAGAATACGCGATCTAATACTTGATTAGCTTCAGGATATTTAGAGTAATCTCCTAAGTGTAAGTATCCAGGTTGTAAGAGTATATTACCTGCAAAGTAATTTCTAGTTTGTATCTTATTACTCTCTAAATATTCAACGAATGCTGTCTTGAGTTTTTTAGATTTACAAATTACAGGAACTCCAAACCAACTTGTTTCAGCATTGGGAAGCTCTTTTATTACTTCTACTCCTTCATAAGAACTTAAGATTTCCTGTATGTGTAATTTATTAGTTCTTCGTTTGAAATGAATTTCAGAAAACTTTTTCAGTTGAATAGATCCGACTGAACCTTGTAGATCTAACGGTTTCAAATTATATCCCATATTTGAAAATACGTACTTATGATCAACCGGACCATCATAAAGAGGTAGCCAATGGTCGAATCTCTTACCACAAACTCCTTTATAAAGAAGGTTTTGTTGACCAACACAATAACAGTCTCTTCCCCACCAAGCGAAACTTCGAGAAATGTCAACAATTTCCTTTATATTTGAGGAGACCATTCCTCCTTCTATAGTACAAATATGATGTGCAGGATAAAAAGAGCAAGAAGAAGCAATGGAATATTCAGTTAAGTATTTGTCCTTCCACTTGCTTCCTAAACTATCACAATTATCTGAAATTAGTTTCAATTTATGTTTTTCACACAAATCAACAACATAATCTAAATCATACGTATTACCTAATACTGGAGAAGAAAAAAGTGCTCTAGTTCTAGGTGTAATTAATGACTCTAGGGTATTGATATTCCAATTCAAATCATTCCAAGAAATATCTACAAATACTGGCTTTAAGCCACTTTGTATAATTGGAGCTACTGTAGTCGGAAAACCACAAACACAAACAATGATTTCATCATCGTCGTTCCACTCAAAAAACTTTTTGAGTGCATGAAGCATAACTAAATTCGCTGAACTCCCAGAATTAACCATCAAAGAATATTTAAAATTGAATTTAGAAGAAAATTGTTTTTCAAAATTAGCTACTTGTTCGCCTGAAGAAAGCCATTTACCCTTTAAAACGGAATAGATAAGTTCCTTTGCCTCTTGTTCATCCCAGTATGGGCCGGAATAATAAACACTATCTTCTCCTTCGCAAAAATCCTTTTTGTTAGCTATAAAAGGGAAAATATCCTTATCATAATGTTTTGCTGATTCCAGAAATGAATCTATGAGATCGTACATAATTCCTCTACAATAGTTTGAATAGAAATAGCTGGCTTGAATCCCAATGATTGCAGTTTTTTTACATCTAGTATCATATTATCAATATGAGAATGTCTATATTCTGGTGGTAATTTCGTATTTATTATTTGCGAATTTGAGTTTAGGCAGTTATATGCCGCGTCTATAATTTCCCTAATAGTAACCGCATGTCCTCTACCTATATTATAAATAGTATTTGTATTGCCCTTTTGAATGACAAGGTTTATGGCGCGACAAATATCTAAAATATGCATAATGTCACGACTGTGCCGACCATTATCATATAATAATACATCGGCTCCATCCTTCAAGTTGTTGATCATATGAGTAATAGCATTTTTTCGAGTAGAAGCTTTAAGGTCTCCAACACCTAAAACATTACACAGCCTAAGTATTCGATATGAAACACCATATGTACTACAAAAAGAAATAAGCAAATCCTCAGCTGCCTTCTTCGTTATCGAATAAAATCCTTTTGGGGCACATATAGAATCTTCCTTAGCTGGAAGGTCTACATTTCCGTAAACAAACCAAGAACTTATGAAATTGAAAGTAAAACTACTGTCACGACAATGATTTAAAACCTCACATAATACTCTTAAGTTAGTATGAACATCAATTGTAATATCTGAAAATATATTATTATTATCTGTAGTTGAAATAAAATACAAAATGTCCTTTGAAAGCGGAATACGTTGGTCTCTATCTATCTTAAGTATAGATCTATTGTTTTGATTACAAAAATTACTACCAATAAAACCTGTTGCCCCGTAGACACTTATCATAATAAGAAAATTTTAATTTTATAGTCTTTATTATACCTCTAGGGACTTGTTGACTTTACTAGAAGTTTGCTATATAAACTTGTAGAAATAAATTTCCAAATTTGAATATTCTCGAGGGACGATTAACAAAGCTGAATGAGTTCAGTTACAATATACTTTAAAAGAATTTAGTATAGTGAAAAGATAAGTGGAAACAATTGATGTCTGTAGAAACTGAAATTGAAAAAACCGAGTTGGGTAAGGCAACTCGAAGAATAGAAGCTGGTGACTATGAAGAAGCAAAAAGAATCTATTGTGAATTAATATTGAAAGGCACCAAGAACCATATTGTATATGGTAATCTTGGTGCCCTTTATGCTAAAGACGAAAGTTGGAGAAAAGTAATTGAATGTTTAAAAGTAGCGTTAAAAATTAAACAAAGTTATATTGAAGCAATTTGCAACCTTGGAATAGCATACAAAGCTATTGGGGAGTTTGATAATGCAATCAATCTCTATTTAAAATCAAACAAATTAAACGGATACAATGCGAATATTTCGTATAATTTAGGAAATATTTATATGCATCTAAATTTATATAGTTTAGCGATAGACGCTTACAATAGATCTATAACTATTAAACCAGATTATATAGAAGCCTATTTAAATTTAGGGAATGCTTATAAAAAGAGTATGGATGAAGATAAGGCTATAAAGATGTATAAAACGGCCGTAGAGAAAGACTCTAATTTCTATCCTGCTTTGGTAAATATAGGGAATATACTAATGAAAAAAGGTTTACTCCATCAAAGTATAGAATACTACGAAATGGCTTTAAACTCCAATCCTGGAATAGTAGATATTTACAATAACATAGGATCTATTTATAGGAAATTAGGCAACCTTAAGGAAGCTGAAAAATGGTACAAAAATGGATTATTAATAGATAAAGATGAATACAGAATTCTTTCGAATCTCGGTCTTATAAAGAAGGACCTAGGTTTGCAAAATGAAGCAATGAAATACTATAAAAAGTCTCTTGAAAAGAAACCAAATGAAGCATATACTTTGGCTAATATTGGAGAATTACTTCACGCAAAGAGAAAGTATAAAAAAGCTATAGATTTTTATAATAAGGCCTTGAGTGCCGACTCAAATATGGATTCTGTTACAGCTTCTGTAATAAACTGTGAATGTAATATATGCGACTGGAGTATGCTTAATGAAAGGAGAAAATGGACTAATAAGCTACTTTCTAGAAAGACGATAATTTCTCCTCTATATATTTTATCTATTTGCGATTCTCCGGAAGTTCAAAAAAAAGTGTCGGAGAATTTATGTGCAAAATACAAAATAACTGGTGAGAATATTGCGATAAAAATTAAAAATAAAATACGAATCGGATATATATCTGCAAACTTCAACGAACATCCTGTATCAAATTTTCTATTGGATATACTTTGTCACCACGATAAAAGTCGCTATGAAATTTACTGCTATTCCATTGGGTATGCTCGAATAGACAAAAAAACAGATTTAATAAAAGATAACTCAACTAATTTTAAAGATTTAAAGGATATGAGTGAAGACCTTATTGTCGATACAATTCGAAAAGATTCGATAGATATAGCTATAGATTTAATGGGCCATACTAGTAGCTCTCAGATGGGAATTTTCTATAAAAAAATAGCACCAATTCAAATTACATACTTAGGGTATCCTGGAACTACTGGAGCTCAATGCTTTGATTACCTAATATCTGATAGAATCATTATACCTAAAAAATATCAATCTAATTATACTGAAAAAATTATTTACTTGCCAAATTACTTTTACTTTGATAATCCAAAAGATACCAACAATTCAATCAATATTAAAGAAAAATTAGGTTTATCCAAAGAAACATTCATCTATGGATGCTTTAATAGTAATTATAAAATTACAGATTTAGAATTTGATGTATGGATGAGAATACTCTCCAGTACGGAAGATTCTGTTTTATGGCTAATAAGTAGTAATGATGATGTAATACGGAATTTAAAAGATCAGGCTGAAAGTAGAGGAGTCAAAAAAGAAAGAGTAATATTCTCTGCAAAGACAACATTAGAAAAACATATAGAGCGAAGCAAATGTGCGGACATATTCCTTGACACCTTTTCTTATAATGCATTTATAACATCATGGATTTCTCTGAAAGTGGGAGTACCTTTATTAACATTGCAGGGTAGAAGCTTCGCCGCGAGAGTTGGTTCAAGTCTACTAAGCACATTGGATCTAGAAGAATTAATTTGCTACAATAAAGAAGAATATTTTGAAAAAGCTTGCACTTTTTGTAAAGACAAAAATCAACTGGAAAAAATTGTGATTAAATTATTTAATTCATTAAGTAAAAAGAATATTGGATGTGAAGATTATGTAAGGCTGCTGGAAAAACGCTTCTATGGTTTAGTTGAAGAGAAGAAAAATAAGAACTAATTAGAGATAAGTATTTTGTAGAAGAATTTATAGTTTAACAATAAAAGCACCTCCTAGAGTAATACAATTCAGAAAATACTGATCCGGACTCAAGGTTTCCAAAAACTGATCTACAGCTTTATTGACTCCCTTCCAAGGGGTATTATTGTAATCATCAAGTTGGATAATGCCTAATCTATTTAAACGAGGGTAAAAATGGCATAAACTGGAAAATGTTCCTTCATAAAGATCTAAATCTATATGCACAAAATCATACATATCAGAATCATTTGCGTTTAAGGTATTTGGTATCTTACCCTTATGTGCTTTGATAAATTTGTAATCGTTAAATATACGTTCGAATTCCAATAAAGAATGACTATATAATCCCTTTCTTTGAGGATCCTCCTTAACATCGGATGCAGGAAGGCCAGAGAATGTATCATAAGCATCTAGGGATACTTCTCTAATATTTGATGCACTTAAAAGGTGGACAATTATTCTAGTGGAAACAAATGCTCCTGTGCCACACTCAACAACCTTGAATATCTTGCTTTGTTGACTCGATCGTAATGTTAGTAAATTAGAAAGGTTCTGATATAAAGATTCCATTCTTATCTTATTAGAGAGTAAACCTTCATCGTTGACATATGAATCTGGCTTCCGTTCAAAGATCTTCTCTACTGCTTCATAATAACCTGTTTTGCTCAAATACGGCACGTATCTCTCCCATATAGCCATCCTAGAAAGAGCTATAGGGAACTCGATTTTCTTGTCCTCGCAATCTAGTTTGAGCTCGACTATCCCTGTTTGTACGTCTTTCATGGTTTTAGACAATTATGGACAGATAAAATTATATTTTGATTTGATAATAATATATTAAGTTAGCACAAAATTTAATAGGAATTAGATAAGTCATGATAACTAATTTGTTATTTTAAATAGTATTAGTATAAAATGGTTTTAATATGTGAAATTATTGAATTCAGATTCATTCTCTTTCTTGAAGGTCAAATTCCTGTGTAGTAACGAACTGAGCAGAAATTAGAGAATTATTGTTGTAAGTTTCAAGAAATACCATATTATAGAAACGGTTGTAAAAAGATGTTTTTACCAGATTTCAGATAAGAAATGAAAGAAACGAACAAGGCTCTGATTCTATTAGGTGGTTCCTCTATCAGTGGTGACATATCATACATCTC
>QCGA01000020.1 GCA_003280095.1 Prochlorococcus sp. AG-363-O16
GTATACATCCTATTCTTTTCAAATCCTGTTGTACTTGATTCTTTTTTACTTGAAGTTGACCTGAATAATGTAAATGCTGAATTGTACATCCTCCACAATCCTTTGCTACGGAGCACGGTGCTTCTATTCTTAATTTTGAGTATTTGGTTATTTTTATTAGTTTTGCAACCCAGAGGGAACCCTTTTTAAAAATTAATTGGACAATTGCTCTTTCCGAAGGAAGTAGGTCGGGAACACACAAGACTACACCCTGAAATTTGCCAATACCATTACCTCTTTTATCTAAATCAATACAAACAATTTCAAGAGTCATTCCCACATATAGTTCATTCTTACCTGCATGAGGTGTAGTGGGAAGTTTTGACATCGACAATGTCTTGCTAGTCTCAAATAAGATTACTAATAGGACTTATATTGAGTCCAATAAGATACTGATAAGAAGTGAATGTTTTCTGAATTTCGAACGGCAGAACATTCCCATCAATTGGTAGTTAGTGTTCAATTTGATTGTAGGGAAACATCCTGTCAATGAATTAAATTTGAATTTTTGGAATTTTCACAAGTTCTAGCTAAATTGTATATTTTCAAGAGATTAGCAGGATGCGTACCTGTCTCATAGACAGGTACGCATCCTGCTAATCTCTTATTATTACTGCTTAATCAAGGACATGATAAAGGTCTGGACAGAAACTGGACATTGGTAATTTGCTATGTTTTAAAGACTGAAGCATTGATTACCCCAGGAGCGTTCAAATTAGAATTAATGTAATTCAGCTTTTCATGCTTATCAGATTAGTCTTAAAAATAGACCCACAATAAGACCATATTAAGACTACTTAGAAACTATTTTTTCCTTGGAATTCGAATGCGAAGAAATCAACCGTTCTCGAAATTTGCTATGTCATGGATTTGTCGGCAGGAAAAATATCTGACTAGTTCCTGAAAATTCTATTTCGATAGTTAAATGGATTAGTGCAGAAATAGCTACAAAGATGTGACCAGGAAATTTTATATTTCACAGCGGTATAGAAATAGACTCATCACAAGACACAGATGGGTCTAATATTAGACACTTGAGATCGAATTTAGTGGTTAATTGTTAGGGCTTATTTCTGTAAAGTTCCTTGAGTAGCTGATAAGCCTCGTTAATTCGTCTCATTGATTCGGTACTTCCTCCAGAATCTGGATGAGCTAACAATGCCTTAGCCTTATATCCTTCTCGAATTTTGTTTAGTGTGAGTGCTGCGCCTGCCAGAGTAGGCATTCCAAGTAACTTCAATGCACCATGTACAGTCATTGTCGACTCAATAGTCTCGAATGAAGTCAAATTCTTGCTTCTTCGGTATTTATTTACGAATCTACGAATTAATGTAGGCATTCGTTGAGGAAGTGAATTAGTTGCAAAAGGGTCTTCCAAAACTCCAGCCAATACAAGAATTCTCTCTAAAGAAGGTACATTTAGTCTCCAATACGGACAATATTCAATCATAAATTTGTTTGCAGTACTCCAAGTAAATGGAGTGCCCTCTGTTGAATCCAGATTGTTCCAAATGTCCCTTGCCAGCCAAATCATTGCGGCCTCAACAACATTGTCTCCTGGTGGATTTGAGTACAATGAAATCCAATGAGCTAATGCTGCATCAAGACTAGTTTGAATATCAGATTCCTTAACTATACTAACAACAGGATCTGTCTCTATTTTATTGATATCTTTATTTTTAGCTAGACTTTGCCTAAGCTTTTCAGATTTATTTATTACAAATCCTGGTAAATTAATTTCACCTCGACTAGTATCATTTTTCCTCTTAATATCTGCTTCGCATGTGGTTTTCGATTTATTGAGCCTATCTCCAACACATTCAGTCTTCTCAGGTCCAATCAACACAAGTGCTTTAGTTTCATCATAAGCTGATTGAGGAATATCTAGTTGCGTCTGAGTAGGTTCATTCTTATTTAAATCTGTACATGAAAAATCTAAAGTTACATCTGAGTCGTCTTCTGGCAAAATAACTTCGAGAAGTCTTTTCAAAACTGCTCCGCGTCCCCTAAGTCCCCATTCCTTTTTTAATTCATCGAATTTAATTATGAGATTCTCTGGTAAATCTACTGAAATCCTCCGAGTTTGGTTATCAGGATCAGGAATCACCGATCAATCCATAAAGAAGATAATCTTTTGAATCTTAGTATGATTTTCATGTCAATGCATAATCTAGCGTCGAATTATTGTATAGATTAACTGAACTACTAGTATTGTCTTCAATGTATAGTAATATATCTAATTTAACAATTAAAACTACCGAATATTTCTCACATCCTAATAATGCCACAGTTTTTTAATGTATAAGCTATGATAATTTGCAAAGCTAGTACACGTTGGAAGACAACGTCCCACACTATTTAGAGACCTCAGAATTACTATGATTTTTTCTCAATTTTGCTCTTCGAGCTCTGATGCAGACTCAAGGACTCTTAACTATCACAAAAATAAATTAGTTTATTTAAAATTATTTAGGGATAAAATTCAAAGAAGATTGTCCGCTGTTGAAGCATCAATTTTAACACTTGAAGAACAAATTAAAAGAGATAATAATTCAAATATCCCCCAGGACGAAACTTGAGATTAGCATTTATACGAGTTTGGTATCCAGAACACTGTTTAACAAACCCTCGGCACCATTTACTTCTAACCAATTTAAATTAGAATCCCTTGTTGCCAAGAGATATCCAGCAAAACCAAGAGCATTAATACTAAAACCATGAGAATGCTCTTTTTTACGTCTTATAAGACTTATCCATTCTTTTGTAATAAGAATGTTGTAGGGGTATAAAGGATACTCATTTTTACCTGGACTACCTAATCCTATTTCTTCAGAAAGCTCCAAATAATTTTGATAAAGAATTTCTGCCTGATCACATTTAGATACACTAGGTCGACTTTTAACAACGACCGATCTACATACAGAATGCTGAGTAGATTGACTTAGATTTATTAAATTAAGATACCAATCATTCCTTGGACATTTTTCATTCTTGTTAAATCCTATGAGTTGTAGATGTCTATGAGGTTGACTAGCTCCTGACTCCGGACAGCTGTTGAAAAACCATAAACCAGATGTATCTCTATCAACCTGGATTAAAGCTTGCCAATCTCTATATTCAAGCCATCCCCTCTGAGGTGACCATTCTTTTGTTATAAGAAGCATATGAGCTAATTTCACAGGATATTTATTCAAAATCAACTTGTGGTCATTACCAATACTTGCTACTTCCAATCGTTTATCCCATGGGCTAAATGGATTAATTTTAGGTCCTCCTGACTTTAGATGCTTTGGTGCACTTGCAATTAACAGCCTAATCTCAAATAATTTATTAATCTCAGGGGCTATTGAAATTAATTTAGTTTCCAAAGGAACAAGAGCGCCATTCTGACGAGCTATTTCACTTCTTTTTTTTGCTTGTTCCCAAAAAATCCTCATTTTAATAATATATAGTTTCTGTTTCTATCTTTTATCCGAATAGAATTTTGTTTCATCGATTGATATTCGACAGAGACGAATTCCTAATTGAAGGTTTGATTATAAATTAAATTTAGATTTTAAAATCAATATCTCTCTCAAAATCCTATAATCTTTAACAGGGTAAAAGAAATTATCGATTAATAATTTTTTTTCTGGGATAACTAGCGTCTGGTATATCGGCCTAGAGGCCCTTAAAAGCCACCATGACGGCCCCTCGGGTTAAATCCATATATTTCCCATCTTGTAGCGGCTGATAGGGGCTAGAAGCTGTGTCTGAAGAGTTCAGGTGAAGACTGCTGCTGAGTCTTTTTTTATTTTTGTTCGGATTAGTCTTGAATTCGAATATGGGGGGGGTGCCTCCATGAGCACTAATTGAAAAATCTCAACTCCAAAACTCGGAGATCAGATATGAATAATCTGTAACGAAATCAAATTTATTCGACGAAACCAAAATATTTCAAGAAAAGTTTAAGATTGCCCAAAGTTATTGGTATTACTACAATTAAAAGAATTTGAGCTATCAAAAAAGCTTAGTTCTATGAGCAAAAAGTGACAGATTCTTTACTGAAACAGTTGACGGATGCAGGGGGGTTGGCATTAAACGTCTGTTAGTTATATCCCCTCAATGAATTGGGAGTTCACTGAAGACGCCGCATTTCTCGCACTTTGCGATGCATTTCGTGAAAGTGGAGAAACATCTGCCATCGAGTTCCTAGCGAACGGAGAGGGAGCCTTTCATTTCCAAGAGCTAACTCAAAACGCTGCTGGGGAGGGAATTGACCTCAGCGACTCAGACTCTCTTGATGAATTTCAACAAGAAGTCATAGACACAATGGAATCTCTATGTAAAGACTAAATTTATTTAGTTAATCAAACAAAATCATCAATTCTGCAAAAGTCTTAAAAACTTAATTACTACAATTACTAATTTAACCATAAAAAGATAAATATGATAGACAGTATTAATGATTGCATCTAACTAAGCACTAAAGTATTTAGCATTTTTATGTAATGCTATAAGAGCAGTTGTACTTTGTTCAGGAGTGAACTGGTCACTTTCATCCATTGACAAACCAATTTTATGAGCCTCTAACAATTGAATCTGAATTCTTGAATCAGATGTATTTGGACAGGCTGGATAACCGAAAGAATAGCGACATCCTCTATAACGTTGAGCAAGGATATCCTTGATAGAAGTAGGCTCCTCACTTACGAAACCGCACTCAATTCGAATCCTCGAATGAACAAACTCAGCTAATGCTTCAGTCAACTGAACTGAAAGACCGTGAAAATATAGATATTCCAAGTAATTATCCTGATCATATAATTTCTGAGCATATTTCTTAGCTTTATCTCCCATAGTAACGGCCTGCATTGCTATAAAATCCTTTGGTTGATTATTAACTAAATCATTATAAAAGTCTGCTATGCAATATCTATTACCGGATTTTTGCCTTGGAAAATTAAATTCCGCGACAACAGAACTTGCTGTTTCATTGAATATCCTCAACGAATTATTAATTCTACCGCAGGGAAAATATCCATATACATAAGAGGGATTGAGCAATTTATGAGTATCCATATCGAACAGTAATCTTTCCAGAATTGGTTCTGCATGGTTCAGCAAAAATTGATTGTAATTCTCTTTTGTTTGATCTTTTTTCCTTTTTAACTGCCATTGACTTGAATACAGTGCATTTTTGTCTATGAATTTAGCTAATTCCTGCAAATCAATCTCATCTGACATTATAAATTTATTTCCATAAAAAGGCTTTTTGACTTTATTAGTTTCAACTACGGCAGGTGATCTAGTTGTGGTAACTAATTCTAAATCCTCATTAATTTTTGGACCTAGATGACTAGTATCTTGAGATTGTTGACTATTAGAAATTTGATGCTGATTAGGGATTTCTTTTCTGCCTAAGGTAAGATCCTTGAAATCATTGTTATCTTCTAGAAAACCATCATAATTACTCCATTGTCCTGAATTTCTTGCCTCGACAAATGCATCCATAAATCTAAGGTCAGTAAAGGCATCCTTTCCGTATAAAACTATACCTTTGTATACACTTCTACAATCATTGTTGACAAATCTAGGAGTTAATGCGGCTCCGCCGAGTATAACAGGAACATTGATTCCTTCACTATTAAATGCTTCTAGATTGTCCTTCATAAATGCTGTTGATTTGACTAAAAGGCCACTCATTGCAATACAATCCGCTTGATATTTTCGTTGAGCATCAATAATTAATTGAATATCTTGCTTAATACCTAAATTAATCACTTCGTAGCCATTATTAGTTAATATAATATCAACTAGATTTTTACCAATATCATGAACATCGCCCTTCACAGTAGCAATCAAAAATCTAGCTTTTGATGATTTCTTGGCTCCATCTGATTCCATATATGGTTCAAGATATGAAACTGCAGCTTTCATCGTTTGAGCAGATTGAAGCACAAAAGGTAACTGCATTCTTCCTGATCCAAATAATTCTCCAACGACTTTCATACCATCAAGTAAGTAAGTATTTATTATTTGAAGCGGAGAGTATACTTTTAATGCCAAATCTAATGTAATTTCTAATCCTATCTTTTCTCCTTCAATTATATGTATTTTCAACCTCTCTTCAACCGAAATGGAATCCATATCAGCTGTTGATGAGCGAGCCTGACTAGAGGTGATTCCAGTAAATATATTTGTGAGTTCAGTAAGAGGGTCATAAATCACATTTTCATTCACATATTTTCTTTTATCAAAGATCAAATCTTTACAGACTTTAAGATGCTCCTCCTTAATCTTATTCAAAGGAAGGATTTTGTTGGGAGAAACGATTGCAGTATCAAGACCTGCTTGAAAACATTCATGGAGAAAGACCGAATTAAGTGTAATTCTTGCTGCAGGAGTTAAACCAAAACTGACGTTTGATACTCCTAAAATTACATGAACTCCCTTCAAGTTCTTACTGATTAGTTCAATAGCCTTAATTGTCTCTGAACCATTTAATCTATCTTCCTCAATACCAGTAGATATTGGTAACGCGAGTGGGTCATAAAATAATTCATAAGGAGGGAGACCGAATTCAATCGCGTCTTTATAGGCTCTTTTTGCAATTTCAAATTTCTTATCTCCTTTTCTCGCCATGCCATCTTCATCAATGGTTCCAATTACAACACCTGCCCCATAGTTTTTAGCCAATTCTAATACTTTGAAAAACCTTTCGTCGCCATCCTCATAATTAGTAGAATTTAGTATACATTTTCCTCCAGCAACCTTTAAACCACTTTCCATCTTCTGATATTCAGTTGAGTCAAGCATGATCGGAAGATTTACATTAGTAACAAGCCTTTCCACTAAAAGACTCATATCTCTAACTCCGTCTCTACCAACATAATCGACATTTACATCTAAAATATGTGCATTTTCCTTGACTTGATCTTTGGCTAGGGACACTAGGCCATCCCAATCATCCTTGCTCAATAAATCTCTTACCTTCTTTGAGCCACTTGCATTTAATCTCTCACCTATTATTAAAAATGAGCTATCTTGTCTATAGTTAGTAGTTGTATAAAGTGAAGAAGCAGAAGGTTCAAAATAATTTAGGTTGTCGAGTGTTCTTTTGTTTGATTTACGAACTTTTCTAAATGCTGGCTTAAGACTCTTAGAAATTTCAGCTATTGATAAAATATGCTCTGGAGTAGTACCGCAACAGCCACCGATTATCTGAACACCATAGTCCTCTACAAAATTTAATAGCTGCATTTTGAATTCTATTGGAGTAAGCTTATAATGGGCTACTCCACCTATATTTTCAGGCAAACCAGCATTAGGAATGCAACTAATTACAAAAGGCGAGTTTTCTGATAAGTACTTAATATGCTCCTTCATCTGAACTGGACCAGTCGCACAATTAATACCCAAAATAGCAATATTAAAAGGCTCGAGAGTAGATAATACAGCTCCAATATCTGAACCAACGAGCATAGTCCCCGTTGTTTCTATGGTAACTGATACCATAATAGGAAGATTGGAATTTCTTTCTTTATTAGCTGATTCTATAGCTCTAATTGCTGCCTTAATTTGTAGAACATCCTGACAAGTTTCTACAAGAAATAAATCAATTCCCCCATCTATTAATCCTAATGCTTGCTCATAATAGGAGTGGAACATATCGTCGAATTTAATATGCCCTAGGGAAGGCAATTTTGTTGTTGGTCCCATGGAGCCTGCTACGAATCTAGGTTTTACAGATGTCGAATATTCCAATGCTAATTTTGATGCAATACTTGCAGCTGCCAAATTCAATTGATATGATTCCTTTTCAAGTTGATATTCTGCCAAGACAATCGAATTTGATCCAAAAGTATTTGTTTCAATAACATCACAACCAACTTCTAAAAAGTTGCGATGAATATCCTCAACAATCGACGGTCTAGTTTTTACTAAATTTTCATTACAGCCATCAAGGTCGACACCACCAAAATCTCGAGGCAATAATGTCCTTTGTTGAATAGATGTACCCGTTGCCCCATCAAAAACTATTAAAGGCCTTTGATCAGAATATAAATGATCTAGAAATTTTAATTTAATCATAATATATAAATGATTTGTTTGATCATAGTCCTACTAAATAATCTATTCGATTTCGAATTAGATGATTTAAACATGGGTAGGATATCCTTAATGATTAGAATTTGATTCTAGTAATCCACTTCTCATAAGAAGATTCCCTTCCTTCGGTAATTGATATTAATTTTGATCTAAGTTTATTCATTATCGGTCGGTCCCCATCCAAATTTGTTGTTTCAATCTTTCTCACAGGTGTGATTTTGGCAGCAGTGCCTGTCAAGAAAACTTCATCTGCAATAAATAATTCTGTCTTATCAATGGGTCTTTCGATGACATTAATTCCTATATCGTTTGCTAACTCAATTACACTAGCTCTAGTAATGCCCTCAAGGATATCCTGATCAACACCTGGAGTAATCAGTTCATTATCTCTGACTATAAATAAATTCATTCCACTTGCCTCACTAACTTTTCCACGAGTATTTAATAGTAGAGCTTCATCAAAACCACTTAGAACTGCTTCAGTCTTAGCGAGAGAACTGACAATATACGCACCACTAATCTTGCCTCTTAATGGAAGGGACCTATCTTCTTGTCTAGTCCAACTGCTGATTCTGCATGAAACTCCATCAGGGGACAGATAATCACCGAGTTCTAAACCATAAATTAAAAAGTCAGTTTCGATATTATGAAGACGAGGCGCAATCCCAAGGTCACTGGTGTAAACAAAGGGTCTTAAATAAATTGGCCTAGTTGGTCGATTGCTAACAATCATCAAATTTAGTGCTTCCATAACAGTTGACTCACTGAGTTCGGTTAGAAGAAGCTTGGCGCTTTGTGAAAGCCTTTTTGCATGACGCTCAGCTCGGAACAGAAGCATATAGCTACTATCCAATGGATCTGGTATAGCTCTCATTCCGCCAAAGGCTGCTGTCCCGTAATGCAATGCATGTGTTGCTATTGAGACCTTGGCATCCTCAAATGGGACGCATTTGCCTTGAAACCAAGCGTAGGGTAGAAAGTGATGCATCTATCTAGTTGACCGATACCTTGATTTTCACTTCTACCATTTCAACATAAACTAGAACGTAGAGAAACTACAAATGCACAGAATTGCAACCATAGCTGGAGAAAATGGAGACGGTGATGTCAATTTGGTTGAACAGCCAGAAGCGCCCGTAATATTTCTAACAAGTGCTGCAAGCGATATTTCAACTCTTTCTGCATCAATTAAGGATCCAGCTCTAGACCACTGGAAGAATCAAATAAGAGCACTACCAATTGAAACTTTACACCATAAATACCAAATTGATCACTACATTCAGACTACCGCACAAAAAGCAAAAATAATAGTTGTTAGATTGCTAGGTGGTAAAGGACATTGGAGTTATGGAATAGAACAATTGACTAACTGGGAAGAACAACTTAAGGATAGAAAATTATTCCTATTATCTGGAACCAAGGAACTTTCTTTTGAATTACATTCTTTAGGGAAGCAAAATTCAATTATATCGAACAAGCTCTCAGAACTATTGAGAGAAGGTGGAGATCAAAACATGAAAACATTTCTACAAATTATTTGGTTGATATTAGAAGAGAAAGAACTGAAACCAGATAAATTCATGATTGAATATATAAGTGATCCAATGAAATTAGACTGGAAGGAGGAAAACGGTAAAAAGGTAGGAATAATAATGTACAAGTCCTTATTACAATCAAGTAATACAGAGCTCCCCATTGAACTAAATAAAAATCTACGAAGTAAAGGTTTATCTCCTAGGACCCTATTAGTAAGTAATTTAAAAGATAGAGTTGTTCAAACTAAAGTCCTAGAGATATTCGAACATGAGAACCTATCATTAATAATGACAGCAACTTCATTCTCTGCAACTAATTTTACAGATTCTGAGTATATAACCAATATTTGGGATAAATTAGATAAACCAATTTTCCAAATAATAACTAGTAGCAAAAGTAAAGACATGTGGATTAAAAGTTCTGTAGGTTTATCTAGTCAAGATTTAGGTTTGCAAATTGTATTGCCAGAAATCGATGGAAGAATTTCTACTAGACCATGTGCATTTAGAAATCCAAAAATACAAGATGAATCAATTTCAACTGTTATCACTAAACTAGAACCCAATAAAGATGGTATAGAATGGGTAAGTAATCATGCAAAGTCTTGGATAGAACTATTTGAATGTAATAACTATGACAAACGTATTTGTATAATTATTGCAAACTATCCTCCAAAAAATGGAAGATTAGCTAATGGAGTTGGCCTTGACACCCCAGCGAGTATCATAGAAACACTAAATTTACTTAAGACTGAAGGATATGACTTAGGTTCAGGAAACATACCAAAAGACTCCAAGGAATTGATGAATATAATTCTCAATGGTAGAACTAACGATCCTGAAAGCTGTTCCAAATCTTCATTTACATATTATCCTCTAAGTAAATACAAGGCTTGGTGGAATAAACAGCCAAAGGAATCGAAAGAGAAAGTTGGCAAGCGATGGGGCGAACCAGATAATGCTTGTGATTTAGATGTTGAAGGTTTTTCTATTCAAGGGATAAGTTTTGGGAAACTCTTGATACTGATACAACCAAGCAGAGGATATGATCCAGATAAGGTAGAGGATATTCACTCACCTGATCTGCCGCCACCTCACCGGTATCTAGCACAATATGCTTGGATTAGAGAAATTTATAAAGCTCATTGCATAATACATTTAGGTAAACATGGGAGTGTAGAATGGTTGCCTGGTAAGGGGACTGGAATAAGTATTAATTGCTTCCCAGGAATAAACCTAGGCTATATTCCACATATTTATCCTTTTATAGTAAATGATCCAGGAGAAGGAACACAGGCAAAAAGGCGTGGAAATGCCGTAATAATTGATCATTTAACACCTCCATTAGCTAGATCTGAATTATATGGAGATCTACAACACCTAGAAGGAACATTGGATGAGTACTATGAATCCAAGCTTATCAATTCTGAAAGGACTCAACTTTTAGCTAATAAAATACTCAATTTACTAAAAAAATTAAATTGGCCAGGAATTCCAAGTTCATTAACAGATCCAATTAAATCAAAGGAGGAAATAATAGCTAATTCTGAAGCTTATCTCTGCGAGTTAAAAGAATCACAGATTCGAACCGGTCTTCACATATTTGGCCGAAAACCTACTGACGAAGACATTCTAAAATTACTACTAGGAATAATAAGAACACCACAACAAAAGAATAAGGGTTTTACTCAAATATTAGCCTCTATGCTCTCATTAGAATTAAATCCTTGGACAGATGATGAATCAGAGATTTTAAGTAGAAATGACAAAACAATTCTTTCTAGCTATACGGACCAACGTCTAAGAATCAAAGGTCACGCTGTTGATTGGCTAGAGAGTCAAGCCTTAATTATTCTAAAAATCACGATTCTAAGCACGAATGCAGATCACAACAAAAAAGAATTGATGAAAGGACTTGCAGAACCTCTAAATAAAATAGTGACTAAAAAAACTCTAGATCCGGTCCTCACACAGATTAAAAATGGTGTTTGGAAAAACCTCTTAATTTCAGCTAAAAATGAAAAGTTCTCATTATTAAAGTCACTAAACGGAGGGCGAATTCAAAGTGGTCCATCTGGCGCACCAACCAGAGGTAGACCTGATGTACTTCCGACAGGACGTAATTTCTTCTCAGTTGACTTAAGGGGTTTGCCAACAGAAGCAGCTTGGGATCTTGCCAGAAAAAGTGCTGAAAACCTTCTAGAACTTCACCTACTTGAACAAGGCTCACACCTAAAGCATCTAGCGTTATCTGTGTGGGGAACTGCAACCATGAGAAATGGAGGAGAAGATATCGCGCAGCTGTTAGCTCTTATGGGAGTAATACCGGTATGGGATGGACCAAGCAGAAGAGTTATAGATTTGGATGTGATACCAATAAGTGTTTTAGGTAGACCGAGAGTTGATGTCACTCTAAGAATTTCAGGACTATTTAGAGATGCCTTTCCAAATTTAATTGACCTTTCCTATAGAGCTCAAAGATTAATTATGAATCTCCAGGAGGAGGATGAGTTAAATCCATTAGCCAAAGCTTATAGAGAAGATAAAACAACAGCAAGAATATTTGGTTCAGCCCCTGGAGCATATGGAGCAGGACTGCAAGAACTAATTAATAGTTCAAATTGGAACGATAGCAAAGACCTTGCTTCAGCATATATATCATGGAGTCAATGGAAATATGAAGGTAGTGTAGAACCTGTAAAAGATAAGGATTCTTTTACAAAAAGCTTAAAAGATGTAGAAGTTGTTCTTCACAATCAGGACAATAGGGAACACGATATTTTAGATTCTGATGACTATTATCAATTTCATGGAGGATTATCAGCAGCAGTAAAATTGACTTCTAATAGAGATCCAAAACTTCTAATTGGAGACCACTCTAGAAAAGAAAGACCAAAGATTAGAACTTTAGAACAAGAAATCGATAAAGTAATGAGAAGTAGAGTTTTAAATCCTATCTGGCTAAAAGGGATGTTTAAACACGGTTATAAAGGTGCTTTTGAGATGTCCGCAAGCCTCGACTATTTATTTGCCTACGATGCCGTAACTGATTCAGTTCCTAACTGGTGCTACAAATCCATATTGGAGGAATGGCTCAATTCCGAAGATACTAAAAATTTTTTACTTAAGAATAATCCTTGGGCCCTTAGAGACATTGCAGAAAGACTCCTCGAGGCATCTAACAGGAAAATGTGGTCAAATTCCAGCAACAAAGATCTGGAATTATTAAAGTCAATAATCAATACTGCAGAATCTAACATTGAAAAAGATATTTTTGAGTAGTTTCACCTAGAGGTTAAACTAAATCCATGGGTATCTGTACCACAGGTACTATACATATTTAATGATTTAAGAAGTAGATCAACTTCTTCACAAATAAAAGGAGAAGGAACCCATTGTTCTTTATATTCATAGTCATACCAAGCTTCTGCACCATCTAATCCTAAATCTCTGCCTGCAGAAATCAAAGTTCGATAATCCGTACGATACCTTGCTGGATGAGCTAATATAGCCAAACCGCCAGCATTATGAATTGAATCTATAACTACTTGAGCATTAATAAATTGTCCGATAGGTGCATCACCATTTATGTAAGGTTTCATAGAATGATGGCCAAGAGTAAAGTCATATCCCAACACGTGGACTAAACACTTTTTAAGTATGCAGCTAATTTCAATTCCTGTCCAAACTGTTGGATAGTTAGAATTCTGATTAGAACGATCATTTAACCAATCACGAATGATATAATGAGCATTAACAGAGTGATGATCAGTAACAGAAAGATGTTTAATTCCTAAACTTGAAGCCTGAGAAAATAAAGCTATTGGGTCGAGGCTACCATCACTAATTGTAGTGTGACAATGAAAGTTAAATTCAACTGGACAACTTGATGGAATAACCTGACGAAATAATTCGTGTATAGAGAACTTTGATCTAAACATCAAAGTTCTCCTGTCAATTCTAATTGTTTTTTCTTTCTCCACTTAGCATAAAATTGGATAGAAGCTGCCATAAAGATGATCAATAAAACGACAAACCATGTAGCAGCTTCTGTTGGAAATTGTGTCTTAAATACTACTAACATAACAATTATTACTAATAAAATAGTTGGTAACTCGTTCAATGCTCGTAGCTGTCCACCACTCCATTCACATTCTCCTCGTCTCAACTGAGCCATAAGTCTATAACAAAGGAAATGGTAGACAAGCAATAAAAATACGAATCCTAATTTCACTTGCATCCAGGTCTGTTTAAGCCATTCTGGCTGGCTAATTAGTAAGCATATTGCCATTGAAACAGTTAAAATCATGCCAGGGGTAGTGATAATATTTGCCAAACGTCTTTCCATTAATGAATATTGTTCACAAAAAGCCTTTTTAAGTTCAGATTCAAGTGATCTAGATTCTATATGATATATAAAAAGCCTAACTAAATAAAATAGTCCAGCAAACCAGACAACTACTCCAATAATATGAAGGGTTTTGAACCATAGATAAGCCTCAGGAGGCAAGGTCATAATAAGATCAACCATACTCTCCAACTTTAGTAAAAATGAAGTACCTTTGGAGATTTATTTTGTACTCATTAACAGGAATAGTCAAAGACGGTGGTCACGGGATGCTCAAACACAAATAAAATCCAATGAACTTTACTCCGGATCATTTGAAATTTAATTTTAGATTAATTGATCAGGGTGAAAATAGTTCCAAATGTTAGTCACAATTGATTTACCTAATCCTGGAGCCTTTTCTAATTCTTCAAAAGTTGCCATTTGTATAACCTGAATTGATTTAAAATGAGAAAGCAAGAGTTTGATTCTCTTAGGTCCCAAACCTTCGATATCAGTTAATCTAGATCTCGTCATACTTTCACTTCGTCTATTTCTATGAAACTTAATCGCAAACCTATGTGCCTCATCTCTAAGTCTCCGCAAAAGAATTACTGCAGGTTGATTAATATCGGTCTCTAAGGGAGATTTATTTCCAGGAACAAAGATTTGTTCTTTTTTCTTTGCTATCGAACAAATATTAACTTCTTCTTGCAAATTCATTTCTCTCAATGCCTCAAAAACGGCAGATAGTTGACCTTTTCCACCATCTATTACAACTAAATTTGGCCAATCATTGAATCCATCTGAAACAAGAACATTATGAACATGTGAATTATATTGAGTAATATCTACACCTTCCGCTTTTAGTTGGGACCATTTACGAAATCTTCTTCTGATAACTTCGGCCATGGCCATAAAATCATCACTATGACCTGTGTTTATTGATGAACTTTTGATTTTGTATGTTCTGTAATGATGCTTTGCTGGACGCCCTTCAATAAAAACAACTTGAGATGCAACCGAGTCGGAACCCTGTATGTGGCTTATATCAAAGCATTCGATCCGACGTGGAACTTCTGACAATTCCAGTATCTGAGTAATATCCTCTGTAGCTATATTATCATTTTCTTTTTGCTTAAGTTCCCGTTTTAATTCTAATTCAGCATTGCGTTGTACAAGATCTATCAATTCTGCTTTTTGATTTCGTTTGGGATAAATAATTCTTACTTTTCTTCTTCTTAATTCACTGAGCCATTCTGTAATTATATCTGTATTTATTAAAGAATACTGAAGTAAAAGTTCTGCTGGTATTTCTACACTCTCAACTTGGCTATAGTGCTGTTCAACAACCCTTTGAATTACTTGGCTATTTGAATAGCCAACCTTTTGATCAGTGAAAGCCAATCTTCCTACTAATTTTCCTGCTCTCATTTGGAATAATTGAATACAAGCAACTTGTTCATCACTTGACATCGCGATGACATCTCTTGAGATTGAGGAGTCTGGTACTGACATTTTTTGAACTTGAGTTAATCTTTCTAAGCCCTTAATTTGATCTCTAATCAAAGCTGCATTTTCATAATCTTGTTTCTCCGAACAGATATACATTTGTTGCTTTAATGTATTATTTAATTCCTCACTTCTGCCTTGAAATACCATTGCTACTTTTTTAATTGTATGATGATATTCCTCAGATGTTATCTTTTTTTGACAAACTCCTGGGCATCTTCCAATGGCAAAATTAAGACAGGTACGATTACTATAAAGTGGTCTAGGCCTTTGTCTAAGTGGGAAGGTTTTCTTCACAATAGACAGTGTTTGCCTCAATAATGTAACATCAACATAAGGTCCATAGAATCTGTCCAATTTATTTCTATTTCTACGCCTTCTTGTAATAAATATTCTAGGGTATGGTTCACTCCAAGTAATACACAAATAAGGGTATTTCTTATCATCCTTTAGGAGGATATTAAAGTAAGGAGAATTATCCTTGATTAAATTAGCTTCTAAAACTAATGCCTCGTCTTCGTTATCGGTAACAATGATCTCTATATCGAAGATTTGTCTAATCATTAAAGATATTCTTGGGCTATTATTTCTAGAATTAAAATAACTTCTTACTCGATTACGTAAACATTTGGATTTCCCGACATATAATAAGCGCTCATCCTTATCTCTCATCAAATAACAGCCAGGTTCTACTGGTATTTCCTTCAATCTGGCCTTAAGTCTTTGACTATCATTAATTAAGGTTTCTTTATCAGTTAGTTTTGTCAATTGCAATCACCCA
The DNA here is from genome assembly GCA_003280095.1 of Prochlorococcus sp. AG-363-O16. Lineage (GTDB taxonomy): Bacteria > Cyanobacteriota > Cyanobacteriia > PCC-6307 > Cyanobiaceae > AG-363-J23. Next base: position 16,286 of record QCGA01000020.1, read on the forward strand.
CCATAAGACCAACCTGTCGAGGATAAATTCAGTGATTCTCCATCTTTAATTAAGACTGCTGTTTTAACCTCAGCTACAAAAACTGTATGATCACCACATGAAACCTGCTGAACCACTTGACATTCAATGCCTCCTATTGAATCTTCAAGAAGAGGCAGCCCAAGTTCCCCGTATTTAAATGGAGCGGTCTCAAATCTCCCGCCCAATGCTTTCTGGGGTTTAAAAAAGACTGCTGCCAGATCCTTTTGATCAGATCGAAGGACATTGATAGAGAACGTTTTAGTTCTCTCAATAATTCCATGACTACTTCCTTCAGCTCTTACAGCAATCACAACCAAAGGTGGTTCAAAAGAACCCTGGGTGACCCAACTTGCAGTGAAGCCATTGATTTCATCGCCTTCTCGAACACCACATATAAAAAGACCATGTGGGATCTTTCTAAGCAGCGTTTTCTTGGCTTCCGCGTCTAAAGGCATTGGTGTATGGGAGTGAATATAGGAACTCTAGTCAGTCCATCTATGCAATTAAACCATCCTTCAATTGACTCACCATGAAGATTCTGTATCCAGGTAGCTTCGATCCATTAACTCTCGGGCATTTGGACTTAATAGAAAGGGCCAGCAAAGTGTTTGGAGAAGTTATTGTTGCCGTCCTTCAGAACCCTCAAAAGAATCCAACCTTCTCGTTAGAGGAGCGACTTCGCCAAATTGCGACATCTACAGAACACATAAAAAAGCTCAGAATTATTAGCTTCGACGGACTCACTGTCACTTGTGCACGTGAACATAATGTTGACCTTATACTCAGGGGACTAAGAGCCATGAGTGATTTTGAGTATGAACTGCAAATTGCACACACGAACAGCACGTTATCAAACGAATTTGAGACAGTCTTTCTTGCTACCGCAGCACACCATAGTTTCCTAAGTAGTTCGGTAGTTAAAGAAGTTGCAAGATTTGGAGGTAATATTTCTCATATGGTGCCTGAAATAGTGGCGAAAGACCTAATTAAGCACTTTAATTAGTTGAGCAATAATATTCTGATTACAATGAACCAGGCTTATACCACGATTATTGATTTAATTGAACAACTAGAGGAAATATTACTTGATGGAAGTCAGATCCCATTTACGGGAGCAAGATTAGTAAATGAGCAGGAAACTCTCGAAGTACTTGACGCCATACGAGAAGAATTGCCAGAACAACTACTTCAAGCGCATAAGTTATTAAGGCAACAAAAAGAATTTATTAAGGAGTCTAGTAGAAAAGCTGACAAACTATTAGTTCAGGCAAAATTAGACAGAGATAAGATGATCAGTTCCGCTGCTATAAAACAAGAAGCTGATCGACAAATATATGAATTAAAGCTACAGACTAAAGAACAATGCGAACAAATGCTGATCGATACCCGTAATGAGAGAAAATTAATGCAAAAAAAAATTAAAACCGAAGAAGCCAAACTACAGGAAGAGTATCAAAGAAAGAAGAATTTATTAGAAAATGAATTCCGCAAATGTACAAAAGAAGTAGATACAAAATTGCTAAATAAAAAGAACAGATTGATAGAAGAAAACCAACTACTCAAAGCCAATGCGCTGAAAGAGATGGAATATATCAAAAATGAATCAGCCAGAATTCACACAGAGAATCAAAAGCAAAGAGAAGAAATTAAAAAAGAAATTGAGCAATATAAATCCCAAGTTCAAATCAAATGTAATTCTCTCCTTTTGAAGGCTAGACAAGAGGCTACCGATATTCAAGTTGGAGCAAATAAATACGCAGAACAAACACTTCTGGGCCTAGATTTACGTCTTCAAGAGATATCGAAGGTTATATCAACAGGCAAGAAAGAACTTGCCAAGCTTACCAGCATGAAAAAATCTTTATACAATATCGAAAGACCTGATAAAGATTCAGGGAATAATAATTTTGATAAACAAAGCTTTGAGCACAGAAAGCATGGTTAGTTAGCCTTTACACTTGTATTTATCTATTGATCTTAATATATTACCTATTTTTTGATTTGGATTATACGAACCATATTTTATAATACTTACGAATCTATTACCATTACGGGAATAATAAATTCCCGAAACAGAACGTACACCTGACAAAGTACCTGTTTTACCAAAGAATCTACCATCAATTTCCTTATCATTAAAGTAATAACGTAATGTTCCTCTTAGACCAGATACTGCCATAGAAGATTTATATACTGTAGAGTAAGGACTATTTTCCATCGTGTACAACAATTTTGATAGTAGTCGAGTTGTTACTTTGTTTTTTCTAGACAAGCCACTTCCATCTGCTACTATTACATTTTTTGTAGGAAGATTCTGAGTACTAAGCCATAAATATGTATTTATATTTGCGACAGTAGGATTCCAGGTTCCTGATGAATGACGGTGCAATACTTCTGCAATGAAATTGTGACTGACAGCATTAGTAAGACTTAATAAGGACATCATGGAAGCAGAGTATTCACTATGGATCAATTGTGATTCCTTAAAATTAAATTCAGACCTTGGTTTTGTTGAAATTGTAGCTTCTACACCTAATCTAATAAGTTCTTGTTTTATTAACTTGATTAAATTTGTTTTAGGTCTATTGATAGAAACTTCATTTCCATTACTTGATAAGGCAATACTTGTAATAGGAGAACCATATTCTTGCAATCTATCACTTGCTGGCCAAGAATCTGGCCACCAGAATTCTTCTGGAATATCCCTTATTACAATGTTTATTGGTTTGTGTATTCCTAGATTTGATTTATGATTCACTACAGCAGCTACTAATAAAGATTGTATTTGCAAATATCCTAAATCTGGATCACCTTGACCGATCAACTCATATGACCCATCCTTCATTCTATATATTGTAGTACTCAACTCATATCTTGGCCCTAATTTGTCTAAAGCCATAGCTGTAGTAATCAACTTTTGATTTGATGCCGGAATTCTTGGTTGATTACCATTAATATCAGCCAATATATCGCCATATTGATTTAATATTGAAATGCTCCAATCCTTCTTATCTTGTGAGATAAGTAAATCAATAGAATTCTGAAGTCCTGGACATTCAAATCTTGATTTAGCCTTTGCGTTAGAAATAAAAAAATAACTATTATGTTTGTTGAGAGGATTCTCAATCTTAAATGATAGTTGGATTGTGTACAAAACAAATAATGAAGAAAGAAGTCCTTTACATATGTTCTTCATTGATTTCAATTTAAATATAATCTATCAATTCCTCCTGATTAGGACGTGCCTCAAAATCCTGAATAAATCTATAACCATCAGAATCTAATCTAAATAACATCCATTTTAATGGATAAGACATCATAATAGCTCCTGTTGTTAATGGCTCCAAACAGAAAATATCATTCCAAATAGAAAGAAATCGTTTTCTTCTATCCCTAGCCACACTTCCAATACCAACGGCTTTGTCCTCCAGTTTGCCATTTAACATTAGAATAGTTACATCATTGTTCAAATTACAGAGTTCCTCAAAAGAATCGAAATCAAAAGCGTTGGGTGAAACTGCTAAAACCAAACTAGAGTTCGTATCATCTTCTTTCAAGCTACAATATTCTCTAAAGGAAAAAATTCTATCAGCCAATGCTGGAGAATCTCTCTTGGCTAAAGCTGTAGCTCCAGCATCTGGCCAAACTATCTTCAAGGTTGGATATCTTTTTATAAGTCTCTCTGCAAATCTTATTGCTACGGGCATAATTCTCAATCCTTCAAACTTAAGGTTGACTGATAGTCTCTTTGAGAATTGAGAATTCAATGCAGAATCTATGGCGTAAAATGCCATAGATTCTGCCTCAAATAGATCTAGAGGGAGTTTAACTGACATTTACAGAACGAAATAACAAGATCTTTGAATATCCTAAATTAAAGCATAGAAGTTTTTACTATTGCCTCTTCGAGTAATTGTGGTATTGAATCTATATCTCCATCATTCACCCAGGAGCCAAGACTAAACCTCAGACCAGAGCCCAACCAGTTCTCTTCAATACCGATGGCTCTCAAAATTTGATTACCGGAGCCCTTTCCTTTTTTACAAGCACTCCCACTACTAGCACAAACACCTAAATTGCTTAATTGTCTAACTAATTCTGAACCGTTCAAAGGATCATTCTTATGTGAACCAACTAACAACGATATATGGTTCGGAAGCCGATTAATAGGATCTCCTGTAAATTTCAAACAGTCCATATCCTCCAGCAGAAACCTTAGTCTATTTGTTAAATTCCTAACTCTAATAGCTTCTTTTGAATTATAAAGACCTGAAGTTTCAGATTTTTGATTTAAAATTTCACACGCTAATGCTAGTCCCGCGACAAGCGAAACTGATTCAGTACCAGCCCTTAAACAATCTTCTTGAAGTCCTCCTCCCAGAATTGGTTTAATTTTTAGATTTCTATGAAATAACATGCCTATTCCTTTTGGGCCCTGAATTTTGTGTCCTGATGCGCTTAGTAGATCTACTGGCATATCCTTCCAATTCATTGAAAACTGACTAATATATTGAGTGGCATCTGTATGAAATATAATATTCCTTTTTCTACAAATCTCTCCAATTCTTTTTATAGGTTGTATAGTTCCTATTTCATTTTGAGCAGAAGTAATAGAAACAATTTTAGTTGGTGGTGAGAGCAATGAATCTAAATGATTTTCCTCAATCACTCCAAGAGAATTAACTGGAACAAATGAAAGAGTCCATCCTTCTTCAACAAGACAACTAGCTGCATATACTACAGAAGGATGTTCAACTGTAGATAAAACAATCCTAGCTGGCTGCATTAAACGTGCCGAACCTAATAATGCTAAGTGAATAGATTCTGTTGCACTCGAAGTAAAAATTAGTTCAGAAGGCTTCGATCCAAAACAAGAAGCTATTGAAATTCTAGATTTTTCTAATATTTCTGCTGACTTAATTCCTTCGGAATGAATACTTGAAGGATTACCCCAATAATATTTCTGTACTTCGAAAATCTTATTTGAGACTTCAGTTCTAATAGGAGTTGTTGCGCAGGCATCTAAATAGATGGATTGAATTTCATCATCTTTTTTCAT
>QCGA01000021.1 GCA_003280095.1 Prochlorococcus sp. AG-363-O16
TCAACAAATCACTTGTGCTTCATGAGGATTGCAAGTCCTACCGGGGAGTTGGATCGGCGCTGTTCAAAACGCAGCAATACGAACCAGCCATAGAAGCATTCAACAAATCACTTGCACTTCATGAGGATTGGAAGTCCTACCGAGGACATGCATTTGCGCTGTTCAAAACGCAGCAATACCAACCAGCAATTGATTCATTCAACAAATCTCTTGCGCTTCACGAAGACTGGCAGTCCTATCAAGGACTTGGATTAGCGTTGTTCAAAACACAGCAATACCAACCAGCAATTGATGCAATATTAAATTGGTGGATTTCATCAGGAAAAATTGAAAATCAAGAACTTCTACTAAATAGCATTTGGAGTGCATTTAATAGTACTTATAATGAACTAAGTGAGTTCCTGTGCGCTGCTATTGTTGTTAATTCAGAAGGGGTTAATGAATTAATTACAGCAAAAGAAGATGCAATAATTAATGAGATACAGAAAAATATAGCAATCAATAAACTGCCAAACCAAATTCTTAGATTACTTTCATTTGTGCTAGAGAAACAACCAAAAAATAATACAGAGACACCAAAAGATCACGAAAAAATACTTGACAAGTATGACAGAGAAAATACTTGTTATATTCCTAGATTCAAAAAAATCTACAAAAAGATTATTGTATTTGGATCAAGTCATGCAAAAATTTTTGATGGGATACCTGGAGTAGATGTTTTCTATTTTGGAGCAGGAACGATGTATAGCATTGGTAATCCAAACTCAAGAACAGGGCACAATCTCAGAATGAAATCAATACTGATGGGACTAGATCCATCAGAAACAATAGTGGTCTTTGACTATGGAGAGATAGATCTTCGAATGCATATTCCTAGAATAATCAAGGTAAAAAACAAATCTCTGCAAACAATATCTGACGAGGTAGTAAAAAGGTATTTTGATTTCATTGATCAAATTAAGTTAAGTGGTTTTGAAGTCATCATAAGTGGACCCTATTGCGGCGGGGGTGATTCATTTAAGAAATTTTCAATAACAGCGAAAATCCCAGAAAGAAATAATGCATGCGCTTACTTAAATGACAAACTCTCTTCAGAGTGCATGATTAGATCTATCCCATTTATAACACTATTTGATGTTGCAGTAGATCAAAGCACTTTAATAGAAAATACTTCCCTGTTCAGGGACTCCTTGCATTTGCAAATTCCGCCAAACATATTAGGAGAATCTATCCAATCCTTGCTGGTTGAAAGATTAGATTCAGCAATAATGGAATTTAAATCTGTTAGATCAAATTACTATAGAAGTGAGATTACAACTGTTTGTAGAATTCTAATTAGCAACATCCCCGGTTGGGACTCTGGTGAGGAATTTATGCCAGGAGAAATACACCAACAAACTACTCAGATTCAAGATAATGGAACTTATCAATCAATAATTGAATTACCTTTCCCAGTCAACCCAAGAGAAGTCGTGATTTCGTTTGATAAAAATGATTTAATTGTAAAAACTGATGTTAAGGCAATATTTGAAAATTACAATCCAGAAACTGAACTAAAGCACAATATTGTGCACACATTGAGCAAACAGATGTACTCTACTGGAAAGAAAAATCTCCACAATTTTTCCAAAAAAGATTCAACAAGTAAGCAATCACGTTTTATTACTATCTCAATTTCGCAGGCACAATTTAGGAAACTTCAGTCAATTTCAATAAGCAGATATATCTAGGTATCTCATAAAATGAGTTAAATCTTTGTCGGCAATAGCAGAAGAATCGAGTGATGGAGATTGGCTGTGTCCTAGAGTTACTCGAAAACAGGTGCTTATCACCATTGAATCTTGCTCCGGGCGATCTAGAACTGAATCAGGAGTCAGAGAACGAACGGTCTAAAAAATAAGTGCTTGACTCTAAGGGCGGGATCGAAATAGCCCGCCCTTTTTAATGCCTTACTGAATTGAGTTAAATCCACTAAAAAGGAAGGGCAACAAACTCCGAAGCCATGTCTCTAATCCCTAGATGGGAATACATGACTGATGACGCGAAGGCAATGACCAAGCGGGTTATCCTTTCTGCGTTAGTTCTTCTCCTTTCCCTTTGGGTCATCAGAGCACTCATCCCTTGGGTAATAATTGCTTTGTTGGGGTATTGGGCATTCAAGTCGTTATCGAAGGGCAGTTGAATCTATTAGTGTCCCGGCATTACTTAAATGGATGCTGATATATCTATGGAAGATTTATGTAAACATACTGATTCAAAGCAGAGTGATTGAAACTATCAAGGCAATATAGTTGACTTGATAATTGATAAAGGTATTAGAAATTGGTCCTAAAAATGTGGATTCATTACATATGCGAGCAAGGTGTTATTGGTCTATAGACAAAAAGTTATTATTGGTGGCTGCAATAGGTAACTGTATTAGTATTTTATCTTTCCCACTTTTAATATGTATAGCCAATCAAATTCAGCATATTACAAGCCAGTAGACAGAAGAAATATTTTAAGTTTAAGCCTGAAAAATTTAGATTTAATAGTTTTTATATTATTTTAAAAACTTTTTTATTTTGGTGACAACAAAGGGCTTTTCAAGCGTTGCAAAATTTTCTACATCATCCAAACCATTTATTTCTTTTCTAAACCATTCTGGATCAAGAAGAAAATGGTATGAAGGACCTAACCCATCAAATAACAAATGTCGTGTATATTCTTTAGTATTTTTTACTGTAAAGCACATGTCAGAACTGAATTGCTTTAACAATGAGTCCGATGTCATTTGTGTAGTATGAGATAAAGAGGTTATTAAATTTGACAAATCTAACATTTCTGTACTTGTCAAATTTGAGAAATATTTTGAGAGTAGTGATCGTCTGAGGTAAATATCATCCTTTGGATACACCCAGATTGCAAGTCTTCCACCAGGTTTCACAACCCGCCACAATTCCCGAAGTGTCTTTGATGGGTCTTTAGTATGGTGAAGAACTCCCCAACAGTAGACAAAATCAAATACCCCATTTTTAAAAGGCAATGCATCTCCGCTTGCTTGTACTGGTATAAAGTTTGGATCTTTAATTAACCTGCCAGCTTCAACTACTGATGCCGACAAATCCAAACCAAATACTTTCTTAGCTCTACCCAAACATATTTCTGATAATCTCCCTATCCCACACCCCACATCTAGGCATACTTTACCGGTTAAGCTATTTGGATTTACTCCTAATCGAAGAAATTGCTCTAAATGTTTATAGCGATCTTTTCTATAATCATCATATAGATGAGTCCATTGAAAACCAAAGTCTTCTACATATTGATCTAATTTTTGGTAATCTTTTAGATAGTGAAATTCTCTGATAGTCCTTTTAAAAGGGTTTTCAGGTTTTTGTAAATTGCAGGAGATAAAATTCTCATCTTCTTTATCCCAATTGATTATTGATAAAGAGTCAATCTTTATATATTTTTTGAGTAGTTCAAGGTTCATAGGGAATTAATTCTCCGAAACTAAACTAGCTATTAATTCTAAAAAGTCATTCTCTTGTTCTAAGTCAATTAGAAACTTGTTAAGTCTATTTAAATTTTTAATCTCATGGCTCTTAGGTAATTCTTTATTACAAAAAGAAAGGAAAATCGATGCCTTATCCGTGGAAGAATTATCTATCTCGGTACATCTAAGCATGCCATCATATTGAAGATTACTTAATTGTTGAAATTGGCTTCTAGAATTTGACTTAGCCCCATTAACTTTCTCCTTGAGTTGAAAGGAATAGGTTCCTTGACCTTTCTGAAAACAAGTTATCTCTAGAATTGAATCATCTCTATAAAAACTAATTAATTTGTTAAGTTTTGGCTCACTATAGAATACTAGTTTTGATTTTCCTAGCTCTACCATTAATGAAAAATCTGATAATTTATCTGTTTTATAATTTGGATGATATTGTTCTATATAATTTACAAAGTGATCAATGGAGTTCAGCGTTGGATTGTCACCAATAAATGGCCACTTCGTCAAAGGGAATGCCGCTAAACCTGATAAAACTGTAACTTTAGTCTTTTTCTTCATCAAGATAGCAACCTTGTCGGGACACCATTCCAACCCTGAATCCTTTGTAGAGTAAAATCCTGACAGCAAAAGTGATGGGAATTTTTTCCTAAAATCTAAAATTTCTTCTGGAGGAACTTTTATTGGTTTAAGGGTTATTGCTAATGAATCTACAAGCTTGCCATTCTCAGCAGAGGAGATTAATAATCCTGAAATAAGTTGATGTAATGGCCTAAGAGTGTTGCAGCCTTTAATTGTGCTACTCATTTGCATATTGCCAAACACATTTCAACTCAGTCACCACAAGAAAACCTCATAATACTCGAAATGAAATCGCCATCAGGGTAATAGATTCAACTTTTGAAAAGAATGAAATAATTCCTATGAATCTGCAAATAATTAATAATGCGTTTGTTAACCATTTTAGTTATTGTATCTATGAATTTCATCCTTTCTAATTTATACTCACTTACGTCCAAATTATTTTCTAGGTCCCTTATATAATTCATATTATACATACATAATGTATCTTCAATAATATAGATACCGCCTTTTTCTAGAATTCCCCATAAGAGCTTTAGAGACTTACTTATATCTTGGACAAGGTGCCTACCATCATCGATTATTACATGACAAGGATAAACTTTATCAAGTAAGGATTGATCTGTAGCATCTGCATGGACCAGGTGAACATTTGAAATATCTCTGCATAAAAGAGTACATGCTTTAATGTTGTCAACACCTAAGACCTGTCCATTTGGTATTGCCCGTGCCCATGTCCTTATAGAAGATCCATTGCAAATCCCAATTTCAATTAAATTAATGGTTTTGTTACGCCAGTTTCTACCGAATCTTTCTAGGAATATCTTTTCATAATCCTTTAGAAGGTTATGTTTGGAAGAACTCTTATCTGTGCCGTGAATTAAACCAATCTCATCAAGTGAAAGACTCTCCCATGGATGTTTCTCCTTGGGAACATATTCTCTTGGTTCATCTGTCATTACTGATGCAGAGATTAAACTTCCTCCTTCTAACTTGAACAAAGCACCAATTTTATGTGGACAATCTAACTTTGAGGAATTTTCATCCAGAAGAGTCTCCTCTAACCGAAAGAAATTTTCATCTAAACGACGAAATTTTAGACTCCCTCCAGTTACAGGTATCGTCGTATATTGATCAGTGAGCTTGGGCATAATTCGTTAGGATCTAATTAGATACCCTCAAAGACTATCTTATAAGTGTATGTTGGTAATTTATTACTTATTATTAGCGATTCGGATAAAAAAAGTAACCCTCATCTAGAACCAACACCTAGGGCAATAGCAGAAGAATCGAGTGATGGAGATTGGCTGTGTCCTAGAGTTACTCGAAAACAGGTGCTTATCACCATTGAATCTTGCTCCGGGCGATCTAGAACTGAATCAGGAGTCAGAGAACGAACGGTCTAAAAAATAAGTGCTTGACTCTAAGGGCGGGATCGAAATAGCCCGCCCTTCTTAATGCCTTACTGAATTGAGTTAAATCCACTAAAAAGGAAGGGCAACAAACTCCGAAGCCATGTCTCTAATCCCTAGGTGGGAATACATGACTGATGACGCGAAGGCAATGACCAAGCGGGTTATCCTTTCTGCGTTAGTTCTTCTCCTTTCCCTTTGGGTCATCAGAGCACTCATCCCTTGGGTAATAATTGCTTTGTTGGGGTATTGGGCATTCAAGTCGTTATCGAAAAGCAATTGAAATCATTAGATCGACTAGGTCGTATGGGAATTGTAGAAAGTTAATTCCACAATTGCTTTGCCTACCAGAACCACAAATATTCCTTCTGCAAATAGCAACCAGGCAATCGTGGAATTATTCAGACCCAACTTTCTATAGCGATCAATCGTTGAATCGTGTACCCGTCGGATGGTGGCAAGCATTATTTCTTACTTCTGTTCTTATAAACAATCCAACTCATAATCCCAGTAACTAATACTGCATCTACTACCAAGTGCCAGGCAAAGAAATCCATAGTTAAAGGGTAGATGCGATAATGCATCTTTGCTGTTGGCGGATTTGTTGGCGGAAAACAGGGGTTTTTAAGTAATGACCTGTATATACGTGCTTATAGTTGCTTTGCTGAGGTGAACCACTCTCTTACTCTCTCCGTTTCGAGTTCATGTCTTGATGGGTCCTGAGAAGTCCTCACCAAGGGTCGAGCTTGGATATTATAAATGTCTTTCACCTGAAGTTTCTTCAACAATCGACGCTAGCAACACCCATTCCAAGAACTGCCCCTAAAGGAACTGCCCATCCATAAGCATCCTTCTTCGAAAGGGCAGCAGCAAGACCACCTCCAAGCAAACCACCTGTTGTAGTGCTTGCAGCACTACAACTTCCACCACTTGGTCTAGAGGTATAGCGGTTTCTTTGTGTTATCCAACCATGGTTTCTGTCGTGATATCGATGTGGTCGGTAATGGTTATGCCTTATCACTGTTCTCCATCTAGGAGGATCACAGGGAACTTCGATTCGATCTTTATAGGATTTGACGTATCCAGGAGATGAAGCAGTCCCTGGAACATATTCCTCTCGGTATTGACTTCTAAAACAAGAACTTTCTGCTGAGTATCCAGGTTGATACTCACCTGATTGTGCTGGTAAAGGTGCCAAGAGGACAGAAGTGAGCAAAAGAGCCTGAAATTTCATTCTTGGTTCCTTCTTCAGCTATTTACACCATGAATCCGATATTGCCTCCCTGAAGGGGAAACAGGACAGTTAAAAGTTCAACTGTCCTACTCGATTCAAAATCTTGCAGTGACAAATAGGCACAAAAAAACCTGCTCAAAGGCAGGTTCTCTTGGGGATCTAGAGCAAGTGTTTCTTTGTTTCCACTGCTCGATGAGCGGTCCCTTTTTTATGCAAGTTCACCACTGCTTTCTGATGAGATCGGGCGTTTTATCTATCCTGTGGTTGTAGGAGTAAGAAAGTTATCTATGACAGAAGAGAAAAATAAGGAGCATCAGAAGATCAAAGCAAATCAGATGAGATAAACCGCAACTATTTACTTGCCAATGATTGACCTCAAACGAAACAACAAGAAAGAACCTGTCAAGGCAACTGGTCTCCGCGTAAGGGAAACGTCGTCTTATACCCCCAATCAAACGTATGACTTCAAGATCAGTCGTGGTCGATTCTCTAACTTCCTGACCTGTAAACGGTGCTTCTATCTAGATCGGCTGATGGGTCTTGATCCACCAGGCACTCCCGGCTGGACGCTCAATGAAACAACCGACTTCTTACTCAAGAAAGAGTTTGATCACTGCAGAGAACATCAGATCCCCCATCGCTTATTTGCTCCCAATGGGTTGAGTCATGTCGTTCCTTTTGACCATCCAGAAATGGACACCTTGAGAACACCTAGGGACAAAAGTTAGAAGTTGTGAGGGTGTCCTTTGAGTAGGAACTTAATGGTCCTTCCTTGAAAAAAACTTCGAGTTAATTTTTTGGTCTTTTCCCTAACAGCTAAACGGGACCTTACGGGACTTTCTTTTAGGTCTTATTTCTTTTACCTAAATCTAAAGGAAAGTGTATAGTTAACCTATTAAGTCTATACTTCTAATGTCTCTATTCTTGGCGCTTGGAATACCAGTAATAGTGCTGGGATTTGTTTATCTTTTGATTCTTGAAAACGACGGCATGCCAGCATGGTTGGAAAATATATCACAAAATAATGGGTCAATATGGACATATGGAGTTATAGCAATTGCCGTAATCTCTTTAATTAAATATGTAAGTAATAACTGAATTTACTTTTAAATAGAAACTATACCCCATAAAATTACTTTTAAAAATAATCTTAGAAGTTTTTCTTAACACCAAAATGACACTCTATGAGAAGTTCTCAAGCAAACAAAGTAGAAGTTGAAGCCTGCTCTGATTGACCTTCCCTTGCATCCAATTTTTAATATCTTTCTCCAATCAAACCAATAAATTTGAACAAATAGAAATCTGACTGGGGTAAGTCATTTCAATCATTATGGATAAACATTTGCTCTAGACATCCCAGTTCTATGGACAACCTCAGGTAAACGATGAAATCGTTAGTAGGCGGTCTTGTAAATCCTGCTCAAAAGAGACACAATGCTCCTATTGCAATGCTTTATCCAGTTTTGACAAACAAACCTTACACTAATAATGGCTAGGCATTAAAATTTATGTTTATTGGCTTAGACAAATTGTTCTAAACCCCAAATATGCAATTCAAATGACTAAACAATACTTGTACTTAACAACAAGACTTGCTCGCTATAGTTTTTTCCTTCCTACTTTTTTAACAAGTTACCTATGGGCAAAAGGTAAATATCAATTTCTGACTGGCTTTCCAGTCCCATGTCCATTCAAACTACTAATAGGCATACCTGGTCCCACCTGTTACCTTACAAGGGCAACTAGTGAGGCTCTTCAAGGGAATCTTATAGACTCAATAAATCTACATTTATTCGGTCCATTAGTCGCACTTGGTCTTATATTATGGTCTCTTAAATCTATAAGGTGTCGAAATATATTCCCTTATGTGATAGATTCAAAATTCTTGGCAATCACACCTATTCTTCTTTTGATATATTGGTTATTTAGGATAACAATGACATTTGGTTTCAAGTTTAATATGTTTCAAGAGTCATTCATGTACTAAAGTATTGGAGTGCTTCAAGACTTCTATATGCCAAGCATAGTTAATAATATAAACCAACTTAATGGAACAAAAACTAAGCCACCTAGAAGGCAAGTTGATATGATGCAACTTATTGTTTTTATTCCAATAAAAAGAGACATGAAAAAAAATGAAATTGCCCCTTGGGAATTAAACAAAGAGTTCCATGAACTCTAAAAAGAATCAATAATCCCAAGAACAGAAGCAAAGATCTTGTTGAACAAAAATAGCTGTAATGAGTTCTGTTATGGCCACGCCAAAAAGTATTAAGCAGATAATTCCCAATTATTTGTGCAATATCCAAACACACTTTTTAGTAATCATTGCCAATTTGGATGCTCTGCAAAAAAAAACTAAGGTATATTAAAGGTATATAAATTTTTTAAAGGATAATAAGTTAATTAAAAATTAGGTTCTTTAGAGAAAAATTTCTTAAGCTCTCAATTGGCAAAATATTCTATATGCAGAGGCAGCATTTTTCATCTTGGTAGCATCCATTATTAAAAACAAATCAATTAGCCACCAAAGGCCGCAACCTCCAAGAGTTAAAAGTTTTAGCAAGCCTAATACAGTATCGCCAATGACAAATCGGTCTATACCCATACCTCCAAAGAAAAAAGATATAAGTAGAATTGTTGTTGTATCTTTAGCCTCTTGATTACATGCAATCAAGAAAGATGACCTTTCCTCTTTAGGGAGCTTTTTAGCGAGAATTAATGCACCTGCACGCTTTAATTCCAATTCTCCAATAATACCTAGGTCAGATTCAGTAATTTGTTCCGATAGAGGAACTTGATCAGAATTGTTCATTTGATCAGATTTGTTGAGTTTAAATTCATGATTTGGCTTGTTTATTTATAGGTCTCGATAAAAATATAAAAAATTCAACCAACGAAACGAAAAATGTATTTAATTACCAGTAAGAATATTTTTTGACTTATTACCAAGATCGTTAGTCTTCATATATCCATAGAGAGAAAAAGCACCTAAAGGAATTGCGACAAAAGCACCTATACCACAAGTAAGTACTGAAGCAATTGAAACTAATACCCCAATAATAATTTGAATCAAAGCAAATATCCACATTCTTTTTGTTTTTATTCCATTGAAAAATTCCTTAATTCCTTCCTTTACACATTCAGCACCAGATGCATCAGTATTTACTATCCTTGATATAACTAAAGGTGTAGTAAAGCTAAGCAACATTCCAGGAATTAGAAGAAGCATATATCCAATAGATATCGCAACTGCTTGACATACTCCAGCAATTACAATTCTAGAGAAGTTTTCGCCTAAAAACCCTAGAGCATCTTTTAATGTAATTGCCTTGCCTTGTTTGTAGTATAGACATGGTACGTAATAAATCATAACAACAAGCAATGGACTTGCCACCGCACCCCAAGGGAATGCCAAAAGACAAAACAAAAGAGGAACTGCCCACTGTTTTTTATAGTCAGACCAAGACCTGTTTAGGTTTATAGATGAAAACATTAGTTAGTAGAAATTATTCAATTAATATAGCACTCAAAAGAGAAAAGGCACTCCTATTGCAATGTTTATTTGACTATTTGACCATTTAACTCTTCGATTGTTTTAATCTGTTAATCCAATTCTTAAATCAACGCGATAATTCCGCATAGCACAACTGAAATGGAAATTATAAATGTACCAGTAGAAACTACAATTCCTAAGAGTGGAAACCCCTCATTTTCGTTTGTGAGAAAAACACTAGTATACCAATGCCCAGTCCTCTTAAATTAAGGAGAAATTGGGGAAGTATAATAGTTCCGATTAATGTTGTATCTAAATCTATTGCAATAGCAATACATACTACAAAAAACATCAATGATGCTTTTAAAAGCCACAAAAATAAATGATTCCTAAAATAGGATGTACTTGCCTATACATTCGTAATCTCAAATTCATCAAATTCATATTATCACTAAACTTTTAAAACAACTCAATTAAAAGATTCACAAACACAAAAATCTGAAGTCGACGGAAAAATGCCGAATTCAGACGAAATTAAGGACTACTATGGACGCCTTGAGCGCATACTCATATGAAGTCGAAACGGAGAGGGTAAACAATTACTCTGGACTCCCTGTTCAGTGGACAAACTCTGATCACCGAAAAACGTTGGTAGACGGATGTGGGCATAGTACTCAAAAGAGAAATCCAACCTATTGTTTACAACAATCTACTGATATAGACCTAAAGTTCCACAAATCATTATTTACTATAAAATCAACTTCTCCGGATATAAACCCAGTTATAGATTTACCATAAAAGTTTATTGTCAAGGATTCTCCTGAGGGAATTCTTTGATTGATTTCATAGGAATAAGTGTTGTCAATAGGGATAGCTAATCCTATCGAACCATCCGATCTAGATAGATTAAGAGTTTCATGTAGAGACTTGTCGATATCAATTTCATTAAGAGTTTTGTCCGAATCTGAATAATTTGTAATTGTAGTTTTTAATATAATATTTTCATTAGTAGTTCGTCTTATATTTGCATCAAATTTTATCTCTTTATTTGGATCACTACAAGCGACAAGAGTTGATCCAATAATTAGAGAGGTCACTATTTGTTTTAGTAGATTCATCAATTTATTTTAGGAAATGAGAATATTACATTTTTAATACTAATGAAAAATTAATCGTAATACCCTAAACCTGCACAACATTAACAAAATGAACTTGACGGAAGAGTGCCGAATTCAGCGAAATTCGACACCAGGATGGACCGCCTACGAACAAAAGTCAGAAGTGGAGAGGGTTGCTGTCGATATGAGTCCATCAGGGAAGGTCAGGGAACACATAGGAACAAAATCTCAAAATCAGGTCGAAAATCCAAAAAAATCCAACATAAAATTGCTTTCCCAAACTAAAAGAATCCCCACGAATATCTCCACGCTCAAGATCCTCACCAAGAAATCTCATGAATAAATGTTTATAATTTCTAATTTCATCTAGAATTCAAATATAATCTAAGTTCATAAAATTAATCAAATTATGCTCAATTTTATCGGTTACGTATTCTATGGAATTGGTATCGCAGACTTTCTAGGAATGTTCTTTGGATACGATTTCACTGGTCAGAGTTGGACCCCCATTCTTTTTGGTGCCATAGGTGCAGGTTGCCAATCCTTAGGAGGAAGAAAACAATGAGTAGGGTATTACTCATTCTTTGATGCGAATTGGACAACCTCTGACAATTAGAACTGGTACTGTCTTGACTAGTGCTGCTGCAAAGCTTTCTTTTTCTGAGAAAACAAAGTCAAAGAAAGATGAGTTTTACTCCAATCGCGCATACAAGAAAGTAGAAGAAGGAGATTATTAAATGGATTGAAGAAGAAAATAAGTTTTCAACTTATTATTAGAAATCTACGTAGTTTATCTCTGAAAGTGTATCTTAAAGAATTAATTAATGCTGATATATATTTTATAGATTATGATTCCAACTATAAAGAATTTATAAAAATAATTACGATAAATATTTGAACTATTAGCTCAGAGAAGCATAGAATGGCTGTCTTTGATCGATCGTTTTTTTGTTTAACTTTTCCTTCAAAGATAGGATGACCAAGAGCCTTAGATAAATAAACTTCCAACCCAAACAGTCCAGTGAGAAACCATGCAGGTGGAGTACCTAAACCATGTTTCCATAGACCGATAAGTCCAAGGATTACCACAGGTCCTCCAGAAAAACTCAATAGCTTGATCAAAGCCTTTAGACCTTTAAAAAATAATCTTAATTCTAATTCCTTCCCAAAGTCTTTCTAAGAAGCGTGGTATGGATTATCGTTTTTTGAAATCGCATTCAAGAATTGCTAATATTAATAACTTTCTAGTTTTTTCTTTCTTCTTAACCTTTTAATAAATTGCCTCATAAATAAAAACATGATCACAGTAATAACAACAGCTATTATGGGCAGAAAGGTAGCTAATATTGTTAGTAAAATTGACATGCAGTCCTCAAGAAGAGTAACGATTGGATTTCCGATACCTCCTGTTGTTACGGTAGATAAGCCTCGAATTAAAACAGTAGATAGTTGAACACTTCCCGTTAAACCTACTCCTGCGATTAGAGCAAGAATCCATTGCAACGGAGGATTGATTCCATCAAGTGAAGCACAGGTGAGTATTGTGCCAGCTATTATTGCTGAAGGTGTAGCAATAGTGTCTAGCACATTGTCGAGCCAAGGTATGAAATAAGCGCATATCTCAAATAATCCAGCTGTCGCAAATAAAGCGATAGCCCAATCAGAAGAGAACCATTGCCAGGACTCGCCAAGCGTTAATAACTCTGCTCTAGAAAAGATACCAACTATTAGAGGTGGTAAAAAAGCACGAAAACCACATGCAGATGCAAGACCTAATCCAAGGCACAGTGCAGCAATTTGATCCCATAGATCCATAAACATCTCATTAATTTATATAAGGCTTGTCATGCATAACATTCTTCCTGGCTCGATCTGTAACTCCCAGGTGGAAATAGTTTCTCCTACTCATTCCTCTTAGTAAAAACAAGGGATTTTTTCTGGATTTTTTCCTTTCTGAAATAACCATTCCATTTAAGCCATAACAATGTTCCTATCTGCAATGGAAGCAAGCTTGCCATAGTAATAAGTGGGTGGAACTTATCATGTGGTGAAAATCCAAAAGAAGCAAAGGATAAGGTTGCTAAAATAACTAATAATAGCGATGAAGATCTATTCATTTATCTCTAATTAGCTAGAACCATTGCCTAGTATTATCTATATATATTTTCTTGAAATCTTCGGGAGTTTTTGTTATATAAATTACCGCCTCAATTATCGAAATAATCCATATAACGATAGATGCTACCCCGCAAGTAATTACGCCACCTAGTGTTGCAATGCACAACATTATAACTCCTGCCTGTTTATACTCTTCTCCTAATAGGAATTTGTGTATTCCAAAGCCACCAAAGAATAGTGCATAAAGCCCAATAATTAGCTTTCTGTTCTCCATTTCTTGCATTTCTAAAATTGAATGGCATTTAAATTATAAGCCTGCAAATAACGTTCTAAAGAAATGTTATTGCAATGCTTCATCTAAATTCGAATTTAAACTCGCAATTATAGATCTAATTAGAAAGCATGCTTGACATGACAAGCATGTTGAATCATCGGTTAAAGGATTTGCCATCAACTGATTGGAAAAACAATTTCTTCTCTTAACCAATTCTCAAAACTCACTGCTTTCTGATGAGATCGACTGTCATAACTCGACTTTCTAGATTAAAGAGCAAATTGAATGAACCGCCGCACTCCTGCCATTGCTCCTTCTCTGTCATTGATACCTATATGGCAACCTCTGATGGTCTGAACTAGTGCTGCTTTTACGAGTGCAGCCGTGATACTTTCTACTTCGACTTAACCCGGAAGTTATTGGAAGAGATTGGAAGCTATTCCTAAATCGGGGTGTGTTTGATGCAACACGTCCTGCAACATTTTTAAAATGAAATTTAAGCAATCTGACTTTTAAATAAATATCAGCATTGATTTCTTACCCACTTTACAGCATTTTCATCTCCAAGAGATGACGCTTTCTTCATATCAATACAAGCACCTTTACTATCTCCTATTGCTTCCTTATCAAGACCTCGATTGAAATACGCGTTTCTTTTTCTTGGATTGATCTCAATTGCTTTGCTGTAATCAGCAATTGCTCCGTAATAATCTTTTAACTCACCCTTTGCAATTCCACGGTTGTAATAAGCACTTTCATCCCT
>QCGA01000022.1 GCA_003280095.1 Prochlorococcus sp. AG-363-O16
TCTCGTCGAATTGATCGACTGGGATCTTGCTCCAGACTTTCTGCCTTCCCCTTTAGCATCATGACCATGGCTCTTCGCCATGTCGTGATGTTTAAGGGTTCATAAGACGCATTTAGAACGAGAACCTGGCCCATGCCAGCTCATTGGTTACGAGCCATGCTATCGACAATTCAAAGAGTATGCACTCCAAATGCATATTCATGTCCGCTGTAATCACTTCATTCCTCAATAGGTTTTAATTCCATTGACCAAGCACAGCGACGAAGTATTGCTTAATTCAAATCCAAGGCAACGAGCTTGGATGGAGGTCAGTCCTGCTGCCGTGGAATCAAATGCAAGAAATTTATCTCGAAACTTAGCGGAAGGATCTTCGTTGATGGCGGTTGTGAAAGCTGATGGCTATGGCCACGGCGCTGTAACAGTTGCCAAGGCGGCCCTTCGAGGATTTGCATGCGGTCTAGGTGTGGCGACCTTGCCAGAAGGGATACAGCTTAGGAAGGCAGGTATTAGAGCACCGATACTTGTGATGGGAAATCTCTCGCAAGTTGATGAGTTGAGATCTTGTCTTCATTGGGAGCTTATGCCAACGATTAGTACCAAGCGAGAGGTGTTTTTATGTAATCAGTTAGCAAATGGGACTGGACGCAACTTTCCAGTTCAGGTGAAGTTTGACACTGGCATGTCAAGACTTGGCTGCGAACTAGGTGAGGTGCCTGACCTGGTTAGTGAAATTGTCAATTCAAGTTATTTGAACCTTAAGGGGGCTTACAGCCATCTTGCAATGGCAGATGGGTCATTTCCAGGTAAGGCAGCTTCAGTTACTCAACAACAACAAGAGAAATTTCAAGACGTCATAAGGACCTTGCCCCATCAACCTGATCGTTTATGTGTCCATCTTGCTAATTCTGCAGGTACTTTGCGCGATCCAAAATTCCATTACGACATGGTGAGGGTTGGTTTGGCTCTGTATGGCCATAATCCAATTCAAACTGGTTGTGGGATCGGTTTGGTACCAGCACTTGCGGTTAAAGCGAAGGTGACATTGATCCGAGAAGTTCCACAAGGTGTAGGAGTGAGTTATGGCCATCTATTTATAACTTCACGATTTAGCCGGTTAGCTGTAGTTGGAATTGGTTATGCAGATGGAATTAGTAGATCTCTTTCTGGAAGAATTTTTGCTCTCTTTCAGAACAGGCGCATCCCTCAAGTTGGGGCTATTACTATGGACCAACTTGTCCTTGACGTAACAGACCATCAGAATGTTGAGGTAGGGAGTGTTGTGACTTTGCTTGGGAAGGATGGTGATGAGATCATCACCCCACAAGACTGGTGCAATGTCAGTGATTTGATTCCATGGGAAGTTTTATGTGGTTTCAAGCACCGTCTTCCAAGGTTGGTGGCCTAAGTATTGTTTTTGGATCCTGTGACTAGTCCAGTTAGGGCACAACTCTTGATAATGTGTAAAAGACCACTGGAGAGGTGGCTGAGTGGTTGAAAGCGGCTCCCTGCTAAGGAGTTACAGGAGGCAACTTCTGTCGAGGGTTCGAATCCCTCCCTCTCCGTTGAAATTTAGTGTTAGAGAGTCTTAGAAGGTCTCAGAACGACCTTCTAAGGTAGTAATAGAAACAGTAACTAATTGGTAGGCATATTTTTTTGTGCTATGCATCCTCAAACTTGAAAGGGGGAAATGGCGGAGGAAGTGGAAGGGAAATGAATTCCAATTTCTCTAAACTTGGTTTATGCGTTTCTATCTCTGCCTATATGGACTCGCATACTGGAACTTCCACTCCGCTTTTGTGAAGCTTGGGTGGGCTTGTATAAGTTTAGAAATCAGCCAAAAGCTCAGCAGTATAGGCCTTTTAGGTTGGTTAAGAAAAAGCAAATGAACCCATTAATAGTTGTTTCTTCCAACTAAATCAAAGACAAAACACGATTACCTTAATGCCCTTGAAAATTTATTCGAGAAGCTATTTGGTCATCAATCAAGAAAATTAAGTTTGCATATATTGGAGATAGGAGTACGTAATGGAGCTTCTTTAAGAACATTCGCAACTGCTTATTCAAATGCTAATGTGATTGGAATTGATATTGAAAAAGGGTGTAAAAATTTATGTCATGATTTGGAAAATGTAGACATAATCCATGGCGATGCAACTTCCCCAGTTGATGTCAACAGGCTACCAATGTTCGACATTGTTATCGATGATGGAAGCCACTTGCCTAGAGATGCAAATATAATTTTTCAACTTTTATACTCAAATCATTTAAATAAAGGAGGTCTCTACATGAACGAAGATATTAGCTGCTTTTACGATGAAAAATATATTCTGCTCCATGGCGGTGATATAAAAGGGGAACGCTTGCTGAGAGTTCAGTTGCTTGATGATATATATAAGAAGCAATGCTTAGATAAATGTTTAAAAGTCGGTATTGATGGCTCTCTTACTCATGGAAACCTCACAATACTTGCAAAAACCTAAGTTATCATGAAGGTATTCTAAGGAATAGAGCGATTTTGCCTAGTGACTTCTTCGCTGGGTGTGCTTATAAAACAGTTAAGACCCAACGAGATCGACCGTAGAAATCAAATCAGATCTCAAGGGGCAAGGGCAGGCTTGACCTGCCCTTCTTAAGTTATTGAATAAAAATTGTTCTGCGATTAAAAATCTACTTTATTGATTTTTTAACTATTATAAGTTTTGACCTATTGCAAAGAAGAAATCAAAGTTATTTATTACTTTTCTAAGTCATATTGTATAAGTTCTTTTGCTAGTAATGGCAATAGAAAGGTGTCTTTGGCTTTGTGTCGACCCAAGCTAAAAATAACAAGAAGCATTGGGTTGCCTGAGGGGAGAGAAATCCATGCAGCATCGTGTCGGACTTGACTCATTAAGCCTGCTTTGCTCCAAAGTCTTGACCCCTTTGGCAAGCCTTCTCCGATGAAGCCATCGACTTGATTCTCTGGATCACCTTTGCGGTGATTTAAATCTAGTGTTCTTGAGAGTATCGATTTAATTCTGCGGCATGCTCTTGGTGAAACCAAGCCATCAGTCATGACTGCTTCGAGCATCCTTGCGGTAGCTTCAGTTGTTAGTGAATTTCGGTTTTTGTCACCAGTCCCATAAAAGTCACGTTCACGACCATAAGGTCCATCATTCCAGGTCTTTTGACAACAGTTTACTGATTTAAGTTCTGGCCAATTGAGTTCATCTAGCCACTTGTTGATCAACCCTCGTTGCTTTTTCCAGGCTTGCCAGCGTTCTCCTGAAATGGAGGGACCACTTGAAGTACCTGTAAGTAGATCGACGATGAAACTTGTTGCATCATTGCTTGAGTCACTGATCATGTCCTTCAGTGCTCTGCGCAATTCTTCGTTGTCTTCGAGTAAGTCCTTCTGAAGCCAAGCTTCAATAGCTACAGCATAAAAAAGCTTAATGACACTTGCAGGGTAAGTAGGTCTATTAGCTTCCCACCCAGCGCCATGGCCGCTGCTTGGAGACGGATCGGGGCAGTCATATTTAATCCATGTTACCGAGATGCTGTTTAGTAGACCTGGATGTTCATGTGTGTCGAATCGATTTAATAATTCCCTGAGTTGGGAACTCATGTTGGAATTCGGTTGGTAGAACGCCATTGCGCTCCCGTAACAATGTTGACATTAGACAAATCTTTGTCTCGAGGCTTGCTTCAGAAAGGAAGTTTTTGGCGACTAGATTGTGCGGTGAACGGTTATGCCAACTCTAAAGGCATAGAATTGGCGACCCAAGCTGGCGCTGGAAGAAGTTTTGAATTATTGGAGTTGCCTAGTCAGGGATTAAAATCACAAGAGAATTCCAGGTTGTGGGTTCGCTTTTTGGAAGACGGTTATAGATGTTGGTTGGATCTGAGATGCGTTTATAAGGCAATTCAACGAGGACCATGGTCACCTTTATTCTTAACTCCTGATGAGATTCAAAATAAAATTCCAGAAGTTTTGAAATGGATTCGGGAAGCTGCAACAGAGCCGAATGAGTATCTTTGGGGTGGAACTTTGGGACCGGATTTTGACTGTTCAGGTCTTATTCAGACTGCATTTTTGAGTGCAAAGATTTGGTTGCCTCGAGATGCATATCAACAGGAGAGTTTCTGTAAACCATTGCAGATTGATGTTGACCATTTCAATTGTTTAATCCCAGGGGATTTATTATTTTTTGGAACACCAGATAGATGTACACATGTTGCGATTCATCAGAAAGCAGGTATCTATTGGCACAGTTCAGGCTTTGAAAATGGTCGCAATGGGATTGGTTTTGACAGCCTTAGTGAAATTGATCAGAATCCAGTAGCTTCCTTCTATAGGTCCCATTTTCGTGGAGCTGGCAGAGTTCAGTGTTGTTGTGACGGATCAGCTCGCTATTAGCTATAGAGACTAAGTTGCTTTGCAATGATTATGGCCGGAATGACTTCACCTCTAGACATCTCTGTAGTTGTTCCTATCTATAATGAAGCCGACAGCCTTCCTGAGCTTGTTGAGCAGCTTTTGTCTGCACTGCGTCCTACTAGAGATAGTTTTGAATTAGTACTTGTTAATGACGGCTCTACAGATAACTCAGCGAATGTCCTTACCGATTTAGGTCGCGAAGTCCCTGAATTAGTTGGTGTATTGCTACGTAAAAATTATGGCCAAACAGCTGCTATGGCTGCTGGTTTTGATGTGGCGAGAGGTGGGGTAATTGTTAGTTTGGATGGCGATTTGCAGAATGATCCGGCAGATATTCCAAAGTTAGTAGAGAAGTTGAGAGACGGATACGATTTGGTTAGTGGCTGGCGTTATAAGCGTAAGGATGCTGCTTTGAAACGTAA
This sequence comes from Prochlorococcus sp. AG-363-O16, assembly GCA_003280095.1. Classification (GTDB taxonomy): domain Bacteria; phylum Cyanobacteriota; class Cyanobacteriia; order PCC-6307; family Cyanobiaceae; genus AG-363-J23. The sequence goes on from QCGA01000022.1 coordinate 4,843, forward strand.
GCTCCCATCTAAGCTCGCCAATCGGTTGATTGGTCGAGTTACAGGAGTTCGATTGCATGATTATGGGTGTTCTTTAAAGGCGTATAGAAGGGAGGTCTTGTCTGATATGCGTTTATATGGTGAACTTCACAGATTCTTGCCAGTATTAGCCAATATTGAAGGTGCCAGAATCACTGAGATACGCGTAAACCATAGGTCCAGACAATATGGCAATAGCAAATATGGAATTGATAGAACTTTTCGGGTTTTGATGGATTTGCTAACTGTCTGGTTTATGAATCGTTTCCTAACCAGACCAATGTATGTTTTTGGCTTTGGGGGGTTAATTGCAATTCTTGCAAGCCTTTTGGGAAGCTTCTATCTTCTATTAATAAAATTGATGGGAGAAGATATAGGGAACCGACCTCTTTTGACCTTAGTTTTTGTGCTGGGTTTGGCCGGTGTGCAGTTGTTTTGTTTTGGGCTCCTGGGAGAGCTTCAGATTCGTACTTATCATGAGAGTCAGGGACGACCTATTTATCGCATAAGAGCCACATTGCGGGGTGGTTTCCCTTCTTGAAGTCTTGAAGTTTGTGCAACAGGTCTCCCTTTGTGAACTGAAATTGCAGCTGCAGCTGCTCTTACGACTCGAATATCTGCATCATTGAGTCCCTGTCTGAGAAAAGGTAGAGCATTCTTGTGTCCCCAGAGCCCCGAGATGGTAATTGCTTCAAGTCTTTCGACTGGGCCCTCAGTCATTGATTGACGAAGTTTCTTTTCCAGCTTTATACGTTCTTGCACCGTAGTAGGAGCTTTCCATGAACTTTGGAGATTAGATAATTTTGTGTTTTGTTTTTGATTCGTGTCTGCTCTTTTTTGTAAGAGGCTGATTTGAGATTGGTTGACTGCATAGGCCTTGCTTGCATCTGTGCTTTTGAGCATCAGCTTGCGAGGGCGCTTACCTAATCCAATGAGAACTATTGTCAGGACTAGGGCTGTGACTCCAGCGACAACTTGATTCATGAGAGAAAGGCCTTGTGATCAAAAGTAAAAGTGGACTAATAGCGTAGTTGGAGGATTGAACTTTTATTACCTCAACGTGATCTATTTATGACCACTTGGAGAGCAATCTATACAGTAACTATGGTTCTATTGGTATATGCCATGACTAGCGAATTTGCCGCCGCCTGGCTTCCTTCAGTTTTTGTTCCCTTGATTGGGCTTGTGGCTCCAGCGGTGTTCATAGTGCTGGTTGGCCGTCATATCACAGCAACCGACTAAGCGGTCGTTTTTTATCCAGCCAACCTAAGCCTTTGAAACCAATGTCTGACTTTCAAGATCCCTTTCTTCGCTCCAATAAGCCAGTGAAGTTTCCCGAGAAGTATCGGGATCAATCTGCTAGACCCACTGACATCGGCATAGCCGAACAATGGGCTGTAACTCCAGCCGCTGACCCTTGTGTTGGTGATTTAAGTACACCAGTCAATAGTGGTTATTTCACAAAAGCTTGGCTGAATAATCTTCCCTTTTATCGTGCTGGTCTTTCACCAAACTTTCGTGGCCTTGAAGTAGGTGCGATGTTTGGATATTTCTTGTTTGGACCTTTTGCAATTACTGGACCATTTCGTAATACTGATTTTGCTTTAACAGCAGGTCTTTTGAGTGCAATTGGAGCGACTCACATCCTCACAGCTCTACTTGTCCTTTACAACTCTCCTGGTAAGGCCCCTAGTGTTCAGCCTGCTGACTCCACGATAAATAATCCACCTGCTGATTTATTTACTAAGCATGGTTGGGCCGATTTCACTAGTGGTTTCTGGTTAGGTGGATGTGGAGGTGCAGTATTTGCATGGTTATTGTGTGGAACTTTGCATGTAGACACCTTGATTCAGCAAGGAGCCTTCTTCCCTTGGGTTGGCTGATAGTAGTTTGTATTTAGACAGATTATTATTTCTAGAAAAAAGTTGTCCTGGACAGAATAATCCTGTTCAGGACAACTTTTTTTTCAGAGTCATTATTTTTTTAGCTAAAACTGAAGGTGGCTTTGTCTTGGAGCTTATTGGTTTAGCTAGCCATTAATGATTGTATGAATCCCTATGGCGAATAAAGAAGAATTGATTAGGCAATTGCTCTCAGGTTTGTCGGACATTAGTCATCCTCTGGAGGGAACTTCCTACTTAATTGTGATCGGAATTATCATTAGATGGATATGGCCACAATCATGGAATAGATTCTTAAAGAAGATTCAGGCCAATACAACTAATGATTTGGATAGGGAATGAGTAAGTTCAATTTGGATTATTTTTCCAAGAAACTTACCAATGCATTGATTTTAAAGGACTAAAACTATTCCATTCTCCAAGGACTTGAATGATTTATTGCTAACCATTTGATGTTTGCATTATGGAGAAGTGAAGCTTTTCATCAGCAGTTAGTTTGGTTCTAAATCAAATTAAAAGAATTAGAAATTTAGATTCTAGGAATTTATTTAACACTAATCCGATAGAAAATTGTTGTCAGTCATTTTTTGCTTGTTTTTTAAAATGGATTCATCAACCTTGATTTGAAGTTTATATTTTCTAATCTTCTGAGTTTATTGAATCCCTTGTCTAAAAATTAAGTTTGCTAGGGAATTCTTTGTTCTTATTGCGACCTTTTCTCTCGACTCATAAAAATAACCCTGCCGTCAGAGATTAATCTGGCGGCAGGGTAATTAAACAGTAATCTGTTCAGATTTATCCGAACTTACCTGCAGTTGAGGCGATCACAAAGGCCGCATAAGTGACAGCCGTACCTATCACAAAGTGAGCGACACCGACTAGACGAGCCTGAACGATTGACAAGGCGACGGGCTTATCGCGCCATCCAACGAGGTTGGCAATAGGCGTACGTTGATGAGCCCATACAAGGGTTTCAATTAGTTCCTGCCAGTATCCCCTCCAGGAGATCAGGAACATGAAACCAGTTGCCCATACCAAGTGACCCCAAAGGAACATGAATGCCCATGGAGACAGAGCGTTTACACCAAACGGGTTATATCCGTTGATTAACTGTGAGCTATTGAGCCACAGATAATCTCTAAACCAACCCATTAGATAGGTACCTGATTCATTGAACTGTGCAATGTTCCCCGACCAAATAGCGAGGTGCTTCCAATGCCAGTAAAACTGAACCCACGCAATGGTGTTTACTGCCCAGAAGAGAGCCATATAAGTAGCATCCCAAGCTGAGCTGTCACAAGTACCTCCACGGCCTGGACCATCACAAGGGAAGGAATAGCCAAAATCCTTTTTGTCAGGAATTAGCTTTGAACCCCGTGCATCCAGAGCTCCTTTGATAAGGATCAGAGCTGTTGTATGAATACCAAGCGCAATGCCGTGGTGAACAAGGAAGTCGGCAGGCCCTATAGGTAGGAAGTTGGTTGTTGCGTCAGGCGCATTTACCATATCCAACCAGTAGTGATTCCCTGGGACATTTGCTGCTGCCATACTCGCTGCACTAGCTGAGTTTGAGAGCAGAGTGTCGAATCCGTACATAACCTTGCCGCTAAATCCCATAAGCATTTGAGCAAAAATTGGCTCAATCAGGATTTGCTTTTCAGGGGTTCCAAAGGCAACACATACGTCGTTATGAACGTAAAGCCCCAAGGTATGGAAACCGAGAAGCATAGTTACCCAACTCAAGTGACTGATCAGAGCTTCCTTGCTATCTAGAACCCTTGCAAGAACATTGTCTTTGTTTAGTTCAGGGTCATAGTCTCTGACAAAGAAGATTGCTCCGTGAGAGAAAGCCCCGACCATTAACAACACAGCAATGTATTGGTGATGGGTATAGAGAGCAGCTTGGGTTGTGTAGTCCTGAGCTATGTATGCATACGATGGAAGCGCACCCATGTGATGGGCTACCAAACTGCATGCAACACCTAGGCAGGCCAGTGCAAGTCCAAGTTGGAAGTGAAGAGAGTTGTTAACGGTCTCATAGATGCCGTTGTGATTAACACTGAAGTGGCCCCAGCCTTCTCTGTATCCATCTTTGTGAGGATCATTAGGATGGCTTGTGTTATGAGCTTCAGTTATCTCTTTAAGAGTGTGACCGATACCAAAGGTGTTTCTGTACATGTGACCACCGATGATCATCACAACGCCTAAAGCGAGATGGTGATGAGCTATATCGGTTAGCCATAGTGACCCACTACCAGGGTGCATACCACCTAGGAAAGTGAGCATTGCTGTACCTGCACCTTGAGAGGTTCCGAAAACCGCATCAAGAGAATCTGGGTTTTGGGCATAAGCGCCCCAATTACCAGTAAAGAATGGTGCTAAACCTTCTGGGTGAGGTAGTACCTCTAACCAGTTGTCCCAACCAACATGCTGGCCGCGGGATTCAGGAATAGCAACGTGAACTAGGTGACCAGTCCAAGCGATATTTGAGAAGCCGAACAACACAGCGAGGTGATGATTCAGCATTGCTTCAGCATTCTTGAACCATGCCAATGATGGACGGAACCTGGGCTGAAGATGTAGCCAACCTCCAAAAAGGAGCCAGCACACCATTATGTTGATGAAAATGGCACCTTGATAAAGCTCGACATTTGAGCGCATTCCAATCGTGTACCACCAGTGGTATAGACCGGAATAGGCAATATTGACTGGGCCAGACGCCCCAGCTTGGGTTAAGGCATCTGTAATGCCTTGGCCAAAGTGAGGGTCCCAGATTGCGTGTGCAATAGGGCGAACATGAGTTGGGTCGGCGACCCATGCCTCAAAGTTGCCCTGCCAGGCGATATGGAACAGGTTTCCTGCAACCCATAGGCCAATAACGGCTAGGTGACCAAAATGTGTAGAGAAAAGCTTTTGATAAAGCCTTTCTTCGGTCATGCCATCGTGGCTCTCGAAGTCGTGAGCTGTGGCTATGCCGTACCAGATACGGCGGGTTGTAGGGTCCTGTGCCAGACCCTGGTTAAACGAAGGAAATTTCGTTGCCATGGAGGGAAAGGTCAGGAAAGGTCAGCCAAGCCCAAGAAGGCGGGCATGGAAGAAGCACCATGTGGTCACGATGCCGCCCAAAATGAAGTGGGTAACACCAACTGCACGGCCTTGGGTGATGGAAAGTGCTCTGGGTTGAATAGTAGGAGCAATCTTTAGCTTGTTGTGAGCCCAAATGATGGATTCAAATAGCTCCTGCCAGTAGCCACGGCCACTGAAGAGGAACATCAAGCTGAATGCCCAAATGAAGTGAGCACCAAGGAACAACAATCCATAGTTGCTAATGGAGGTTCCATAACTTGTAAGTACTTGTGAGGATTGTGCCCACAGGTAGTCACGAAGCCAACCATTGATTGTGATGCTGCTTTGAGCAAAGTTGCCGCCGGTTAGTCCCCACACATCACTCTGCATCTTCCATGAGAAGTAGAAGATGATGACTGAGATGGAGTTGTACATCCAGAAAAGGCCGAGGAACACGTGGTCCCATGAGGAGACTTGACATGTACCACCACGACCTGGACCGTCGCATGGGAAGCGGAATCCAAGTTGAGCCTTGTCAGGGATGAGGCGAGAGCTTCTCGAATAGAGAACACCCTTCAAAAGAATGAGAAGTGTGACGTGGATAGTGAATGCATGGACGTGATGGATCATCAAGTCGGCAGTTCCAAGCGGAATGTCGAATGCTTCACTAACTCCTCCAGGTAAATTGCCAGCCCCAACAAGAGAAGCAGTACCTACTGATGAATGCCAGAGGTTTTGAACCCACTGAGCAAATACAGGTTGCAGTTGGATGGCAGTATCACTGAACATGTCCTGAGGACGACCCAGGGCACGCATTACGTCGTTGTGTATGTAAAGCCCAAAGCTGTGGAAACCAATGAACATGGATACCCAGCTCAGGTGGCTAATTAGTGCGTCTCGTGCCTTCAGAATTCTGTCGAGAACGTTATCGACATGAACTGCTGGGTCGTAGTCCCGCACCATTGCGACGCCAGCATGAGCTGCAGCTCCACAAATCATTAATCCCCCAATCCACATGTGGTGAGTGAATAGCCCAAGCACCGTTGGGTGATCAATCGACAAATATGGGTAAGGAGGGAGCGCATACATGTGGTGCGCAATGATGATGCTAGCTGAACCAACCATTGCAAGGTTGATACTTAGTTGAGCGTGCCAGCTATTGCTTAGGAATTCGAAAATCCCTTGGTGACCCTTAGGGGCTGGGAAAAGGATTGGATCGCCTTTGGCGTTATCCATGATTTCCTTCATGCTGTGACCAACACCCATGGTGTTACGCCACATATGGCCTCCAAAGATGGCAAATACACCCCAAGCTAAATGGTGGTGCGCAATGTCAGTCATCCAAAGGCTTCCGGTGACTGGATTTAGACCACCATTGTTGGTTAGGAAATCGCTGAATGCCCACCAATTGAGGCTGAAGAAGTTCCCTATCCCAGAAGCAAGTCCAGGGAATATTTGACCCACAAGATCTGCGTTATAGAGCTCATGTGGTAAGGGAATGTCAGCAACACTGGAAATGGTTTGGCCATTTAGAACCAGTGGGGTACCTGAATCAATGGCGTCAAGCATTGCATTGGTTGGATTGGCCACATGAATCAAGTGTCCTCCCCAGCCGATAGATCCAAGACCGATCAGACCAATCTGATGGTGTTGGAGCATCGACTCAATTTTCTTGAACCACTCAAGCTTTGGAGCTGCCTTGTGATAGTGGTAGATCCCTCCATGGAGCACCAGAGCTGCCATCACCAGAGCACCAATAGCTAGAGCCATTAGTTCTGTTTCGCTGGTGATGCCCCAAGCCCTCCACATTTGGAAGATGCCAGAGGTGATTTGGAGGCCTTGGTAGTTGCCGCCCAAATCGGCGTTAAGTATTTCTTGGCCGACTATTGGCCAGATCACCTGCGCACCTGGTTTCACGTGCGTAGGGTCGGCAAGCCAACCGGAGTAGTTAGAGAAGCGGGCTCCTTGGAAGAAGAATCCACTCATCCATATAAAGACAACGGCAAGGTGTCCGAAGTGAGCCGAAAAAATCTTTCGACTTGTCTCTTCAACATCACCGATGTGAGTTTCAAAATCGTGAGCGTCTGCGTGGAGGTTCCAAATCCATGTTGTGGTTTGGGGACCTTTGGCGAGGCTTCTAGACCAGAAGCCGGGTTGTCCGGCTTTTTCAATATCGGCAGGAACATGGTCCCGGTCGACTGGCTGATCGTAAATAGGCTTCGCCTGATTCCCACGCTCTGGTGGGCTAATGGTCATCGAGAGGTTCCTCGAGGTACGGGATCGAGGTGGAGGGCCACCCCTTGGACAAGCTTTTAGAGCTTGGCAGGGTCCGGGAAAAGCAACGACAAAGAAGTCATACTTCGCCCGGGCGCCAGTACTGGTAAAGGTTTTTACCTTTCAGACACTGGAGCTAAGTGGGCCCCTATGTGGGGACCGCTTCAGAAAGCATAAGGGCGGGAGCCGGCAGCTACCTATGCAAGTAACAAATGTTCTATAGGCTTCCTCATCAGTCTGGGCCTGGAGTCTCCAGAACGACCGCAGATAGAGCTTTCTCTCGAATAACACGTAAGTTAACAACTTAAGGGCTTAGAAGTTTGAGCTCTTAAATAACATCAATTTGGCCATGAAGGTTTCTCTTCTGAGATTTTCTTGGCTCTTGGAGGGTTGCCCTAGCTCAAAGAGCTTGTTTCCCCTGCCTTTAGGATGTGGATAAGAAGTTAGTAAGCATCAAACTCTTTGTTGATTCATTCGTCCTTAACTGACTAGTAGCTTTGAAGGATCAAGACATAACTCCAGAAAGAACTTCACCGATAAGGCTTGCGATTGGTATGTCAGCGAATTCATTCCCTTTGCTGAAGTTGATATTGTCTCGTCAGCATGTGGATCGCATAGCACTTACTCCTGCGGCTGCAAGTAATTTGGAGTCATTACCTTCTGATTTGGTTGTTGCACATGCTTCAGAGATCCTTCAAGAAAACTGGACTAATGGAGGCGTTTTTTTCTTTGTGGGGGCTATTGGTGCCGTTACACGGTTAATTGCACCATTCCTGAAAAGTAAGAGAGAAGACCCTGCGGTAGTTGTCCTTGATGCAAGAGGATCTTTTGTAATCCCTTTACTTGGAGGGCATCAGGCAGGAGCAGAAAAGCTTGCGATTCAATTGGCGGAAGATTTGGGGGGTAATCATGTAATTACTAGTAATTCATTTGTTCATAATCAATTGGCTGTTGACTGTTTTGGTGATTCATGGGGGTGGATACGCTCAGGAAATATTTCTAATTGGAATCTACTAATCCATGCACAAAGTAGAGGGGAAGAAATTATTTTGGATCAAAAATCTGGTTCTCATTTGTGGAGAAAATCTTATGCCGCTAGTCAAATTTTAGTTTCATCAAAAGCAGAGAAAAAATCTAAATTAAATAAGTTAAGTATTGGACCTTATCGTAATGAAAAATGCTCTTGGCATCCTTCAACTCTTTGGATTGGTATTGGCTGTGAAAGATATACAAGTTTAGGTCTTATTTCACGGGCTTTAGATCAAACTTTGTGGGACTCAGGTTTAGCTCAAGAAGCAGTCGCAGGCTTGGCAAGTATAGATTTAAAATCTAATGAAAATTCTTTAATATCCATTGCCAATCAAAGACAATGGCCTATTCGCTATTACAAAGCAGAAGAGTTATCTCAAGTTTTAATTCCAAACCCATCTAGTTTGGTTGAACATGAAGTGGGTACCCCTTCTGTAGCTGAAGCATCAGCCTTGCTGGCTGCTGAACATGGTGGTGTACTTCTAACAGAGAAAACTGTTTATCATTCATTACCTTCTGAACGCGGTGCGGTCACTATTGCTATTGCTGAATGTGTTAAACCTTTTGCTCCACAGAGAGGAGAGCTTCATTTGGTTGGGAGTGGTCCAGGGGAATTAGCTTTTCTAACTCAAGATGCTAGATATGCACTTTCACGCTCAGTTATTTGGATTGGATATAAACCATATTTAGATTTTTTGGAGCCTATTCGTCGTGTTGATCAAGTCAGGATTGACGGTCAATTAACAAAAGAGACTGATCGATGCCAAAAAGCATTGGACCTAGCTCAGGAAGGTGCCTGTGTTTCGTTGATTTCTTCCGGAGAAAGTGGGATTTATGGAATGGCAGGTCTGGCACTAGAACTTTTACTTGCCCAATCTCCATCATCGAGACCAGGCTTCTTTGTTCATCCAGGGCTTTCTGTATTGCAAGTTGCTGCTGCAAAAGTAGGAGCACCTTTGATGAGTGATTTTTGTGCAATTAGCTTGAGCGATAAGTTGACATCATGGACAAAGATTGAAACGCGTATCACCGCAGCTGCTGCGGGTGATTTTGTTATTGCCTTGTACAACCCAAGGTCTCAGGAGCGAACTTGGCAATTAAGAAAGGCCATTCAGATTCTCTTGGAGTATCGAGGCCCTGATACTCCATCTATTTTTGCTCGGCAGATTGGAAGACCAAATCAAACTATAAGGATGTATAAACTTGCAG
>QCGA01000023.1 GCA_003280095.1 Prochlorococcus sp. AG-363-O16
AAACGGAGTATGGGTTCTAGCGCTAAAAGTCTTTTCAATTACTAAGAGGCCTTACCTGCCTAAGCGAAGAATCCCAAAGGTTGACATCCTTCGATTTGCGATTAGTATAGATGTACTACATTCGGACTCATGGCTCCATCGGCTTCTCCATATTCGGTATTCAAGGCTGAAGAATGGATGGTTCCACCTACTCATATTGGAATAGGCCAATGCATAAGGGTCAAACCAAGGAAGCGCTACCAATCAACCAATACATCCAATAAGAAGAATGTGATTAACTCGTGCAAGGATTCGTCAGAAAGTCACGTTCAGCTTACGATTGCATAAACTGATAAGACTTCAACTATTACTGCTCAAAAACTAACGTAGGCCTCCTCACTTCTCACATCCTAGACGATTAATTCAACACCAAAGCTCCTGAGCAAGATATTTCCGCTGTGGCATCCAAGATCGGATCACTATTATTTGAACAGCTTCATAAGAGTTATTTATTATCAATTTCTGTAATGAGTTTAGGGATTTTTACTTATCGTTGATTTGAAGCTGTTCATACTGATATAGGCTTGAAAATAACAACACATACAGATGATATTTATGAAGATTGCTCTGGATTCTGGCGAAAATTATTTGGTCGGTATCAAATCATTTATCAAGACTTCCTTCAAATGATGATTTACCCCTGAAACCAAGAGAACCTAATGTGCGATAGTCACTCCTAATCAGGTGTAAGAATATTCAAAGGTAAATAATCTGATTGTGTTGAAATTACTAAGAACTTTACTTTCACCATTTCTAATGTAAATGATTGCTATAAGTTGAGAATCATTTCAAACCCTTTTGCGTCTACATATTAAAGTACCATTTGGACCAGCATTTATAACTCCAGCATCGCATATCAAACGAATTTTTTCTATAGAGTTTCGAAGGTTAAAACTATGGTAATTTAACATCAGAATCATTGAATCTATTTGGCTACTTTTCGGCTCAAATACTGATTTTATAAATAAAATCCATTCTTTCTCAGACCAAATATATTTTCCCAACAAGTTAACGTCATCAAATACAGGTAGAGAGCAATATATTATATTAAAACTTAAAAGCTTCTTGGGCATGGATGTAGAATAAATTGCAAAATTTTCTATTAAGGAATTTAAATTTAACAATTCTGTGATCAAAGAATAACTAAGATACTTGAGATCCTTTGTTTCACTGAAGTGAAGGCCTTGACTGTTATTTCTTTCATAAACATCACATCCTTTTAAAATTATTCCCTTAATAAATCTTAGCCTATGCAGTAAATACCCTGTTCCTGTTCCAATTTCATAAACCGATAGTTTTTTTAAATGATCTTTTCTCTTGAGACTGTTGATCTCACTTGCAATTATTGTGAACATCTGATCTAGTTGCTGAGTCCAATAGTTTGGACAAATTAAGAAATGCAATCCCAATCGTATTTGTTCCAGAAGTTCAGGGTTTTTATCAACTATAGGACGAACTTGTGGATCTTCCTCAAAATCCGAATCAAGTGTATATATAGAATCATCTCTCTTGTCTTGTACCTTTATTCTAAATGAGAACATATTTTCAATTTGCTCAATCGCTTTTTTACAACTTTTAAGGTACTGAACTTTAACTAATTCAGATCGCTCTGTTAATTCAATATCTCTACAAGGTTGGTTTTTGGTAATTGGAAACTTACATCTTCGGTTTATATAATTCTCTAAGTTATTAATACCACTTGAGTCATTATAGAGATCAAGTAGTGAAGCCAGTTCGACGTATAATCCATCCAATTTTTTTATATTATCAGATCCAAGCTCTATCGCCCTTTTGTAACAATTAATCGCGCCATCGATGTGTGCTATCATTTTCAATACATATCCTAGATTTATATAGGCTTCTTGGAAGTTCGGGTTTATCCGAATCGCTTTTTTATAACAATCTAGTGCTGTATTTATTTCCTTTTTATCTTTATATATATTCCCTAAATTATTATATGCAGCGTAGGAATCAGGTGCCAATTTAATTGCTCTTTGATAGAAGACTATGGCTTCATTTGAATCACCAGTTTCATAATATAAATTCCCTAAGTTGTAAAATGTACCGGAGAAGTTTGGATTTATTGTACTTGCTTTTTTGTAAATAGAAATTGCCTCTGAAAGCTTATTTATTTTTTTAAGACACGTTGCAAGGTAAAAACATGACTCAAAATGTAAGGGATCGATTGATAACGCCTTATTAAAATTACGAATAGCTTTTAGATGTTTACCTGTCGAAATATATATATATCCTAGTTTATTATATATTTCTGCTTCCCCATCCCCTTCAGCGATGATTTGCCTGAGGATTGACTCCGATTCAGTAAATTTTCGTTGTTTTGCTAACTTAAAAGCTAGATTTCTCTTGGATTCATTTCGCTTGTCTCCCATCGAATTGAATTTTACTAGTTTGTACAACGATAGCTTTTTATTTTACTACTGAAGAATCTATAGACAATTGCCTGTCTCCTCATCCCTAACTATCGCATAATTAGAAAGCTTGGGCTCTTACTCCCTGAACTAACTGATTTTGCTACCACAATTAACAGTAATTTCGCCGAAGAAACGAGCATGATCTTCCATTCTTAAGTACTGATGCAGGTACCACCGACCTACGACCGATCAATGGTTATGGTGTTTTATCTAAGGGTAGTTAGGCCAGCACTACGGAAAGGACAAGGAATGGTCAAAGATTTCAATCTGCATTCCTTCACGAAATGCGGACGCCTTAACTCTTTAACAGGGAAGTAAACAGGATCTTCTTCGTCTGGATTTTGATCCTTAAGCCTTCTTACCTCGTCATAAGAGTTTTCATCAAAATTCCTATCGCGATTAGTCCTTACTTGTTGTCCTTTCTGGAGTTCCAAATCAGGAGCAATGGCTATGCAACTAGCATTAAGCTACTGTCTGAGAATAAAAAGATATTGAGTATTCTCAATCTTCAACGCTCAATTCAACTGACTGAATTCATTGTTCTGCTTCAATCAGAATGGTTTTTATTTGGATAGGTAGCTTCACCAAAGATCGCCAAGCAACCGATTTAGTCAACACAGAGGAAACATATTTTTTTTGTACTAGTTTTGTACCAGGTGACTCGTAAAAACTATACTCATTGATCACCAAGAGTTTGGGATAGCCATGCTAGATTGCGTAAATAAGTAGCTTATCAATTGCCTTGATAGTGGGAGAAAAGAATGAAAAAATTATATTTCTTGGAAATCAAGATAATATAGGATTTCTTTTATGTAAGGATGCAATTAGAAGAGGTTTTGAAGCAAAGTTGTTAATTACAAAAAAGACTATACCAAGATGTGATCCAGATAATCTCGGAGAAGGAGAATATGAAAAAAACAAGGGTTGGATTATACAGGGAAAAGGTTCTACACTTCGGAGCTTACTTAATGAAAGACAACTAACCATAATTTCATCGGGTATGGACATACTTGATGTTTTACAATTCCCTAACAAATCAGCTATTAAAATATTTATTCCAACTGGAAGTGATCTTGCAATGTGGCCTTTTATAGATGAATTAAGAGCAAGCCATCCCAATTATTTATTATTCAAGAGAATCTTTAATAAAAATATGCATGAACTAGATGCTATCTTTAGTGGCCAACTAGATAACGACTATGCCGCAAGAATTTTAGGACTATCATCTATTACCCATAGCAATTGGTTTTGGCCCCTTCCTCTAGAATACATGAATATAAACACTCAATACTTTACCAAGCTTGTAAACTCTAAATTTCGAGATCGTCCAAAGAAAAGAATATTTTTCTGTCCAACCCGTAAGAATGGTGACCCTAGATTTACTCATTATAAAGGGATAGAGAAAGTAGTTGAATCCTTTAGAATTGCATTTTCTCAAATGTCACCATTAGAAAAAGAAAGTCTATTATTTGTAAATACTTTAAGTGGTAGCAATCAAATTTCTTATGGAAAAAAAGATTTTAAGAACCAGTGTGACCAAATTTTTAGTGAAAATAACATAGACAATCTTTGGCTATATGATATGAAATCAAAAATGCTGTGGGATTGTTATCAAGATAGCAGAATGATTTGCTTAGACCAATTTGGACAACTAAATGGAGTTCTTGGAGGATGTGCAAGAGAGGCTCTTTATTATGGCACACCAGTTATTACTGGAGTACTTGGTAAGAAAGATTTTATGACAAAATATAGATATGGATCTGAGCCGTATATTTTTGAAGCTCATACACCAGACGAAATTGCTCAAAATATTCTCAAGTTTTCTAGAATGAAAGATAATGTATTTTCTAAAATAAGCCAAACATCAAAAGAATCATCTAAGGTTTTAGGAGGAAGTCATTGCTATGATTGTATTTTTAATTTCATTAACAAATACAGACTAAAAAAATGAACATATTGTTTGTTAGCAAAAATCGGGTTTTGATCTTATTAAAGCAGTTTATTTACAATCTAATCTGCCCATTAATGTTATAACATGTGATGATAGATTAGATACAACTGGAACTTATTGTAAAGAGAGTTAAGAGTTGATAATTCGAGATTTATAAGATTGGTATTAATGTTGTAATTTCTTTGCTAATAGATACTTTTAAAAGAAAATTGATGATCATATTAAATTCTGATATAATTTAGTTTAATCTTGTCAAGCTATTAAGAGCTCAAAGTTTCTCAACCAATGCAAGCAACAATACATCAACCAGATTTCATGCCGTGGATTGGATTCTTTAACAAGATAGCGAAAAGTAAGCTATGGGTAGTCCTAGATCATGTTAATAATAATCCCAGATCTGCAGGTTGGTTTAAACGAACAAAAATTCTAATTAATGGGTCACCTCTTTGGCTTTCTCTTCCAATTTGCCGTTCTAGTAATGCCAAAACTATAGGTATGCCAATAAATGAAATGAAGTTAAATCTAGCAAACAGAAAGTCATTAGATAAGCTATACAAAACCATAAAGATGGGTTACAAGTCGTCTCCGTATTTCGATAAACATTTTGAATTAATTGATGAATATTTTGAAGATACAAGTCCAATGCTTGTAGATCGAAATATGAAGTTCATTAAAAGTATTATGAAAAAGCTATCTATAAATACAGATATAGTTTTCAGCTCAAAGCTAAATCTAGCTTCTAAAAGCAATCAAATGCTTATTGATATTTTAAATTCTATAGATGCGAAAACTTACTTATGTGGCCAAGGAGCAAGTGGCTACCAGAAAGATGAACTTTTCTCCAGCGCTGGAATTAATGTAAAGTATAATAGATTTAAAGAGCCTAGATACAAACAACTATATAGCGATAAGCACTTTTCAGGACTTTCAATCATTGACTCATTATTCATGCTAGATATTGACAGATTAAGTGAATGGGTCCATTATGGTTAAAATTGAGTACTTATAAAAAGTATTCCTATCGAAATTAAAACTACTTATTAATTTGGTGGCGCAAGTATGTAATTTCCACTGGTAGCCAAATATCCATTGGGGTTGGAATATAACCTATATCTTTTTGTGCTTTTTTGTATGAAATGCCCCAAAATAAAGGTTCTAGATCACCCTTATATATATTGCTCTTAGTATCTATTAAGGAAATTATCTTTTCAGCTACTACAACTAATTCTATATCTTCAGCACCCGCAATATTAAGTATTTGTATACCTTTCAATCGTTTGCTACTAATAGTCATCAAAATAGCACGAACAGCATCAGAAATATGTAGAAAAGAAAATCTTGAATATGGTGATGGAAGGAATATATTCTCAAAAGATAACGCGTTTTTGACAAATGAAAATATTGCTCCAGTCGTCCTATTACCTCCATGAACTCCAGACAGTCGCAATATAGAAAGTGATCTTGATGGATTATGAGCTACCCACTCCTTACATAAATTCTCCGCTTCTAGTTTATGTAGGCCATAAAAATCGATAGGGTTGACAAGATCTCTTTCTGAGATTATTTTTGAAGAATCTGATGCTTTCTTATTTGAGTAAACAGAGATTGTTGATATAAATATACAGTTAAAGGTATTACTAGCAGTTAAGGCTGAAAGTAATGTCCTAGTAGCACATATATTATCTCTCTTGGATCGAATCTGCTCTTCTCTACTGTCATTACATGGGATTGCTGCAGCACAATGAATCAATAGATTTGGCCTAAAGGTTTTTAGAACTCTATGGATATTTTGTGTATCACATAGATCGACTTTCACAAAGTTATAATTAATTGGTTCAATCACGGGTTTAGATCTACTAATTGCTAATACAGTATGATTGCTCCTTACAAGCTCCTTAATCAAATATTGGCCTATATAACCTGAAGCGCCAGTCAAGCAAACCTTCATTGTTGATCTCTTGCTTCAAATAATCTCTCAACAACAATATCAACCTCAAGATTGGTTAAATCAACATACATTGGTAAGCAGATAGATTGTTCAAGAGTTTGTTCAGAATTTTCAAGACCTTCATGAGATAACGACCGAAAAAGTTGCTCCTTATGAATTGGAGGATATATTTGTTTGCATTCCACACCTTTGTTAATGAGAGTTCTCCTCAGAGAATCTGCATTTATTTCTGGATGACAAAATACTGGAAATTGGAACCAAGAAGGGAAATTAGCTTTAGCAATATCCAAGCATTTGAATTCTACTGATCCTTCCAGTCGTTCCAAGTAGATTTGTGCTATTTCTCTTCGTCTATTTAAATTCTCAAAAAGATATCTAGTTTGACGATAGCCAACAGAACTCCGAAATTCGTCTAGGAACCAATCACTGCCCTGAAGGAATACTTCGCCGGTATTTTGATTTGTGCCAAATAGTCTAATATCCCTTGCAAAGCTTGCCAAAGCTAAATCATTTGTAGTCAATATCCCTCCTGTCCCTGCTGTAACTACTTTAGTAGGATAGAAGCTAAATATACCTACATCTCCTAAAGAGCCAGCTACATTTCCATCTATTTTTGCTCCATGTGCGTGAGCGGCATCTTCAATTAAAAACAACCCATGGTCTTTAGCAAATGATTGAATTCTTTGATACTCTTTACCTATATAACCAGTCAAATGTACCCATATTATCGCCCTTGTCCTCTTAGTAACTTTTTTATTCAAGTCTTCAAGGTCAAACGTTAATGTATCCGGGTTAATATCAACCAGGACTGGTATTCCGCCTTCCATCTGAATCGAACTTACATCTGTAATAAAGCTTGCTGCAGGGACAAGCACCTCTCCTCCAGCTATATTTATATATTTCAGAGCGATTTGTAGCCCTGCGGTCGCACTAGTTACTGATACTGAATATTTTGTTGAAGTTATATTAGAGTATTGCTCCTCAATTAAATCTGAAAACTTGCCTAACATTAGTTTCCCTGAAGACATAACATAGTCAATATCCTGGATTATTTCTTCCCTCATCTTCTTTGGGAACCATGGTCTAGCATTTGGGATACTTTTCATAATTAAAGCAAATTATTACTTGGGAATAAAAAATTCACTATTCATAGAAATGCCTATCGTAATAAGTGTCTGCGTGAATTAATAGATAAATTAGTTTATGATTATTCCTAACATGTTCCCCAAAAGAAGATCTATCGTCGTCTAATAAAGTGCCCTTATCATAAGCTTTCCACCTAAACCATTCTGAATCGCTAACATAAAAAGAAGAATGGAAAAGGTTAAAACTTTCCGCTTCATCATATGCTTCATATAACAAACCATATTCGGAGGGATCATGTTTTTTCCAAAAGTCCAGATTATTAAGGCCAGTCATACCATTATGACTGGCTACACCTTTAATTTTGATGTTAAGCATCTTATTCATTAAGTCAATATCTCGTACCAAGCAATCATTCTCATCTTCATTCCAAATTGCAGCTTCATCTAAGACTTCAGAATGATATCCAATCTCATGTCCTCCTTCTAAAATTGATTTCAATATACGATAATTCTCAAAAGAAAATGGATTATACTCAGGAGCATGTAATCTTATGAAAAATGTGCCCCTAATTCCAAGTATGTTGAATAGATCATTGATTCGGCCAGCTTTCTTTAATGAATATTCAACATCAACTCTATTGACGACAGTCTTTTCAGGACACCCTTTTCTATTTAAGGCAAAGTCCTCACAAGTAATAAATTCATAGCCAAGTTCTAGTGCGGTGCGATATTGCTCATCAAGCGACTTAAAAGTAAATGAAAATCCAGGATCCATCTGAAAAGATTTAATATAATTAGATGTTAAATGAATATTTAGATCTTAACTCATACTGTCAAACATCTCTTTAATATATCTTATGAAATTATTTTTTCCTTGCTAAAATTTCAAATAATGCATTTTGTCCATATAATTGCTCAGCGGCAAATGGAAGACTAATTGAACCTGGCATCATTTTAGTACAGCCTTCGCCAACTGCAGAAAGGCATTCAAAACCGACTGTAGTCAAATCTTCTTTTACTATAGATAAAGGCATATATAAACTGTCCTTAAGAGATCTTTGGGAAAATTTATTAGTATGCAAATACTTAATCGTATTATTAATTGTCTCTATTCCCCACATTCTAGAGTCAAAATCAGCAGTAGAATTATGTTGATTAACAATATTATTTATTATCCACCCTATATCATAGGCATTAAAATATAACAGGCCTCCATTACGTAAAACTCTATGAAAGCTGACCAGTGTATCTCTCCAGGGCGTAAGCATTATTGATGAATAACAAAATATTGCTTCAATCGTATTCTCTTCGAATGCTTCGCAACTAATAGAACTCTCTAAAAAGGAAATATTGTTAATAGAAAGACGATCGGCAACTCCTCTACATACTGCCAACCTAGTCTTATCCAAATCAATACCAATAACTGATTTATTACATTCACTTAAAGCAATTGACCATTGACCAAACCCACAACCTGCATCGAGTACTGGACCATCAAGAGAGATAAAGCCAATTGAATAAATGCGTTGTCTATATTTATCAATATCACCTGAGTTATAGACACTCCTTACGAAACGATTCTCATTCTCACTATTTATATTAACCTTTTTCAATTCTACTTCTAGAGCCTCATTTACATCATTGGATGAATGTCTAATATTTAGATGTCTTTCATACATAGAGAAAACTCGGTAAAGGCATTAATAGCAATCTATTCAGAAAAATCAGGTTAACAAAATCCGCTCAATATCAAACTAATAAAGTAGGAAAACAAATCCTAGTTTATTAGGCGCTTGTAGTTAAGAATTTAACCAAGACCATCAAGAACATACTTCTTCCTAAGAAGAGAAGGATTTTGAGTTAAAGTTAGCCCAAAGTTTGAGAGTTAAAGAAGTCTAACATGGCAAATCCAGCGTAAAAATGGATATCTATACATTGAATAGGAAGGCACAAACGTCAGTGATTAAATAGGATCTCAGGCGAAAGTCGGCATTAGACCAAACCACTAAAGTCTTAGACCGATTTTGAGATCCCTTTTTAGACCTCGAGTTTCAGGCAATAGTGGGTTAGTATCCTAAATAAAATCAATGTCAAAACTGTTGTCGACCCATATTTTGTTAACTACAGCCTTAATAGGATCGTGTGAAAGCTTCTCTTCCGGTAAAGGTAAAACTAGCCTACTCGATTTGTTAATTAAAAATCATGACTTCAGGAACAGAATGTTTCCACCTATAAATTACCCACTAAATAAACAAAAGGACTTTTTCGGCCATATGCATGACTGGATTGAATCTTATTTCTCTGAGGACTACCATACTACACTTTCCAAAAATCAATTACACGTTACAGATAAGCAAGATTCTAATTTTATTGTGGCTACTTATAATAAGGATTACATTGCTGTGATTAATAGAAAGACAGAATATCGATTTAGCTTTTTATCTGATGATGGACAATTTATTCACTACAGGCTTTCAGAGTCAAAGGATACTAATGATCAAGTAAAGATAGAAGGACTTCCGAGATCATGGTATCGAGGAAGGGTTAAAGGGCTTAAAATAAGGTCAATATTCAATTCCTCAGAAATATACATGCTTCTTTACACTACTAATGCCTTGAATCCGAACACTCCTAAAAATAAAATGTCTAGAATAAAAGAACATATACTTTTAGAAAGAAGATTATTAAGTAACAGCACAATTAATGAAAAAGCAATAAAATCAACCGTTGAAGCCACAAGAAATCTTATTAAATCTTTTTTGGAGTGTTAATCTAATGAATAATATTTCATCTTTCTCTCATCTTATTAATCAAGAAAGGCTTGAAAGCAAAAAACAAATATGCAACATGAAAAATGGTAATACTTATACCTCAAATTACCTACGAGATAGAGAATGTTTTGAAACTAGTTACGTAGATGACTTCACAATTAAATGGTTAGATATGATGCCAGAGGACTATCGACTAATACGCAAAACATACCTAGACTGGTTTTTTCGATTAGGCTTACGTTTAGGTGATTTTAAAGATAAAATTGTTTTAGACGGAGGTTGCGGGGTTGGTTCAGTCTCAGAGATGATAGTAAACCTTGCCTCTCAAATTGTTGGAGTAGAGTTGTCCAATTCTATAAATCTCATAGCGAAGAATCTAGCCAATCATAAGAATTTTTTGCCTATTCAAGCATCTATTGAAAACTTACCTCTTAGAGATAAATCCTTTGATATTGTCTTCAGCCACGGTGTTGTTCATCATACTTCAAATCCAAGGAAAAGTATGTCCGAGCTTTGGAGAGTTGTAAAGCCAGGAGGGAAGCTCATTGTCTGGGTCTACCCAGACAATGACTTTATGAGAAGGCGTAGCTTACTTACATATTTCCTCTCAGATGAATCAACAGATAATAAAAAAGGATTTTCAGAGTTACTCTCTAAATGGCTACATTTTAGCGCACAAGATTATGATACAGGACGTAGCATAATAGCCAGAGATCTTTGCTGCTCACTTAAGACAGATCCTATAAATACAAGTATGTATAACATAGATAGTCTATGTCCAACATTTCATCATGTACTTCAAGAATCATTCTTCCGAGAACTTGGATTTGAGGATATAGAATCTTCATTCTACACAAATGAATTCAAAGTAAAAGGCCAGCAAATGGACCTAACAGTAACCTTAAACAAAAAAGCTAATTAAAAAACTACTTCTGACTGATTGTAAAGTTAAATCAGCAATTTAGATTTAATTTAATCATCCCTAGTCTAACCAGGAAAAACTAAATATCTTTCTTAGGTCCTATCGTGATTCTATTATTTTAAAACTGCGGCAAGTCAGGCAAGTATTATATTTTAAGTAAATACTTTTAACCTTTAATAACCTTAACTACCGTCCAAAGTCTTAGTTTAATTTCAAATCTACTTACATTTAAAATGTTTGGATATCTGGAAATTAAACCATTTTTCACCAAACATATAATGATAGTTTGGCCCTAAACCATCAGACATGGAAAAAACTATAACTAATGTGATGTAAAACAGAATACTGTGAAGAAATCATTCCTTGATCACTAGCTTTAACTTGTGAATATTCCTGTTTTTTTTAAGGAGCTGGGGCTTTGGTCTACCATTTCGTAGGAGATAAAAGTTGATCAGAATAACCTTTCACTTGAAAAATTTGGTATTACTAAGTTCTTATGCTTTACGTGAAGGGTTCGCACTGCTTTAGACCATTTTTGACTTTATTAAAGCGGATTGTCAGACCAATCCTTTAAAACAAATGTTAGTCTAAAATCTGAAACCACCCACTCCGACTGTACGTTCATACGTTGAACAGGAACTCCATAATATCTTGTATTTGCAATGAATTTGACCCTGTCTAAAAGGGTTAGACCAAAGGTTAGACCAGTTAGACCTTGGTTAGACTTCCTAGTTGCAAGAAAGGGTCTCAGCATTGTTTCAATTTAATTAAGATACTTAATGAGAAACCTAGTCACAGCCTAGGAATCAAGGGCTTGAAGACTTTAACGGTTTTACTGGGATCTCTCGCTTTTTCTAAGGATGTATTCCTGGTAATCATTTGCCACTAAATAACCATAAAGAGGCTTGCTGATTAACAACAACGATAGAGAGCAGCATCAAACTGATACCGAGAGACAGCGACTAAGAGCCACGTCCTTGGATTAACAGCCCAATACTTCCTCATCTGAGATACCCGTCAACTCACCAAAGAAGCTAATGAGGCTGGCTCTTACGCGAAACCACGCACTTTTGGATTCTTTTGGTTGCCGGCGGTCAGGAAGTGCGTTTTATCACTTCCAACGTCATAGAGGGTGTAATTCAAACCAGCTCCAATGCCAATCACGCTTCGCTTGGGAACTTCCTGTTGTTGTTCACGTTTACCGTTCAGATCCTTTACTTGTGAATTGATTCCTCCTCCAGTCAGTTCAAGATGAAATTGTTTAGTACTGCGCGCTGTGAACAGTCTGTTCACATTGAGACGGGTGAGTCGGTCAAGGAGGATCAGTGGAGACGTTTCAGATGTGAGGTTGTCGCCCACATCTGAAGAGCTTCCATGGATGAGTGCGCAGTCAAGCTCAATGAAGCCAAATTGCAGTGATGCCAGCCAGTTCAGGTGAGAAGGATTAACCATATTTAGCAGTGCTGTGACTGCATCTTCTCCTTGGCTGAACCGCAGACCATCAGCTTTGCGTTCACCACGAAACCCACGCTCTGCAAGTAGTTGCTCTTCCCACCAGCCGTAGATGCAATCTGGTTTTAAAT
>QCGA01000024.1 GCA_003280095.1 Prochlorococcus sp. AG-363-O16
TGTCCGGACGAGAGACTTTATTCAAGCATTCTTGATGCCTCAGAAAACCCTTGCAGGCTTCGTTGAAATCAACTGCGGTAATTGACCAAGCAATTCTTTCCTCTAAAAAGACTACAAGTAATATTTTTTGAAAATATAAAAAACCATCAAAATTTCCTAATTCAGCACTGAATTACCACAAAGCACACAATCCCTCTCTGAAAGGATAACTAGTAAGTATCAAAATTATTCTTATAGTTCCAAAAATTAAATCAAAATCGAACTCATATTATTTCAAAGAACTTGAACAATCAATTCAATCATGGAATTTCAGAAATGAAATATCTTTGAAAACCTACCATTCAAAACCATCCAATAATTTTTTAATGCTATAAAATTTGCAAAGAAGATAAAGACAAAAACAACAAAAAAGCCTCGTCATTTGACGAGGCTTAAATAATAGAGATAGTTTTTGGTTTTTAGTTAGCGTTAGCGAAATTCAAGCGTGCGCCAACATCCTTAAAGTTGAACCCCATTGAACGAAGAGCATGCCATAAATGACCCTGAAGTGCAAAGAATCCAACTATGTAATGGAAATTTGCCAAGTAACAACGTCCAGAATATTGAGCAAACCCTGGAAGACTATTACTATAGTCAACAGTATCTAGGAAAGCTGGAGCTACAAGGAAAACTTGTTTTAAGGGCTCTCCATAAAACTCCACTGGGTAAACCGTTGTATTTGTAGCAACCCAGAAAGAAGCAACTATTGCCATAAAGCCAATACCTGCGAGTGAGAAAGAAAGAATCGCCTCAGCAGAAAGAAGGCCTGCACCCTTGAATTGGGTATATTTTCCAATTTGCTTGGTAGCAATATGAAATGCACCTCCACCAATTTCGAAGAAAGCCAAAAATGCGTGGCCACCCATAACATCTTCCAGACTGTCAATACTCAGAAAATCAAATTGATGATTCCAGATCGCAGTTAGATCGAGGTTGTAATTGACTTGTCGAATTGCTCCTATAGCAGGGTCATAAATTCCATGGATTCTGGCCCATTCGACGAACCAAATACATGCAACACCCATGAAAATCAAATGATGCCCAAGAATAAAAGTCTGATTGTCTGGGTTGTCCCACTCAAGCTTGAACTTTCGAGCCTGAATGATGTTGCTTTCCTGCATGTCTTCAGGAAAATAAATGGCATGCAGCAAACCGCCTGCCCCATAAACCATTGAGAAAACCAGATGTAGGAGTGCAATCGTCACAACACCTGCTCCTGTCCATACACCGGCTTCATCAAAGCCAATACCAATGGCAGCCAAATGCGGAAGGCTCACAAGCCCTTGATTGCCCATAGGCAATGAGGGATCAAAACGGGAAAGTTCAAAGAGAGTGTTTGCACCAGCCGCAAAAGCAATCATGCCTGTATGAGCAGCATGCGAGGCTATAAATCGCCCAGAGCGATTGGTAACCATAGAATTACCAGCCCACCAGTTATAGGTGACGTCTGGATTTCCATACGTCTGCATAATTTTTAAGGAAGTCAAGCTATTTACACCCAAAACACTACAAGCAGCAGAATTTCTATGCGCAAATATGGGCGAATTAGTTAAAGGTCTTTATTTAATCAAGCTTTCAGAATTTTATAGATCAAAAACACCTGACTACTAAAAGTCCTGGATTAATCTAGTTCGATCAACAATTCAGCACAAGCTATTACTGCGATCTAGAGGACAGGTCTAGATCTCTCTTAAGGGAAATCAACCTTAAAAATGGATCCATTCAGACTAATCACCCTTCCTCGACAAATGTCCACCCAGTGATATCACTAATCTGAAAATTTAAGGAGATATTGGTTGATGGGAGGGAACACAAATCCGATTCATCCCAAAACAAACCATTCAATAAAAGCTACTCCTCAATCTTTATGGCGACATTCCAAAAGAATCAAGACTGTTAAAAGCTGAAATCTTCTTCAGATAAAAAAGTTAGATAGAATTATGGTAGGTCTCTAAAAAAGTCATCAAGTGGGGTGGCATAGTCATCTCAGTTGCCTCAGCAACATGCGCAATACTGAATTGCTGAGGAGCTGCCTAAACAGCCATCGAAACCCAAGAGCCCTCCTTTGCACCAGGAAGGCAGGCTAATTCCATCTTCAAAGGATTCTTCTGGCTACTGAACGTACTTTCGAACTCGACTATTTGATCAGACACACAAAAGCCTTAAAGCATTTCTAAAGACCTAAAAATTAAAAAAAATAAAGCCTTTGGTATTGAAAAATTTTTAAGCTACCCAAGAGCAAATACATTCCATTATATCTTTATCGGAAGAATAGGGAAGAACACCTATCATCATAGAGTTCATTAATATTAATTACTTCTAGAGCTTGAAAAAGCCAGTCAAGTACCATCAAGCAAAATACACTAAAAACAAGCCAAATACATCATAATTAAACAGAGGCACCTTGAACCCCGCAATGATCAAAATGGATCCCACAAAGGAAGAAACAAAGAACGAAAAATTCAGATGGACTAGATTATTGGCGTATTTATATATGGGTTCTGTGGTTTTTGCTGTATTTCTTTGGATCATAAGAACTTTTCAACGCATATAGAGAATTTCAATAGTGAATTGAATCAAATCACTTTAAGGTTTCAATAAAAAATAACATAGAGTTGTAAACCTTCAAATATAGAGATTATTCTGGAGAACAAATTGAATTTAGGTCTCACTAGAGGGAAATTGTCAATCATTTTTCCATCGAATAATATATAAATTTAAGTTTTCAATGCTTAGAATCCTCTAATTATTCTACCTTCCTCACTATTTAATTTTTATCTTCTCTAGATATAGTCAATGCTGCTAATACACCCCCAACAAATCCACTAAAATGGCCAATCCAACTGACGCCTGATGGAGAGAAAGAGGGAATTAAGGTAACCAATGTACTTCCGTATAGCCAAAGACATAACCCAGATAAAAAGATCGAAAACAAACGTTTTTCCAAGAAACCAATAAAAAATAAATAACCCAAAATTCCATAAACAACACCTGAAAGCCCGTGAGTTGCAGTCGGCCAAAGAAGCGCCATTGGAATTTCTAGTAGAACTACGGAGATCCAGATTGCAATGTAATCTCTTAAACTTTTACTCAACACCAACCAACTAATCGGTAAGAAAATTAATGTGTTAGAAAGAAGGTGAGCAAAGCCAGCATGACTAAATGGAGCGGTAAAAATCCCCCACCATGGCAATCCATTCCCCAATGGCAAGTTCCAGGAGCCAGAGAAAAGAAACTGATCCAGTAATTCCTGAAGCCAAGCTATTCCAATCAAAAGCAGTGGGAGTATTAACCTCATCATTACCTCTCTGGAGGTTGCTAATTCGTTAGGGTAAAAAATAGCCTCATTTGGAAACCTTTGCCCAAGGTCTCCGAAACTATCCAAATGATTTCAATGCACACTCGTACCCTGAGGAGCGGCGATTTCTTCCTTCATCTACGATTAATTTCAGAGCACAATCACAATAATTTTCTACAGAGTCCTGAGAGACCCCATCAATTGCAGGATTTTGCAGTGCACTCTCTAAACAATCCTTGAATTGGTCCCTAGGATAGGCAAGGGCTATTGATGGGACACTGAAAATTACAACAAAAATGATAAGTAGCCATCTCATCTTTAATCTGCTTGTAGTTTGAACTAAAATCAGACTAAAGACTTTCTTTCAATGTGGCCATCTTAGGTACAATAATGAATATAAAGTTTCAACGTCATGGCAAAAGATACTTGGAATTAAATAAAAAAAACCTTGATATTTCTAATTACCCTCACTGACTGTAAAAGAATATATTTCACCATCTGTACAGATCTTTGGCATAACATTGAAACTCAAGCTCCACCTATTTTTCAATTTATTATTCTTATATCCATGAACCAAATGACTATTCCAAATCAGCACCTCACCTTCCTTGCATGATACATGCAACTCTTTTGAATTAAAAGCTGTAGGGAATTTACTATTAACAGGTATTGATATAGTAGGTCTATTTATTAGGCCAGTAGATATTCTATTATTATAGAATACAATTTCACTTTCTTTTTTTGGTTCAAAATTTATATAATAAGTTCCTGATAAATAAGAGTTCATATGAATATGAGGGTGTAATGATGAATGCTCCTTAGCCCGATTAAGCCATGCATCTGTAATAACAACTTCATCGCATAGGTATCCAATCTGTTTAATATACTGAATACTAAAATCACGAATTTTTTTTTCTAACCCTTTTAACTCAGGAAAATTTCTAAATACATTTTGATGTCGCCTGTTACATATATGCTCTAGATCGAGGTTGCTATCATCAGTCCTCCTAGTATCCATAGGAGCAGAATCAAAGATTGATTCTGCTACTTCCTTGTACTTGGAATGAGCTTCTTTTGGGAGACTAAAAATCCCAACAGGCTCAGGCATGATTGAAAGCATTTTCATTTCGTCTTGAGCACTGCTTGCTAAATTGGGTCCCAACTTTAAATACTCTAGCCTAAAGCCCAAGTAAAACAACCAAATGGATTCATTATAATCAATTATGAATATTAGGCACATATTAACATTCTAAATACAATCTAGATTCAGATTTAAAGCTTGAATATCGCCTTGTATCAAAATCCAGTTATTAATTCATATAATGAATAATTTTAGTCCTAAAAATCTACAAGTTTTCTCTGATCAATTCTTTTCTTTCAGAAAATCAATCGAAAAAGAACGACTGCCGCATTTCACTTCAAATTGTTGTATCGATCTAATGAGTTTGGGTGATATCTTCTCATAATCAATAAGTTTTTTTGAGAGTTGTATTTGAAGATCACAGGCAGTACTAATATCACCCTTATCAAAGGCCCTTTCAATCTTATCCAAATCAGAGCTAATTCTCTTATTAGAGTTCGATTGGTCAGACTCTTGGGAATTGGAACATCCAACACAACCAATTGACAAGAAGAAAGCTGTCAAAAACATAGCTGTTCTCATTTTTATTTCCTCAAAAGATAGTAAATAAATATTTTAACAAGAGGCCTAGACATCCAATATTAATTTTTTCTTTAGTTGATCAAATTAGGTGCTGAAAATCAACTGCAAATTCATTACCAATGAATAAAATCTTAGGTGAACCTATACCTCGGAACCAATTACAAAACTGTAGAGGAACCAGTATTTTATTAATTCGTTAGTACCTTACCAGGTTACGATCTTCTACATTAGGTAGCTGCAACCAGCCACTTCTCCACTGGGACTGAGTTTTGAGTTCCGACCAGGTGATTGGAATAAAATCTGTTTATTATTTACAGGGAAAAGTTCAAACCATCTTTTTTCTTTCTTCCCTCCAAATTAATTGACTTCAAAGTGTCTATAGCCTTTCCGCCTTGTTGTAGAGGTCCAGGCTCGATTAGGAGGCCATCTCATTTATTTGTAAAAGGAAGGATCTTGTCGAAGAGTTCTGTGAAGCAAGACAACTATGACAAGCACAAAACAAATGAAGTCATATCAATCAAGAAGTCTTGTCTTTCGTAAGGGCCTTCCTCCTCTGGGAGTGATCTCCTTCTTTGAAGTCATAAACCTAATCTATCCCATGATCACAAATTCACTCCAAAGTCTATTTCAAATCCTAAAGGGCAAGTCCATTTACAGGACGGTTATAGAGAAGAGGGTTCGGGTATCTGTATAGTTATGTGTATTATTCCCTAAAACTTATAACTCCCATTAAAAGAATATCTTCCTTGATGCAACCAATTAACTCACAATCTTTCTAAAACATCGAGAACTTCCTCCTACTTATAGTCTTCTATTTCATCTAAACCAAAAATAGGAAAAGTTGTTTTTTTTCACCGCATGGATCAGATCGAATAAAAATCCTAAATAAAAATGAGTTTCTAAAAGGACTTCATCTCTTGCTCAAGGCAAAAAATCTTTCAGTACTTGATCAAAAATAAGAGAATGCAAGAAAGCCGAAGAAGAAAGAAGAACTATTACCTCTTTATGTTTTGTTTGGCTTCTTTGTGTTCAAACTGACATAGATTTCATCATGAAAAAAAAAACAAAGAAACTTCCTCGTAGTATTGATTTAAGTTAAATTGAAATTGGAAGTATTGACCTCATGATTCCTCGATTACTGATTTCATTGGCTTTTATTGCGCCAATACTAATTAGCTGCTCCAGCGAAACCCCAAAACAAGGTTCTCCTGCCTTTTTTAAAACCAAAGCAGAAGCTGAGAACGCAGCAAAGGATTTCGGATGTAGCGGTGCACATCAAATGGGAGCAAACTGGATGCCTTGCAAAAATCATAACAACCAAAAAAAAACCAATATCCATAACAGTTCTGGACATAACCACACTCACTAGTTAATGCAAACTTTGAATAATCCGAATCACCAACAATCTGAAGGGCCTGCCCATTGTGGAAGTAAGCCTAAAAAAATTGCTATAGGGATAGCCCCTCTAGGGATTATTTCTATAGGGATTGTTCCCATGGGGATAGTCACCATTGGGGTAGTCCCAATGGGAGTGGTATCGCTCGGGATCGTGGCAATGGGAGTAGTTAATGCCTCAATAGTAGGAATGGGAATATTTTCTGCTGGAATTACCACTATGGGTCTCAAAGT
This sequence comes from Prochlorococcus sp. AG-363-O16, assembly GCA_003280095.1. Taxonomy (GTDB): domain Bacteria; phylum Cyanobacteriota; class Cyanobacteriia; order PCC-6307; family Cyanobiaceae; genus AG-363-J23. The sequence goes on from QCGA01000024.1 coordinate 6,630, forward strand.
ATGGAGTCCAGAAGGCGCAGCCTTTGAACGAACACTTAAAAATCTCCCTAACTCTTCGAAAGGCAACATTTATGCCTACCCTACAAGACTTCAAGCAGAAGAGGAGGCAAAAAGACTTGGATGCTTAGGCGTGCACAAAATGGGTGAGTTCTGGATGCCTTGTGCAACCCATGGAACAACCAAATAATTATATAAGGATCAACCTGATCATCTCTAACAGTAGCTTTGACTATTATTCATCAGCTAAATCAATTGAGATCTGAAAGAAATGTCAAACTACTAAACTTAGAAGGTTAGCATTAAAGATCTTTTTTCCTAATCAAGAAATTTATTCCTACATAAACCAAAAGACCAATCGTTTTTAATAAAAAAATAAACTTATATATATTTTGCAAGCAAGTATCATACGTAGAGTTCTACTACAATCAATCAAGAATGTATTTACTGCGTCTTTAGAATTAAATAACATGCCAGAAGAATGGAGCCCGTCCGAGGATCAAAAAGAAGGAGCAATATATCGATCTTATGAATTAATTCATGCAGAGATTGATCGTTTAAGAGATGAGATCAATTGTCCTGATGAGTTTATATATGATTTTCTCGAGACAATAAGAGATCATTACTCGCCAACAAGTGGTTTTGCAAAAATAAGACAGAACAAAGGCTTAATATAAGTCTTTCGATCCCATTGATGACTAACCCAAAAACTCTTCTGAGAATTTAAATATTAGAATTTTTCACGGCTAACTACGAAAAAACGATCCATAATTCAAACTCTATCTAAAATATTAGTTAATAAAGAAAAAAGATATTCTAATGTTTCCCAATATTTTCTCAACATAACCTGAGCGATTAACAACCAACTCAAGATCTTCCTATTATTAGAACTTAGCTTCGATCATTTCAATGAAAGATAAAGAAAAGATTCTACGATTCTCAAAGCATTTGCTTCTCAAGGTCGAATGTTCACTTGCCTGATCAAAATACAACCAAAGACTTTTTGCTGGGTCAACCAAGGCAATCCAATAAATGCAACCAATTACACAGAAATACGGCCATCAGGTGAGCTTATCCGAGAAACTGCTTAAATCAGCAAAGCTAATAAGTTTAATTCCTTTGGCGATGATGCTGAGATGTGCGTATTAAGCCTTGGATCAAACTGTTAAAGCAACTCGCAATAATGATCCCCCAACCTTAACTTCGATTTTGGAGGAAATAAATAGGGCCTGGAAAATAGTTAGGATCCAACGCTCATCCGCGAATCAGACATGTCCCCTTGGGACAATTACATAACTAGTCAAGCCAAAAAAACAAGGCGGGTTCCCAATCCCTACGAGCATTGTTTTGCCTGGCTGAGCACTTGTATTTTCATATCGCTTCCAAGGATTCTTTAGACGAAATTAGACGCGAATCCTCCTCTAGAGCCAAATCCACTAAAGCTTTACGTAAAGCCCCTCAAGAAGGTAGAATTACCTGAGCATATATACCCATCCATGGAGTTCAATCCATTTAAGCCCTTATTCCAGATTGGTGAGCAGCAAAAAAAAATTGCCACTTGGATTTTCACAGTATTAGCGACAATAAACATTATTAGCTAAGACTCCTTTGATCCAAGAAGAGTAGTGAAGGGTTTTATAGTCTTGCTGCCTATCGAATATCATCCTGAAATGAAATTTCCTACTCCTTTCTCTGGCAAGAATAATATCGATCCATACCATTTACCCTGAGTACTCCCAGGGCAAATGTTGATTAAGAACTTATCATTTACTAACTTAAAGATGACTAGAATTAACTTAATCAGTCCAAGTGAATTATCGGACCAACATTTAATTGCTGAATATAGAGAAATTTTTATGATCGGCTCAGCACTAGAGAAGTCAATGAAATCCAAAAATTGGAGCACAACAAAAAATACCCTACCAAATGAATTTACCTTAAATATTGGGCATGTTAAATTCTTCTATAATAAAGGTAAATATCTACACAAAAGGTATTTGATACTTATAGAAGAAATGCAAAGTAGAGGAATGAATCCCAATCCAAATCGTAAATTCAAAAAAGAACAATGGCCCGATGAACTTTATAAAGATTGGGAGCCGAAAGCTAAAGATATTGATCTGATAAGAATAAGAATAAATCAAAAGCTAAAACAAAAGCCAAAATGGTATCGTTGGACAAATAAATGATTAATTAATACCCTCATACGAATAATTTTTAGGAATTAATTACTTTGAAAAGGATTGTTAGGCATTCGCACTTTACAATTGGCGCTCAAGACATCTAATGCTCGCTTTTCTTTTTGACTTAGCATCCATGTAGATGCTTGAGCAGCATCTTTCGCTTGCTGGGGATTACGAAGTCCAGTGATTGGCATTGCACCATGGGAACGACACCAATTCAAAGCAACTTGTGCTTGCGAGGCGGAATAATTAAGCGCTATTCTCTTCAGTTCCTTTCTTAACTCAATACTTGCAGGTAAAAGGCTGCGAAAAATACTTTTTCTCAATAGTGTTGTTGCTGGTATTAAGCTTTCTTCAGGCGATATTGCAAGTACACCTAGCGCTAATGGACTATAGGCTAGAAGTTCTATATTAAGCTCTTTACATACATCTTGGATTTGCAAAATTTTTTGCGGGTCAGGGGACAATAAAGAAAATTGAATTTGAAGGCTCTTCAAAGGAATTCCTCGCATTTGAAGCCGATCATGAAACCATCTCAACCGATTAGGACCCATATTTGAAATCCCCAATTGAGAAATTAATCCACTTTCATAAAGATCACCTAGACCATCCATTAATGCAACTTCCTGCCATGGTGCATACCTTGCTGTGCTCCAGTGAAGTTGAACTCGATCAAGCTTTCCTTGGAGTCGTGCTTTACTTTCCTTAAAAGCAGCTTTAAAACCCTCCCTGCCGATACGCCATGGATAGGGAGCGAGCTTTGTAGCGATATTCAAATTCTTATATTTAGAAGGTGATAATTTTTTCAAAAACTTGCCCAAAAGTTCTTCACTTCGACCTTTCAGTTGACCCGTTCCATATGAATCTGCAGTATCAATGAAATTTAAACCTCTATTAAGCGCTTCATTGAATGTTCTCTCTAATAGGTCATCATCTTTTTCCGAGACGTACCCCCACAGGAACTGATTCCCCCAAGCCCAAGTTCCAAATCCAATTGAAGGCAATGCTTTATTTGTTGAGATATTTCTGAATCCTGCCACAACTATGACTACTTAAAGACTCATAGTCAAAGAACACTTTTGTTTTGACATGAAATGAATTTAGCTATCAATTCTCTTTTGATTAATCCATTTAAAGAACTCAGATGGCGATTTCAAAAATCTTCAGCTCCTGGAGGCCACAAATTCAATACAACAGATAGTCGAGTTAAGCTTATCTTCGATATAAAGAGTTATGCAGTAATTAGTCCTTTAGACAAGCACAGATTTCTTGAATGATTTAAAAATAGTTCTACAGATTATTCCATAAGTGTTGTTGTCACCGAGGTACGTTCACAATATCGAAACCGACAATTAGCATTAACCTGATGATAAAAACCTTTACGCGACGATTTGAAACCGACGTCACAATCAAAGAAGACAACCAAACCAACTGCCGAATCAAAAAAACGACGAATTGCCAGAAAAAGTATCGAAGTGCACTGAACCGAAATCGACAACAAAGACCCTCTGAAGATTAATGAGTTGGGAAGCTGCCCAGATGCAAATAACAATAAAAAAGCCACCAAGTTAAGGAATGATTAAATATTTATTAGAAGAATTATTTCTCATTAGGCTAAAACAGTAACTAATTTGACCATCAAATAAGTATGAAATAAAAATAACGATCTTGCTATTTTAATACTCCCAACAAAATTCAAAGAATACAAGCACTAAATATCATTTGGTAATATCAGCACTTGCAATTGGAGAAAGGAAATTCACTATCGCAGGCATCAGAAAAAGAACTGTTATTAATCTAACAGCATGAAGCGCAGCCACAGCTGCCCCTACCCCAAATTCCTCTCCTACGAGACTCATCCCGATTGTCCCGCCAGGAGCGGCACCGAGCAAGGCTACGATTTTTTCTACTCCAAGAAATTTACTGATCAGTAGTCCAACCAAAATTCCAGTTATCAAAAGCGTAAAAGTGACAACCAATGCAGGCTTCCAAAGCAATTGCAATTCTCCGAGTGTTTCTCTATTGATTCCTGTCCCAATAACTGTTCCTATACCTATCCCAAGTACTGTTTTTGTACCTAAAGGCCATGCCGCAACATCTAGCTGACCACTAATGCTTAATAGGCCAGCTCCCAATATTGCTCCTAGCAGTGGGCCTGCAGGGATACCAGTAAAGAGCATTAAGGCACCTAAAGAGGCACCTCCAAGGAGGTAAAGCAGCAAAGTGAGTAAAGAAGGCATTCAGATTGGTTTAGATGTATATCCAAGTTTCCCGCCTTTAGGATTGATTTATCAAGGCCACCAAATAGAAAAACTTTCAATCAATCTATGTCAAGCCAAGGGGCACTGCTGAACTATTGTTTAAAGGTCACCCGAAGAAAGTTGCAAAGGCCAGTTGGTGAAAATAGTCTGAGTTATTGCTCGCCTTATCGAGTTGAACATTAATGAGTAACTCTCCAAACAACAAAAACTTCGATTGGATCAATGTTCTCAATGGCGTAGCTCTGCTCTTATGCGCTTGTTGTCTTGCCTTGATTGCTGTGAATTTGAGCCCAGTGGCACAATGGGCAAATAATCAAAATATCTGCGTTGAACAAGAAATAGCAAAGTCTAAGGCTCCTATTTCCTGGGGTGTCAGAAAGTGCAATGGGCGGTCAAAAGTCTATAAAGTGACAGAGAAGACTGCTTCTTAAGTGAATATCAAAAGGTGCACCGTTTCATTCCTCAGTCTTTCATTTGGATTTTAACTTTTTATTCAAGGAGGCCAAGAACTCGTAGGAAGACTACTCTGGGATAATTCTTGATCAGAATTATCAGAAGAATCTGAGATCTGACAAGCAAGATCACACTCGGTGAGCTGTGCGTTAGCAAGCCTGTCAAGGATCCTTGCCATATCCACAGCGGATAGTTCTCCATTCCCATTCCACTTCAATGTAGTTTTACGTTGAGCAGGAATCTTACTGATTTCTCCCATAATCAGCTTCTTTCTACCTTCTAAGTTATCCAAATATGCTTTAGCGGAATGTAGATCACTTGAGTACACACAACGAGTTCTTGAACATGACCGAAAGATTCGACCAGTATCGCCTCTAAAGCAAGTAATAGAACCACCTTGAGGGCTTATAAATAATGGTATTGTTTTGATCATTGCCCCTGCTCCCTTTTAAGGTGAACCTCAACACATTGAGTTATACATGTCATCCCCTCATCACCTAATGAACATGCAGTAATGCATTCAAAATAGTCATCGATAGCATCGCAATCTAAGGCAACTTCTTGAATAGGCATAGGTTCTTTTTTGGACACAAGTAGCACCTCCATAATTGGAGCGGAAACTAGCATTTAAATTTTCACTTATGATATTTAACAACAAAATATAAAGTACCTATACAGTTAAATGTTCCAAAGTATTCGACCACCCAATTGCCAATAGTGGGGACCATTCGCATAATTAAACTTATAAATAATCTATATATGTTGAGAGCAAAGAAACAAAAAATGGCTTTCCTCCCCAACTTAGAGAGAAGAAAGCCGGAATTTCTCAATTAATATTTAAAAGAAGCTTCTTACTGCGGAGGCACGTAGAGCCAAGCAAATCTGCACAAAGCAAATAAATGTCTCTTTAAGGCAGCTAGATCAATACAAAGGGCTGACAACAATTAAAAGGCTTTCAGATTCCCACAAGGAGAAGAATCACCAATTCGCATCTGAATTAATTGAAGCCAGATCGCTGTCTAACTAGCCAGCCCAAGCAGAGACCATGAGCAAGAATGCTTGCTTTAGATCCTCTGGCGAGGTGTCAGCCATGAGCAACTGGGAACATCAATGAATATATTTTGTATCGGTTGCTACCAAAATAAAATCCGTCTTAATGCTCATTTCATGAAAAGGCTG
>QCGA01000025.1 GCA_003280095.1 Prochlorococcus sp. AG-363-O16
TAGCAAGAGAAGAATTCTTACGTCCAACAAGTGCAATCAACGCAGTACCCCGACGCTTTAGATGTGGCAGCACCTGAAGTAGTTCGGCAGTTTCCCCACTATTAGAAAGCAACAAACACGCATCTTCCGGTGCTACCACTCCTAAATCACCGTGCAAAGCATCCAGAGGATTTAAATAAAGAGCCATTAGACCTATTGAAGAAAATGTCGCAGCAATTTTCCTTGCCACAATCCCACTCTTCCCAACACCTGTGATTACTAATTTGGCTCGCTGATTGGCACATCTTTCCAAAACCTCTAATGCCCGCTCCACCTCTGAACTCTCTAGACGCTCAGCTGCTGCTGCAATTGCAGAAGACTCTTCTTGTAAACAACGAGTTAGAGCAGACAAACCTTAGGTTGGTAATGGTTCAGCCATTCTCCTGCATTCCGCAAGAATATAGAAACCGTGATGAAGAATTCAGAATTTCGCTTCCCTGGTTTATCAAAGGAATTGATTGATTTAATGCAGAAAGCTGCGTGCAAAGCAAAAATCCACCGATTAGCTCTAGTCGGTGGTGCAGTTCGCGATTGGTTAATCCATCAAGAGGACCCAAACAGAATTGCAAACACTCCCGATCTAGATTTCGTCGTACAAGGCTCTGCGACTGCATTTGCAGAGGCACTCGTTCAAGAACTTCTACCGGAAAGAATCCAAACCTATCGGCTTCATAGTTCTTTCGACACCGTTGAATTACAAATTGATGGTTTAAAGATCGATTTGGCCACAGCGCGGAAAGAAGAGTACAAATCACCCGGAGAGAACCCCAGAGTATTTGAAACAGAACTTGAAAAAGACCTTGAGAGAAGAGACTTCACCATAAATGCAATAGCTGTTGAGCTTCCGAAAGGCAACATCTTGGATCTTCATCAAGGCCAAAGGGCTCTCTTGAGCAAAGAATTATTTTTCTTGCATTCAAAAAGTATCGCTGAAGATCCAACTCGGATCTATAGGGGAGCACGTTATGCCGCAAGACTCGGTTTTCGCTTATCAAGCGAAGCCTTCGAACAACTCAACTCAACTCTTGTTACATGGCCTTGGAGCTGGAAGATAGGAAACCCTCCAGAGTTTGCACCACCTGCACTCAGCACAAGGCTAAGAAAAGAACTTGAACTACTGTTTAAAAATGAACCCTGGAATCTAAGTATCAAATATCTTCAAGAATGGGGGGCTTTAAGATTATTAGATGAAGGACTCCAATCCGACTATAGTTGTTTAAGAAGGTTGCACTGGTCAATTAGATTAGGTTTACCTACATTACCTGCACTAATTATTGGTGCAAGTAATCCTCTGTCTCTTGCTGCAAGACTGCAATTACCACAAAGTCAGCAGAATTTACTTTCTCAATCTCTTGACTTAGAGAGTTTTCTACTTAAATCAGAAGTAGAACATGATTGTTTAAATTGGTCTCCAGTTAGATGGTGTCAAGAACTAGAAGACCAAAAGTGGTCGCCCGAGGCTGTTGCTCTATTAGCATGTAAAGGCCATAAAGTTTGGCATTACTTAATTAGATGGTGGGGACGATGGCGTCACATCAGGCCATCTGTTTCTGCTTCGGAACTTATCAAAAAAGGGTGGGAACCAGGGCCAAAGCTAGGCAAAGAGATCCAACGACTTAGATGGGATTATATGGAAAAAGAAAAGATTAAGTAAGTCTCACTTTACCAACTCGGTGCCAACGATGATGTTGAAGCAAAGAAGCCGCAACTGTCTCCGAACAAGAAATCAAAAGTGGTCCACATGTTTGAGGGTCAACAAGAAGTTCTAGAATTAAATTTTTACTAAGAGTAGAACTATTACTATATTTTTTATATTCGATTTCAATTAAAGGCTTAGAATTACGATTTGATTTCAAAAGGTTCAAGGAGTTCCTATTGGCTGGCGCCAAAGTACTACAGAAACCAGCCTCAAAAAGTGACATTGTCCCTCTAAAAAAAGGTATTGAATCTGCAGCAAGTTTTACATTCAAAGGTCTTTTTCCTGACAAATGTCGACGGGAATTAGTTGCTGTAATCATCTCCCCAAGATGACCTAAAAACCCGAATCCTGTGACGTCAGTCGCCGCACTAATTGAGCTTTCACCATGATTACTGACTTGGACTTCGAAAAGATGGTCCATCAGGAAATGTTGACTGGTCGACATCTCATTGATGACCTTGTCAATATCCTCTGGGCGAGCCCCACCTCTCATGGCTGCAGCAAAAAGAACTCCGCTACCTAATGATCTACTTAACAACAAAACATCATCAGGATTTAAACCATCTTTTGTCCATAAAGGCTTGCCCTTAGATAATTTCCCATTTACAGAAACGTCAATCTCTACAGCTAAACTGCAAGGCTCTATCAACATACCTTCGGACACCAAGGTATGACCACCAATAATCTCTGCCCCTTGCGGCTTAAGAACAGATTGAATACCCTCTAAGCTCTGAAACAATAGTTCCTTTTGAAGTGAAGGATCTATTCTTGGCAACCGCACAACAACCTGCGCAGAAACTACCGTAGCCCCACTTGCCCATAAATCAGAACAAGCATGTATGGCACTAATCCGACCATTTAGCCATGGATCACTTACTAAAGCTGGAAAACCATCAACACTCTGCAAAAGAGTATCACCTTCAACATTACTTGAAATAACAGCACAATCCTCAGGCTGAGAGAGTAAGCCATTATGTTCAACTTTCTGGAGTACATCTTTCAAGATAAATTGAGGTAGTTTGGCAGCACAACCTCTGCAATTATCTCTTTTAAGAACTTGTCTTGAACTGTTCGCCATAAGGTTGGTTAACTTCATTCGATTAATAAATCTCCTATCAATAAATTGCTTGAAAACCCAAAACAAATGATTAGGGCCGAGAACGACCCCACCCCATATAGCGAAAGCCAAAGATACATTCCTAGTGGAATGAACACCTAGCAATTGCAAGCTTCTATGCTGAGGGTTCCAATCAAGAAGTGGTTTACCTTCAGCAAAAAGCTCCAGATTCAATGCCAATGGCTTAGCGGCTTTAACTGCCCATACACCCGATGGAGGTCGGGGTTCATTTTCAATAGTTGCACAATCTCCAGATGCAAATAATGAATCTTGACCAAGAACTTGAAGCGTTTTTCTTGTCAAGATACGGCCAACTTTGTCAACAGCCAAGCCACTTTCGGCTAACCAGTCTGGCGCTTTACTACCTGTACAAATTAGAGTAGGAATGGAAGCAACATCATCATTCATTCTAACCAATTCAATTTGCAATTTAGCTAATGCCTTCCTAAAAATTTCAATGGGTTTACCAGGATATGTTTGAAGCAAAATATGTCTATTTGGCCAACGTTTACGTAATGCAATTGACACCTCTATACCAGTCATTCCTGACCCAATTATTCTAAAAGATTTTGGAGAAGGTAATGAAGCTTCCAAATCTTGATGGTTTAACCAGGCAAGCGCTGTTTCCAATGGCTTAATTTGCATCATCAGGCCAGATTGCACTTCCAAATCGATATTTTCTTTTCTTACCTGAGTTTCAGCACCAACATCAAGACTTAACAAATCAAAAGCTATCGGAGGTCGACTTAATAGCTTCAAATATTTTCTTGTAGGATCTAAACCTGTGATTTCTGCAAGAACAAATGACACTCTTGCCTGATCACACAATGCTCGTAGGTCTATTGCAATCTCCTGAAGATCATATTCCCGAGAAATCAAACCTGGGACCATTCCTGAATAAAGAAGCGTACTCTTACGGTTAATAAGCGTAATTAAGCCTTCTGGTCGAACCTTAGGGCGCATTGCCCAACGACGAAGCAACAACACATGGCTATGGCCTCCTCCCGCAAGAACAAGATGAGAATTACCCATAGGATCAGCTAATTACACAAGCAAAGAGCTTTCACAAATAAAGATGACAGGACTAACACCACCCTATTGTTCTTGTCTATTGAGTTCATTCACATTCCATTAATCTAAAACCTTGGTGCATTTGCAGTTATCGACCTGCGACCTTTAAGACAGTTTTAATTGTGCGAAAAAGAATTAATAAATCCAACCATGTACTGAAGTTTTTAAGGTAGTAGAGGTCATAAGAGAGTTTTAACTCTGAATCTTCAACACTTGCTGCATAAGGGGAGCATACCTGTGCCCACCCACTTAGCCCAGGCCTCATCCAATGACGCTTTCTGTAATGAGGGATGCTTCTTTCTAGTTCATGCTCTATTTCGGGCCGTTCGGGTCGGGGGCCAATAAGACTCATATCACCTCGTAATACATTGATCAACTGTGGCAATTCATCCAATCGAGTACGTCTCAACCATCTACCTACCCTTGTAATTCGCTGATCACCAGGCATTGTCCAAGTAACAGGAGCATGTTCTGAGGCAACCTGCATCGTGCGAAGTTTTAAAACCTTAAAAGGCTGACCCAACCAACCACTTCTCTCCTGAACATAAAGCACTGGTCCATGATCTTCAATCCAGATAATGAAAGCCGACAAGAGCACCAAAGGGAAGGTCAATGTCAACAACACAAGAGACAAAACAACATCAGCGACTCTCTTCAACTGTCGCTGTGCACTAAACAAACCATTTGAAGGGATTTCCGAATAACTTAACCACGGCTCTGGCAATAAAGTTGGAGGCAATCTTTCCAGTTGTCTTTCCGCTAGTGAAAGTGGTGTTGTGAGACTGTACTGTCGAGGATCTCGCTGCTCAAGATCCTCGAATAAACGCTGATAGGCACTTTGTTTTCTGATGTCAGGGGACACAGCCAATACCAAAGGCCCTCGAAGAATGGCTGCTTCATCAGCCGGCAACCATCTTGGCATGAATCTTTTTGGGGTTTTCTGCCAGGCCTGAAGTGCCTGTTTCGCTTCAACCTGACTAGAGACAAGAACTAACTTCGGTTCCTCAGGCTGAATAGCACCTCTACGCATACTCACACGCACCAAAAAAGACCAAAGAGTTGCAGGGAAAAGCCAAAGTAACTGAATTTTCCTAAAAACCAACCAAACTTCTAAAGAAGGATTGATGACCCATCTAAGAACTGCAACCAACATCAAGGTTGCCAAAAAACAAAGCCCCAAACGTTGAACAAGCGTCCATCTTGGTAGGCTGCGCCAACTCAAAACAGTGTATGTACCCAACAACCAACCGAATAGAAGATATGAAGCAATCGCAGTTGCGATCCAACCCAATTGACCTATGAGGGGTAGAGCCCAAATACTTGCCAAACCAACTAAAACCAAAATCAAACCAGCCACATCAAGGCAGGCACATAAAAGAAGACTTCGGCGAGGGTTACGCCAGGACAAGATAATTAAGCAACTTAATGACCCTACGACTTGCCAAGATAAATATATATATAGCTAGGGTTCTAGAAAAGAAAACTTATTTCTGAGGAGGGTCATATCCAAACGGATATTTCTTCTGCCAGCTCCAGCCATCGCGACATATATCAGAAAGACTTCGCCTGGTCTGCCAACCAAGGCACTTGGTAGCTTTTGTTGGGTCAGCCACCGTACAAGGAGCATCACCAAGTCGTCTAGCTCTGATGATGTAAGGAATTTTCTTGCCAGTAACCTTTTCGAATTCCCTGACGACTTCAAGAACAGAATAACCAACTCCACTTCCCAAGTTCAAAGTAAGCAACTGAGGTTTCTCCCTTTGAAGAACGTCCAATGCAGCATTATGCCCTTCCGCTAAATCCATTACATGAATGTAATCACGTATACAACTACCATCAGGAGTAGGCCAATCACCACCAAAAACAGATAACTGATCTCGACGACCAACAGCTACTTGACTAATAAAAGGGAAAAGATTGTCTGGGGTTCCTTTAGGGTCTTCACCTATCTCACCACTAGAGTGGGCTCCTACGGGATTAAAATACCTCAAGCATGCAATTCGCCAACCAGCCTCATGAGAGGCAATATCAGCCAACAACATTTCTACAGCAGCTTTACTGTTCCCATAGGGATTGATTGGTCTTACTTCGGCATTTTCAGTAATAGGAAGTTGAGCTGAATGGCCGTACAAAGTAGCCGTACTACTGAATACGATCGTTCGGCAGGAATGACGGACCATAGCGTCCAGGAGACAACGTGTTCCACCTAAGTTCACATCCCAATACTCAAGAGGTTTCTTGAAGGATTCACCTGCTGCTTTCAACCCAGCAAAATGAATAACACCATCAATGCGATCTTCTGCTGATCGAAATGCGAGATCTAAAGCTTCACTATTACGGACATCTCCTACAAAAATTTTTAAACACTCTTTATTCGCTACACCAGCAAGCTCAGCAACACGCTCCAATGCCCTTGGAGAACTATTTGAATAGTTGTCTATCACTATGAGCCGATGACCAGCTTCAAGCAAAACCAAACAGGTATGGCTCCCAATGAATCCTGAACCGCCGGTAATCAACAGCTCAGACATTCCTCAATGATCCCCAATAGCTCCACGTTAATCTCATTACAAGAGGAGTCCATCTCTTTAGCCAATTCTTATTCAAACTTCAGTCTTAAAATCAGATGGTTTGCATAATGCTTCATTCAGATAAGAAAGTAATCTTTTTATTGATGCAACTCTAGGGACCTTTCAACAAGTCTTTGAACTAAAATCGAATGGTTCAAGTTGTTTTTTTCTCTCAATCTTTGATCAAAAATTCCCTCAAAGAGACTTTTGTTCTTTCTGCTTGAGAAGCTACTTTGGATCCAGTCAGGTCCTCGTATTGAACCTATGCCTGCCTATTTACCTAGAAACCTAGTAACAGGAGGGGCAGGCTTCCTGGGATCTCACCTCATAGACCGATTAATGAAGAAGGGAGAAGAAGTTATATGTCTAGATAACTATCTAACTGGCCGCAAAGCGAACATTGAACAATGGGTCCATCACCCCAACTTCGAGCTGATTCGTCACGATGTCACGGACCCTATCAAACTGGAAGTAGATAGGATTTGGCACCTCGCCTGTCCTGCGTCGCCATTCCACTACCAAACCAATCCTATAAAAACAGCGAAAACTAGTTTCATGGGGACTTACAACATGCTAGGTCTCGCTAGACGAGTGAAAGCGCGTCTCCTTATGGCAAGCACCAGTGAAGTTTATGGTAATCCCGAATTACACCCTCAACCAGAGACATATAACGGTTGCGTAAATCCGACAGGAGTTAGAGCTTGCTATGACGAAGGTAAACGTATTGCCGAATCACTTTGCTTCGACTACAAAAGAATGCATGGTAGCGAAGTACGTATAGCTCGTATCTTCAACACATATGGTCCCAGGATGCTTCCCAATGATGGAAGAGTGGTTGGCAATTTCATAGTACAAGCCTTAAAACATAAGCCTCTAACAATTTATGGAAATGGTCTCCAGACACGTTCATTCTGTTATGTAGATGACTTAGTAGAAGGTTTGATAAAGCTCATGAATGGATCTCACAGTGCTCCAGTCAATCTTGGGAATCCTACTGAACTCACAATTCAACAACTAGCGGAAAAAATCCGTGATCAAATCAACCCATCTCTAAAGTTCGTAAAAATGTCCTTACGAGAAGACGATCCAATACAACGTCAACCAGATATTAAATTGGCCAGAGAAGAACTGGGATGGGAGCCTAAGATAAATCTTGATGAAGGTCTGACTCCCACAATCTCCTATTTCCGTGACAGTATCTCTCCCTAGCAACAGTTAAGAGTAAATGCTCTTCAGCATCAAACTGAATACGCAAAGCTCTATATATTGAAGGTAAATCAATATCCAATATATGAGCATCTAATATGGGAACAAATAGTCAGGCTATCGAGTAATCGTAGGTACGTCGTGAACCAATTACAAAACCTTCGAGGGATGGTAGACCTGTTCCCAGAACAAACTTTGCTTTGGCAGGCAGTAGAAAAAATCGCAAGAGATCAATTCCATCTTGCTGGGATTAAAGAAATAAGAACCCCTCTTTTAGAAATAACAGATCTCTTTAATAGAGGAATTGGGGAAGAAACAGATGTTGTAGGGAAAGAAATGTACACCTTCATTGATCGTGGAGAAAGATCTTGCACCCTTAGACCTGAAGGAACAGCCTCTGTAGTTAGGGCTGTTCTACAAAAAGGTCTTCTCAGTCAAGGTCCACAAAGATTGTGGTATGGCGGGCCCATGTTTAGATATGAACGGCCCCAAGCAGGAAGACAGAGACAGTTTCATCAACTAGGTGTTGAATGTATTGGTGTAGGAGATTTCCGCAGTGATGCGGAAATTATTGGGGTTGCATGGATGCTTCTTCATGATTTGGGAATTGAAGATCTAGTGCTTGAAATCAATACCTTGGGCAGTTCCGAAGACCGAAAAAACTACCAGCAGAAACTCGTGAAATGGTTAGAGACACGACAAGATCAAATGGATGAAGACTCTCGACGACGGCTAACAACAAATCCTCTACGAATATTGGATAGCAAATCCTCTGCAATGAAGGACTTACTACAAAATGCACCCACACTGATTGAGAGTATCTGTGAAGAAAGCACAGTCCGATTTGAAAACGTGAAGAATATGCTTGAAGCACTTGAAATACCTTTCAAAGTTAATCCCAATCTTGTTCGAGGCTTGGATTACTACACCCACACTGCTTTTGAAATCACAAGTGATCAACTAGGTGCTCAAGCAACAGTCTGTGGAGGGGGACGATATGACGGATTAATCCAACAACTAGGTGGACCTCCTACACCCGCAATTGGCTGGGCAATTGGTATGGAACGATTAATATTAGTTATAGAAGCCGCCGCCAAAGCCAACCCAAATAGCAAAGCCGCTCAGTTCGCATCCACATCAAACCCAGACATTTATCTCATAAACCAAGGAGAACTTGGTAAAAAAATAGCTCTGATTCTTGCAATGAAACTCCGTGCAGAAGGACTTTGCGTAGAGCTCGACAACTCTGGATCATCATTTAGCAAACAATTCAAAAGAGCCAATCGAAGTAACGCACCATTCG
Source organism: Prochlorococcus sp. AG-363-O16 (assembly GCA_003280095.1). Classification (GTDB taxonomy): domain Bacteria; phylum Cyanobacteriota; class Cyanobacteriia; order PCC-6307; family Cyanobiaceae; genus AG-363-J23. The sequence continues at coordinate 9,006 of QCGA01000025.1, forward strand.
CGATAGTGCTCGGGGATGATGAGGTCAACAAAGGGGAAGGGCGCCTAAAGACTCTTTTGAAAAACTCCAAAGAATCTAGTCAATCACATACAGATAAACTTTTCTCGTTAGATGACTACAGCAATCTTGTAAGAATAGTCCGAACTACAGATCTAACCAAGGTCTAGTCATCCATCCCTCAACATCTCACCATCATGCCTATTCCTCGTATTCGCACTATATGTTGCATAGGTGCGGGTTACGTGGGTGGTCCGACAATGGCTGTCATTGCAGACAAGTGTCCGCAGATTCAGGTCAACGTTGTTGACCTGAATCAATCGAGAATTGATGCTTGGAACAGTAAGGATCTCACTCAGCTTCCTATTTATGAGCCTGGTCTTGATGAGGTCATCAAAAGGACTCGTGGACGCAACCTGAACTTCTCTGTAGACATCAATGAGGCAATCGCAAATGCAGACATTGTTTTTATTTCTGTCAATACACCAACAAAAAATAAAGGTTTAGGTGCAGGTCAAGCTAGTGATCTGCGCTGGGTAGAGGCATGTGCTCGCCAGGTCGCCCAATACTCACAAGGACACACAATCGTTGTTGAAAAAAGCACCTTACCGGTAAGAACTGCTGCCACGATCAAGGCAATTCTTGAGGCAGCTCAAGAAGCAAAAGAAACAACAAAAAATATATCTCGAACCTTTTCAGTAGTCTCTAACCCTGAATTCCTGGCTGAAGGTTCTGCAATCAAAGACTTGGAAATCCCTGACAGGGTTTTGATTGGTGGATCAGATCCAAATGCGATTGAAGCACTTGCTTCAATTTATAGCCATTGGGTTCCAACAAAGAAAATTCTACGTACGAACCTCTGGAGTAGTGAGTTGTCAAAACTAACCGCAAATGCATTTCTCGCACAACGAATCAGTTCGATCAATTCTGTTGCGGCAATTTGCGAAGTTACTGGTGCAGACGTTCGCGAGGTTGCAATTGCTATAGGAACTGATAGTCGAATAGGTAACCAATTCCTCAACTCTGGTCCTGGCTTCGGAGGCAGTTGCTTTCAAAAAGACATTCTCAATCTCGTCTACCTATGTCATCACTTTGGCCTCCCAGAAGTAGCTAGCTATTGGGAAGGTGTGGTTTTAATAAACTCCTGGCAAAAAAAAAGAATCGCTAAATTAGTGGTTCACAAATTGTTTGGAACTGTCTCCGGGAAGCGTCTTGCAATACTTGGATTTGCTTTCAAAGCAAATACCAATGATACAAGGGAGGCAGCATCTATTCAAATTTCGAAAGATCTACTAGAGGAAGGTGCACACCTGGCCATTTATGATCCACAGGTTAAAGAAGACAGAATCGCCTCGGACCTTCAACAACAGCCAGGGTTCCCTTCTACATGGGAAGCACCAGAAAAAAATACACAGTTTTATAGCGAAGGAATTTGGGTAAGCTGCAACAGTGTTGCCGAAGCAGTAGAAGGGTCAGATGCTGTAATCATTTTGACCGAATGGGAAGAATTCAGGTCTGTTGATTGGAATAATCTCGCCACATTCATGCGCAAACCAGCATGGGTTTTTGACACTCGCTCCATAATTAATGTCGACTCGGTAATTACATCTGGATTGCGCCTTTGGCGTATTGGGGATGGCGAATCATGAGTAATACCTTTCTCGTTACCGGCGCGGCAGGGTTCATTGGAGCAGCTCTGGTTCAGAAGCTTCTTAAAAGAGGTGAAAAAGTTGTAGGTGTAGATAATCTCAATGCCTATTACGATCAAGCCCTAAAAAATTCAAGGTTATTCCAAATTCAAAAAATAGCACAAGCCTCTTCATGGTCTTTTCATCAACTGGATATTCAAGATAATGAAGACTTACTCAATCTCATTTCGGCTGAAAAACCTAAAGTAGTTGTAAACCTCGCAGCACAAGCAGGTGTTCGTTACTCCCTAGAAAATCCAAGGGCATATATTCAGTCCAATCTGGTTGGGTTTGGAAATATTCTTGAAGGTTGCAGGAAGCATAACGTCGAGCATCTTGTTTATGCCTCTAGCAGTTCGGTATATGGAGGGAACAAAGCCTTACCTTTTCATGAACAACAACAAGTCAATCATCCCGTGAGTCTTTACGCCGCAACTAAAAAAGCCAACGAGCTCATGGCCCACACCTATAGTCATCTCTATAAAATTCCCGCTACCGGTCTTCGTTTCTTTACTGTTTATGGACCCTGGGGGCGCCCAGATATGGCTCCAATGCTTTTTGCAAAAGCAATCCTCTCTGGGCAAGCGATTAAAGTATTCAACCACGGAAAAATGCAGAGAGACTTTACATACATCGACGACATCGTCGAAGGAGTAATACGTTGTTGCGACAAACCAGCAACCTCAAACCCAAATTTTGATCCAATGAATCCTGACCCTGCGACAGCTAATGCACCGCACAGATTATTTAATATTGGCAATAGTCAACCAGTCGAACTAATGCAATTCATTCAAGTTCTTGAAAATGCTTTAGGCATCGAAGCTTCTAAAGACTTCCAACCAATGCAACCCGGTGATGTTGTGTCAACAGCTGCCGACACTTCCGCTCTAGAGGAATGGGTAGGTTTTCAACCATTTACACCTATAGAGGAAGGTGTAAATAATTTTGCTCAATGGTATAAGGCCTTCTACAGCAGTTGAACCGTGAAATTCTTCTACAAGTGAAGATGGTGGATCCTTATTCATTTGCGAAGTTATTGAGACAATTAATTCATAACATCTACATATAAACTCTTAAGTTCATTTTCACAGGCTTTTACTATCCCACGCTCAGTAATAAGAGCACTAATCAGGTGTGAAGGGGTTACGTCAAAGGCAGGGTTAAATCCCTTAGTTCCCTGTGGTGTGAGCGGCAACA
>QCGA01000026.1 GCA_003280095.1 Prochlorococcus sp. AG-363-O16
AGTTGTTCGCACTAAGGCCACTATGAGGCGAGAGACTGGGAACGCAATTCGCTTTGATGATAATGCAGCAGTACTTATTAATGATGACAAAAACCCTCGTGGTACAAGGGTTTTTGGGCCAGTTGCCCGTGAACTTCGCGAGCGCAATTTTACCAAAATTGTCTCACTCGCTCCGGAGGTAATTTAAATGCCAACTACAACTCAGAGCACTAATCCTGCACAACGCATAAAAATGCGAATCCGTAAAGGAGATACTGTGCAGGTTATAAATGGAAAAGATAAAGGCAAGACAGGTGAGGTCCTTCGTACCTTCCCTTATGAAAACAGGGTGACAGTTCAGGGCATCAACCTTAGAACTCGTCACGTCAAACCTACTCAAGAAGGGGAAACTGGGCGCATAGTGACTGAAGAAGCATCTGTTCATGCTTCGAATGTGATGATTTATTCCACAGAAAAAAAAGTCGCTAGTCGAGTGGAATTGGTTGTTTCTAAAGATGGGACAAAGAAGCGACGACTGAAAAAAACGGGGGAGATGATCGATTAATCACTCCATTTAGTCCCTTTTTAGGGTTCCTTCCTCTTTGATTCCCAAATTCTCCAATCCTTTCAATTCCTCACCTCTTCTGACCAAGTCCAGAAGAAATCCTTCCCCAAGTTATGTCACTCAAAAAGCGCTACCGAGAGACTATTCAGCCTAAGTTGCTGAAAGATTTAAGTCTTTCCAATATTCATCAAGTCCCTAAGGTGATGAAAGTCACTGTTAATAGAGGATTGGGTGAAGCTGCCTCAAATGCAAAATCTTTAGAGGCTTCTATTAATGAATTGGCCACGATTACCGGCCAGAAAGTTTTGGTGACAAGAGCTAAGAAAGCAATTGCTGGATTCAAAATCCGCCAAGGCATGCCTATCGGGTGTGCTGTCACTCTTCGAGGTGATCGGATGTACGCCTTTCTTGAGAGGCTCATTAACTTGGCTTTGCCTAGGATCCGCGATTTCCGAGGAGTAAATCCAAAGAGCTTCGATGGGAGGGGCAATTACACCCTTGGAGTACGGGAACAACTTATCTTCCCAGAGATTACTTTTGACAAAATTGATTCAATCAGGGGCATGGATATCACAATTGTCACCAGTGCTCGAACGGATGAAGAGGGTAGGGCCCTCCTCCGTGAGATGGGAATGCCCTTTCGCAGTAACTGAGCTTCGCTGAAGATCATCATTATGGCTAATCACGATCCTATTTCCGACATGCTTACTCGTATTCGCAATGCGAGTGAGAAGCGTCATCAGTCCACAAGTATCCCAGCTTCGAGGATGTCTCGCAGCATTGCAAAAGTCCTTCAGCAAGAAGGTTTCATTGCTGAGATTACTGAAGAAGGGGAGGGAGTGCGCAAACAACTAGTCCTTGAGTTGAAATACAGCGGAAAACATCGCCATCCAACAATTCGTTCTATGCAGCGAGTTAGCAAACCGGGACTCCGTATTTATAAAAACACTCGTGGACTTCCCAAAGTCCTAGGAGGGTTAGGTGTCGCTATCATTTCCACCTCGAAGGGAGTCATGAGCGATCGCGATGCTCGTAAACAAGGCGTCGGCGGAGAAGTTCTCTGCTACGTCTATTGAATAGGAGGTTATTACCATGTCACGTATAGGAAAACAACCTATCCCAGTCCCTGAGAAGGTTGACGTTACCCTTCAAGGGCTTTCAGTAACTATCAAGGGCCCAAAAGGTGAATTGAGTAGAACGCTTCCTGAAGGCGTCACCATTGCTAAGATAGAAAACTCCATAGTGGTTTCTCCTTCAAGTGAGAAAAGGCTGTCTCGAGAGAGGCATGGCCTTTGTCGCACATTGGTTGCCAATATGATTGAGGGAGTTAGTAATGGTTTTTCAAAGAAACTCGAGATAGTTGGGGTGGGCTCACGAGCACAGGTAAAAGGGAAAAATCTAGTTGTTAGTGCTGGTTATAGCCACCCAGTTGAAGTGATTCCTCCAGAAGGAATTACTTTTGCAGTTCAAAACAATACAAACGTTACTGTCTCAGGTCCTGATAAGGAACTGGTTGGGAATGAAGCAGCCAAGATACGAGCTATTCGTCCTCCTGAGCCCTACAAGGGGAAGGGGATCAAGTACGAGGGGGAGCGAATCCTTCGTAAGGCCGGTAAATCCGGCAAGAAATAAAGATTTGCCTATTTCCTATCGAACTTTTTCTCATGTCGATCTTTTCCCGAAAACAACGAACTCAGAAGCGCCACAGAAGGTTGCGTCGCTATTTGCAAGGCACATCCGATCGCCCGCGTCTGTCAGTTTTTCGATCTAATAATCACATTTATGCTCAAGTCATTGATGATGAAGCACAAAGTACTCTTTGTGCAGCATCGACTCTTGACAAAGATCTGCGTACTAACTTAAAGGCTAGTGGTGGTAGTTGCGAAGCTTCCACTGCAGTGGGCGAGTTGGTTGCTCAGCGTGCCTTGGCCAAAGGCATTCAACAGGTGGTCTTCGATCGAGGAGGCAACCTTTATCACGGTCGAGTGAAAGCTTTAGCCGATGCCGCCCGAGGGGCGGGCCTTCAATTCTGATTCCTCCTCTTCAATGACAGAACAAAACACTAAGACACATTCAAAAGACGTCCCAAAGGCAGCGGATGTCCCCGCCGCAGCAGAAGGTCAACAAGAGCAGCGTCGATCGGGCGGTGGAGGGAAAGGTGATCGTCGTGGGCGACGAGGTGACAGACGTGGACAAGAACGAGATTCTGAATGGCAAGAGCGAGTCGTTCAAATACGCCGTGTTTCGAAAACGGTGAAGGGAGGCAAAAAAATGAGCTTTAGAGCCATTGTTGTTGTTGGTAATGAACGTGGTCAAGTGGGTGTAGGAGTTGGTAAGGCAGGTGATGTAATTGGAGCAGTCCGTAAAGGGGTCGCTGATGGCAAGAAGCACATTGTCAAGGTCCCTCTTACAAGACATAGCTCAATTCCTACTCTTTCTAATGGACGTGATGGGGCAGCCAGTGTATTAATTCGTCCAGCTGCACCAGGTACAGGGGTTATTGCAGGTGGATCGATTCGTACAGTGCTTGAGTTGGCCGGCATCAAGAATGTCTTGGCTAAGAGACTTGGAAGCAAAACACCCCTGAATAATGCTCGTGCAGCAATGGTTGCATTAGCTGGTCTTCGCACTCATAAGGAGACTGCTAAGGAAAGGGGCATTTCCCTTGAGCAGATTTATTCTTGAATTTTTTATGACAATGACACTTCAACTCAACTCACTTAAGGCAAACACAGGAGCGAGAAGACGCAAGCTACGCAAAGGTCGGGGTATAGCCGCCGGCCAGGGCGCTAGTTGTGGTTTTGGCATGCGAGGTCAAAAGTCAAGATCTGGCCGACCTACAAGACCTGGATTTGAAGGGGGGCAAATGCCTCTTTATCGAAGGGTTCCCAAGCTCAAGCATTTCACCATTGTTAATTCCAAAGACTTCTCATTGGTAAATGTTTCTGCATTAAATTCACTTCCAGAAGGGAGCATAGTTAATCTCGATTCCTTGGTGAAAGAAGGGGTTTTGACAAAGCCTAAGTTTCCCTTGAAGGTTCTAGGTAATGGTGATTTAAAGGTTAAATTGACTGTTCAGGCAGCTGCTTTTACTGAGAAAGCTAGAACTAAGATCGAGACTGTAGGTGGGACTTGTGAGATCCAATGAAAAATTGATTGTTAATCATCATCTTTTTAGGTTCAATTAATTACTCTCAAAAATAGATTGAACTGAAAGGATTTCTTCAAGAACACTATTCGTCTTTTCTTTATGCTTGTAAGTCGGGGTCGCAATCCTAGTGCATCTGAAGTTATTACTCAGTTAGTCAGTAATGCTGAGTTGCGAGGCCGTGTTTTGACTACTTTGGGATTGCTTTTGTTGATTCGCCTTGGCATTTATATACCTATGCCGGGAATCGATCGACAAGCCTTTCAAGGATTTCTTCAGCAAGGAGGACAATTGATTGGCTTTCTTGATATTTTTACTGGAGGTGGAATATCAACTCTTGGAATTTTTGCATTAGGGATACTGCCCTTTATTAATGCCTCGATAATTCTTCAATTACTTACTGCAGCTTTGCCTCAATTAGAGGAACTCCAAAAGAACGAAGGAGAGGCTGGTCGCAGAAAAATTGCGCAGATTACTCGTTATGTCGCTCTTGGTTGGGGCTTGATTCAAAGCATAATTTTCGCGTTAATTCTGCGTCAGTATGCAATAGAAGATTTAAGTGAAATAGCATTTGTTGCTCAAACTGCCTTGGCCTTAGTTACAGGCTCTATGATTGTGATGTGGCTTAGTGAAATTATTACTGAGCGAGGAATTGGTCAAGGTGCATCATTGGTTATCTTCTTGAATATTGTGGCGACTTTGCCTAAAGCATTAAGTTCAACAATAGAAAAGGCGCAAACTGGAGACAGAAATGATGTGGTTGGAATTATAGTTCTTTTATTTGTTTTCCTTCTAACGATTGTAGGTATTATTTTTGTGCAAGAAGGGTCAAGAAGACTTCCAATCGTCAGTGCAAAAAGACAAATAGGGGGATCTAGTCTTTTGCCTAATCGTCAGAGTTATCTGCCTTTAAAACTTAATGCTGGAGGGGTGATGCCAATTATATTTGCTTCGGCGTTGATTTTTCTACCAATAACAATAGCAAATTTTACTAAGAATACTTTTTTAATTAGAGCAGCTAGTTCTCTCAATCCTGGAGCTTCTAATCCTTGGCCATATGCAATAACTTTCTTCGCTTTAATTCTCGGTTTTGCCTATTTCTATGCTTCCTTAACTGTTAACCCGATTGATATTTCTTCTAATCTTAAGAAAGGAGGGGTTGCAATTCCAGGTGTCAGACCTGGGCGAGCTACATCTAATTATCTCTCGGGAGTTCAGAATCGTTTAACTTTGCTCGGTGGTTTATTTCTAGGTTCAGTCGCAATTATTCCTGCAGCAGTAGAAAGGGCAACAAATGTTCAGACTTTTCAAGGGCTTGGTGCTACATCATTGTTGATCCTTGTTGGTGTTGCTATAGATACCGCCAAGCAAGTTCAGACTTATGTTATCTCGCAAAGATATGAAGGTCTTGTTCGTGAATAGACAAGACTAATTTTTCTATTTATTAATTTTTTTCGATGGAGAAAAAACGACTTTTATTGATTGGCCCTCCAGGTTCGGGGAAGGGGACTCAGTCTGCACTTATTTGCCAGGCACATTCTTTGCTACATCTTTCAACAGGTGATCTGCTGCGAGCTGAAGTCACTGCGAATAGTCCACTTGGTCAACAAGCAGCTGAAGTGATGAATCGAGGGGAGCTAGTTAGTGATGGGTTAGTGCTTGCCATTGTTCAAGAGAAACTCAAGAATCACGTAGGTGGTTGGATCTTGGACGGATTCCCTAGGAATGTTGTTCAGGCACGCTCGCTTGCAAATCTTCTTGAACAACTTCATCAGCCTCTAGATGCGGTTGTTTTTCTTGATTTGACTGATGATGAGTTGATTTCGAGGCTATTGGCTAGAGGGCGAGCTGATGACAATGAAGCTGTGATTAGGCATCGTTTGGATGTTTATCGTGAAAAGACAGCTCCTTTGATAAATCACTATTTGAAGAAAGGTCTTTTGATGACAGTTGAGGCCTTGGGAACTATTGACGAGATCAACAGCAGAATTGAGGATATTCTGAATTAAATGATGTAGTAGAGTTTCTCTTTGGAATTTGGAGTGCCACACCCTATGAAGGTGCGTGCCTCGGTTAAAAAAATGTGCGAGAAGTGCCGGGTGATTCGCCGCCACGGTCGGGTAATGGTCATTTGCACCAACCCCAAGCACAAACAACGTCAGGGTTAATCCTTGGTGTTGTCTGGGTCACTCATAACAGAGCATTTGCTTTGAATTGACCCGGCATATTTCCCACCACTTTATATATGTGGTATTTGTCCCTTTTTGATTGATTTTCTGTGGCAAGGATTGCAGGCGTTGACATACCTCGCGACAAGCGGGTGGAAGTTGCCCTCACCTACATCTATGGAATTGGACTCACAAGAGCCCAAACCATTTTGGCCAAAACTGGTGTTAATCCTGATATTAGGGTTAAAGACCTTGACGATGGGGATGTTCAGAAACTTCGCGCTGCTACGGAGTCTTTCACTATTGAGGGAGATCTTCGACGGCAGGAGGGTATGGCTTTAAAACGTTTGCAGGATATTGGCTGCTTGCGTGGTCGTCGTCATCGGATGAGTCTTCCAGTTAGAGGTCAGCGCACTCGCACCAATGCCCGCACTCGTAGGGGCTCACGCAAAACTGTTGCAGGTAAGAAGAAATAAACTTTCTTCCAGTTGCTTTAATCCACCACCACCTTAAATAGGCCCAATCACATGGCCACACCAGTCAAGAAAACAGGTTCTAAGAAGTCAAAGCGCAACGTCCCAAATGGCGTTGTCCATATTCAAAGTACCTTCAACAATACAATCGTTTCAATTACTGACACCTCTGGTGAAGTAATTTCATGGTCATCAGCTGGTGCTAGTGGCTTCAAGGGGGCCCGAAAGGGAACACCCTTCGCCGCCCAAACTGCTGCTGAGGCTGCTGCTCGCCGGGCCCTTGATCAGGGCATGCGTCAGATTGAGGTGCTTGTTCGAGGCCCAGGTTCTGGTCGAGAGACGGCTATCCGTGCATTGCAGGTGGCTGGTCTTGAGATCACCCTTATAAGGGATGTCACACCTCTCCCGCACAACGGTTGCCGTCGACCGAAGCGTCGTCGCGTCTGACCCGCGTTCACTTCCACTTGGTTCAAAGTCCCTTTCTCCGCTTCAGACCGTGTTGCAATACCAGATTGACAGAGTCGAGCATCAAGTTTCTGATGACCGTGCTCAAACAGGAGTTTTCCTAATAGGTCCCTTGGAGCGGGGCCAAGCAACAACGCTTGGCAATTCACTCCGGAGGGTACTTATGGGTGGCCTTGAAGGGAGCGCAGTTACAGCAGTGAGAATTGCTGGGGTAAATCATGAGTACGCCACTGTCCCAGGCATTCGTGAGGATGTTTTAGATATCCTTTTAAACTGCAAACAATTATCTGTTAATAGCCGCAGTCAGGAACTTGAAATAGGACGACTTGTCGCATCAGGTCCTGCTCAGGTCAAAGCAAAGGATTTGCAATTTTCATCGCAAGTTCAGGTTGTTGATGGGGATCGTCCTATCGCAACTGTCCATGAGGGGCATAATATTGAGTTAGAAGTCCATGTTGAGAGAGGTGTTGGATATCGCCCTGTAGATCGAACTAGTGAAGATATTGGGGCAATTGATCTTTTGCAGATCGATGCAGTCTTTATGCCTGTTCTGAGAGTTAATTTCACTATTGATGAGACTGCGGTAGCAGAAGGTGGCTCTACTCGAGAGCGTCTTCGTATGGAGATAGTCACAGATGGTTCTATTACTCCTGATGATGCACTAGCAGAAGCTGCGAATCAGCTTATCGAGCTCTTTCAGCCTTTGGCTACAGTGACTATGGTTGAGGAAGAACCAGTCGAGCCTGAACCTTCTGCTGAGGCTCAGATACCCTTAGAAGAATTAAATCTTTCTGTTAGGGCTTACAACTGTTTGAAACGAGCTCAAGTGAATTCTGTTTCAGATTTAATGGGTTTCAGTTATGAGGATTTACTCGAAATTAAAAACTTTGGATCCAAATCGGCTGATGAAGTGATTGAGGCCCTTGAACGTATAGGTATCTCAATTCCTCAGAGCCGAACATCGGCCTAATCTCACACTTTTCTATTTAGAAAAACACCTTAAAGCGATGCGACATCAATGTAGAGTTTCTAAGCTTGGTCGGCCTACTGATCAAAGAAAAGCTTTACTTAGGGGATTGACTACTCAGTTAATTCGAGAAGGGAGAGTCACAACTACAAAAGCCAGGGCGAAGGCTCTTAGAGATGAGGCGGAAAGAATGATTACCCTGGCTAAAGAAGGCAGCTTAGCTGCGCGTCGCAGGGCTATTGGGTATATCTATGACAAGCAGCTCGTTCATGCCTTGTTTGACAAGGCCCAAGATCGATACGGAGATCGTTCAGGTGGTTATACAAGGATTATTAGAACTGTTCCCCGTAGAGGAGATAATGCTGAGATGGCAATAATAGAATTAGTTTGATATTGAAAAATGTTCTAATTAGTAGATTTGTATTTTTAAGTTTTCGTAATTAATATAAGTAAAATGCATAAAATTATATAGTTATGACAATGAGACTTGCCCTTAGTTTGCAATATGAAGGCTCATCTTTTTGTGGTTGGCAGCGTCAGCGTGAGGGGAGAAGCGTACAAGGAGTGATTGAAGATGTAATTTCTGCTCTTGATTGTTCTGAAAGGAATCAAGTCGTAGCAGCGGGAAGAACCGATGCTGGTGTGCATGCTGCGGCTCAAGTAGTACATTTTGATTGCTTTGGACCAATTCCGGTTAATCGGTGGGCGGCAGCATTGAATGGAAGGTTGCCACCATCAATTAGGGTTTTAGAAGCAGTAGAACGTCCTTCTGATTGGCATGCTTGCTATTCAGCAATATATAGGCGTTATAGATACATAATCTTTAATGGGCGTAGGCCTAATCTCTTTCTTTCTCCTTTGAGTTGGCATCGTTATCAGGTTTGTCTTGATGAGACTCTTATGCGTTTAGCGCTGAAGGGTCTTCTTGGTTACCATGATTTCAGTGCTTTCCAACGTTCAGGAAGTCGAAGAGCTAATTCTTGTACAACCATCCAGGATGTTTCTCTAGAGCGTCAGGGAGATCTTTTAGTCATTGAAATCCAGGCAAGCGGTTTTTTGTATGGAATGGTCCGCCTCCTGGTAGGACAACTAGTTGCCTTGGGTGAATGCAGAATAGATTTAGAGACTTTTGAAAATAGGTGGAAGAATTGCCGTCGAGTGGAAGTTAAGGAGGCTGCCCCTGCAAAAGGGTTATGTCTGTTACGAGTTGGGTATCCTCAAGAAATATTTTCACATGCTGCATGGTTCGACTGTTTGCCTCATTACTCACTATTGATGAGAGATCCTCCTCAAAAAATATAAATTCCTAGAGTTGACTGGTTTCCCTTGGTTCAGATTAGATATTTTTAGTTGATTCGCGGAAACCACTTTCTTTATTAGACCTTGAAAGTGTAAGCTTGATAATCGAGTCTTGATAAGACCTAGAATTTTTGTGGGTCTTTCGCTCCTATACCAGCTCCTGTCGCGTTTTACAGGGCAAATTGATCCGGCGTGCCGGCGTGATGAACAAGACAACAATCCCATCTTTAGATTCCCTCAATCGCCAGTGGTTCCTGGTTGATGCTGAGAATCAGACCCTTGGAAGATTGGCCACTGAAGTTGCCTCAGTCCTTCGAGGAAAGACAAACCCCAGCTTTACGCCACACCTTGATACCGGTGACTTTGTAGTGGTAGTAAATGCTGAAAAGGTCAAGGTGACAGGCAATAAGGCCCAGCAAAAGCTTTACCGAAGGCATTCTGGGCGACCTGGAGGTATGAAAACAGAGACCTTTCAGTCACTACAAGATCGCTTGCCAGAGAGAATTGTTGAGAAAGCAATTAAAGGAATGCTTCCACATAATTCCCTTGGCCGACAATTATTTCGCAAGCTCAAAGTTTATAGGGGAGCAGACCATCCCCATGAGGCTCAAAAGCCAACCGTTCTCAAGCTCGACTCTGACACTTCTACCAAATGAGCAGTTCTACTTCTAATAGTGTTGTTTACTGGGGTACAGGCCGCAGGAAAACTTCAGTTGCCCGTGTGAGGTTAGTGCCAGGTTCGGGGGCAATAACAATAAACGGAAGGCCAGGTGACCATTACTTGAACTTCAATCCTGCATATCTATCAGCAGTGAAGTCTCCCCTTCATACACTTGGATTAGCTGGTCAATACGACATCCTAGTCAATGTTTATGGTGGTGGTCTTACAGGACAGGCAGACGCAATCAAGCAAGGGGCTGCTAGGGCATTATGTGAATTGTCTGCTGACAATCGAAAGCCTCTTAAGACTGAGGGGCATTTAAGTCGCGATCCACGGGCGAAAGAACGTCGCAAGTATGGTTTAAAAAAGGCGCGGAAAGCACCTCAGTTCTCTAAGCGCTAATTCCATTTTTACCTTTACCCTATCCAATTTCGAAACTATGCCGAAACCTGATATTCATCCAAAGTGGTATCCAGATGCAAAAGTTATTTGCAATGGTGAGGTTGTAATGACCACAGGGTCAACACAACCAGAAATTCATGTAGATGTTTGGAGTGGTAATCATCCATTCTTCACCGGTACCCAGAAGATTTTGGACACTGAGGGTAGAGTTGATCGATTTATGCGGAAATATGGAATGAACAGTACTGACTCAGCCACTGCTGGAAAGGAGTCCACTGAAAAGGGAGAACAGTCCAAGGGTTCGCCTTCAAAGGAAAATTGAGTTATTGGTTTGGTGGGAAATTTTTGAACCTTTAAGTCTTTGTAGTTGATTGGTATGGATCTAGTTACCTTCAAGACAAGGCTTGATACCGCTACAGCAAGTTTTCGTATGCTTGAACGGCAGCTTGCTGACCCTGATGTTGCAGCCGATCCAAAACGACTTGAGAAAATCGCCAAAGAGAGAGCAAGGCTTGAACCCCTAGTTTTGGATTATGAGGCTTTTCAACAGTTAGAGGATGAATGGAGGAAGGCTAGGGATCTTCTTGGAGAAATTAAGGGAGATGATGATATGGAAGCTTTAGTTCAGCAAGAACTGAAGCAACTGCAGGTTGGTAAGCACGAGCTTGTTAATCGCCTCACACTGGCACTACTTCCTAAAGATCCAAGAGATGAGAGGAGTGTGATGCTAGAGATTCGTGCTGGTGCAGGAGGCGATGAGGCGTGTTTGTGGGCGGGTGATCTGGCGCGTATGTATGAACGGTATGGACAGAGACTTGGTTGGTCTGTTCAACCAGTTAGTGCAACTGAGGCTGATTTAGGTGGATTTCGAGAATTGATCCTTTCTGTGAAGGGAGATGCAGTTTTTAGTCAACTCAAATTTGAGGCAGGTGTGCATCGAGTACAGCGGGTCCCCGCTACAGAATCCCAGGGCAGGGTGCATACTTCTACAGCGACAATTGCAGTTATGCCTGAGGCTGACCCTGTAGAGGTTCAGATAGAACCAAAAGAGTTGGAGATTTCAACAGCACGTTCAGGTGGTGCAGGTGGACAGAATGTTAATAAGGTAGAAACTGCGGTTGACTTGTTGCATAAACCAACGGGTATCAGAGTTTTCTGTACACAAGAAAGATCTCAATTGCAAAATCGTGAGAGGGCAATGGAGATTTTGAGAGCCAAGTTATATGAAAGGCAACTTGAAGAGGCAAATGCAAAAGAAAGTTCAGCTAGAAGAGCTCAAGTTGGAACTGGGGATCGAAGTGAAAAGATTCGGACTTATAACTACAAAGACAATCGTGCTACAGACCATAGATTAGGACGAAATTTTTCCTTGGATCCACTGCTAGAGGGCCAATTAGAAGAGCTTTTGGATGCATGCGTAGCTGAAGAGCAAAGAAGACAGATGGAAGAACTAACTACCCATGAAGTGGATTGATCTCATTCAAGTATTGCTAATGCCAGCCGATCACATATTTTTTCCATTCAGTGTGTCGCCCAGCGTCGATATGTTTATTTGCTTCAAAACTAAGTCTTCCTAATGGTTTATGGGGGAGTTTGTTGAGAGTCATAGCGGCTTCTTGGGGTGTGCGATTTCCTTTGAAGACATTGCACTTAAGACAAG
>QCGA01000027.1 GCA_003280095.1 Prochlorococcus sp. AG-363-O16
CACTAATGGTCTCGAAAGAACTTCTTACAAGATGTTCTCCACTAAGAAAAGTTTTTACGAAAGAAGTTCTCATGGGACTTGGAATTAACTGAAGTGCAGGACTGTCTGGAGAAGTATCGTATCTGGACATAAATATCCGACTATAAGCATCTGCCGAAAAATCCATTTTTGTGTACCAATCTGGGAATTGACCTGCTTCTAGTGGGGGAAGTATATTCCCTAATCTTTCCAAATAGATGTCTCCATCTGGGGTACCAGGTATAGGCCTGAAAGGACAAATATTGCCAATAAGCAATGGATTTTCTTGTATAAAATCTTGTGTGATCCGAATTTGTGATTCGGTTTGACCAGGAAGACCAATCACAAAATTACCTCTGAGGTAAATCCCATGTTCTTTGTATTCTTTAGCTATTGCGATGAAATCTTGAGCATTATTATTATATTTTTTTAGGCTTCGAGATAAGGAATTTTCGATTGTTTCCAGCCCCACGTAAATTAGACGTATATTTAGTGCTTTGAATAAATCAATGAATCGATTGTCCTTTAAAAAGGCCAACCTTGTTTGGATTCGTGCTATATGATTTAACTTTATATTAGATTCTATTGCAAGGGATGCAAGTTTTAGAAGTGTTTCGGGCTTGGTCAAAGGATCGGCATGTAGAAGGTCTAAATAAAAATTTTTGTTTGGAGAAAACTTGCTGAAAAGTTGAATAATTTTAAATAAAAATTCCGATTCATAATTTTTCACCAAAGATAACCTTGATGGGCAAAAGGTACATGATTGCGGACAACCAAATCCGATAGTTAAAATCCTTTGTTTGAGAGATTTAGGGTTGGAGAAGATAGACAGTGATCTCCTTTGAATTGATTGTTGATGATGTTTGAAGATAAGTTTTAGTGCATCGGTACTTAATCTATACTTCTTATTATCCATTCCAGGTAACATTATTGCTTCATGGGGGCATTCACGAAGCACTTGATTATCAACCCACTCAAGCATTGGTTGAATAGGGTCAGTATCAATTAAATTATGTATATCTACATTGTTAGAATGATGTTTTTTAAAGAATTTAGAAAGTGATGCAAAATTTCCTATTCTAAGTAATGGTAGTTGTTTTTCAACTGCTAAAAATTCTGAGATTGCATAAATAGCAGTCGTAAATACTAAATCCGAAAATAATCCACCCATGCAGATTATTATTTCAGCTTGTCGAAGTCCATCTAATAGGTAACTTCCAGCTGTACTGTGTTTTAAATATTCTAATTCTAATTTAAGAAGACTAGCAATTGATTTTCTCTTGAGTAAGTAATTAGAGCTGGAACGGTTTTTGAGATTGAGAAATTGACCTATAGGATATTGAACTTCTTGAGAATGTGCAGTGTATCCATTGAGACTTAAGGCTCCAGTGACATTAAGGAAGCTAGAGCTATAGCAAATTGAATCAGATGTTTGATAGCTACAAGATGGTTCGATGAATGTATTGGCAATTTTCAAAACGTATATTTTTTTGCTCATGTGATCCAGGAGTGTTATATGCGGAATGATTTCTTGTACGAACTCCTAATAGACATAGCTATTAGTGACTTTGATTATAGATGGTCCAAGTCAAATGTCTTAATATCAAGATGGCAATCTTTAGAAAACCAGGATTAGTCTGATGATTTTTTTACTTAAGATTGAGAATCTTGCTAATTTTTCTCAGGAAGAAGTGATACGGCATGTCCTAATACGCGTGTGGCATTTTTCATGATATGTACCAGAGAGTAAATACATATTGAAATCTCGAATAACTTTCTCTGGTGGCAAGTCTTCAACTTCAGGGTTCAAGTTATCCATCAGCATTAGCAGATCAGTTACAAACCCCCTCATTTCGTCTCTTGATTGAGATGCTCCTTCAAAGAAACCCTTTGTCCCAATCTTTTCACTTAGTCTTTGCATGGAAGACCGCAAATTAAATCTTGCTGATGCCGCGGCAATACCTTTGAACAACTTTGAGAAATCGAGTATTAGGCCTAGGTAACTTATAAAATTAAAAAGATGATTTTACAATAGCCAGGTCTTAAATCTCTATAATCACTAAACAGCAAGAAAGTCATCACAGCCAACTTTGAACCGCTCGGCAAGGTCATGACCTCTGTTCTTCATTTCGCTACTGGATTTTGATCGAATGACTAAACGCGAACGCAACTTTGATGATGACTCGTATGTTCAGCCAGAAGAAAGTCTCAGGGATCAAGATCCAGACTAAGAAGATCGTTCTTACTTCCCTATTGAGGAGTCAAAACCTCCGCATTTCGTGAAGGACTTAAGATATGAAACCCCATGATCTATTCCTAGTTCTCGTCTTAGTTCTGACACCTACAGCCTTAGCTCAAGCCACCATCACCATCGATCGCTGCTACGACGGCGATACCTGCAGCAGTGCTAAAGGAGAAAAGATCCGACTAGCCTGTATTGATACTCCAGAGCTACGAGGAAAAAGAGCTGATCCCATCCCAGCTCAAGCCGCCAGGGACTACCTCAATGCTTTAGTTGCTGGAGAAGAGGTCTCGATTAGAAGGATTACGAAGGACAGATATGGCAGAACCGTTGCTGAACTCTCTAAGGATGGAGTGAATATTCAAGAACGATTGTTTGATCTAGGCTTCGCGAGTGTTTACAAAAGATATTCAAACCAGTGTGATTGGAGTAAATGACACCAGAAGAATTGTTTAAGTAATAAGCGGTACATCATGTGCTCATTCATAACAAACTGGGCAGAGTACTGCATCCCAAATCGCTTTTAAGGGAGCAACCATCTTTCCTTTGATAGCTTCCACTTCTTCTTCAGAAACTTTCTTTTGTATATCCATAGATAGTTAACCTCTTATATGTTTGAATTCGTCCAAAAACTTATTTCACATGTATATGAAAATCAACAACAGTAATTAGATTATTTATATAAATCATTTCAATCTTTTGGTGATGGTCACAGTAAGTGGATGTTGAAATTCTTCTATGTCTGCACCAAAGATAATTCTTTTGGCAAAGGGCAACTTAGAAGCTAAAGAAGAAAAATATTCTTCATTCAATATATGATGATAAGTTGGACATACTCCATCAAAAAGGTGTTCAACAGTATCTAGTAGATCATTCTTAACGCTGAAACAAAGATTATGCTCCAAGACCTCTTTTCCCTTTATCCAATTTTGTACTGCTAAATGCCCCCATCTCGAAAGTAAATCAGAAAACTCTAATTTTTCTTGTACAGTATGGTCTGACATAAAATAAACTAATAAACTTCTTCTATGCATAAAAGGAATATCAGGATAAACCCAAATGACTAGTCGACCTCCAGGTTTGATTAATCTCCAGAGTTCAAAAATTGACTTGTCAGGATCACTGGTATGGTGCACAACTCCATGACTGCATACAATATCAAAAGTTGAATCTTTGATTGGCAAGCTCTCTATTGAAGCTTGTAATGGAAGGAATTTTGGATTATGGCTTAGATTATTAGCTGCTACTGAAATTGAATTAGAGAAGTCCACGCCTAATACAAACGTTGCATATTGCAAAAAGAATTCTGAAACCGACCCTATTCCACACCCAGCATCTAAAACATACTTATTTCTAAAATCATCGGGTCTAAGGTTTAATCTTTGAAACCAATTATGGAGCTGTAATCTTGCTAATCGTTTATCTGAAGGAACCAATGAGGTCCATTTTAAGCCAAAGTCTTCAGTGTAATTTCCTTCCATACATCCTTTATCTCTTAAAATTGAATTTGCAATACTTGTAGATTGATCTGTAGAGCTATTAAAATGGAAAACCTCTAATCGATCTCGCATTAAAATATTCTCTAGTTCTTGACCCAAGCTATATTGTTCAAACATTGTTGTTTCTCCCGGTGAAAATTAATTTAATTAAATCTCTTGAAATTGAACCAAAATTCATTATCTGACTGATATCATCATAACTGCCAGTTGATTTATGGGGTAAAATATGTTGAAAAGATTCTAGCAATAACTTTTTATTGGTATTATTAATACTATCTGTTGAATAGAGAAGACCATAAAATTTAGATTTCGATATATCAATTTTAAACTTAATGCCCTTTATTTTTCCTCGGTACCAAGAATTGGGTAGTTCCTCTATAGAAAATAGAGGATAGTTAGTTTCGTTAGTTAAGGGTCGAAAGTGAACGAATTCAAATTTTTCCGAAAGAAAGCTAACACGATAGTCATTGTTGTTATATGTCACCAAATAGAAATCTCCATCCTCTCTTACTGCTATTAGTTCAGAGCCATCTAAATCATTTATAGTTATTAGAGAATTTGAGGCTTCAATACTTCCTTGACTCGACTTGAATTTAAGATGTTTAACTTTAAATTGATCAGAAAAGTACGACTCGATCCATTCTTTCATATGGGGAAATAAATCATTTTTCTGACTAATAGGAAAGTTTAGTGTAGGAAGTAATGAATTCAAGCATCTAGGATTACCATCTAGAAATAATTTTATTAGATTATATTTCTCCTTATACGCATATTTTTGACAACCACTAATCATCAAAGTGGTTATTATATTGTGAGCCGCACGAAGTTGATTCATTAAATTTGGCTGACTTTTTATTGCTAATAATACGAGGTTAGCCTATTGGCAGTCTCCTTATGAGGTCTTCACTTGTAAACGAGCAATGAGTAAGAGCTATCTTGCGAGCTTCAAATAGTCGGAGTTAATCACTTAGTAAATTAATTACGGTTCCGTTTACTAATGCGGTGGTTTTGACTCCTCAATAGGGAAGTAAGAACGATCTTCTTGGTTTGGATCTTGATCCCTGAGATTTTCTTCCACCTCGCCATACGAGTCGTCATCAAAGTTCCTTTCTCGTTCAGTAATTATTTGTTGTCCTTTCTGCCTTTCCAAATCAGGAGCAGTGGAAAACCTACAAGCATGAGGCTGCTATCAATAATAAGTAGGTGTTGAGCATGCTCACTCTTCAATTCTCACCGCTACAGCCTCTATGTGCTGCTCAGTTTTAAGCAGCATTTGTTTAACCGCATAGGCCGCAACACCAAAGATAATCAAGACGCCAATGGTCTGGATGAAATTGATATAGGTGGCAGTGAGGTGGTCCATGTTCCTTTTCTAGCTGAACTATCTGCAGCATGCCCTGCTTGATCGCAAGAAAAGCGTTTCTATTAAGAATTTTTCATGGGTCGCTAGGGGCGAACAGGAAGGCATCTAAACCCTTACAAATAGGGGCAAGTAGTTAGTAAGGAGCGCACATTCCAATAATGAGATTGCTCGCCAATCTCTCAACACACTGCAATTACTAGTCGGGGCAACAGGATTCTCTAGGAATGGGTATTTGGTTTGAACCCAAAAGTGAACCCAAAAGTGAACCCAAAAAACACGAGAGACATGTCGATTGATCTTGCAATCATCTTGCGCCTAGGCTTTGAGAGCACTAGGTCACAGGATCTAATTCTGTCCCCATGACTATGCTCCGATTGTTCAAACATCCCTGTCATGATGGGTCGATA
Source organism: Prochlorococcus sp. AG-363-O16 (assembly GCA_003280095.1). Taxonomy (GTDB): domain Bacteria; phylum Cyanobacteriota; class Cyanobacteriia; order PCC-6307; family Cyanobiaceae; genus AG-363-J23. The sequence goes on from QCGA01000027.1 coordinate 5,530, forward strand.
AATGCTTTTTAATTAATGGCTGACAACTGTCAAATGACGTGGCAACCAACACAAGAACAAGTGGATAAAGTTATTCTTCCTGGCATGCAGGACATAGCAAACCAATGTGCTGGATACATTAATGAACTTCAATGCCCCCCAGAGTTTGTTGCTGTAATGCTTAGAGATATTGCAGACGCCTTTGAAATATCTGTTACAGCAGGCGAGGGCGATTGCTCTTGTTGCTAAAACTATTACTTCAATTTTTAAAAGTTAGATATTTACAGATTCTTTGGGAGCACTAGGTCGCAGGTTTGAATCCTGTCGCTCTGATACCTTTCTCGCAGAATAGCAAACAACTTGTGTTCAAAATTTGAGAAAGCGGTCCAGTATTAGCTTTGCCACTTTGTTTCTCTCTGAAATGTAAAACTAGAATAAGAATACGCGGATAATCAAATGGGATTTCCACATTGCCCTATTTGTGTTGGCCTGGCTTTCGTCGCCACCTGTTTAGGAGTTAGTCGCAGTCTCTTGTTCTTGTTTCTTGTTAAGACGTTTTTAAATCGAAGAAAGATTTTTGTTCCTATTTGGGTTGCAACTTAACCTTGGTTATTTTTTGAGTTGTAATTTATAGACCTTTGGCTGTGTTCTTTGAGACTACTAGTTCGTAGGTTCGAATCCTAACTCCCACAGTGGCTTTCCACGAATCTTAAGGTTGGCTTGTGCGCTTCTTGAAATACCGGCGACTTCCAGGATTAGGTGCCTTAGGCCTGAGCAAATAAAGAATCTGACGGCCTACTTCCAAAAGCAGGCAGAATCAAAGCCACGATCAGCTTGAACTATCTCCTACTGATTGATGTGATCTTATGTCTTGGCTGCTGGTGGTTTTGTTCTGTTTGCTAGTAACCAACTCAAGAACAAGAAGGATTAGTGCTCTTTTTTTACGGCTCTGATCTGTGCTCATTTCTCTTTATCTTTATTATCAGAGTCTTGTTATTACTTATATTTCTTAATCAGTTTAGTAGAAGTCAAGTACTAATATTATGCAAATTTGCTTTCAAGCAACTTCATTGAAGTTATAACTTTTCGCCTGAGAAAAAATGGAAGTAAATATGTATAGGAATCAGGTCATAGAATAACTATTTCAGGATTTATATTCGTCATGGTATGAATGATTTCTTTTGGGTTGGGCTCATTTAAATCTTTGATTATAGTCAAAGCTAAAATGATTAATGGAGCAATAAAAGTAGAGGCGGCTATTAGTGCAATTATTTGAGTTGGCTTGATCACGAAGACTCTTGATAAAGGATCTCCGCATTGAGAACAAACTAGAACTCCATCATAACGCTCTTTATGAATTTGATGATGAGGTGAGCAATATGGACAGTGGTATCTAGCTATCTTCATTGTCTCACATCGTCTATTTTCTTCAAGATTAATAGGCTGAGAGATTAAGACAAAATCCTTTACAATAATTAAGTTGTCCGTTCTAAACCTTGCACCTAGAGAAAAGGAATTCAATATTGCTCTCTCGTCAATTAAAAGACGTTTCCTTCTCTAAGACCCTTTTAGGTGCTCTAGTTCTTTGAGAAGCTAAATGTTAATTTCTAATTTCGGTTGAGAACAAAATCCTTTTTCTCTTTGTTGATCAGTTTGATTTTCCTACTCAGTAAAACGAATTGACGAAACGAAATATTTGATCCTGCTGGAATTATTGTTTTTTCACTCTTTAAAGAAGTGTTCATTTATATTATGCAAATTCTTCGTCTTTGAAAAAGTTGGTTCATAATGCAAGTAGAAGCAATGATGCAATGGGAGAAGCCAAAAGGCGAAAAGAGCAAGGGTTGCCTGCTAGGACTAGTAAGAAAGAAGCCAAATCAAAACCCTATAATTTGCTAACGAAATACCCCAGGCTTCCTTTGTATATTGGACTTATATTTGGTCTTTACTTGATTTTCGATTTTATTAGATTAAATTCAGCAGGCTGATCACGAAATCAATTATTGTCATCAGATCAAACCTGCAATTGGAATCAAATTAAATTCTCGTAAAGGACTAAGTAAAGTTATGTCAAAACAAGTTAGACCATTCTTTGGAAAATTACATGAAAATTCTTATTGAAATTATAATAATGATTTAATCTCTCTTCGAGATATCTATTCTTTTTAGTATAGAATGATTAGTATAACTTCATTGTTTGGAATTATCTTATGTATCTTATGGCTTATAGGTCACGCAGGATTTACTTTTTGGTCAGGAGGGTTTGACCCTGGTAGTTCTACTGCCAATTTATTTGTTGTTATAGATTCATTCGTGTCATTGTCTTTGGCTCTTTTTGTTTTAAAACGCAAAGCTTAATTTTAATGTTTATCTTTAAAAATATATTTAGTCTTTTGAAAATATACAATTGAACATATCTTACTACTTTATAGATATGTATATCTTTAGTAATTATTGGTCTGTGATCAAGAACTAGTTTGACTTTGAAACTACAACTATTTAATTTAACGCCATATTTTCAAAAACTTAAATAATCTAATAGTCCATGGGTCCCATCTTGTTTTTCCTGAACTGTCTCCTTGATATCGAAGGTTGTTGTCACCAAGATTTACTAGTGCCTCTTTATTCTTCCACCAAATCCAATCACGAATTGGAGGGTTTCGCTTCATATCATCTTTTGTGAGATCCAGCTCTAAATTTGAGGAGAACTCAAGGAGAATGTCCAGCATTTCCTCTGCGTTATTGCATTCGGAAAGTGTCTCGTTTATATTCTCTTCTCCATCCAGTGATTCTACAAGTATTTTAAGTCTCTCTTTGATTGATAAATTGTTGGGTTTCATTAAATCAAGTTAGCCATGATTTAGGTTAATCAATCTAAACAATAAGTGAACACTTTAGTATAATAAATTATTATATAATTCAATCCTCATAGGATATTGACATTCTTTTAAGTAAATTTGATTTACAAGGCGATGCAATTGAGAATTGAATACGTCTCAAATAAAGCAATTAGGTATTTCAAGTACATGAAATTTTGATTTTAACATTTTTTTAACGGCTGTTTTTATATAAAAATTGCTGTTAGTTAGATTATTATGTCTTTTTTATGACTGCATATCTCTTAGTTTGTATTTCTTCGTGATATCGCTCTAGTCTAGTAGAAGCAATTTAAATATCCATGACAGCAACTACTCCAACAAAGCCAGTCGCCAAAACTAGGCGGACATCAACACCTCGCACCCAAGCTCTTTTTGCATCTACTCAAGCTCGCTTCGCAACAAGTAAACTTATACAAAACTTGGGCTCATCTAATGCCGGAGTTCAGTTTTCATTCGTTAGCGACTTAAGAACCGCTCATGGACGTGATTAATGATTCGCATACTTGCTATTAGCCTTTTTTTATTCATTTTGTTATTTCCTTTGGGAAACATGACTACCGCTGTTGAAATTAATAATGGTCAACCTGTGAGTTCAAAACGTCTTGCTATGCAAGATATTACCGTCGAGGATCAGAGACTTTCTAAGGGATTTAAGGGTCAAAGCATTATAGATGATCTTTTAGGCCCAGAGGATCATTTTCCGTTCCTTCCTGACAATCATAGAGATAGTGGGACAGGGAAGTTTAATTGGTTTTAATTGTTTAATTTTCTTATATTTAATTATCATATATAAATCAATTCATTTTCTTATGGCTAAACGAAAACTTAAAAAAAATCAATTTAAAAAATTAGAGAAACTAAACGATGGAATAAATAGTAATGACAACCCTCTAGCACAAAAGTTTGCTTTGATTATATTTGGATTAGGCCCATTAGTAATTGTTTTTTGGTTCTTACTTTCAAAAGGATTCTTTGAACCAGTTTAATTGATTAATTCGTAACGTATTAATTAATCGTATAATTCAGTCGTATTACATATGATTTTTTCGTTGTTCTCTAAATTAGTTTGATCGATTGTTTTTAGTATTAAATAGTCAACTAATAAGACTGGTCTCAACATATCATTTATTGGAGGATATAAAGCATGCCCTATACATGACTTGTTTATTGCTAACTCAATATTAGTTAGTTCATATATATAACATGCAGGATTGCTAATTATAATGGCTTCCCCAGGTGAGACAGGTACTTTGTTAATTCTAAAGGTTTTAGTATCTCTATGGTCGTCAGTTTCTTCCAGATACAAATCATTTGATAACATTGAAACCTTTGATTCTGTTGAGAAGCTTCCTGTATTTTTTTGATTGTTCATATATCTAGGCCTTTGAGGAAATCTTGCGCTTGTTGTTCGTGTTAAAATTGATGTTGAACTTGAGTATGGATTTAATGGAACAACTAACGCAAGAACAGTATCAACCCCATCAACATGTCTAGTTAAATAGTATCCTTTAAGATCAACAAAATGTCGTATTCTTGAATACAAACTATATTTTCCATTGAAATATTCTAAATTAAGTTGGTATGCAGCCTGTCGATTGATATTTGATAACGTTCGAGTACTATTAAAGAGTATTTTGCAGAAATCTTTGTTATTAAATATTCCGCTTATAAACTTAGAGTAAGAAGGCTCCAGCTTCTTTAGTAAAGATGATGGAATTGCCAGTCTTTGAGTGTTTTTTGGTGCAGTGCCAGCAGCACTACTAAAATTAAATTGTGTTTGTTCTTTGGCGAGGCAATTTAATATACTTTGTTTTGCTTTTATAACTTCATCAGTAGAGAAAAGTCCTTTCATTACTCCTGTTGCTGGAATAGTTGAATATTTGATTATTCGTGGTTTAAAGTCTTGTGATTCTTTTGGATTAAAGTTTGGTTCTTTATAACTGTAACTTACGGAGTCTTTTCCGTATGTCTTATGCAATGTTAAATGCTGATCTTTAATAGATTTTGGTAAGTTTATTTTTGAGAAAGTCTCTGGATCAAAGGATGGAATGAATACATATTCGGCAAAATCTTTGAAACCTCCTTCCTTTCTGACAGATCTGTTGATTTGTGCTTTTGAATAAATAAAGCCTGATAATAGAAGCTTATGTATAAGATTGCTGTGCTCTTTTATCCCAGGATTGAGTTCTACTTGAATACTACTTAATCTATGAATTAATCCTGATGTGAATAGAGAGTCACACACATCT
>QCGA01000028.1 GCA_003280095.1 Prochlorococcus sp. AG-363-O16
TATGGCTAGTGCCAAGACTTATAAAAAACACGACCTTTACTTAAGCCCAAACAACTTCGCATATCAGAAGTGACGTCAATCTATAAATGCATTAAAACGAAAAAATTACATTTAACATTAAATAATAACGGCAAAAATACTGAATTCAAACGTCTAAAAAGATTCTTTTTTACTTCCCATGACTTCTTATAAGGAACAAACCTCAATTAGTGTAATTCAAGAGATTCCCATTTCTCTATCATCCAAATTTTGATTTACCTCAGATGGTTCAATAACAATTCCCAACGGGTTGTCACCATGTACAGCTGGAGGTAAAAATTCTGAGGCCGACACCTCTTCCTCTTCAGTGGCTAAATCTTGACTTGCCTCCGATGGCTCAATAACAATTCCCAGCGGGTTGTCCCTATTTATAGATGGACGCAAAGGTTCTACAACTTGAGGAATTACACTTTTCGCCGTCGAGTATTCATCTTCAGCTTGAATAAATATATTCTCAGAAGCTATATCTTTATTTGCATCTTTTATCAAAATCTTTGTAAGATCAACAACATCAATAGAAAAAGACTTTTGAAGTTTATACATATCCTGTATTACTTCGTTAATTTGACTTGATTTTGAAGATTGAGAGACGAGCACATAACTTGTCCAAGAAGCATATAAAATGAAAATAAATGCTATAGAAATAATCGCTAGATATAAGGATTTAACTAGCTTTCTTATCACAAGAATTCTCCATGCTATGAATCAATCTAGATGAATTTATTGATAATGAATCATCTCCTCACCGATTTTCACAGATTGAGAGACCTATGCCAATCCAATCCAGGAAGATACGAAAGCTGGTATTGGAAGTCTGGAGGTAATCGTCGCCAATAAAGCCATATCAAATTGATGAACCGCTGGGATAGTCCGGTCCAAAAGAAAAATCGCAAGGTATGGGACGTTCATGGCAATCTGCCATCGCCATTTATAAGTTATTACTCCCCAGGCCTTTTTGGCATACTTCCTTTGACGATCAGTAAGGCCTGCCCAATTTCTTTCAGCATGCTGTTTTATACGTTCTAGAAAAGTCTTTTCTGATAAGCCACCTTGCGATTGCATTACTAAAACCCAAAACAAAAAGCATTTATAGCTCATAGGAGTTTCCACTCACAAGCTTTCTAGGTACAGTTTGAATTCTGTTAGACAAATAAAGCGTCAGCCATAACCCAACTATTGCTATTGAAAAAAGTGAAATAGGTATCTAATTCAAATGCTCCTTCCTACCACACTTTTAGCATGAGAATGCCCTGTTCTCTTCAAGGAAGCGATTCAAGGCCTTGCATAAAGATAGCCAATACGACTTTTTAATTCAAAGCAAAGTCACAAGTTAATCTCTTCAACTTATTCACACCAACAAGTTTATCGGCTAGTTTAGCAACTTACCATTAAAAAAACTAATCATACAATTCAAATATTTAATCATCAGTTTTTACTCTCTGATCAGGTAAAATGCAAAGAAAAGGTTATCAACAATAATCAAACCACAAAAAGATTATTAGCATTCTTTAGCTCAAAGCCAAATCTAATTAACGGCACCAATGAAATAGTCCTACTCAAGTCAAAGATACTTCCTATATGGTCAGAAAAAATTCTTCTCCAGCATTCAAAAAGATAACGTTTTATTCATTAGCTATATCAACAGGTATCATTTCCTTAAATAAAGCCTTAATGCCCAAAATATATTCACGACAATGTCTACAAGAATTAATATAAAACAATCATTACCAAGGAAGAATCTCTCCATTGGAATGCCAAAAAGTACCTGAATTGTCAAGTGTTAAAGAATCAATTCTAGAAAGCAATCCATTAACAGATTGCTCAGGAGTGATTCCATTGGGCGTAAACCCTGTCATCGCTGTACTAACCAACCCGGGATGCAAAATCGCCACAGAAATGCCATTCGGCTTTAAATCAATAGACAAAGATTTGCCAGCCATACAAAGTGCAACCTTTGACATCCTGTAGCCATAAGAACCTCCTGATGTATTGTCATCAATAGATCCCATACGACTGGTCATAAGAATAACCTTGGACCCTTTTACCAAATTGTCAAGAAACGCTTTTGTAAAGCATAAAGGACTTAATGCATTCACCTCAAATTGACGAATCAGGCTTTCGGGATCAAGACTTGATAAAGAATTAAATTCAGCTATCCCTGCATTCTGAATCAATACATCTATATTTCTTCCTCCTAGCTTCTTCTTTAGGCTTAGAACTGAACCTCCCGAGCTAACATCAACCCCAGACTCAACTTTTACTCCAAGTGCATCTAGTTCTGGAGAAGATGATCGACATGTGGCAATGACTTCCTCACCTCTTTCTTTCAACTGTCTACAATATTCCAAACCAATTCCACGATTTGAACCTGTCACCAAAAAAGTAGCCAAAATATTCTTGCAATTGTATTGACTCTAGATCAAATACACAGTCAATCCACTTGAACTTCAAACAGATTAAACAATCCAACAAGTGATTTCTATTTGATCATAAATATGAGCACTAGATTCTATAAAAGCTTTTGAATGAAAGTCTGCAAATATATTCACCATAACTCCTTCTTCAACCTGGAAGACCACAATTCAAAGTTGAACATTTTCAAAGAACGACTCTCCCGCTATTTTCAAGCCTGGCTTTGTTAGCCTGCCATTAAATACAGCAAAGCATTCCTTATAGAATTTGCTAATTTTGAAGTAAAAACTTATGAATTTAGTTGCTATTCGAGGAAAAGAATTCCAGACAAATAGATCAAAAGTTTTTAGGGAAAATTATTACCAATACCTTTTTCACTTTCAATACATTTCTAACTTTGATTAGAAAAATCTATCTGACAATGATAGGTTTCTACCATAGGGATTAAAGACCCATTGCCGACCGAAGCAATAGGACTAGTAAAGCTAGATCAACTAGTCAATACCAATTCACTTCCTAGTATAATATAAAGTGTAATCAAAGAGATCTCAGCAAGCTAATGGCAAAAGAGAGGACTCAATTGAATATCAATATTGATCCGGATTTGTTACTTAAACTTAAGGCTGAAGCAATTAAGAGTGGAAAAACATTGACCGATTTTGTTACAGATCATCTAAGGAATAGATCCGAAAAGCAACCAGCAGATTCACTTGAGTCAAGGCTCTCAAGAATAGAAAGCTTTCTTAAGCTAGACCAGAGCTCCTATGACCAAGACAAACCAATAGGAACAATTTTTACGGATCAAGGCGCAAAGGAATATGGAGCAATTGCAAAAGAAGCGTTTGACTCACATATGAAAAAAAAGGGTCTAACTATTCATGCGGCCTTGCAAGAAGTAGACCATCATCTCAAGAATTACCCACATAGCAATCCCGAATTAGTATTCCAAATCCTATTAGGAACTCATATTTTGACGGGCTTAGAAATGACAATTGCCTACAGACATGGTTCATGTGCAATGAGATCTGCTCTGAATGATTGGACCAATGATCCTCTAGAAAAATTAAATCAAGCTTTCCTCGATGCAGTAATTACAAAAAGCCTTGCATAAAGGTCTGAATTCAAGAGGAATAATCAAACATCAAACTGCTCACGAGACCTACACAGTTGATCTAATGGGGGCCGACCAGTAAGAGGAAGGCGACAACGTGCCCAAAGCCCATAAAACTGATCAACTAAATTTCCCAATGCCGGCCAAGTCGTTGGTGCATAGACCCAACCCAATCCAACCAATCGATATGCCTCTCGAAAGGCAGGGACATCCTTAAGCACCTCTCCAGTTGAAGTTATTGCATGGATCCTTCCCATAGCTTCTTGATAGGAAATGCCGCTAAAAAGCTCTGGCTTGTAGTCAGGAGAATCTATATCTACAAATGCAATACGATTCAAATGATCTCTAGAAGTCAGGAAGGAAACCTCCCTGCGACAAATAGGGCATCCACCATCGAAAAGAAAAGTGAGCTTAATTTGGGCCACAATAGAAACAATAAAATACCCTAAAATAAAAGGTATAGCCATACTCTAACTAAACCAGAGCTTTTCGCCGAAATCCAAAAGCATAACCGACATTAAGTATCAATCAATAAAATATAAGTATTTTCATTGCACGAACCAGAGAGGATGACAAGATTATTTGTACTATTGCTCCTTAAATAGTTAGACTCTTATTTGAAATAGTAACATACAAATATCCTATTTAAATAACTTAGCTCAAACCCAATAATAAATTATATTATATATTAAATAGAGGCCAACTTTAGAAAAAAATCTTTTTTTATTAGAATATTGAGCCTTAACGTATAGCCATCAATAGAAATTCGACTCAAATAAAAAAAATCAATGCCTTCAGAGTCCAGTTATACACTTGCCTCATACATAAGATTTCCTAACAAGAACTGGATACAGCAAGACAAGACGTCACACTTCGTAATATATTTGTTATAGTTCTTAATAGCTCGATTTTGAGCAGCTTTCGATTTTCGTACCCCTCAAATGGAAACCACACCACAACTCGACGCTATCGCTAATCCTCGACTTGCTGAACGCATTAATGGTTGGGCGGCCATGATGGGATTTTGGGCTTTAGTTGGTGCATACGTATCAACAGGTCAGATTATTCCTGGAATCGTTTAAAAAAATCATCACCAAGAAAATGATCAACAAAGCCACTCTTCAACCCCCCAAATGGGTAATGATCGGGATCTTTGCTGCTATTGGAACATACACATTCACCAAGCAAATTATTCCTGATATTGTTTAGATCTATGGAAACAAATCATTTCAACTCTATCGATCCATTCACTCTGAGGATCCATAAAAGATCCTCTTCATATTCTTATTGAGGACTCTGTAAAATGGGAATTGGCAAATTATTTCTAACATCCATATCAAGTGGAGTTATTACTCAAGAAGATTTAAAATGGATTGCTAATAATCAGTTAAATTTCTCTAGATGTGAGAAGACTACTGCATCAAGACTTGGGCAATTGGTTGATTCAGGTCAGATCCAACTTGGATGCAGACTTTGAACCACATTTATAGAACTATTTCACTCATCTTTTATTTAATTCTTTATGTTAACGTCAAGTCTAATTTCTCATCAAAGTCTCTTTCAAAGGCGACAATTCTATCTAGCTATAGGATTAATCATTAGTTCATTGCTTTTCTCGTTTTTAGCCTTCGAGTTCCACTATCAATACCTTCATAACCCAGTCGTACATATCTTCTTTCAATCAAAAGAGATTTTCCTTTTTTAACCTTTAGACTCTTACCTGCACTTTTGATGACGTTGACAATCAAAATTGATAAAGGTTAATTCCAGAATTACAGGCTTCGACTTGAAGGAAATCTCGCGGCAATTTCTTGGGACCACATAAATTACTACTAAATACTACGAAAAGTAGTTAGAATGAAACTCCCACTCAATATTAAACATGTAAACACAAACTCATACCAAGAATCAAGTTGAATCCACAGACTAATGAAGTTGGGAAAATCTTCAAGATCATTTCGATCTCCCTAACAATTTCCCTAAATGCTATTGTCTTAATCTGGTTCTTTTTTCTCAGGTCTAATTAAATAGGTTCTATGAAATAGATTTTTCAATATGTAAGCCTCGACTAATAGCCTATTTCTACCTATGAAAGATTAAGAATCGAAAGACCTTGAATATTTTCCTTTATTCATAAATGCGATATATTTCTTCTAGAAGATTATTCTTTAGGTGTGCTGAAAATGATGTCCCCAGAAAATGCTTAAAGGAAAGAAAGAGATAGTTCCTTGGCTGATTCTGTCCATAATTCTTGCAAGTGGAATGGTCTTATACCAAAGACAATATCCATCTATAGAAATCAGAAGAGAACTATCAATAAATGGAATTTATTGGGATTAGTGAGCGGACTAACTATTAGTCCAAAAGAGCATGATAGAGAGAGTTTGGTCTCGAATAGGAAAGCAGATATAAATAGAACGTCTGCAAAATTGATCATTTATCCTCCCAATAGCTCTTGGCTGAATCGATCATTTTGATAATCTCACTATTTGGGCAACCTGTTCGCTTCTGCAGAACTTTGCACTGAGAATTAATATCTCTCCAAATTTCTCTGATCTCTAAAAGTTGCTCATCAGAAAATTGAAAGTCAGCCATTCAAATTCACGTCCTTGAGAACCTTTCTAATCAGAATTCTCATTCTCTTCTTAAGATAAATATATTGCTTAATCATTGCCTATATAACCGTTGTTAAACAGCTCATCGAAAACTTTTGCACCTCTAGATTTCTTCCCCATAGGGACCGGATTTACCTGATCAAGGACTGCAGCAAGGCAAGTGATCCAGAAACTACCTTTGCAAACAAAAAAAGTTTCGCAAATGTGGTCTGGAGCTACTTGTATACAACCCTGAATCCTAGAAAGTTTAATGCTGGCAATTTGAGAATCCAGCTCAAGGTCCAAAAGCTGCGCTTCATTCTTGGTAATTTCTGTCCCGGCAGCATGACACTCAAGCAACATTTGATAATTCATGTTTGAGCTGCTTCAATGCAGCATTCCTTTTAGTTCTGTTTGGAGGATTTTGCCTTTTCCACTTTTTCAGTAGAAGCTTCTTGATTCTCGCCATTTCTTGAAAATGGACAATCGCCACCACCCCAAGCAAGAACAGGTCCTGCACAAAATGCTAGGGCAAAAACCAACTGAAAAAAGTTTTTCACACTAGTGATGAAAAGTGAATAAATTTTAAACCACTTTTAAGCTATTGCCCTAACCTTTTGGGAAAGAAATCCTAAAAAATGACCAGTACTTTATTTTTATTACTTAAACCCATACTTTTCCTAATGGTGAAGAAGCTTTTCAAAAAGCAAATGAAAGTTTTCCTTGTTCAAGCTTTGACATGGTTAGCAGAACAAACTGACAATGAAATAGATGACCTACTTGTAGGAAAAGTTAAGGATGCAATGAAATTAGGAGTCGTTTAAACACAACAGCTATGAACATATTCACGCTTCTGCTAAGTCTTTTAATAGCCATTACACCTTCCTCAAATTTTGTTTGTGATGGCAAGACCATCAAAGCAACTATAAGAAATAATTTAAATGGTGACTTCTCTGTTGTAACCAATTTAGAGGAAGTTGATCAAGGTGCCTTTGTAGTCCTCAATTGGGAAGGCATTAACCTAATGCTTCCGATCTCATTTCAAAAGGGTGAAATTAGCTTCACGGATAGAAAGTGGCTATGGAGTTACCAAGATAATGAGCAGGGCTTACATGAAGAGGAGCCAAGGTTTGCCCAACGAATGCCAAGTGGAGAAATTGTAGAACATGAATGCAAATTGCCTATTACAGAGACAAAAATGGAGGAAAGGGAAATTTTACCTTGATTAATCGAATCGACCTTAATAAAAAATGCTAGGAATAATTGCGGGACTAGGAGCAGCATTTTCCTGGACGTGTGCTTGTTTCTTATGGCATGAGCAGGCAAAAAAGATCGCAGCTATAAAATTAAACTTTATAAAAAATCTAATTGCAGTGATTATTTTCTCACCAATACTATTTTCATTTAATTGGCTTGCACATTTACAAGAAATATTAATACTTTTTGGAAGTGGCATACTTGGTATATCTATAGGGGACAGCCTTTATATAAATGCACTGAAAAGAATAGGAACTAGAAGAACCCTGTCAATTGAAGCATTATCTCCAATCTTAGCCAATATTTTAGGGGTTTTGTTGATAAATGAAAATCTCCCTATAAAAGCCTGGATAGGTACTTTTATAGTTAGTGTATCTCTCATTGGCATCATAAAAGAAAAAAGAAATGGGCCAAATAATGAAGTGATGTCTGATGAAAATTATGGTTTTGGAATTGCTTTTGCCTTGTTATCAGTATCATTTGCTGTTTTAGCCGCAGTACTATCGAGAATAGTGTTGACAAGTTCTAATTTCTCACCTTTTCAAACAACTGAGATAAGACTTTTAGGAGCACTATTATTTTTATTTCCAATCGCAAGAACCAACTTAAACTATATATTCCAGGAGATGTCTATCAAAACAAGATTCAAGATTTTCGGTGCAACTTTATTAGGAACTAATATAGGGATCTTATTACAACAAACTGTCTTCTTATTACTACCGATCGGACTAGGGTGGACCCTCCTTAGCATTTCGCCGGTGATTTCACTATTTTTCTCCAAAGCGGAAGGAGAGCAAATAACTTGGAAAAGTATTATCTTAGCAATGACTACATTTGCAGGGGTGGCAATCGCATTAATCTAATAGCATGTCTAAAGATATCAAGAATTAATAAGCCTTTAACGAAAAGGGTTATATGGTTTTCTTAGTATATAGGAGCATGCATTTCTTTCTTAAAGAAATTCATGCTCCTATATACTATATGACTTTACATTAAGATCTACAATCCTCAATGATTGAAACAGATTAACCCTTAGCAATAGAAAAAAGTACTAGGAGTCAATAATATTGAGTCAAACCTCAGATCCCATCAAATTCAATTAGATAGCCAGCTATAGAGCATCCATGCTCGCTTTTTAATGAAAGAGATTTCCTGATATGAATTAGCTTGAAAAAATCCTTTATCTCAAAGAATCTTGCATTTCCGCCCTATTGCGCCAACCTTGAAGAAAACTAATCATGGGCAGCTTATTATCTAGTGAAGGAAATAGGTGGTTGTCAGGTATCGTATTAGTCGCAATTGGAGCTGGGATTACTGCAAAGAATATAACCTCTTATCCCACTGAATACCTACCTAATTCAACTCCAAAGATCAGCGACCCACTACTTCGGCTTCTGCAGATGAGACATTTCGCGGGAATCATTGGTCCTGTTGAAGCTCAAGATTGTCAATTACTCATACATAATAGTTGAAAGAACTATAATATCTTGAGGATTGATCATGAATCAATTGACCAACAACACTGAAGCTATAGCCAAAAAGATTCCCCTAGCGCCGCAAGTGCTCTATAAATTCCACTCTTCTCAAAAAATTGTCGATGCCATAATTGAATTCAATACTAAAATTAATTGGAGCAAAGTACCCAGAAGAGACGGTCAATTGCAAAAAGAAGGTAAAACTTTTATTTATAGTTCGTCTTCTAAAAAAAACATAATTGAACTAGAGCAGACTCACAATTGGTTAAACCAATGTCTTAATCATGTGGTAAGCAACCTAGGCTGGAAGGATGGAACGATTGAAGGATTTAGGGTCACTCAAACATGGCTAAATATATCTGAATACAGAGAATTCCATCACCCTCATATACATCCTTGTTCTTTACTTTCTGGCATATTATATGTGACTGAACCAAGTACAACTAATTTTTATATTCCCTCAATTTACAGCCTACCAAGGGTTCTATCAGCAGATAAACGAACTACAAATCTCATGACTACTGTTAAATGTAGAAAAGGAGATTTGATAATTTTTCCATCATATATTCTTCATGGTGTTGAGGAGAATAAGGGACACAATCCGAGAATCACCCTAGCTTTTAATAGTTGGTTTTCTGGAAACTATGGGACAAAAAATACGCTAAAATATATTCCCACCCAATAACTAAATTTCTTCAAAATTGAGAGCAATTCAATACCTCAGGCGACCTAAGAACAGCTCGCCAAGGAGATCGAGAAGAAATGTCACACCAACCGACTTATGAGTGGGAAGATCTGCTCATTGATTCAGCCATTCATGCTGTGACTGTAGGAGTAATTCTCTTGAATATTGGTTCATTCCCAGAGTTCTTTGGAAAG
>QCGA01000029.1 GCA_003280095.1 Prochlorococcus sp. AG-363-O16
GCGTGTTGTACAGAGCCGATCCAAGTTCTTGGTAGGACTGCCAGTCTTCGTGAAGAGCAAGTGATTGATTGAATGCGTCTATTGCTGGTTCGTAGTGCTGCGTTTTTAACAGCGCCGATCCAACCCCCCGGTAGGACTGCCAGTCTTTATGAAGTTCAAGAGATTGATTGAATGCATCTATTGCTAATTGGTACTGCTTCGTGTTGTACAGAGCCGATCCAAGGCCTTGGAAAGACTGCCAGTCTTCGTGAAGCGCAAGTGATTGATTGAATGCGTCTATTGCTAACTGATACTTTCCGTGTTTATAACTTTCTTTGGCTAAAGCAAAGAAATCTCTAGCAGTCTTGAGTTCTTTCATTAAAAGATTACTGGCAAGCAACCAGACCAGTAATCTATATCATCTAGTTGATCTGATGAATTAGAACGAAAAAGGACGCGGCTAGATGAGGAAGCCCTTGTTTATACCTGTTCAGCAATACATTCTAATGGGTTAGGGCGTTTCATCTATGCTTTGATGATTAGTGTCTATTAACAAAGAATAGAGTCAATTCCTTTCTTTTAATTTTTAGTGGGATATTTGCAGTTGCCCTTGCTGCTTAAATAGGTTTATCTCCAATTCATCATTTCCTCTGCAATGAACTTCAACTACATTAGAAATACTTGTCTTAGCCTATTGTCACTTTTAATTATTTTTTACCCTCTAAAAATAGATGCTTTCTCACATGATTGGGTTGCAGTTCCAAAAAATCAGTTTGGAGAACAATTATGGGACAAAAATAGTGTTCAGAAAAACAAAAATGGATCTCTAAGAGTATTCAGTAAATTCATCCCCAAAAGTACTACCAAAATTACGCAAGACATCCTTTACACAATGGATATCAATTGTTCCGAGAACTCCTTCAGAGATGTTGCTGTGGGTGCAAAGGAATTTAATGAGTTTAAAAACAAAGATTCTGAATGGAAAGACCCGAATGGAGACAAACTCATTATGGGGGTAATCGATCAAGTTTGTACTTTTGGCAAAAATTAGTATATGGAACTTTAGAGCATTGCTTTGATATAGGAAAAGCTCTGATAAATATGACAAATTTAGTTTCCCCTAAAAAGTTTATTATTCTACATTTGAATCCGATTAATGAAATCAATCATGACTTTTATAATCTGAACCCTAATCTATATCATGATTTCTATTCCTAAAATAAGTTTAGAATACTAGACATAACTGCCGAATCATTTGGTAGAAGATTTAAACGCATTAAAAATTTACCGTACACTAAGTGTGTAAAATAGATTCTAGTTCTTTAGAATTTACCATTAGGATTTCAGTTAAAAGAGAATTTCTGTCTCATTTGGTCTACGCTACATAGTCAAAGTATTTAAATATAATTTCAAATTTTATACTCTAATTCTAATTTAGACTTATTTTAATTACCTATAGTTTTTTTTTGCTTCTTAAATTATTCCTTGAGGTGTTAAAGAGAAAATAAGGTTACTGGCAAAAAAATCATTGCTTAAACTGCAATTCACATACGTTCAAAATCTTTAGTTAAAAGCTCTGTCAACATAAGGCTGACAGCTTGCTTATCATAATTGAACAATAAGTCATTAATAACACTATAAATCCTTTTCTGGGATTGTAGTCCAAGATGCTCTGATCTTTTTAATATGCTATTCACAAGAGCAAATTTAAGTGCAATAATGCAATTGTCGTGTTTACCTTTTATCTGTGAACAACGCTTAATCGCCTTGCTAATTAGATCCTCACACTCAGATTGACTTCTATCAAGAAGTCCAATCCAATCAACCCTTGAAGGATTTTCTGCAATCACTTCATAGAAATTGCTTGTTGAAATAGAAGTACACAAACGTATAACATTAATTTGTTCAAGCAATTCAAAATATGCTATTAATTCATCACTAAATAAATATGCATAGTCCTGAAAAATAAGTTTAGAATGACAATTTAACTTAGGTAGAAGATCTTTGGCGACAGGATGCATCGTAATGGAGTCTTTCGGCATATCTAAAAACAAAAGGTCAATATTTTCTGGGATGGAAAGATTACTTAAAGAACCATTAACAGTAAATTGTATAAATTCAATATGCCTTACATATCTACTGGTTAAATGCCTTGTAACTGCTAGCCAATCAATTGCTTTCTCAGTGATATGAAGTTTATCAGTGAGATTATATTTTTTTGCTGTGTGCAAAACATGCTTAGCTAAAGCATGTTTTGCACCTACCTTAAATGCATCTATAGAAATCAATTTGGCTCCTCCACTCAGTTCAGGGTTAATACTTATTCCAGCCGCAAGGCAAGCAGTCGAGGCTCCAAAAAAAGCTCCCATTTCCACTACTGCTCCTTTTGCTTGAGATGCATATTTAAACAATTGGAACCTCTCATTTGTATCAATCATTCCAGGCAATGAAGTCAAGAATTCCCTTCTCTTCTCAAATTCAATCCTTGGCACCGAAGACTTTCTCACTTTTAAATCTAAGAGCTAAATTATTTATATTCTAAGTAGATTAGCAAATTCAAACTGGATTTCATTGACAGATGTCTACATTGCAAGCTTAAAAAAATATCCATAAACCAATTGCATTCCTCATTTATGAGCGCATTTTAAAAATTTTATCAAACAGCTTGTAAGCTCATTCAGATTACAAGTTGTTTAACTTTCGAATCATAGATTCTATTGAGAAAAACCCTTCAACCATTAGAATCAGAAAAACCTACTGCTTAGGGGGGGGCATCATGGATGGCAGGTCTTTACTCAAGCAAAAACGAAGCAATTCTCTCGAAAAGTAAATTATATGCTTCGCAGCTAAATATGGCAGGAAATCTTCACTATAGCAAGCAATTATGTCAATCCTTATGGGCAATACTTTGTAGGGCTTCATCTGCCGCCAATGAATATAAATCTCAGATGATAGAATCAGGAGAAAAGATAACACTTCCCATCAGAGGTTCGTCCAAAGGAAACTCAAATATTACTTTTATCATATACCACGTTCCAATAAAAAATCCCGAGAAGAATATTATTAAAAGTTTTGATGTTCAACCTATCAATTTTAACTTATTTGACCATTCCGCCTTGGTAAGAATGTGTATAAACTCTATATTACGCAGCAATGAAAATGCTGAAGTGATTCTATTAACAGATAAGGATTTTGGCGAAAAGTTTAAGGATTTTCCTATAACTCTAATGACTCCTGATGTAGACAAAAATCGTCCTATGTACTATCGAGTTAAAACATATAATACTCTCATCCAAAAGAATATGGTAAGAGGCACTGCCGTTTTTCTTGATAGTGATCTTCTAATCTTAAAATCAATCTCAGGGTTGCCAAATAAACTAGGATTTAGTGTTGCTGTTACAAGTAGGTACGCTCCTAATTTAATGCCAATAAATGAGGGATTAATTATTGCAGACACAAATAAAGTCTCGACGAAAAAATTCTTTGCCCATTATATGGGTGCTTATGAATGGATCAGGAATGACAAGGCTATTCAAAAAGTAACTGGTATTGATCTAAAGGTATGGAGAGGAGGTCAATTAAGCCTAAATTCAATATGTCCAGGTATTAAGAGTTCAAATTATCTTGATAGTAATCAAGATATAAGCATATTGCCTTGTCAAAAATATAATTACTCTACCAATAGCCTCGAATCTCTTAAATCGGCTATTGAATCCAATCATATTTTTGCATTACATTTAAAGGGTCCAAACTTCAAAAAACCTGACATGATAAAAATAGTAGAATCATCTATCTCACAAACTAGAGCTAATGTAGAGAAATTTAGGCAACGATAAAGGAAGCTCCAGAAAGGTGTTCTTCTACTAGTCTTAGTACCAATTTATTTGTAGTGCATGAAAGATTATGGTCCATTTCTCAGCTTTTCTCTCCTTAGAAGAAACCTCAGCTTCAAGCGTTAAAGTCATATTCTGATCTGGGCTAAAACGATCCACCAAAGATTGCAGTTCTTCCTTTATCTCATCTTCCAAAGTTGGTTCAAGGGATTCTTGAACCAGTGCTTCCTTCTATGCACGATCGATAAGTTTCATTAGTACTATTGCCTTAATTCGTGTCGCACAGATCTGCTGAATGATGACTTGCTTGGGGACCTTGCCTGGACGGAATCCAGGTAGTCGCATTGAACCACCTAAACCAGATAAAGCCTCTTCATAGATGGACCTAGAAAATACTCTTGGGACTTCTATTTCTACTGAGATACGAACCTCAGGAAGGTCAGTATCTTTTACACTGAGTCTAGCTTTAGTCATTTGTTTTATTCTCTTTAGACCCCTACTCGTCAGTCCTAGTAAGCGCTCCAAGTAGGTTCCATTATCCTATTCATAGTTAATTGATAATATTAATACTATTTTCATTAAGGAATAGTTTTGTTACTATAATCATTGCTTGAGTAGTTGCTTAGAAAGCAAGGCTGCCTAGATTTCAACTTAGTTATCCTACCAAAAGAAATAATATTGTTGTAAGGTTAATTAGTGATGCACTAGAAGATTTTATAGAAACCATGGGATTTAGAAATCAACCTCTATTAGAATTTGATAAGACAAACAAGTTGGAGAGACTCTTAAACTTTTTAGGAATAGGTTCTCATAAAGCAACATCGCTTTATAGTATTTCTTTTCCGATTAAGAATTAAAGAGGGGAGTTTTTAGTTCCCATGAGTCATTTGGGTGAAAGGATTGCGTCGGACAGCAGGCCTATGACTTTATATGCGGTTTTCTACTAAAAGATGGTGCAGTAGTAGAATATTAGAATTCACTATTGAAGTTCCAACATGAGTGGAATCGTTGGGCTTGTATTGCAAAAAGGAAGACCTAGAGATTCTCTTGATGGAGAAAAAATTATTAGAGGCATGATAAATGGATCAACTCATCTAACAAATGAATGCAAAAGGATTAAAAAGATATCTAGGCCTATAGGGGGCAAAGAATTCTGGGTTGGGTGTTCAAGTACTCAGAGAAATAATAACGATTTTTCATCGGTGGAAATCTATACTAGCAGGAATAAAAGATGGGAAGTTATTTTTCACGGAAAAATTTCCAATTGTACTGAAATAGATAATTTACTTTCAGCTTTTAATGTGGAAGTCAGCACAAAAAGTAATGCCGAGAGAATAGCTGAGATCATAAGCAATTATGGTTTTGAAGGCCTACACAGTATAGATGGAATGTTTACATTCGCTGCTTTCGAAAATCTATCTGAATCTTTACTTTTAGCGCGCGATCGTATAGGCCAAAAGAGTCTTTACTATATAAATTATGAGGATATATTTGCCTTTTCATCTGACTTCTCTGCTTTGCTAAGTTTAAGCACCATAGTTCCAATGAGTGTCAATGCAGACACTATTGGGCAATACTTTAGTCTTGGTTATATTCCATCCCCAGGGTCTGCGGTTCATCCAATAATGAAACTTGAGCCAGGCCAATATCTTTTACATGATAAGAAAGGGGACGTTCTTCTCGACAGATTCTTTAGCTGTAACCCAAATGGTACTCTATGCTCAAACGATCACACTATTTCTTTAGATGTTATTAGATCCAAACCCATACAGATAACAAATCAATTCATCAAACAAAGTATTATTAAATGTGTCCCTTGTGAAGCAGCAGTAATGCTTAATGGGCAAAAGGATTCAACATTAATTGCTTACTATATAGCTGAGCAAGATAAGAGAATGGGCTGGGATCCCAAAAGCCGCACAGGCTATTCATTACATCATGAATACCAGTCTGAGACAAATGCTGAATTGACAAAAAGTATTTGCATAGAGTGTGGATGGCGAAATCACGCAATATCTATTACGGAGCAAGAAGAAGTAAACACATACTTAGAGCTAGCAGATTCATTAGAAGAGCCAAATGGAGATTACTCCTTAATATTTAACTATATACTAGGGAAAAATATAGGCTTGCAAAATCAGAATGCCATTGGGAGCTTTGGGGGAGATGAGCTGTTTTTACAGCATGAGCGACATAAAAATATCCTGCACCAAATCACCAATTATGAAAACTCAGAAAGCTGGGCAAAGATCTATTGGACTAATATTAATCCAATAGGAAATTCAGTTGCTTTAAAGGAAGCCATCGAACAGCTGAAGATAGAGCCTCTAAGGGATATTCTCCACAAGTTCAGAATCCTTCAGGATGAATGGGAACATAATCCTAAGAGGTTTCTACAGTTACTGGACATCACTACTTACGTTCCTGAAAGAATTTTAAGCCAGGTAAATAGAACTGGCATGGAATGCGGAGTAGAAATTTATTCACCTCTGTTGCATACGCAATTATTGCTAGCGGCGATGGCGATTTTGCCCTCGGAAAAAGTTGATGATTTAAATTCTGAATCTATACTTGATAAATTGCTCAAGATAAAATTTAATAAACTTCCCATAGCGGAACAACTTTCCTCTATGAACTCAACGAAACCTTTCCTAAATCTATTTCTTAAAGATAGGGTCATCAATGGAGTTACTAAACTTAGAAACTTAGGACTGGAAGAGTTTTCTCTATTTATAGAAAAGATTTTCTCCGATCAAAGTTCATTTTCTAATGATAATCTTTTCGCAATTTCCATATATATTGATTGGCTCAATAAATTATTGAGCGTATATCCTTCCATAAGGCATCCTCTACTCTCAAACAAATAAATGCCATTTCCCGATCTTACCATTCCAAGTACGTTGTTTGTTTTGCCTTGGATTGGGTCTTTCACTAGTACGAATATGGAGTGCTTTAAAAAGATATGAGAAAGTACTACGACATCCCCTAAATTACATGTCGTAGTAATTGATCAAAAATTCACTTAACTAATCCATTTCCAGGCAGTGATACGCATGAACTAACCAGTTAAATCATGCAGCGGCAAGGTAAATGAAAAGCGGAGACGGTCTCTATCGATATGAGTCCATCAGGGGAGGGCAGGGAACACATAGGAGCAACAAGTCGAAATCAGATCAAAAATCCAACAAGAATAGCCAAAATAAATTTGCTTTCCCGGACCAAACGAATTACCCGCACAAATCGCTCTCCAATAAGCGATTTCAAACAAAGCTATTACAAAAATTCAAGTAACTAGATATTTTTATAGAGTGAATCTATCATAATAAATGTTCTTATCAATTGCATCAATTAGAACATTTAAAGGAAATATCATCCATTCTTTGTATGTTCTATTTGCAGCAGACTTGCAACTAGCAACATCTCGTATTAATTCACCCTCTTTAAGTATTTCATTATATGCTGCAACAATTTCTGTTATTTCAGGTGGTATTTTATTCTTACGTCTTGTGCTCAAATTATCATATTCTTTAGCAAAATTTTTCAAGTCATTCAAGAAAAAGCTTGAATTAATATCTAAGCGATTAATATATCTTTTCTTATCTAAATTTATTAATTTCAAAATTTTCTCAGGGGAATTTATTTTTGGAACAATCTTACTATTAAATATTTGTTCTTGCTTGCGAATATGCTGACCACAATTAAGCCATTGGTATCTTTTCCATTCAATCACGATTAATGATGGAATTAATAAAAAAACAAAAAAGAGGCTATAATCTCTCAATCTAGTTCTAGTTTCTTGTTTAATCAAATTAGAAAATAACTATTCTTTCTCATATTAAAGCAATATCAGGAATAAATTCAAAGCGAAACAAAATCCTCCGCTCTACGGAAGAATGCCGAATTCAGAGAAATTCTGGACCTCTATGGACGCCTTTAAACGCCTACGGACATGAAGTCGAAACGGAGAGGTTTCCGTTAAGTAGGGACTACATGGTCCTTCCTGGAACCAAATTCGGGTAGTTTCAAGGACTTGGCATCATCGGATTGAAATATCAATTTCTTCTCTTGCACATTCCCAAAAACATACTGCTTTCTCACGAGTCAGGTCGTTTTATCTATCCTGTAGGTGTAGTCAGTCAGTTGCTCTGAATAAAACATGGAACTGATTGGGATTGGAATAATCTTCTTTTTAGGTTTTGCATTAGGTGGAGGGTTGAGAAACAGGGATGAAGAAATTTCATTGGAGCAGGTTGCTTGGTGGATGCACCTTTCGGTTCTTGCTTGCGGTGGGAACATTCACAATGTGCGTGCTCTTTATAAAAACGATTTAAACGAAAATGTGTTCATGCGCGAAGAAATAGAAAAGATGAGCATCAAAGAGAGATCTACTCATGAACAAATGAATTTAATTAAAAGAACTTATCTGACGTTGACAGACCGCTATTTACAAGGAAAGGGAAATACAATATGTAGATATTTGAGGGGCAAAGGTGGCAAAAATGTCAACTATGATGCGTGGAAAATTCATCCTAAAGAAGCAAACTTTGATTATGTAAGTAACTTCTATAAGCATGAAGACATTTAAATTGATCATGAAACTCCACAGCGCTGTTATCGCATTAGGAGTTAGTGCTGCTGCTGCTGTTAGTTTTTCTCTGCTGAAGGTGGAGAAAGCAATTTGTTATAAGATTGAGGTAGATGGAAGATTCCAGAGAGAATGCAAGCAAAAGTCCCACATTGTGAGGTCTCCTATTGACATTTCCTTGCGGATCAGAAGTATTAGAGATAAAACACTATGTCATGTAAAGAATAGAGAGCAGATTTACACTCTAAGGAAAGATGGAGCATGGGCATATTTCAATAGAGATTGGACCTTTATACGTACCAATTCTGGTTGCGAAGGAATGATTCAGCACAAGTATTTAAGACCAGTAAAATAAGAGAAGGCAATTCTTATTAGAGTTCTTAAATAGCATGATTTAATACTCTTCAGGTATAGAAGATCTGATAAAACTAACGATACTACTTAGAAAGCACAACCCCCTTATTCATTGCTTTTGCGTCGTCAGTAATGTATTCCCACCGAGGGATCAGAGACATGGGTGGGGACTTTG
>QCGA01000030.1 GCA_003280095.1 Prochlorococcus sp. AG-363-O16
GATCTAATCCCATATTGTGCTCAGCATTAGCCACTGCTGATCTCAGAACCTTAGTAATTGGCCCTGTAGAGCGATATGGCATGAATTCAAGCATTATTAGAGCATCACGATATGTCCGCCCCCGAATCTGATCTAAGACTCTTCTTACCTTAGAAACAGAGCCGCGGATATAACGACCATGAGCTGTTGCAAGTGTAGTAGTTGAAGGAGATTCAATCATTTTTAACGACCTCCTTTTTTGTCTTTGATGTGACCTTTAAAGGTCCTTGTTGGAGCAAACTCCCCAAGCTTGTGTCCAACCATTTGTTCAGTAATAAAAACTGGAATATGCGTCCTGCCATTGTGGACTGCAATTGTATGGCCAATCATCATCGGCAAAATGGTTGAAGCTCTTGACCAAGTTTTGATGACGGATTTGTCATCGTCAGAATTTTGCTTTTCAACCTTCCGAAGAAGACTATCAGCAATAAAAGGTCCTTTTTTGAGTGAACGTCCCATGGTGATGTGTTTAAAAAGAAGTCGAAAGGTTTGGTGACATCAAGAATCCCGCCCACCTCGACTGCGTTTAGAAGTACGTCGACGCTTCCTAAGCACCAAGCTATTACTAGGCTTGTTCCGTTTCCGAGTCTTAAGACCCAGAGCAGGTTTGCCCCAAGGTGTCACTGGGCCAGCACGCCCAATAGGTGCTCGACCTTCACCCCCACCATGAGGGTGATCACAAGGGTTCATTACACTTCCTCGAACTTGAGGACGGCGACCTAGCCACCTCCGTCGTCCAGCCTTACCAAGACTTGTATTACGGACTTCTGAATTACCAACCTCCCCAAGAGTTGCATAGCACTCCTTACGAACCAAACGAACCTCAGTAGATGGAAGCTTTAAAGCCACATAATCACCTTCCTTTGCCATTACTTGCGCACTAGAACCAGCAGTCCGAGCAAGTTGTCCACCACGACCAGCATATAGCTCAACATTATGAACACTTGAGCCAAGAGGAATGGCGGAAAGGGGAAGAGCGTTGCCACTATCAATGGGAGCGTCTGGTCCAGAAACTACTTCTTGACCAATACCAATACCAGCAGGTGCAAGGATGTAACGCTTCTCACCATCAGCGTAGAAAAGTAATGCCAAGCGAGCATTGCGGTGAGGATCGTAATGAATAGCAGCCACCTTTGCAGGGATTCCATGCTTATTTCTCCGAAAATCAACAATTCGGTAAAGGCGTTTGTGCCCACCACCACGATGGCGACAAGTAATCACCCCTCGATTATTGCGACCCTTACGACGATGCTTCGGAACCACCAATGAACGCTCAGGTTTGCGCCCAGTAACGTCACTGAAATCAGTTACGACCCTTGTTCGAGTACCTGGTGTGTATGGACGGAATGTACGAATAGCCATGACTTTAGAAAACCTCAGGACTCAGGAAAGAGTTGAATTTTATTGCCCTCAGCAAGTCTCACCACAGCCTTTTTGACTTGAGAGCGCTTGCCCGCAAATCGACCAATGCGACGAGATCTTCTCGGAGGATTCATTGTGCTAATACCAATGACACGAACGTCAAAAAGCTTTTCTACAGCAGCCTTGATTTCTGGCTTAGTAGCTCTGTGATCAACCTCAAAGGTGTACTGATTCAGCTCCAAAGCACTTGTGGCCTTTTCGGTAATCAATGGACGTCTAATGACGTCTGCAAAACGATTTTTAAAGAGCTCAGTCATCTCCATATACCTCTTGAATCTTTGCTAGAGCTTCCTCACCTAAAACCAGGTGATTAGCGTGAAGTAGATCAAAAACATTGAGTTGATCAGCTGCAATCAATTTGATCTTCTCAAGGTTGCGCACAGACTTCCGAATCACTTCGGAAGGGCTGGCAAGGATTATCAGGACCTTTGTATCTGGGGAAATTCCCAAACGAACAAGAGCTGCTGTGATTTCCTTGGTTTTAGGCGTCTTCAGTTCATCACCAAAGTCCTTGACAACCACTAAATTCTCAATACGAGACATCAAAGCGGTTCGCAAGGCTAAGCGACGTTCTTTCCGGTTCATACCAAGGTTATATTCCCTTGGCTTCGGGCCAAAAATGATTCCACCTCCTGGCCGTAAAGGAGTACGAATAGAACCTTGTCTTGCCCGACCAGTACCCTTTTGCTTATAAGGCTTACGACCACCACCGCGAACTTCAGCCCTTGTGAGAGTAGATGCGGTGCCCTGACGGCTATGTGCCTGCTGACGGAGCACAGCTCGATGGATTAAATCTTGAGCCGAGGAATCTTTCGCAACCTTGAGATCAAGACTTGCTTTACCTGTTTCCTTACCCTTCCAGTCTTTAACAACACAGTTTGCCATTACTTTTTACCTCCTTGAACTGACTTGCTACCAACTCGCTTGGCAGGTCTGATATTCAGTAAAGAACCGGGTTTCCCTGGCACTGAACCTTTGACAACTAGGAGGTCATGCTCACTATCAACTTTAAGGATTGTGAGACCCCTAGTTGTCGTCTTCTTGCCTCCGTAGCGTCCAGCCATTCTTTTACCTGGATAAATACGCCCTGGAGTAGTGCCAGCTCCTGTAGATCCTGGTTCCCTGTGATTCTTGGAACCATGGCTCATTGGACCCCGACTAAAACCATGTCGCTTCTGATAACCAGAAAACCCTCTCCCCATTGTGTCGCCACTCACATCAACCTTTTGACCAGCTTCGAAGCTACCAACTGTTATGGCAGCTCCCAACTCAAATTCTCCTGGATTATCTACGCGATACTCACGTAAATATCTCAACAACCCATCTCCAGAATTAGCAAGATGGCCTTGTTGAGGCTTATTAATAAGTTTTGAACGAGTATCACCAAAGCCAATCTGAACTGCGGCATAACCGTCAGTTTCAGAGTTTTTAAGTTGAGTGATACGACAAGGACCTGCCTTGATCAATGTGACCGGGACAGCTCTTCCTTGTTCATCAAAGAACTGGGACATACCCAGTTTCTTGCCAAGGATGCCAATAGACATGAGAGGAAGTAACGCCAGCGTGAAAAAGAACCTCAATTACAGAGGTTGGCAATGTACTGATCAAAGAACGCAGTGATGACCAAAACCAATAGCCCCAAACGAATGATTAGAGCTTTAATGATCTCGGAACGGGCTAGCGAACAAGTCAGCGGGCTGGGACTTTGCCGAAAAAACGGTTAGTTTCCCGACAAACAAAGAACAAATCCTTGGTTGTACTGGCCTGAAGATCCGGCGCAAACGCCGAACCTGCTTCACACTCTGGAGGCCCAGCTAGCGGACAGGCACAGATGTGTGAACCAAACTAAGACCCTACACCACGACCGTCCCTTTTAAATAACTTCAATAACTGCCAGACTCCCTAAACCTTAAGGTACATCCATGCCACTGTTGCTCTCCGGAAGAGAGTTTCGTCGTGAACTCGAGACTGCAAAATGTATAGCGATTCACGTTCCCTTAGAAGGCGGAGCCGAGACTCGATTACTTCGCAGAATGCGCGCTGCTGGCTACAAAACAGAACTTACTTCTGCAAGAGGACTAGGAGATCCCGAGATTTTTTTATTTCAATTACATGGAGTTAGGCCACCCCACCTTGGTCACCAAACAGTCGGGAGAAATGCCGCTGTAGGTGAAGTACAGCAAGTACAACCTCAACTTGGTCATTTACTGGACGGTAATAACAAACCCGTATTGCTATGGATTCTCGAAGGACAAATTTTGTCTCGATCTGAACTCATCGCATTATGCGATCTTTGTCAACGTGAGGAACGCCTAAGAATAGTAGTAGAAATGGGAGGTGCAAGGCATTTGCGATGGCAACCAATGCAAAATCTCCTTGAGGCTTAAGAACTATTTCCCGCGATAAATGTCAACAAGATTTTTGCTACGCAGAGGTTGCTTTAGCTGAAGGTACATGGGTCAAGTTAATTTGTGGAGCAAGCAATCACGATTTGCCCTTTATCACTGATCTATGCGCTGTTTACTCAGCTGCAGGAGTTCATTGCATTGATTTAGCGGCAGATCTAGCTGTAGTCAGAGCAGCACGCGAAGGATTGGATTGGGTTGAAGCCCGTACCGGTTCAAGACCATGGGTAATGGTCAGCATTAGCGATGGCAAAGATATCCACTTCCGCAAAGCCTGGTTTGATCCGCACAAATGTCCAACAGATTGCCCCCGACCATGTCAAACAGTCTGCCCAGTTGATGCAATAAATAAAACCGAAGGAATCAATTTGAATCGCTGTTATGGATGTGGACGTTGCTTACCCGCTTGTCCTCTAAAACTAATAACTGAACAAGCAATCCATCTAGAGCATGCTGATATTGGGCCATTGGTTACAGAAATTCAACCAGATGCTGTCGAGATTCACACTGCATCAGGACGTTTGCAAGCCTTTGAACAAACAGTGACAGCACTGATGTCTCCAAAAATCTCCTTTAAACGCCTTGCTATTAGCTTTGGTCATCCTAGAAATAACCTAGGTTTCGAAGAACTTGCCCAAGAACTTTGGGAACGTCACAACTGTCTTCGTAGACATGGACAAAAGCCTATTTGGCAACTTGATGGTCGCCCCATGAGTGGAGACTTGAATCTCAGCACAGAGAAACCCGCTCTAAGGCTTTGGCAAATAATCGGTCCACTCACTCCACCTGGACCAATTCAACTTGCCGGTGGAACAAATGCCAAAACAATTCAATATCTCCCCCTGACCAATCATCCTGCAGGAATCGCTTTTGGTGGAGGAGCGAGAAAACTCCTGCAACCACTGCTGCTAGAAGCTCAAACTAGAGGAACAACACTTAGGGATTGGCCAGAAGGTTGGCAAAAGGCAGTTTCCCTAGCCAAGGGACTTGTAAATCCTTGGTTATCAAGACATTCACAACCAAAAAGCTGTCAAACCAAGAGTCAAAACTTCATCACAACAAAACCAACCAAGTAATGATTTATTGACGAAGGTCACTCCTCTGTGTGTAACTATTTGGAGGCCAGTGAGACTATCTTCCCAAGGTCTCAATCTGGATCAGTGGGCCGTCGCCAAGTGGTAAGGCAGCGGGTTTTGGTCCCGCCATTCCTAGGTTCGAATCCTAGCGGCCCAGTTTTTTTTCCAAGAACTTGGTGAATCGTCGGCCTTTATTAATCTGCGATTTCGACGGAGTCATTGTTGATGGCATGCAGGAATACTGGTGGAGCGCAAAACAGGCCTGTATCGAACTCATCAATCCCAACCTTGATACAACATCCCTGCCAGAAGAAGTCCCTTCACTCTTTCGTCTACTAAGGCCCTGGGTTAATCACGGCTGGGAAATGGTCCTCCTGGCCGCCGAGATACTTCGTTCAGATAGTCCATTAATACTTAAAGGAATAAAAGACTTCTCAGAAAATTATGATTTGCGATGTCAACAAGCACTCATAGCTTGGGGGTGGAACCCAATCCAACTTCAAAACGCACTAGAAAATGTTCGCCGCAACGAAATAGCTGCTCACAAGGAAATCTGGTTAAGCCATTATCGTCCCTTCCATGAAGTCATAGAGCGTTTAAAACTTCTTCAGTCCGAAGGAGTCGACTTAACAATCCTTACAACCAAAGGTGCAGAATTTACAAATGAGCTATTGGAATCTTTTGATCTTGTTCCAAAGTTACTTTATGGCCATGAATCAGGTAGCAAAATCAATGTTTTATTGAAGTTGGTTTCTGAATACCCGCTACTCGGCTTTATAGAAGATCGGCTATCAACCCTCAAAGCAGTGCTTTCCTGTCAAGAACTATCAGGCTTACCTTGCTACTTAGCCACCTGGGGCTACATAAAACCAAGCGACCATCTTGATCTTCCTAATGGCATTTATTTATTAGATCAAGGAAAATTGTCAACCCCCTTGGCGAGCTGGCACTGATTCGTTAGCGTACGTCTGTACTACTTGAAGTTGTTCATTCTGTATCCCTGCTAGAGCGCCTTTTCGGCAACGCTTCCGTTCTTCAAGCGCTTTCTACCCCATGCAGATTCAACAACAACTACAGAACTTCAAATTTTTCGCCAAACGTCGCTATGCCAATCGATTTAAAAACCTCTCAAGTCTCCTCTAAAGACTCTCGAAAAGAAGAGCGATCAGGGGAGCGCGATAAAGCACTCAACCTAGTACTTGGACAAATCGAGCGAAACTTTGGCAAAGGTTCAATTATGCGCTTAGGAGACGCCTCCCGAATGCGCGTAGAGACAATCTCTACTGGAGCCCTCACTCTTGATCTTGCATTAGGAGGTGGCTATCCCAAGGGAAGAGTCGTCGAAATATACGGACCTGAAAGTTCAGGGAAAACAACACTAACTTTGCATGCGATCGCCGAAGTACAACGCAATGGGGGGGTGGCTGCCTTCGTAGATGCCGAACATGCTCTAGACCCAGTCTATGCAGCATCGCTCGGTGTTGACATTGAAAACCTTCTGGTCTCACAACCAGATACAGGAGAAATGGCCCTAGAAATTGTTGATCAATTAGTGCGCTCGGCAGCTGTTGACCTTGTTGTTGTGGACTCGGTGGCGGCCCTAACTCCTCGAGCAGAAATCGAAGGCGAGATGGGAGATCATGCAGTAGGGAGTCAAGCACGTCTGATGAGTCAGGCCATGAGGAAAATCACTGGCAACATTGGGAAATCAGGGTGTACTGTGATCTTCCTCAATCAACTACGTCTCAAAATTGGAGTGACTTACGGCAATCCAGAAACTACAACGGGAGGCAATGCCTTGAAGTTCTATGCCTCTGTAAGACTGGACATACGGCGCATTCAAACACTAAAGCGAGGCACAGAAGAATATGGAATACGTGCAAAGGTGAAAGTAGCAAAAAACAAAGTAGCCCCTCCTTTTCGCATCGCCGAATTCGATATTCTTTTTGGTCGTGGAATTAGCACCCTAGGCTGCTTACTTGATCTAGCCGAAGAAACAAGCATCGTATGTCGAAAAGGTGCTTGGTATAGCTATGAAGGGGACAATATTGGACAAGGTCGTGACAACACGATCACATGGCTTGAGCAAAATCCTAAATCTCGAGATCAAATTGAAATGCTGGTCCGCCAGAAATTGACCGAGGGATCTGAAGTGACTGCTAATTCCATGCGACCCATAGCCGCAGCTGCACGAACTGCAGTGGAGAAAGAAAACAACAATCAAATATCAGCAGCTGCTTAAAACATCCACGGCAAGAAATTCGAAAGATTGGGTAAAACTTAAACCAGAGGAAGCCTTAATTGATTTATCTAGCATCAGCTGGAACCCACCAACCAGCTGCTGGTCCTACGAAACGGACCACTATCCAGAAAATGAGTAGTGCAGCGATTCCAATCCAGGCTCCTCGAGTAGTAATTGCATAAAACTGATTCTTCTGATTCACAGTAATAGGCAACCAAGAAACAACTCTTGGAGAAGAATCCTTGGATTTTGATTTATTTATCTGCCGAGGTGGCAGGCCTTGATCGGCTCGACGACGAGCTTCTCCCATGGTCTTAATTAATAGTTAGTTGAAGTAGCAGATTAGACGGATGAATTCGGCATAAGTCGATGCAATGGAGTCCATGGTTCAAGAGTCCGCAACACCTGCTTTCCCCAGCTCCGCGCACGCAACCTCCCATCAAGTATGGCAACTCGCCCTTTACTCTTTCTGATTGGAGCGACAGCAGGTGGAAGTAATCGCAGGGCTTCAGGTAACAAAAGCTCACGGAACCAATCACGACCTTGACGTTTCATTGCCTCAACTCTGGCAGCAATTAATGGAGATTCAAGACTAGCGATGGGTATCAAACCAATAATCAACTGTTCTGGTAGAGGGAGGTGAACGTGATTATCAAGCCACCACGACCAACCTGAACAAATAACACCATTTGATTCAGGTGAAGTCGTTTCATGAACCACCCTCCTGCCGAACTCCGCCGCCAACTCACTAGCAAGCTGCAAACGCAATTGTTGATCATCTATCAAAATCACAGTAATACCTGCAAGTCCAAGAATTAAACGTCGAGATTGCTCCAACAGATGCCGTGCATAAATTTCGGTATTTGGTAAAGGCTGTCGTCTAGGTGCAAACAGTGAAAGAGGTTCCTCTAAAGAAAATTCACCCAATTTGACAATCACATTAGGAGTGGAATCTATTGACTTCAACTCTGAAAGAAGAACAGTATTTTCCCCAGCTGAAGTAATAAAAATTGCTGGCTGATTCTTAAAAAGTCCATGAAAATTTTGAAAAGGATCTAATGGAAAGAGCTGCCAACTCCATTGCAAAAGCTTGTGATCAAGCTCAGCCCAACTAGCCCAACTATGAGCTTCTGCCTTTAAGAAATGAACCCATATCTCAGGGAGAGAACTCCCCAAAGCAAGTAAGTCTCTTAACACAAATATCTCACTTCCGTCCATTCGAACTATTCCATCAGAACAGCTGACATGAGAGAAAAGCCTACGGCTCATCCGTTCATATAACAACAATATTTGTCCCTCAATAGAAGGATTGGATCGTCTTAAACGTTGCCAATCACTAGGAGTTATTGAAAGTCCTATAGAAGCTCGCAATCGATCACTGAGGAGCTCCGCCTCTGGAAAAATTAGTTGTTTCGACTGAAGATATCCATTCCTGCTCGCCCGCACAA
>QCGA01000031.1 GCA_003280095.1 Prochlorococcus sp. AG-363-O16
TTCGCTTTCGACCACTCAGCCACCTCTCCTTCATCATGAAGTATAAATTGTTGTTTTCTTCTAACCTTACGAAGATTAATGAACAGACCAAAAGATCCATTGTAATTAGGGCAACCAATATCCTTCTAACAAATCTTCGCTATTTATTTCCAACCAGATTGTGTCATCAGCTTGATAGCCGTACCATTGGCTTCACCAAGTTGGCTAATGGTTACACCGTCAGGTTTAAAGGTTCCAAACTTTTTAAGAATCCGTGAACCACCAAAACCTCTCAAAGGATGTTCAAAAGTGGGGCCAGCTAAACCAGAACTACCGTTTGGTGATGCCAAATATTCAAGTAATTGAATAGCCTCCTTTTTATTCGTTGCGAACTTTGCCAACCCTCCTGCACTTACATTGACATGAGCTGGATTTGGAGTAATAACTGAAAGTTTTTGTGCCATTTCCCTATCCTTGACTCCATTTACACCTGCAAGCATCCTTGCAACATAATAATGATTAACTATTCCCACTCCACATCCACCCTGCGCCACTGCTCTTGCTAATGATATATCACCAGGGAAATAAGGCTGGGTAACATTAGAAATCATTCCCCTCAACCAAGCCTTTGTTTGTTCCTTACCTCTCAAAACTAACTGTCCTGCAACCAATGATTGATTATAAACATTCTTTCGTTTTCGCAGACAAACTTTACCTTTTAGTGAGGGATCTGCAAGATCTGAGTATGTCCTGATTTTTTTTATATCTACTATCTTAGGGTTAGCAATTATCACTCTTAGTCTACGTGTTAAACCATACCAGCGTCCCTTCGGATCTTTATATTCTGCAGGAACTTCCCTGTCAAGCTTCGCGGAACTAAATGATTGCAATAACCCCTCTTTAGCCGCTTTATTTATCCTTGCTGCATCAACCAGTAAAATTAAATCTGCTTGAGAATTCTTACCTTCTCGTTTAAGTTTTTCTACCAAGGAAATACCAGTTGTTTCAAACAATCGGACTTTAATACCTGTTTCATCATTGAATTTCTTGTAGATTTTCTTATCAGTATTATAGTGCCGGCCAGAGAAAACTCGAACCTCTCTAGCGAAAGCACCCTGAGAGTCAGCAAGAAAAGAAGGACTGATAAAGGCCAAGGCCAAGGTAGAGCCAATTAAAGAAATCTTGCGAAGCTTTTCCACTTGATAACCACGTGACTGAATACTGTTTACCTTATAGAAGACAATCAAAAAGAGAACGCAGGCAATCATTTGATACCTTCAATTGTAATGCATGCTTCTTCTTGTTGAGCCTGTCTAATCTTTCTGAACTATTTACCGAGTGATTGTTAATGGAGACCTTAAAACATGAATTACTAAGTAGCGATGCTGCAAAAACTCTTTGTGATGAACTTTTAAAAGAAAAAAATGCCTGGGTCGATGGAAGGTCAACTGCTGGTAGTCATGCTGCCGCCTTAAAAAGTAACATGCAACTAGATAAGGTTTCTAAGATTGCTGAAAAAAATTCTCGAAAAATGATTAATTTAATAAGGTTGGATCCACTAATTAAGAGTTTTGCCCTACCAAGAAAGGTTCATGGAGTGATGTTTAGTAAGACTACTAAGGGACAAGGGTATGGGAATCATATTGACAATCCATATATGTCTAGCGGAAGAAGTGATCTTTCATTTACCATTTTTTTAAGTCCCCCTGAAAGCTATAAAGGAGGTGAGTTATGTATTCAAACCATTCAATCGAGTGAAGACGTCAAACTCCCAGCAGGTCATATTGCTATTTATCCAAGTTCATACCTTCACTGCGTAAAAGAAGTGAAATCAGGAATTCGACTAGTTTGTGTGGGTTGGATACATAGTTACGTAGGAAGAACTGAAGATAGGGAAATTCTTTTTTGCCTAGATGCTGGAGCAAAAGGCCTTCTCTCCGAGTATGGTCGATCTCCTAAACTTGATCTAATCTTTCAGGCATATTCAAATCTCACCAAAAGACTAGGAAGCTAATCGAGGAAAATCCGATACAAGAGTAGGTATAAAATTTACCTCTTTTCAATGTGTCTCCGAGGCAAAATACTTTTAAGTTAGGTTTTCTCCAACCGACAAATGAAAAATCAGACCCCTATAGCAATATTCATGGCTGCCTCTGCCATCCTTGCCTCAAGCACTCTCTACTCAAATCCAAGTAATGCTGGAGAGCAGAAAGGTTTCTTTGGTGGGCTAAAGGAATGGAACACAGATCAGGGTGTCAATGAAGAAGGCAAGCTTGACGAAGCAGCAAAAGCAGCCAAGAAGAAAGCACAAGAAGAAGACGTCTGCATCCCAATAGGCGAAGGAGAAAACTGCTGGTAAAAGATAAAAGTAAGAACCTATCAAGATTTAGATTCAATATATTCAATTCTCTTTATAGTTTTCAAAGAGCAGATAATAATTAAGACTTTCTTATTTAATAAAATGATTTAAGCACAAGAAGATATTCTTCAATTCAAGTAAAAAATCACATAAAAAAAGGTAATCTCTAAAAAGAGATTACCTTTTTTAGGTTCAACTAACAGATTAGAACTTAAAAGTGGTTTGAACTAAAGCACCACTTAAGTCATCATCTGTACCGTTATAGGTGTCACTACCACCGAAGATAGAAGGAGTTACTGAGACGTTATCAGACACCTTAAAGGTGTAATAAGCTTCCCACATGAAATTATCATCTGCAGGATCATCTCCTCCTCCTTTTATCTCAGTAGCGTACTGACGCTGACCGAACGCTAGACCAGCTGAGTTCCCATCTACGAAAAGGTCCCTCCAGCTAAGTCCAACCATCCACTGAGCTGTTTCTTCTGTACCACCAGCTGAAGGATCATCAATGTTAGCAATGTCATAACCAACTGATACAGCAGGGATGGCACCAGTTTCTTCTGGCTTCCAATATGCCCTTAGGCCAAGATTGGTTGAATCACCAGTGCGGTTCTTACCAGCTTTTGTTGAATAGTAGGAGCCACCGTCAAAACAGTTTCCACCATCATCATCACACTGCTTAACTGCCATTGCCGCAGAGACTTGCCAACGAGATGAGCCATACTCAACTTTGGTTAGCCAATTAGATTTCGACTTGTCGTCGAACAGACCCTTCTCGTCATCAGCGCTGGCACCATTCTTGGCAACATAGTTAGTACTAACAGCAAACCTAGGTTGGCCAGGATCAACTTGCTGAATCCAAGCAGCACCAAAACCAGGTGATGTACTTGCACCATAAGTTGAACCATTACCACCCAATGCAAACTGCTTTAGCACTGGCTTATAGATTGAAGGAGTACTAGCTAACATGTAGTAGTTCTCGATCTTTGGACCAATCCAAACTTTGACATTATCCCCTACTGGAAATTGATACCAAAGCTTGTCAACTTTCAGAGCGTCACCATTGCCATTATTGGCAGAAAGATAAGTTCCGTAAGTTTTTGAAGAGAAAGGACCTGAACCGTTACCAGTCTTGATCCTTGTATAAAGCAAATCATTACCAGTAAAGCTGGTATTTAGATTTAACTGATAAACATACTGGAATACAGTTGCTTCATCAGTAGCGCTGTCTCTATCAACAGCACCAATGTTGAAGGTTGCTGTGCCTCTCATCTTTGTAGTAGTTGAGAACTGGGAAGCCCCAAACTCACCAACTTTGGCCTCGAGACCATCAACACGTCCCTGAATAGTTGCCAATTCAGGCGAGAATTCCTTGATCAGACGACGGCCTGCATCATTCAACTCACTAACGTTATCGAGGCAAGCATTTAATAATGCAGCAGCCTCATAACGAGTAATTGCACGATTACTCTCTAAGCCAGTGCCAGAAGAAAGCGCTGAACATTGATTGCTTTCTACCAAACTTGACAAAGCTTGATAAGCCCAATCAGTTGGTTGAATATCAGAGAATTGAGAGATACTTGAAACCTGCTCAGATGCAGCCGAATAATCGGACACACCTTCTAGGTTTAAATCAGCGGCTGTAGCTGCCATTGGGGCCAATAGGCCAAATGCAGCAGGAGCCACCAGCAATTGCTGGAAAAGTTTCATTAGATTCCTCACACTAAAAGCCCAATAAGGGCACATAAATTTTATCTACTGTTTGGAACCAAACTGTTTAATTAGATGCCCTAAAAAGAGTTAGATGAATCATTCTCAAGTAACTTTAGTTACTTGAGTGGCAATCAAATGTTCATCGTATTAGTCTTCACGTTCTAGTTTTGCTCAAAGGAAATCCTAAGGCATCTCTCTCTTCCAACCAATTTTCAGCTACATGCCTTGCAAGGCTTCGAATTCTCGAAACAATTGCTGTTCTCTCAGTAACGGAGATCACTCCTCTTGCTTCTAAAAGGTTAAAGGTATGACTACATTTAAGTACAAAATCTAAGGCAGGTGCGGGAAGTCTTTTTTCTATCAAATCTCTAGCCTCTTTTTCATAGAGATCAAAGAGCTTTTTGTGTCTATCTGGATTGGAATGCTCAAAATTAAATTTGCAATGTCCTCTTTCATAAGGCAACCAAATATCACCGTAACTTGTAGAGTCATTCCATCTCAATGACCAAATACTATCGACATTTTGTAGATACATTGCCAATCTTTCCAAACCATATGTGATTTCAATCGATACTGGTCTGCAATCAAGTCCTCCACATTGTTGAAAATAGGTAAATTGAGTGACTTCCATTCCATCTAGCCATACCTCCCATCCCACACCCCAAGCGCCAAGAGTAGGGGATTCCCAGTTGTCCTCAACAAAACGAATGTCATGCTCATCAGGGTTTATACCTATCCTTCTTAAAGAATCTAAATAAGTCTCTTGAATTCCACCTGGAGATGGCTTTAAAAGAACTTGATATTGAAAATAATGCTGAGCTCGATTTGGGTTCTCTCCATACCTGCCATCAGTAGGCCGCCTGCAGGGTTCTGGATAGGCAACTGACCAAGGCTCAGGTCCTAAAGCCCGCAAAAAAGAATGCGGACTCATGGTTCCAGCTCCCTTTTCTGTGTCGTAAGGCTGAAGAAGCAAGCATCCCTTGGCTGACCAAAAATCATTCAGAGATCTAATGATGTCCTGGAAGTGCACTATTCCTGCCCCAATTGAATTTCACTTCCCGAAAAGTTGGAAAGAGTTGGAAAACGGTCATTTAACAATTCACATTCCGACATGGTTTTCTTATTGAGAATCCAACCGAGTTGGAAATAGTTAGGAAGATTCTCCATTTGGTGAGAAACGGTTGGAAAATTCGAAATGATTACTACCACTTAATAGCGCATCTGATGAGTCTGGGATTCGGATTTGAAGAATCGCTCACGAAAGTGCTTAAACCGCTTCTGGGCACATCCTGATGCTCGTAAATCTTTTATATCGATATGTAGGTTGTTTTAAAATGACAGACATCCACCCAACATCTGTCCATCAAAAATATGAGCAGAGAAAGCTTATAGACACATCATCCCCTATTGATGAAAAAGGTTCATCTGACCAGATGCATGCCTCTCTTTGTCCATTTTGATCCATTATTTGATTCGAGCGTATTTGGTTGAATTCTCTGTTCTGTCCAAATCGCTCTGAAGAAATAGGAATAAATCCTCGCTTTCTTTGTTGCTCAATCGAGTTGAATCTCATTCGGCAGTCATATGAGGCAACTCCTTCCCTTGATTCGTTGTCGGGAACTCCAAAATGTATCACGTTCTTCGTAGCTAAAAAACATTAGTACAACCTTTAAATAATCAATCCTTACCAGGGTATTGAACTGATATCCTGAAAGTGCATATCTACTTCTCCTCTATTGGTGGAAAGGGTTTTAGAGATTCCAATCTGTTGATATCTTGTTGATAAATCGCTAACACCCTAGTAAGTTGTTTTCTATTGATACGCTTGTTAAAAAGTCATTTTGAACATATCCCATTCACCCAAATAAGTGGGCTATCAACAGGGGTATAGGTGAATCCATACGACTTCTCCTGGTTTGATTCAAGAGAACCAACAATATTCTGCTCAAGGGTTAAACATTTACTATGATTCTATGTAAATAAATTAGCCTCCAAGAATATGGAAAGGACTGGACAGTCAAAATTGGGGATTGCATCATTATCCATCTCAATAGCTACAGCATTAGGGCTTTTCATACTTTTTGCTATTGCTGGAATCGTCGAAAGCTCTTCACCTGGAGGTATGGATGAGGAATCTATAGAGGCAGTAATAATTGGCTTATTTATATTTGGATTCGCAGGACTAGATCTACTAGCCATTGGGCTAGGAATCGCTGGCATTTTTCAGAAAAGCAGGCAAAGGATCCTTGCCGTAATAGGAACAAGCATAGCTGTAGCCATTGGAATCATCACAATATCCTTGATGATAATTGGATTGCTTATTAGTTAAGAACATAAAGGTTGCAGTTTCAGTTAATACCTAGTTGAGTCATTTATCTGCAGGCTCAAAGATATTACGAGAACAAGACTCAATCAATGTTGTAATAATGTCCTAAAAGTGCATTACCCCTGCACCACAGTAAGGTGTATTCTGAAATTAATGTAATCATATTATAACGAATTCGAAATATATTTTCAAAAAGACAATGTGAAACTTTCACTCGTGAATAAAATGTTAATCCGAGAGGAAAGGCCGTCCTGAGTGTACTTATCAGATCAGTCAATCAATATCCTATAGAGGTCTATCCCGACTAACTGAATCTATTGGTTTATTCTATTCATCATCTCAGAGAAAGCTCTCACTTTTCATCGCAAAACCCTCCAGCCTATAGGGCATATATGAAGATCAGGAATCAAACTTCGCTGGAAAAAGTTGGGAAGAATTACCAAAGAGAGAATAACTATTGGGGAATCGTGAAGATAGCTATACCTTTGCATTGCTTCTGATGAGTGAGTGAGTCGGATCTAAAGAATCGCTTATGAAAGCACCTCAAATTCTATAAGGAACAACATTATAATTAATAAATAAGTTTGCTAGTTGAGTTATATCCTGATAGTACTCTGATATACTTAAAATACTAAAGATAAAAGGGTTGATGCCTAGGGCTTTTGAAAGGATATCAAGTATTCAAAAAATTCTAAAGGCAAGAAGTTATCTTGAGATAGGAGTGTATAGAGGAGATACATTTAATAAATTAGATTTTCCTAAAAAAGTTGCGGTAGATCCACACTTTCAATTTGATATAAGAGAATACAAGAAAGAAAACATAGAATTTAACCAAATAAAAAGTGATGACTTTTTTCTTGGTCTCTCTTCAGAGATAAAGTTTGATATTATTTTTCTAGATGGTCTTCATACATACGACCAAACTTATAAAGATTTTTGTAATTCAATTCAACACTCTCATGACAAGACGATAATAATTATTGACGATACTATTCCAATAGATAGGTTCTCAACACTTAGAGACTGGGGTGAGTCCGCTAGGCTAAGAGCCAAAGAG
>QCGA01000032.1 GCA_003280095.1 Prochlorococcus sp. AG-363-O16
TGCTAGAAGCTGTTGATGGTAATGCTCGGCCTGTTCGAGTGGTCCTCTCCATACTTCTGCCAGACCTTGACTGTCAATTTTACGTGCCAGTTCCCAGGCTTTTTGTTCAGTCATGCCAGGGATTATTTTGTTTAGTGCCTTCGCAACACTTTCAAACGTGTTTATGTCGTCGTCAAGCACTATAACTCTTGCTTCAGGGTAGCTCTGGGTGGTTTTTTGCCTTTCCAGCAATGTTGCTGAGTTCGATTGCGAAAACGTCATGTTGAATCTCGTGACGTGTAATCTTGATGCAGCCTATACTGTTTAGATCGATTCATTGATACTAAGTTCATGTTGTTCACCCTTGCTTGGGCCTCCCTGGCAGCAGTTTTTAGCTTCTCTATTGCAATGGTTGTGTGGGGAAGGAATGGAGATGGCTCTATAAATTTCTAAAAAGTGCCTATTTGGTTATCTACATTGGAGCTTAATCAAGCTCTTGGCATTACAGCAGTAGTTCTACTGGTGTTTGTAACTACGTCTGTCTTGTATTTGTCTTTTGTTGACTGGAAGGACCGACGTAGAAGAAAAAATAGTTAGTAAAATATGTCTCTTCAACTCAAACAATTCTTTATTTTTTGTTTCGCTCTGACTCAAGAGTTTCTCTAATGAGTTCAATGGCTTGTTGCAATTTTTCAATGTTTGCAAAGTAAAGAGCAAGATCTTTCTCTACTCTTTCGTGAGGTAATCCTAGTTGTTGAGCAACTTCTATAGTGGTTGTTTTTAATTCCATTTCGTTTGTTTTATTGTTTTTGTTTACTTGTTCTATAAGTTTTGAGATCCCAATCGCTAATAACCTTGAGTAATGAAATTCTCCTTTTTTTAACTTCTTGATTGTCTGATTTAGTGGCTCTTCCGCTTGAACTCCATTTTCGGTTATCCATTCCTTAAGCTCATCGAGACTATGTTTCTCGATGAGCTCTGTCATCCGCGTAGCTTTTGTCACAAGATTCTTGGCGTCAAAGCCGCAGCTTCCGCATATCGCATCGAAAAGAGGACCCTGGTGTTTCTGCGGTCTATACCCCTCTGTAAAGACCTCAAAAATTGTTGTAAGCCCAACCGCGAAAATTCCTTCTGTATGGAAGTTTTTTTGGTGGCTTAGTAAGTGAAGTTCTACTAGAAGCTCATCCACTAACCTTCTGTACAGGGCAGGGATGACATGGGGAAAGGCTTTATGGAAAGCTCGTTTGCTATCCGCAATTGTCTTTTGATCACTCAAGTTGCTAACCAGATTTGAAC
The DNA here is from genome assembly GCA_003280095.1 of Prochlorococcus sp. AG-363-O16. Taxonomy (GTDB): domain Bacteria; phylum Cyanobacteriota; class Cyanobacteriia; order PCC-6307; family Cyanobiaceae; genus AG-363-J23. The sequence goes on from QCGA01000032.1 coordinate 1,276, forward strand.
TGAATAGTATTTGACCTTAGCTCCGTTCAAGACCCCGTTAGTATTAATAAAACAGAGCATGCAACATGATCCCAATAGTTATTGAGGAATCTGGCCGTGGGGAAAGGGCTTTTGATATCTATTCGAGGCTTCTCAGAGAAAGGATAATTTTTCTTGGAGAACCAGTTACTAGTGATTCCGCTAATAGGATTGTTGCGCAAATGCTTTTCCTAGAGGCAGAGGATCCTGAAAAGGATGTTTACCTCTATATCAATTCACCTGGAGGGTCGGTATATGACGGACTTGGTATTTTTGACACTATGCAGCACATCAAGCCCGATGTACATACGGTATGTGTTGGTTTAGCGGCAAGTATGGGAGCATTCCTTCTTTGTGCTGGTACTAAGGGCAAGAGAAGTAGTTTGCAGCACTCCAGAATCATGATTCACCAACCACTTGGTGGTGCAAGTGGACAAGCTAGTGATATAAGGATTCAGGCAGATGAAATTCTTTTTTTAAAGGATAAGTTGAATCAGGAATTATCAAGTCGTTCTGGACAACCCCTATCAAGAATTCAAGAAGATACAGATAGAGATTTCTTTATGTCTCCGTCTGAGGCGTTAGCATATGGTCTTATTGATTCTGTCTTGGACAAAAGGCCCATTCATCCAGTTTCCTGAAATTAATCTGTATAGATTCATGTGAAAAATTTAATATTTGTTTTTATTTTAAGAATTTAGCAAGGCAAAATAGATCTTTCTTTATCAGGTATTGATGTAAATTTAGAGACGACTGATCTAAACTCTTCACCATCCATTGTTTCTTTCTCAACGAGTAATTCAACCAGACGGTCAATCAATTCTCTATTTTGTCTTATTATTTCAACTGTCTCTATATAGCATTTTTTAACCATAATCCTTACTTGCTCATCGATTTGTCTAGCAATTGAATCGGAAATGTCGTTACGTGTCATTAAGTCACGGCCCAAAAAAACTTCCTGACTATCGCCTTCAAGAGAAACTGGACCAAGTTCACTCATGCCAAACTTAGTTACCATTTGTCTCGCCATTGAAGCGACCTGTTGAATATCACCACCAGCACCAGTAGTTACTTCAGATCTACCAAAAATCACATCCTCTGCAGCCCTTCCTCCAAGTGCACCCATTATCCTTGCTTTTAATTGTGATCTACTAATAAGCATTTCTTCATCTGGAGAAAACCAAGTTAGACCTTTTGCTTGCCCTCTTGGTATTAAGGTGACTTTTTGAACAGGGTCATGTGACTTAATTAGTGTCCCAATTAATGCATGACCTACTTCGTGATATGCAACTAATCTTTTACTTTTTCCATCTGTAAGAGGTTGACCTTCCATTCCTGCAATTATTCTATCTACAGCATCATCTACTTCTGATAAACCAATTGCTGTTTTTCTTCGTCTTGCTGTCAAGATGGCAGCTTCGTTTAATAAATTAGCAAGGTCTGCCCCTGTAAAGCCTGGTGTTCTTCTTGCGATACTTTCTAAAGACAGACTTTCTTCTAATTTTTTGTTTCTTGCATGTACTTCTAGTATTGATAGCCTTCCTTTTATGTCTGGAGCGTCTACAGAAACCTGACGGTCAAATCTTCCTGGTCTCATTAAAGCTGAATCAAGAACGTCAGGTCTATTAGTTGCTGCAATGATAATGATTCCACTATTTCCTTCGAAACCATCCATTTCGGTTAGAAGTTGATTTAGGGTTTGTTCTCTTTCATCGTTGCCTCCACCTATACCTGCTCCTCTTTGTCTACCAACAGCATCTATTTCGTCTATAAAGATTAAACATGGACTATTTTCTTTTGCTCTCTTAAATAAATCTCTGACTCTACTAGCTCCTACACCTACAAACATTTCTACGAATTCTGAACCAGAAAGTGAGAAGAAAGGGACTCCTGCTTCACCAGCTATGGCCTTTGCTAAAAGTGTCTTTCCTGTTCCTGGAGGGCCAATTAATAAAACTCCCTTTGGAATCTCAGCTCCAACAGAAGTAAATTTTTCTGGTTGTTTTAAAAAGGTCACGACTTCTTCAAGGTCTTGTTTTGCTTCAGATACACCAGCTACGTCATCAAACATCACACCAGTTTCTGCTTCCATAGCAAATCTCGCTTTTGTTTTTCCAAACTGCATAGCTTGTCCAGGACCACCTGGCATGTTGCTAGATCTTCTCGCCAACAGAATTAGTCCACCAATCAATAAAAGAGGGAAAAGTAAATTACCTAATAAACCAATCCCTGGAGGCGCTTTCCTTGGAGGGTGGATATCAAAACTTATGCCTTCTTCCTTGAGGGAATTTATTAATTCAGGGGCAAGTTCCGGAAGATCTACCCTCAATTTTTGAACTCGATTGTCTAAATCAGGATCTATAGCTTCAACAACAGCATTCCTTCCATCATCGTATATATCTACTGCAGTTACTCTTCCAGCTTCAATATAGTCAAGAAAACGACCATAGCTAACTCTTGCCACAGCAGTATTTCTGGGAGTAATTTGGTTTCTTGGAGAGTCAACGCTGCTTACTTGCTTAGTACCTATAAATTGCCAAGTAAGGAAAAAGACCATTCCTATTGGAAGCAACCAGAGAATTAGTAGACGCCAACGTTGATTCATTGAACCTTTTAAGCCATACAGACTTTAGTTGGATTGAGGATCAGATGTGGAAAAGCTTGTGACCTAATTTTTGCTGGACATTAGTTAAGGATTTCAAATCCCTGTTCCTAATAGGTTTTAGAAGTTGGTTCTCTTGAAAGGTTGTTGGCTTTTGTATTCAGGGGAGAGAACTGTGATCATGGTTAAAGGCTTCTCAAAGCAACAATAGGGTCTAATTTTGAAGCTCTCTTAGCAGGGAGGACTCCAAATATCAGTCCAATAGAACCTGAAAGACTAACCGTTATGAGAATCGTAGAAAATTCAATAGTTGCTGGAAGAGATGTGAATGTTGCAACCCCACCAACCGCAGCTATGCCAAAGGTTGTACCAAGTAAACCTCCCATACTTGCAAGTATCAAGGATTCCAAAAGAAATTGTTTTAGGACATCTGCACTTCTTGCTCCAAGCGCCTTCCTTAAACCAATCTCTTCCGTCCTTTCACTTACTGAAACCAACATTATGTTCATAATCCCTATGCCGCCTACTAATAGAGATACTCCTCCAATTGCAGCAAGCATTAGGGTTAATCCGCCTGTAATTGTGCTGACTATAGTTAGGGCATCTTTTTGCGAACGAACTGCGAAGTCGTCATCTCTCAAAATTCGATGACGTTGACGGAGTAGGTTTGTAATTTGAAATTTTGCTGGACCAGTACTTTTTTCATTTATAGCTTCCACGCTAATAAAACTTAGACTCACTCCATAGGTTGGATCACGGCCTGTAATTCTACTTACCATCGTAGTGAGAGGTATATATGCATTTCCATCTTGATTGCTTCCAAAAACAGCACCTTTTGGTTCCATTACACCGACAATTTCAAATGATTGATCTTTGATTCTTAAATTTTCTCCAACACCATTACTTGAAGGAAAGAACTTATCTTTAAGATCGGGACCTATTACTACTACATTTCTGGCTGATTTGATATCCTGAGCACTGATAAAACGTCCTTTAGCAATCTCGAAACTCCTTACAGGTAAAAAGTTTGGAGTCACTCCTGAAATTGTGCTTGTTGAACTTTTGGCTCCTGATTGGATGACTTCACTAGATGTTATTTGTGGAGCCACCCGTTTAATGCTAGGAACTTGTTCTGAGATAGCTTGCGAATCTTCGAGAACAAGTGTTCTAGGGAATGCGACTCCTCTTCGTCTTGTATCGTTATTACCGGGAACCACAAAAAGTACATTTGCACCTAGGTTGCTGAGCTGATTTTCCGCTAGATTTTGAGCACCTTTTCCTACACCTACAAGAGTTATTACAGAAGCATTACCTATAACTATTCCTAGCATTGTAAGAAGGCTTCGGAGGCGATTTGCCCTCAAAGCTTCAAAAGACATTCCCAGAGTTTCTAATAGACTAATTTTACTTTTCATGGACTAGAGTGTTCCATCATTTTTTAATGTCATATTATTAATTCCGCTCCCTCTGTTAATAATTCCTATCTCAATTTGCATGGTGACTATTTCACCATTTCGCAAATTATTGGTGGCATTATGAACCTCAGTGATTGTTGGAATACCGAGTTTCCTAGCTATTACTGCAATATCACTATCAGAGCTTTGTTCTGTGATAATACCACTGGCTTTCTTGATTGAATCTATGTATTCTTCTCTGACTTCATTTACTAATAATATATCCCCTTTGTTTACTTGTTGTGAATACTTTGGAGATAATAATATTTTTACTTTACCAGTAATTGTACCTGTCCCGATTCCAACACCTTTTGCCAATATAGGTGTAACAATTCCTACTTTTATCAGGTCAGTTGAGCCACTCACTCCTGCTAGTGTTCCTGCTGTTTGAATTACAATATCCCTCTCCTTGAGAAGATTTAATTCTTGTGCAACTCTCATTGCATGACCAAATGTTTGTGTTGTACTGGATTGATTTTTGACTACAAGCGGAGTTACTCCCCAAGCTAATTGAAGTCTTCTGGCTACATTCTCTTCACTGGTAACAGCAAGTATTGGTGTCGCAGGTCTGAATTTACTTACGTTATATGCAGTTGCTCCACTTTTAGTAAGTGGAATTATTGCTCCTGCGTTTAATTGTCTTGCAATACTGCTTACTGCAGCACTTATGGCGTTGGGTATTGTGCTTGCTAGGTGACTATCAATAGGTCTTTGAGGATATTCTTTCTCTATTCTTTTGGCGATAGTTGCCATTGTCATTACTGCTTCTACCGGGAATTCACCAACTGCAGTTTCGTTTGAAAGCATTACAGCATCGGTACCATCGAGTATTGCATTTGCAACATCACTAACCTCAGCCCTTGTAGGTCTCGGACTGGAAGCCATTGAATCAAGCATTTGTGTTGCAGTGATGATTGGAATTCCCAGGCTGTTGGCTTTTTGAATTAAATCTTTCTGAAGCAGGGGAACTTCTTCTGCGGGCATTTCAACTCCCAAGTCGCCTCTTGCAACCATTACTCCGTCGCAGAGGGGAATGATCGAGTCTATTTTGTCGATAGCCTCAAACTTTTCAATTTTGGCTATTACAGGGGTGCTAAAGCCTTGTTTGGTTATTAGTTCTTTAATTTCTTTGATGTCGGAGGGGTTTCTTACGAAACTAAGGGCTATCCAATCAACTCCTTGCTTGAGACCAAATTCAAGGTCCTCTTTATCTTTCTGCGTTAGAGCTCTTACTGATAGCTGAACATCGGGGAAATTCACTCCTTTGTTGTTGGATAGCACTCCGCCAACGGTTACTTCACAATTAAGAACTCTCTTGGATTTGTCTACGCTTTCCACTTTCATCTCTACCCTTCCGTCATCCAACAGAATTCTGCTTCCGGCGGGAACCTCATTTGCAAGGTTGTCATAAGTAACTTTTGCTATTTCTCTATTGCAGTTAACTTCTTCCGACGTGAGAGAGAATTTGTCGCCGTTTTCTAGCCTTATTGGACCCTCTTTAAATCGGCCCAGCCTGATTTTTGGACCTTGAAGGTCTTGGAGGATACCTATATGGGCATTCTGCCGCCTAGCGACCTCTCTGATGGTTTCTATGCGCTTGGCATGCTCATTGTGATCGCCGTGTGAAAAATTTAGACGGAATGTTGTTGCACCAGCTTCTATAAGTTCGCCAATGCAACTGGGACTCTCGGTCGCGGGACCAATTGTGGCCACGATCTTGGTACGTTTTGTTAGATCGATCTTGGCCATTAACGGGACCTTTGATATAGCTGAAAATACTATCCAGTCATCCAACCTTTTGAATTTTCTATTTATGGAACTCGACCAGTACCAGAAAAAT
>QCGA01000033.1 GCA_003280095.1 Prochlorococcus sp. AG-363-O16
GGAACTTTGGGAAGACCTGGACAAACACGATGCAATGGGAGGTTCTTTTCTTCTTTTAGACCCCATGAAAATCGACATCAGAGAACGCTTCTTACGTGCTCCTGAAGTTGTACAACGAACAGGAATGAGTAGAGGAACTATCTACAACAAAATCCATGCTGGGACCTTCCCTAAACAAATACCAATAGGAGCAAATCTGGTTGTCTGGTTAGAGTCAGATGTACAGAAATGGATGCAAGAACAAATAGATAGAGGGAGGGGTTAAAACCCCTCTTTCTTATAATTAGTCGTCGGTTATTTGTCGCCAATACAGTCTAAAATCTGTTGTAGGGTATGTTGTAGGGTATTTCATAAATGACTTGTAAAACCTGTCTAATCCCGTCTAATCCCGTCTAATTTTCGCCGAACTCGACAGACACCCTCTCCGTTTTAATAGTGTCCTGGGAAGTCCATTAACTTCCGGGATACCAAGAATTTGTAGTCAGGTACTGGAATTAGCGTCCAGGTGCATCCAACAAGATACATCACCTCTCAAAATTGTGTTGTAGGAATAGTTGTAGGAGATATTTTTTTTGTTGTAGGAGGAAATAGTGGATTTGTTGTAGGAAATAAGTAAAAGGAAGAATCAAAAGTAGAACTTAGTCGAATCAGAAAAACATCTTACTATCGAGAAATCATAGAAAGAATGTGTTCTCTACAATTCAAGTAAATTATAAAAACGAAGTCCCTCTGGTATGAAGAAACGTACTGCTGTTATTGGTGCATTGGCGTCATTGATGCCATTAGGACAACCGCTGATAATTGGAACTGGTGTCATATTGACAAGTACTGCGGTGATGCTTGCTGCACCTGAGACAGCACAAGCGGAGAATGCTACTTATTACTACAACCGTGGAATTGATAAATACGATGCTGGTGATTATTCCGGAGCAATATCTGATTACAACAAGGCAATAGAGATCAATCCAAGGTATGCAAAAGCGTATAACAACCGTGGCAATGCAAAGTCAAAATTAGGAGATAATTCCGGAGCAATCTCTGATTACAGCAAAGCAATCGAGATCAATCCAAGGGATGCATATGCGTATATCAACCGTGGATATGCAAAGGATGAATTGAAGGATTATTACGGAGCAATATCTGATTACAACAAAGCAATTGAGATCAATCCAAGGTATGCAGATGCGTATAACAACCGTGCGCAGACTAAATATATGTTGGGTGATATGAAAGGTTCTTGTAGAGATGCTAAGAAAGCAGCATCTCTTGGTAATAAGGAGTCAAAAAGAATTCTTAGTGGTTCAATTGGTGCAGAGATTTGTGGAAGTTCTAGAAACTGATACTAGATAGATTCCTTAAATAACATTTTAGAAGTGTTGTAGGAAACGTTGTAGGAAACGCAACTCGATTTAGAAATAGCGTCCAATATCTTCCAATAACTTCCGTTTTAAGGCGAAGTAGAACGCTTACCTCTCCGTTTTAATGATTAATCAGGAGAAGTCTTGACGAGTCACTTTCACGTAAATAAGTTGCAGTGACTAGTTTTTTAAGCGTGAAGAGATGTCCACCAGTATTCAGGACAATCCAAAAATAGAAAATTTTGTTGGGGATATGTTGGGGTTTTGGGTGTAGATGTGTTGGGGATTGCAAAATGCGAGGTGCCTTTAAATAGCTATCTGACCATTGCTGCTTATAGTAGGGACAACTTTAAGCCTGTAGCCAATCGAAGCCTTTTATTGTCTTTAGAGTTGCTATTCCTAGTTTTATTTCTGTAGAAGATGAATGTAAATGATGTTGAATCTTATAAAGAAAGAGGGTTAGTAAGGCTAAGAAGTGGTGACTATAATGGTGCTATTGATGACTGCAATAAGGCAGTTGAATTAGATAATAATTATCCTCAAATATATTTCATAAGGGCACTTGCTAAACGTTTCTTGAGTGATTTTCAGGGTGCCATTAAAGATTATTCTAAAGTATTAGAGATTGACCCTAATGCTGAGGAAGCATTATACAATCGAGGTATAGTTAAAGAAGCTCTGGGCTTATATAAAGAAGCAATTGACGACTATAATAGTGCTATTAAAGTTAATACTAGTTTTTTAAAGCCTTACTTAAATAGAGGAAAAATTAAAGCTGATTTAGGAGATCATATAAGTGCAATAATTGATATGACTAAAGTTATTGATGAAGATGAAAATGATTCTATTTCAGCAGAAGCTTATAACAATAGAGGAAGATCCAAAATGCAACTTGGTGATTACAAAGCATCAATTGAAGATTTAGATAATGCTTTATTAATTAACCCTAAACTTGTTCAGGCATTAAATAATAGAGGACTTGCAAAGTCATATATGGGTATTAATGAAGCTGCTTTGCAAGATTATAATAAAGCCCTAAGAATAGAAGCAAATTCGACAATTATTTTAGGGAATAGAGCCTATATTAAATTTATTTTAGGAGATCATAATGGAGCCGATTTAGACATAAAAGAAGCACTAAAGATTGATCCAGAGTGTCCCGTTGTGATAGGTAATCGAGGTATTATTAAATATGAAAGAAATGACTACAGGGAAGCAATAAAAGACCTTGATTATTGCCTCGAATCAGAGCCCTTTAACCCGATTTACCTTTTTTACAAAGGAATCGCTAATTATGAGATCAACGAATATGAAAAATCTATTGAGAGTTTGAATTTGTCTATATTAATTAACCCCGTTCAGCCTCATTTTTATTTCTATCGTGCAAAGGCATATGAGCAAATAGGAAGGATTGATGATGCGATTAAAGATCTTGAGAAAGTACTTGATCTGGATCCAGGCTATCAAGAAGCAAATGTTACACTAAATACTTTAAAGCCATTCCAAGATAAAAATATTGCGAATGATACTGCGATAGAAAATTGTACTGACTCGGCATATTTCTTGGTAAGAAGAGGTGAATCAAAATTCACTCTTGGAGATATTCTTGGAGCTAAGAAGGATTTTGAAAGTGCTATAGAAATAAATCCTAATAATGCTTTAGCATACTCTGATCTAGCTCTTGCAATGCATAAACTTAAAGACTATGATAATGCACTGATTACTTATAATAAAGCTATTGATATCGATCCACTACTTGCAATAGCATATAGCAATAGAGCTGCTTTGAAGAATGATCTTATTGATCTAGAAGAAGCAATAAATGATGCTAAAAAAGCTATAGAAATAGATCCTAATATAGCAAATTCATATTACAATCTAGGGCAAAGTTACTATGCACTTTCTCTAATAGAAGATGCTATAGAGGCTTACAGTAAATGTATAGAATATAATAAAAATTATGCATATGCTTATTCTCAAAGAGCTTTGGCAAAAATGCATTTAGAAGATTATAAGAGTGCTATGAAAGACTTTGAAAAATCTCTTTCTTTAGATGCAAGTAATGTTATTGCTTATGGTGCTTTAGGCTTTATCAAAAATCAATTAGGCGATTATAAAGGTTCAATCCTAGAATATAACAAGGCGATAAATATTAACCCGAATAATGGATTGTATTTTTACGAAAGAGGTATTGGATATTTTAACCTCGATAATTTTCAAGAAGCTATAATAAACTTCAGTGAATCAATTAAATTAAGCCATAATATTGCTGATAGTTATTTGAAAAGAGGAGCCGCAAAGTATCTTTTAAATAATGTTAAAAGTGCTTTAAAAGACATTAACAAAGCTTTAGACTTAGGAAGTAAAGAAGCTGGCGAACTCTTGATGTCTATGGAAAGAGGATCTTAAATGATAGTTATTGTTATTGTACTATTATTATTGTTTACTTTGCTCTACCTAGCGAGCAAATCTAATTCTAGTAATTCAACTCGATCATTAGTTTCAGATATTGATAGCTTAAAGGAAATGGATCGCGTGTTTTTAGAAAAAGCATATTCCTTTGCAAGTACATTGAATCTCACTAAGAAAACAGATATAGAAGCTCTAGGTAATGCATTTTCATTAGGACATCTTTTAAACGAATTTTTCTCTGCATATGTGAAAGTAGAGCTTGAAGGTGATAATTTATCTAAGAAAATCTATATTGAAAGAAGCCAAACCTTTGTATTTGGAATATCAAGATGTTTTATCCTACATAATAATCATTTTGGTAAATTAGGAGGACTTGAGGAATTGAGTCTCCTTACAGGAGACCCTAACGATAAAGAAGTTGATAGTTATGATAAAGGTATTGAGACCTTAATCAAGGATCCACAAATAGTAATTCCATTTAGATCCCTTTCTAAAAAATTTCCCGAGGAAGTAAAAAGAGGTGTAACTGAACTCCAGGATTTGTATAAAGAGTTGGGATCAATAGGTAAAAAAGAAATAAAGGTTGAGGAATTCTCTTTCTTCCTTAGATGTTTGCAATACTCCTTTATTGACCCAGGTTCAAACAATCCAATCCATCAAAAAAGCTAAACTGTAATGACTTCAACGAATTACGCCATTTTAAACGAAAAATATGTTGGGGATATGTTGGGGATATTTCTTCGTTTTGCTTGAAAGACTTGTTCAGGAGTGTTCAGGACTAGTCTCTAGGAACTGCCTCAACGGACACCCTCTCCGTTTATTTTTTACGAGGTCCCTTTATTGATTGGCAACTTGCTGTTTTCATTGTAGTTAATTGGTTGATCAAGTTGCTGCAATTACCAGAACTTGAAACTGTTGATGCTCTTTTCACATACCATCTCAAAAGTTAAAGTATTTGTTTTATTATCTGTTTTTATAGGGAACCAAGTACCATTATTCTTATTGCCCCAAATAGTCTTATCTCTGCAATTAATTCTACCTCCACTAGGTTTTTCATCTAGGTTGCTATCATTAACCCTTCCCTTATTATTGAATAATCTAATATTCCAGTTATAGTAAGCAATATTACCCTTTCTTACTACCGATTTCATATCAATATAGTGAACAACACCGCCAATATCGAATTTCTTGCCAGCATCAGTTTTCACCCTATGAACTTCAATCCATGTTCCTTGTGCAAATAAAGGAGTTGACCCAATAAATATAGTAAGAGAAGTAATGGTTGCGCTAGTTGAAGTTTTTAGAAATTTCATAAAAGACTTGCCTTGATTCTACTTTACTTGAATTAAAGAAATCAGTTTGCGTGAAAGCGCTTATTGGAGAGCGATTTGTGCGGGGGGATATGCGGGGGGATTTTTTGAGTCCAGGAAACCAATTTTATGTTGGATATTCTTGTTGGATTTTTTGAAATCTTGTTGGATCAATTTTCAACTTGTTGGATTTCCTCAAAACTATTGATATGACTAGTGCTTCCTTTGTTAGTTTTGATCTAATTCGACCGAGCAGAAATCTTGTTGGATTTCTTGTTGGATTTTTGACCTGATTTCGATTTTTTGTTCCTATGTGTTCCCTGACCTTCCCTGGTGGACTCAAATCGACAGACACCCTCTCCGCTTTTTTGATGTGACTTGGAGTGGCATCAAGTGCCATAAGGTGACACTTCCTCGTCATATCAACGAAATAACAACTAATTTGGCAAAAATTGGTGCCACTAAGTGTCATGGAATGCCACCCTGCTTGCTTTTGCTACTAGGGAAATTAATTAACTATTTTCACATGAATAGGATATCCTAATTCTCTATTAGCGTAGGACCCTTGGATTTCCATACTTCCTGATGCTTTTGCAATGAATGGCAAACTAAAAATGCTCATTGCCAATGCAAAAGTTGCAGCAGGTTGAGCAAGTCGAATGAGGGTTTCTTTGTCCATGAGTTTTTAGAAGTCTTTCTTAGATATAGCAATCTCAAATTTTGTTAGGAGGAAGCGTTACATGGAAAAACACATGGAATTTTGGGAGGCGTTACATGGAAAATTCGTTGCATGGAAAAACACATGGAAAAAGCATGAAATGTCCTTATTTTTTCTGCCATGAACTGCCATATCGTGCCAACTGGACAACCACCCTCTCCGCATTTTTGTGTTCCCAGGTAATCCCATATATACCCAAGTCGTCTCAAATTTATAGTTTTCTAGATTTTATTAGCGTTTAGGGCAAAAAGACAGGAATTATTGTTCCCATACTTACCCACCTCTGCTCATATATACCCGATACATTGTTGGGTGATTTCTTAACTGGTTTGAAAAAAGTATGCCCAACCTGCTCTAAACCTTCCCATATGGGTTGGGACAAACGAACACCCTCTCCGTTTTTTTTTAGAGAGTAGGACTACTCCGGACACAATCTGAAAAGGTTTTATATTAAAATCAGTAAATAATCCAGAACATATTTTTAGTTCTTTCAGGTGTTTTTAGAATTCAAATTTTAACTTTGATTTGATTTAGAAAGTTTATCTTGAAATTCATCACCAACAACAATAAATGTATTCTCTCCATCGAGGGTTAGGAAATTATTTGTTCCTAATCTGAATTTAAGTCGTTCTACATTAAAGCGTTTTATATCTCCTTCTAATCTTATATTCTTGGAACTAAAGAAAGTCGCAATAAAGGAAAATATTACCAACGTTTTCCATCTACTAGTAGAGCAAAAAACAACTCTTTTGTTTGTCAGGTAAAGGGTACCTACATTAGCACCAAAATATTTTGAACCAACAGAAGAAGTTGGTTCCTGCTTGAAAATCAAACTTTCATCTGTTGATAATTCAAATCTTGACATTTTAAATTAACTATCAATTTTGCATAAAATACCATATTTTTTCTCTGGAAATATCAGACATTGTTTTTGTCGGATTTTTAGGTACGGGAACTCGAAATGTTGTGGGATATTGTTGTGGGATTTTTGGAAATGTTGTGGGATCAAACCTAGTGTTGTGGGATTTCTCTAGATTGATTGCTATGACTTGCTTTCTTGCCAGTAAGAGAGACCTCCTCATGAGTGACCAAAAATGTTGTGGGATTTGTTGTGGGATTTTTACCCCGATCTCGACTTATTGTTCCTCTTTATGCCCTCACCGTCCCTCCTGAACGCACATCGACGACCACCCTCTCCGCTTTTATAGACATGTGTCCATACATTGTCTAACAAACCCTAGTCTATGCAATAGATCTGGGGATTTTCAATAAAGGAGATTCTCGGGTCCATTTGTTATATGTGGTGGGATTTGTTGCAGGATTTTTTGATATGTGGTGGGATTTTTGGACCGATTTCAAGAAATGGT
>QCGA01000034.1 GCA_003280095.1 Prochlorococcus sp. AG-363-O16
ATCAGAAATTAGTATGCTAAAGATTAGTGCAGGTAAGAACTTTCTCCAAGATACTGTTGTTAACCCTAGCCCATAACACACAAAATCGAATAAGTTTGACATTAGAAAACTTACCATTAGAAAGAAATTCTTTTCGAGATGTTTTTTGCTAAAACCTTCCACTCGAACCATTAATTTTTCGCCAACAAGCTTCTCTATAAAGTTTTTTCCTAAATTTCTAGACAACGAGAAACTTATTGAACAAGCAATCAAGTCAGCAATAAAAATTACTAACAGGCCTTCTCTGAATCCAAAAAAATATCCAGATAAAACTGAACAATAAGTTCCAGGTAGTAAAGGAACTATTATACTTATGGATCTTAAAGAAAATATAATGAGGGGCGCTAAAATTCCTATTGATCCAATTTTATTATCAATTGACTGTATCCAATCTCCTATAGTGGACATATTCAAAGACATTGAGACCCAGACAATTAAAATACATATAATAATTAATAGGAAAGAATTCAATACCCTTGATCTGACTAGATTCTTTCGAAAAGTCACTTAGTATTACGTCTATTAATTTAACTATAGCATATTTACAGACTCTATATATTTTATTTATATAATTCCACGGAAACTAATTGTCCCTTAATGGTCAGTAGACTTAAATTCCTTTTGAACTTGATTTTCAATAAGAATCAATATCTTGTAAATATTAATTAGCTTTATAGATTTATCGAGTTACCCCCAACTGTAAGTATTTAATTTTTTCGTCGAAAATATTTCTTCAAATCAATTTTGGATTTGATCAATTAGCAAATTTTGATTTAGGTATGTCTTTCCAGCATTATGGGACCTAGAATAGGCTTATCCAATTTATTCAAACAACTTAATTTTCCTATTGTAGGAGTAATCTTAATGTGTGGTCTGGCCGGCATTGCTATTCATAAAAGCTCTTCGGTGAAGGGCTTTAGGGGTACAATGGTATTAAGGAGGATGATCGAAAGACTTCGCCATAGAGGTCCCGAAGCGGTAAGGGTAGAAGAAATACAAACTAACGGATCAACCAAATACTGGCTTGCTCACTCACGATTACGTGTAAATGATGAGAGTTCAGTTGCTGATCAGCCCTATTCAAGTCAGAATCAAAGATGGGACATTGTATACAATGGTGAAATCTACAATTGTGAAACTCTAGATAAAATATTGAAATCTTATGAATTTTTGCCAAGGACAAAAAGTGACACAGAAAGACTTGTAGAAATTATCGACAAGTATGGATGTGAAGCACTGAATGTTATAGATGGAATGTTTGCTTTTGGTGCTTTAGACAAGCTTACAGGGAGCTTGTTTCTAGCAAGAGATAGATTTGGGCAAAAACCTCTTTATTATTTAGAAAGCCAAGGGATATTTGCTTTTGCTTCAGAGTTGTCAGCTCTAGTAGAGCTTAGTGAATTTGTACCTATGCAAATTAATTTAATATCTCTTTCTCAATATCTGAACCTAAGATATATACCAGCACCTTACACTGCCATATCACCAATAAAAAAGTTAGAACCAGGACAGTATGGGGTACTTGATAGTAATGGTTGTTTTATTCTAGACCGGTTTTTTAGCCCTGAGTCATATGGGACGTTATGTGTTAATGATCACGATATAACTACAGGAGTTGAATTAAGAAAAAAGCCCTTAGAAACTCTTAATCGATTGCTCACAACTTCTGTTAGGCAAACTGTTCCTGAAAATGCTGCAATGATAATAAGTGGAGGAGTTGATTCGACTTTGATTTCTGCGTATACAAGAGATTTAGATGAAATTAATGATTGGGATACTAAAAAAAGGGTTGGATATACTGTACAACTAGAGCATCAACCTTTATCTGAGGCTGAATGGGCTAAATACTTATGTAAAAAATGGAATTGGAAACATGAACTATTGACACTTACAGATCGTCAGTTAATTAATTCGTATCTCCACCTTAGTGAGAGATTAGATGAACCATTGGGTGATAGGTCTCTACTCCCTAGTTGGGTTTTAGCACAGGCCATTAGCCCTCACCAAAGAGTTGCAATCGGTGGGGATGGAGGAGATGAACTATTTTTCGGATACGAAAGATATCCCAAAGTTGCTAAGAAGTTGGAAACTCTTGGAAGTGAAATAAGTTGGACAGAATTCTATTGGAAGTATGGGTTGAGTGTATGTGATCAGCATGCCTTGAATCTTGCAAATAGTTTTATAGAAGAGGAACCAATGGGAGAAATCTATAATAAATATATGGCTCTACAAGATAGATGGGATAAGGATCCAATTGTATTTCTACAAATTTTAGATCTTCTAACTTATCTACCAGGTAGTGTCCTTAGTAAAGTCGACAGAAGTAGTATGGATTGGGGACTCGAAGTGAGAGCTCCATTCTTAAATTCACATCTTGCCTTGGCAGGTTTGACGCTAAGGCCTGAGCAACAAATTATAGATTCAGAGATGAAGTATTTGCTGAAATCATTACTTTCTCAAAAAGTTGGTCCCCTTCCACGTGGAGGTAAATTAGGGTTTGGTGCTGCTATTAAAAAAGGTTCAGAACTTGAATATTTTCTTATGGATAGAATTAGCTCAGGATTATCTAGAGCAAAGAAGAAAACCGCTAATAAGGTAATCGATTTCATGACTACTTATACAAAAGAAACTAAGATATGGAGTCAGAACAATCTTTTTGCTACAGCAATATACTTAGATTGGTTGAATAATATGCTTGACACTTTTCCACAACTTAATTAGAGTAAATTACTGGCAATATACCTTTTGTGATGGATTTTGAAAATCCCGGTAAAATATATGCTCCGATGCTTAGTTTAAATGGAAACCTAGAATATTCTAAAACAATCTGCAGTAGTTTATGGTCATTGCTTTATCGAATTTCTTCTTACGCTAAAACCCATAAAATAGATTTGATAGCTTCCGGGAAGGATTCAAAACTTGATTTTATTGGTAATGTTAAGTATGATCACCCTTTGACTTTTTTTATATATCATGTACCAGTAGAAAATACAACAGATTCAATAATATCAAGTTTTGACATTCTAAAGTTCGATATGAATAATCCTAATAGAAGCAAACTTGTAAGAATGTGCATTAAGTCTATCTTAAGGAGTAATCCCCAGGCACAAATAGTACTTATAACAGATGAAGAATATTCTAAAGAATTTTTAGATTTAAATGTTTCATTCTTGAAACCAAAAGTTGATAAATCTCGACCTATGTATTTCAGAGTTAAAACTTATAATACACTTATTCAATCATCAATTACTGAAGGAAAGATAATTTTGTTAGATAGTGATTTGCTTGTTTTAAAATCATTTTTAAATCTAGATAAGAAATTTATATTCGATATAGCTTTAACCCGTAGGTACTCACCTACTCTTATGCCTATAAACGAAGGAATGATTATTATTAATAATATAAATCAAGCGGTTAAGGAGTTTTTTGCACAATATATTGCTGTATATGATTGGTTGCGTAATGATTCTAAGATAACCAAGCTGGTTGGCGTTGACCTCATGAAATGGAGAGGAGGTCAGCTAAGTCTAAATGCAATTTGTCCTGGAATCAAAAACACCACATTTATGGACTCCAACAAATCAATTATGATTCTTCCTTCAGATAAATATAACCACAACCCACCAAGCTTAAGCGCAATCAGAGATGCTATTGCTAAAGAATCGATTTATGCTTGCCATTTAAAAGGACGTGTTAAAGATAATATTTCAAATTTAAATGAAATAGAAAATATCTTATTTTAAATACAAAAATTTATTGTTTTCTATACATATGTTGACTTGACTAAAAATTTAAATAATTGATTTTCTCTCATGAAATTTTAAGTTAATTTCAAAACTTTCAAATAAATAAATAAATTTTAATTCTTCAAATGCGATTATGATCTTCTATAGCAAATTTTAGTAACGATAAGAATTATACATAAGGAAGACATCTATAATCAATATTACTAGAACTTAATTCAAATTGTTATCGGATTCTATAGCAAGGAACCTGAGTACTTTACCTACTATTGGCAGGTTAGTAGCTGCTCTTATGATATCTTCTGTTGATGCCAGAGATAATGATAGAGCTAATACGCTAGAACTACTTTGTTACCCAAGGTCTTTGTCAATAGCTCAAGTTGATGAGCTGCCAGACGATTTGAAGAATTGTGTACTAGTAGGTTATAAGCTTCATAAAAAGGAAGAAAATACTTTCAGATGGTGTGCCTTGGATCACACCTTTAGTATTAACCAGAGACCGGATTGTTATTTTTTAACCGGTTTAACCGCTTTCCCTTTACCTATTTGGCCGTTCTTTAATCAAGGGCTAACTATTTCACCGATAGAACATCTAAATACCTACCTAAAACATTTTCATAATCGCTATCATTTAGAGTCCGGAGATGACTACATATTGGTCAAAGATAGAAAGGATTCTTTGATTTTCTCATATTCAAAAACACACATTTCCATTTGTGTATTCTCAGAAGATTTCCTAGAGCATTCACTTATTCTCAATGGAAAAGGTTGTATAATAAGCAAAGTAAATAATTCTAAAATTAAAAATACTAATCCTCTTAACCTAAAAAATATTATTTTTAGTCAAACGCAAATTGATCCGTTAAAATATCCAGGTCAGATAAATGTAACAAGAGAAAATTTAAAATACCAAGAACATGAATTGATCTCTTATGACAACTATTCTAGGTCTAAACCAACCCGGAATTCTATGGAACTTATAGAGAAAGAGTTTTCATTTTTCTTAGAGAATAAGAATCCAAAACCGTTATATAAACATCGAATTTTGTCATCCCTTAAATTAGACCATCTAAATTCAGCTTTAGTATAAAAAATGACAGATAATAATACTATAATGAATTTCTCAGATATTGTAAAACTTTCTGAGCTAGAGACCATTTATTTTAATAGTGGGTGTAAACCTATTGAGGAGGATATTGGAGAAAAATTATCCGATAGAGAACCTCTCAATAGAAGGTCTTTTTCATATCTAAGACAATTAAATATGAGAGATAATTATGTAGATGATTTTGCATTTCAATGGGAGCATCTTACAGGTGCATTTAGGAAATATAGTGGAATACATCTTGAATGTTTCAACAGGTTTGGGATAAGTCCAGACAATATGAAAGGTAAGATTTGCCTAGATGCGGGTAGTGGTGAAGGACGTCTTGCGGGGATCTGTTTAGGTCAGGCTGATCTTGTTATAGGTGTTGAATTATCTGAAGCAATTGTACAAGCAGCAAATAAGTTTGATACGAAAAAGTTTATTCCAATCCAAGCAAGCATAGATTCTATGCCAATTCATAATGAAAGTGTCGATTTTCTTTTTTGTTGGGGTGTTCTTCACCACTCAAAATATCCTCATTTATCACTTAAAGAAATGTGGCGTGTTCTAAAACCTGGAGGCGAACTTTATATATGGGTTTATGCAATTACAGAATTTATGCTTCGCAGATCGTTGTTGTCCCATCACTTCTCAAAATTTAATGTAAACGAAATGTATGAAATAGCTGATTTACTTACTGATACAGCACATCTTACAAAAACCACTTCCTTAGGTTTTAGCAACTTATTAATGGATGACTTATCATTTAGTATCAAGACCAGCAAAGAATTTACTCGACTTCTAATGTTTGATGGACTAGGTCCCGACTATCATTATTTATTGGGAAAAAATTGGTTTGAACATCAGATATCTAAACTTTCCAGTGTTAGCTCCTACGATATCCAAGAAGTTCCATGGACAGTAGTAAGGATAACTAAAACCTGAATAGACATTGTTTATCTCATGCAAAAAGCTTTTTAATAACTAATTTTGTATAAAACTACACACAACAAAATTTTAATAGCTTATGGTTATCTTGTACTATTTTTACCTACTATTTTCAATAGTATCCAGGACACCTTTAAAACATTTTTTTGTATTGGCATAACAATGTGAATAATCTATTCTTCTTTTGAATTCTGTTTCTATTGATTCTTTATCCTTCTTAAAAAGTTCTAAAAGCCTGTCTGCTATTTCTTGGGAATCATGAGCTTCCTCTATAGGAGGAGATTGTCCATTAAATGCTTTTAGTACAAGGTAATCATTCTTACCACAGGATCCTGTAATGACAGGACACCCCAAAGCCAATGCTTCCTTTGCTATTCCTGCCAAAATCCCATGATAAACACCAAATTGATCTAGTACGATTGTTCTTTTGTCTTTAAATAGGCCCCAAAGTTGCCTAGGCTTTAATATGCTAATTTTATTTAAAGTGATTTCAGGAAATCTCTTTAATATAGACTCAAGATCTCTTGAAAAATCATTTTTATCATATTCAATTTTTGAATTGGAATGATATGTGTATATAATTAATATCTTCGATCTCTCTTTAGGTTTGAG
>QCGA01000035.1 GCA_003280095.1 Prochlorococcus sp. AG-363-O16
TTTTGAATAGCAGAAAAGGAATTCATATTTTTAATTTCAACTTTGGTACCAAAAGGAGCGTCTGGGCCTGGTCGTACCGAAATATTCACGTCGCAACGCAAAGATCCCTCTTGCATATTTCCATCAGAAACTCCTAAATAACGCACAATTCTCCTGATTTCCGAGGCATATTCCGAAGCTTCCCTACCAGTTCGCAAATCTGGCTTAGTCACTATCTCTGCAAGCGCAACTCCAGCACGGTTGTAATCAACTAATGAATGAGTAGATCCCGCCAGGCGATCACTACCTGCATGCACCAATTTCCCTGCGTCCTCTTCCATATGAAGACGTTCTATACCAATTTTCTTGACATAAGTAGGCTTCCCTTTCTCTACCACCTGAACCTCAAGCCAGCCATCCTCTGCAATGGGTTCATCAAACTGGGAAATTTGATAATTCTTAGGAAGATCTGGATAAAAATACTGCTTGCGATCAAACTTACTATGTTCAGCAATTTTCAAATTCAAAGCCATCGCAGCCTTCACGGCATACTCCAGAACCTTTTGATTTAAAACTGGTAATGTTCCAGGTAATCCACAAACGACTGGATCTATATGCGTATTGGGCTCATCTCCAAATGTTGTTGATGCTGATGTAAAAATTTTGCTATCTGTACCTAGTTGAACATGTGTCTCCAGGCCAATAACAGCTTCCCAAGCAGTTAATTCTGATGACATCACTAGCTAGATGGTTTGCTAAATCTTATGCAATTAACATTAAACCTATCTTGCTCACTAAAACAGAAACATTGAATATCCCAACACCAAATCAATGACCATTCCTCAACCGGAGCCTGTGCTAATACTCGGTGGGGGGCTGATGGGTTTAACTATTGCCCACCAACTGGCTAGGGAAGGGAAATCGGTACAAATCCTCAATAGACGCAAGGAAGAAGCTGCTGGTTGGGCTGCAGCAGGAATGTTAGCCCCTCATGCAGAAGGTCTCCAAGGTCCTCTTTTAAGACTGGGTCAATTAAGTCAACGAAAGATTCCTATTTGGATAAAACAAATCGAAGCTGAGAGTTCCATTAAGTGTGAACTCATAAAATCAGGCATAGTAGTACCTTTCTCATCTGAAATCGAAAGAGATAAACATCCCAATAATGCATTTGCAAAGACATTAAATCGCACAGAACTAGAAAAAGAAGTACCAGGAATATCGAGGACCTGGGGAACAGCACTCCTCTTCAAAGAGGATGGTCAAATTGATAATCGTCGTCAACTCATGAGAGCCCTTAGAAAAGCATGTATCAATCGAGGTGTAAATATTCAAGAAGGAATTACAATAACTAATATCATTCATGAGAATAATATTCTTCAAGGCATACAAACAAAAAATTTATCAGGAAAAATTAAAAATATCTCAGGAAAGAAAGCTGTACTTTGTTGTGGAGCATGGAGTAATAAAATTTTCCCAAGGATGCCTATCTTCCCGGTAAAAGGTCAAATGTTTTCTATTCAAGGTCCAAAATTTTCTCAGAAAAGAATAATTTTTGGGCCGAAAACTTATGTAGTACCAAGGCAAGATGGCCTGATAATTATTGGAGCTACAAGTGAAAAATATGCAGGTTTTGAACAAGGCTTAACACCAAACAGCTATAATTGGCTCCTTGCGGGTTTGGAATCTTTACTCCCTAACGCAATTCATTTACCTCAGATGGAACATTGGTGGGGATACCGACCCTGCACTCCTGATGAAATGCCCATCCTAGGAACATCCTCCATTGAAGGACTTTGGTTGGCAACCGGCCACCATCGCAATGGCATCCTTTTAGCAGCTATTACATCTGAACTAATTAGTAAATTAATCTGCGAGCAATCTCTCAATCCAGAGGAAGCACAACTATTAGGCGAATTTCATTGGAACCGCTTTCAACCGATTAAAAGATAAGTCACCTTTATTCCCTAATTAAACTCGAACTACAGATAGATAGTATTAAACATTCAACTAAGCTCCAAAATATTGAGATTAGGGCTCTACGCGCCAAATCTGATCGGATGGATCCCATTGATTGAGTTCAGAAGGCTGGAACCAAAGGCCTAACTCAAATTGAGCTGTTTGAGGTCCATCAGAACCATGAATAACGTTTCTACCAATGTTGATTGCTAAATCACCACGAATCGTCCCTGGATCCGCCTCAAGCGGCTTGGTCGCACCTATTAATTTCCTCGCACTAGCAATCACACCATCACCTTCCCAGGCCATTGCCACAACAGGTCCACTAGTTATGAACTCAACTAAACCATCAAAAAAAGGTCTCTCTCGATGGACTCCATAATGTTTCTCTGCTAACTCCTTCGTAGGAGTCAATTGCTTAAGCCCAACAAGTTTGAAACCCTTACGTTCAAACCGACTAAGAATTTCACCAACCAAGCCTCTCTGAACACCATCAGGCTTAATTGCAACAAATGTAATTTCAGTCGCCATGAGATCAAACAAAACATATTCTCGCCATAGTCATCTCCCAGAGGCCGTCTTGGCAAGTAAAACTTACAAACCCAATCAAAATCCTTAAATTTCCTCTATGAGTACCAGTGTCAGGTTGCTCTCAAACTCACAAAAATAGCTTCCCTCCTTGACCTACCCCGACCTCACGTCTCATCAAGACTCCTGGACTGTCAATGACAGCAAGACTTTATATGCACTTGATCGATGGGGAGATCGCTATTTCTCAATTAACAAATTAGGACATATTTGTGTCCGACCCAAAGGTCCAAAAGATTCAAAACTTGACCTATTTAAACTTATACAAGAATTAAAAGGGCGAAACCTCCAACTTCCTCTATTAATTCGCTTCGACGATATTTTAGAAGACCGGTTAGAAGAACTTCATAATGCATTTAATAAAGCGATTTACCAATACAGCTATAAGGGTCACTACCAAGGTGTGTTTCCAATTAAATGCAACCATCAGCGTCATGTCATTGAAGAACTCATGACCTGTGGTCGAAAATGGAATTTTGGGTTGGAAGCAGGAAGTAAAGCAGAATTACTAATCTCACTATCGTTACTTGAAGACCCTCAAGCATTACTAATCTGCAACGGCTACAAAGATCAACGTTATATAGAAACTGCAATTTTAGCTCGCCAATTAGGGAGGCAACCGGTAGTAGTTATTGAACAAACAGATGAAGTCGAAAGAATTATTTTAGCTAGCAAACAACTTGGAGCAGCACCTCTAATAGGAATTAGAGCAAAGTTATCTAGCCGCAGTAGTGGACGTTGGGCCAACTCAGTTGGTGCTAAAGCCAAATTCGGACTATCAATACCCGACATCTTATTAACCATAGAAAAGTTAAAGAAAGCCGAATTATTAAATGATTTGCGATTACTGCATTTCCATGTAGGTAGTCAGATCAATGACATTGCAATTCTCAAAGATTCACTTCAAGAAGCAGGGAATATTTATGTGGAATTAA
Source organism: Prochlorococcus sp. AG-363-O16 (assembly GCA_003280095.1). Taxonomy (GTDB): domain Bacteria; phylum Cyanobacteriota; class Cyanobacteriia; order PCC-6307; family Cyanobiaceae; genus AG-363-J23. Next base: position 3,459 of record QCGA01000035.1, read on the forward strand.
AAAAACTTGGAGCACCAATGGGCTTGCTTGATGTAGGAGGGGGATTAGGAGTTGATTATGACGGTAGCCAAACTGCATCTGAAGCATCAACCAATTATTCACTACAAAATTATGCCAATGATGTAGTTGCAACAATTCAAGAATGCTGCAACTCTAATAAGATTGAAGTTCCAACATTGGTCAGTGAAAGTGGGCGCTCAGTTGCTAGCCACTTCTCTGTATTAGTATTCAATGTGTTAGGAGTTGAGTCTGTACCTGCTGACATACCTAAAGAAAAAGAAGGTGAATGCCTCAGTGTTAATAATCTACGAAAGACATTGAGCGATATAGAAACCATAAAGAAACAGAAAAACCCAAGTCACTCAACATTGCAAGAAGCATGGAATGACGCTCTAAAATTTAAAGATGATGCACTAAATGCATTTCGCCTTGGATATCTTGGCCTCCCAGAAAGAGCGATGGCTGAACAACTCACTTGGGCATGCGCCAAAGCATTAATACAACATTTTCCTAATAATGAATTAATTCCCAAAGAATTAAAATCTTTACTGCCTGCCTTAGCAGGAACCTACTATGCAAATCTCTCAATCTTTAGATCGGCACCAGACACGTGGGCGATACAACAATTATTTCCAATCATGCCAATACATCGGCTAAATGAAAAACCGACAGAATTGGGACATTTTGCAGATTTAACTTGTGACTCTGATGGGAAACTCTCAAGGTTTATAAATAACGGGCAAGTTAAATCCTTACTAGAACTTCATTCATTTCAACCGAATAAGGATTATATAATTGGTTTATTTCTTGGAGGCGCTTATCAAGAAGTAATGGGTAATCTACATAACTTATTTGGACGCACAAATGCTGTACATGTTCGTTTAGGTCAAGGAGATGATTATCATTTAGATCACATTGTCAAGCACCACACAAAGTCAGAGGTTCTACAAGCAATGGAACATAATCCAGAACTTCTACTCGAAAGAGTGCGCATCGCAAGTGAATCTGCAATCAAAAATGGAAAGTTAAAAATCAGTGATGCACAACGTCTCATGGATCACCTTGAGGCAAGCCTTCGTCAAAGCACCTACTTGCAGCAATAAAGAACTAGGACAAGGCTGAAATCAGTTCTTCTCTAGCGAAATCAAGGGATCCATTAAGCGCGCTGGAATCCCGCCCACCAGCTTGTGCAAGGTTAGGCCTGCCGCCGCCGCCGCCGCCGCATCGTCGAGCAATATCACCAATAAATTTGCCTGCATGTAAACCTTGAGCAACGAGATCTACGCCAAAAGCTGCAACAAAAGTAACCTTGTGGTCGTCATTAGGGTCTGGAATACCACCAAGAACTACAACTGCACGACTTCCAAGGTTGTCAACCATATCCTTGGCTGCGCTTTTTAGCGCATTGCCAGCCACCCCATCTAGTCGTGTCACAAGTAGTCGATTATTACCTACAAGTTTGGCATCCGTCATCAACGCCTTGACCTTTGCAAGTGCCAAGTCCTCACGAGCCTTGAAAAGCTCTTTTTCTATAACTCTAATTTCACTCTGTAATCCAACGACCCGACCAACAATCTCAGTGGGCTGCGCCTTAAATCTTTCACCCAACTCTGAAACAATAAGATCTCTCTCATTTAAATAATCCAAAATCGCGGGTCCTGCGACAGCTTCAATCCGACGCACACCAGCAGCTACGCCACTCTCAGAAACAATTTTAAAAACACCTATCTCTGCTGTATTAGCGACATGTGTACCTCCACAAAGTTCCATTGATACATCAGGAACGTTAACCACTCGCACCATATCCCCATATTTCTCTCCAAACATCGCAATAGCACCTGCAGCTTTTGCCTCTTCTATGTTCATGTCCTGCACTTGAAGAGGATGAGCTTCAATAATCCAATCATTAATTAACTTCTCAAGACTCTCTAATTCAGCATTAGCAATCATCTGCGGTGAGTTGAAATCAAAACGCAAACGATCAAAATCGACAAGTGAACCAGCTTGGGAAATAGAGGGGTCAATAACTCGTTTCAGAGCCGCTTGTAGAAGATGAGTAGCTGT
>QCGA01000036.1 GCA_003280095.1 Prochlorococcus sp. AG-363-O16
CATTCAAATAAGCACTTGAAATAGCAAGTGGTTCAAAGTCTTCCCTAATTATCCCTTTACTTGGACTAGCCTTTTTTATTTCTGCAATTACACCAGGATTAATCGCAGAATTTCTCAAGGCAGAGATAAAATCTTTCGTCTCAGGGAGAGCATCAACCTTGGATTTAAGACTTTCCAAAGGGACTTTTTTCCGAGCTATTTCAACCTCACGATCTTTCTCCCAAACAATTTCTTCAAGAATATTCCTTGGTTTGCTCTCTCCATGTGGAATCGCATATTCCAGGTTTGCAACCTTAACACTTGGATTTGGAGGGCGTCTTCGAATATGCATTTTAAAAGAAGAAAGTAGAAAAGTATTAAAAGGTGAAAATGTTCTTCAATCTAAATTTTAATTAGATTAAAGACTATTGATTCTCAACCTGCTTAACAGCTTGTTTATATGCAACCTCTACTACTTCACTTAATGTGGGATGAGTATGAACCTCTTCAGCTAATTCAATAACACTCTGGCCACGAGACAATGCATTTGCAACCTCTTGGATTAGATCTGCAGCATGTAACCCATATATGTGAGCACCAAGTATTAAGCCATTATCCTTGCGAAACAACAATTTCATTAATCCATCACTTTCCAATTCTGCTAAAGCCTTTGAATTGGCTTTGAAATAGCTTCGAACAATTCCAAGCTTAAAACCTTTCTCAGAAGAAAGTGACTTTGCGTCCAACTCACTTAACCCAACAGAACTTATCTCAGGATGAGTAAAGGTTGCTGCGGGAATATTCTGATAATTAATTACTTTCTTGTTTCCAAGAATATTTTCAACAGCGAAGGCACCTTGAGCTGCTGCAGTATGAGCCAACATAAGCTTGCCGGTAACATCACCAACCGCCCACAAATGTGGGATTGGATCTCCATTAACCAAAACCCGCATAGAGTCATCGATAGGAATAAAGCCCTTAACAGTTTTCACTGAAACAGATTCAAGGTTCAATGCATTACTACTTGGGATGCGACCAGTAGCCACAAGAACTGCATCCAATTCAAGTTCTTCAACAAATTCTTTTGTCTCCATATCCGCCAACTCAACTTTCACTGGACAACCGGGCGAGACTTTTCTTGCTATACAACCTGCCCTCGCATCAATATCTCTTCGATCAAGCAAGTTTCTAGAGGCCATCTTGGCAATATCAGGATCAAATGTAGGCATAACTCGATCAAGAGCCTCAATCATTGTCACTTCAGATCCAAGAGCGGAATAAACATCCGCGAACTCAAGGCCTATATATCCGCTACCAATGATTCCAATCCATCGAGGCAACCATTCAAGATTCACAGCTTCATCGCTAGTGAAGACTGTTCTTCCGTCTGTCTCTATTCCAGGGGGAACAAATGGATCTGATCCCGTCGCCAAGATCACATCCCTGGAAGTAAAAATCCGATCAACTCCATTCTTTTCTCTAAGACCAACTTTTTGGAAACCTTCAAGTCTTCCAATCCCATAAAGGATCTCTACACCGGCTCTCTCAAGAGTTTTAGTAAGATTTGAGCGGATTGTGGCTACCAAATTGTTGGCATGATCTGCAATTTTCTTTCTTTCAAAGCGGACTGGTGCGGCATGGATTCCAAAAGCTGATAAGTGTTCTGCATCTGCCAACTCCCTCACCCGTCCACTCGCTGCCAAAAGTGCCTTAGAAGGGACACAACCACGGTTAACACAAGTACCACCCATATCCCTGCTCTCAACTATGGCAACTTTGAGGCCATGATCGGCTGCATGCTTGGCGGCATCAAAGCCTCCATAGCCTGCTCCTATGACGATCAAGTCGAAGTCGAAACTAGTTTCGGTCACACAAACTAAGGTTGATCAGTTGTCATATTGAACCGTAATCGTTCAAGCAGTAAAGGTACAGCTGCTGATGCGACATTCAATGACTCAACTTTTGGGCTATGTGGAAGAGTTACCCCATGTGTACAACTTGCTTTTAGAAGAGGGTGCAAGCCCGATGCTTCATTACCCATTACAAGTACTGTTGGTTTTCTCCAGTCAAGATCCCAATAAGGAAAAATTGGTTTTTCAAAAGAAGAACCTGGGGCCAAGGATGCAACAACTTGCCAACCATTTCGAATTGACTTTTTTAAGTTAATAACAAGTTCTTCAAGGGCTTCTTCAATATCTGGGCCAAAACGACAAAAGGGCAGGTGCAGGACAGCCCCTGCTGAAGATCGCAAGACCTTTGGGGCCAATGGATCAGCACCAGAGGCGAGCCAAATTTCATCTATTTCTGCAGCCAAAGCAGTACGAAAGATTGTTCCAAGATTCCCTGGATCTTGCAATCTATCTAAGGCAAGAACAAACTTAGAGTCAGTAGAAGTATTTGGCAAAGCATCTATGGGGAACAGTGATGCAACTCCATCAGGGTTAACAGTTGTCAGTGAAGCTTTTAAAACCTCAGGGGTTACTTGATGCAAAGAAATCCCCTCTGGCAAAGTCTTTATAAAGTCAGAGTGATTTAACAACCAGGATCTTGTCGCAATAATTTCCTTAGGGAAATTGGAAGTTCGAAGGGCCTCTTGTAGCAAATGTGTGCCTTCTAGAAGAAGTAGAGAAGACTTTTTACGTTCCTCACCTTTAGAAAAAGACTTAAGTCTTCTTACAAGTGGATTTCGTCGACTGGTTATTAATGGGAAATTACTTAATTGAATAGTTACACCTCATAATTCAATACGATAAAGTAAGCCAGCTCCTTCATTAATTGATATTCTATCTTCGATAATATCCGAAAAATTTTCACCGATAATCTTGAATTTTAATCTATGGGAAGAGAAGTTCTCTAACAATTTCTTGATAACTTGTTCCTCAACAAGGATATAGGCAATATTGCCTGGCTTAACTAACTCAACAAACTTGCCCATCTTTGAGGCAACGAACTCAGGAGCATTGGCTATCTTCAATCAGATCATAAACCAATCTTGATGATTTATGTCTCCAAACTAATGCGGATGGGGAGACTTGAACTCCCATGACATTGCTGCCACTAGTACCTGAAACTAGCGCGTCTACCGATTCCGCCACATCCGCATGCACCTGTCGACCTCTCGACGAGGAAACCTTAAGGCATTGTGTGTTTTTGTTTTTGATCAACTAAAAGCACAATTTTCATTTTTGATTCAGGCCTCTAGACGAGATGGGTTCATGTTGTCAATATGACTCTACGATTTGTTTTTTGGAGAACATGTTGACTGCGGCACCAGTATCTCAAGGGATTTCCAAGCCGCATCTCGACGTTGAAGGAGGTCTAAGGCTTTCTGGTGAAATAACTGTAAGTGGAGCAAAAAATTCAGCGCTAGTCCTAATGACAGCTGCTCTGTTAACTCAAGAAGCAGTGAATTTAGAAAACGTTCCAGACTTAAGTGACATAGAAGGAATGAGAAAAATCCTTACTTCACTCGGAGTCAGGGTAAATCGAACCAACAATTCATTAACTCTCAAAGCTGATAAGTTATTTCACTGTCAACCCTCTTACGAATTAGTAAATGGACTTCGAGCAAGCTTCTTCTGCATTGGGCCATTACTAAGCAGACTTGGCAAAGCTCAAATTCCCCTCCCTGGTGGATGCCGGATTGGGGCTCGTCCTGTTGATGAACACATAAAAGGCCTTAAAGCCTTAGGTGCTCTTGTAAATGTTGAACATGGTGTTGTCAGTGCTGCCATGCGAGGTACAAATCAGAGGCTAAAAGGAAATTATTTATTGCTTGACTGCCCAAGTGTTGGAGCAACAGAAACCGTGCTAATGGCAGCAGTATTGGCTGAAGGAAAAACAGTCATAGATAACGCAGCGCAAGAACCTGAAGTTCAAGACCTCGCACAATTGCTCAACACAATGGGTGCACGCATTGTTGGTGCAGGAACAAAAACAATCTCAATAGAAGGTGTAGAGAAATTACATGGATGCAATTACAGGGTAATTCCAGACCGAATTGAAGCTGGAACATTTCTTGTGGCAGCAGCCATCACCCGTTCTAAATTAAAAGTAAGTCCTGTAGTGCCTGAACATCTCAGTGCTGTTCTTCAAAAACTAAAAGATACAGGTTGCAAACTAGAAATTCACAATGAATCCATAACAATTAGCCCTGAAAGCATCCATGCTGTGGATATAACTACCCAACCTTTCCCAGGTTTCCCAACAGACCTACAAGCACCTTTTATGGCTTTACTATGCACTGCAAAAGGAACAAGCGTCGTTACCGAAAAGGTCTACGAAAACCGTATGCAACACGTGGCTGAACTACAAAGAATGGGAGCAGCTATACGAATTCAAGGCAACACCGCATTAATTGAAGGTGTCCCCCAATTGAGTGCTGCACCTGTTGTGGGGAGTGATCTTCGAGCAGCGGCAGCAATGGTTTTGGCTGGACTTGCGGCAAAAGGTACTACTCGTATTGAAGGACTAAACCACCTCGATAGAGGTTATGAAGCCCTAGAAAAAAAGCTAAATAACGTTGGAACTCATATCATTAGAAGGGCAAACTGAGCCTGGCTTCGAATAAACTTGCTGATACGGGAGCGTGCCGGAATTGGTAGACGGACTCGACTCAAAATCGAGCGCCTTAGGGCATGTGGGTTCAAGTCCCACCGCTCCCATTGCGACAATGAACACTTATAACCGATTACCTCTAACTCTGTCGAAAGGAAAAGGTTGCTGGTTATGGGATGACAAGGGCAACAGATACCTTGATGCTGTGGCAGGCATCGCTACATGCAGCCTTGGACACAGTGATAACGCCCTTCGTCGTTCACTGACCAGACAATTAAACAGACTTCAGCATGTCTCTAATCTTTACTGCATTCCAGAACAAGAACTTTTAGCAAAATGGTTGGTCAAGCATAGTTGTGCAGATGGGGTTTTCTTCTGTAACAGCGGTGCAGAAGCCAATGAAGCCGCAATAAAACTTGCAAGAAAACATGGCCATAAGAAACTTGGTATCAATCGACCATTAATAATTACTGCTAAAGCAAGTTTCCATGGAAGGACTCTTGCCGCAGTAAGTGCAACTGGCCAAAAAAAATATCACAAAGATTTTGAACCTATGGTAGAAGGTTTCGAGTTTTTTTCATACAACAATCTTGAATCTTTTAAGTCTCTCCTACAAAAACTAGAATCAAATGGGCCAAGTGTATCTGCTGTACTAATTGAACCTATTCAAGGTGAAGGTGGCGTCAACTTGGGAGAAGAAAAGTTCTTCCGTGGCATACGTGATATTTGTGACGAAAAAAATATTCTACTAATCCTTGATGAGGTCCAAACTGGAATGGGTAGGTGTGGCTATTGGTGGGCTTATGAACACCTTGGGATTGAGCCCGATGCATTTACTCTTGCAAAAGGTTTAGGCGGAGGACATGCCATTGGTGCATTACTAGTTAATCAAGCTGCAAATATCTTTGAACCTGGTGATCATGCAAGTACTTTTGGAGGCAA
>QCGA01000037.1 GCA_003280095.1 Prochlorococcus sp. AG-363-O16
AATTGTTCCAACAAGATTTCAAAAAATCCAACAACAAAATCCAACAACTTTTTGAGTCTCCGCACCTAAAAATCCCCCCGCATATCCCCCGCACAAGATCATCACCAAGAAATCTCTTTAATAAAATTATATAACTAGTAATTTCATCTAGAAGTTAAGTAGAGTTTAAAAATTTAAAATCAAACTATGCTTAATTTTATCGGTTACATATTCTATGGAATTGCTATCGCAGACTTTCTAGGAATGTTCTTTGGATACGATTTCACTGGTCAGGGTTGGACCCCCATCCTTTTTGGTGCCATTGGTGCAGGGTGCTAATCCTTAGGAGGTGAAAAAGATTAGTAGGTATTCTGCAATCAACAAATAAAAGGCAATTAAATTGGATCTGATAAAAAGTTGGTCTAAAAATAATGATCTTTGCCCAATCCTTTTTGAGAAACAAATCCAAAGACCTCATACACAAAAATTCAAAAAAATATTAAGTTTCCACACTTACAAAACACCTAGTATATGTTAAAAAACTTTCCAATAAACACTTTCATGCATTATCATTTATAAAAAGAGATTCAAGAGCAATGTCATCAAAACACTTTTTTTTACTTATTTCTTTGTCAATATTGACCTCGGGATGCTCGAACTCAATGGGATGGAGTTTGTCTGAAAAAGAATTGATTTGGGAAAGTTGCGAAATGATGGTTGGATTAGAACCAGTTCCAGATGATTATTGTCAATGCTATAGCGAAAGAATAACTACTCAATTAACACCATCGGAATTGGGAGATGTAGGTAATAAATTAATGGCAGTTGGATTTGATCCAAGAAAATTACCTAATGCTTCATACTTTAAAAAATATAAAGATGTAATAAGAAGTTGTTCTAATTGAAGGGATAAATTTTCAACTAATATTGTTTTTTATATTCCTAAATGCTTACAATCTTTCTTGTGAATATCTTTCCATTTTGAATAATTAGACTTATCATTAAGATCTAGGTAAGTAAGCTTAATCACACCAGCAGCAATACAAATATCATCTTTATCTCCATACTCTTTTGCAAAATCATAAAGTTCCTTTGCCTCCTTAATAAGTCGATTTTCAAAAGGTTGATTACTACAAGCAGCAAGAGTTAAAGGGACTAAGGAAAGCAAAAGGAAAAGTTTTAATTTCACAATGAAGAAGTTCTTAAATATATTTTTATATAATAGATCAAATAGTTAAACTAGTAACCAAGAATGAAACCCTTTCAGATAGTTTTAAACTTTGATATGTTTTTGGCACTTAAAAAATGCGGAGAGGGTGGAATTCCACTTCTCTCTAAACGGGAAGTAGTGGGACGGCATTGGACGCTATTCCGAAATCGTGGTGTGTTTCCTGCAACTTTTCCTGCAACAAAATTCAGAGACATTAAAGTATCTTCTGGGACATACTGGGACGAAGAACCCAACGCACGACAACTAAAAGTGAGGGTTTAAGAAGTTATGGGACTTCCTTGGACTCTCTAAAAACGGAGAGGGTGTCCGTTAAGTAGGGACTACATGGTCCTTCCTGGAACCAACTTCGGGTTGTTTTTTGGTCTTTTCCCTAACATTTTCCCTAACACCTAAACGGGACCTCCTGAGACTTCATGGTCACTGCTTGATAAAGGCACTCCTATTTAATATCTGTTAAACAATTAGTTCTGATTATTAAAAGTCAATTAACATGTAGAAATAAGCAAAGGTGGGAAGATGGATAAAAGTAAAGAAGAAGAGTTTTACGAGCAACAAAAAAATATGCCCACGAGACAACCGACCTATACACCTTTTGGCGTTTCGACAGTCATTTCAACATCTAATAATAAATCTGCAAGATGGATTGCGAGAGTGTTAGTGACTTTATTTCTAGCACCTATCTTAGGGTTTATTTTATTGCTTTTCTACACAATGGTTGAGAGTCTAATTAAGGATAAAAGTACAGAGTATGTTGAATCATCTGTTAAAGAAGAGAGACTAATAAAGGATAAAAGCAATATCCAGAGTAATTCATTTTATTTTGATCAGGGACTAAAAAAGGCACAGTCAGGTGATTTCTATGGGGCAATCTCTGATTTCAACAAAGACATTGAAATCAATCCCCAAAAAGCGTCCTCTTATTTCAATCGAGGCAAAGCAAAAGGTCTTATCAATGACCATAATGGGGCAATTTCCGATTACACCAAAGCAATAGAAATTAATCCAAGGGATGCAAATACGTATTTCAACCGGGGACTTAATAAGGCTGATTTAAAAGATTATTATGGAGCAGTATCTGACTTCAGCAATACAATTAAAATTAATCCAAAGGATAGTGATGCTTATGTAATGAGTGCAAAGTATAAAGGAATGTTGGGCGATCAAGAAGGTGCTTGTTCTGACATTAAAAGAGCAATGAATTTAGGAGATAAAGAAGCATTAGATATATTTAATAAAGCATGCAAGTAGAAATAAATTCCCTAACATTTCCCCTAACACCTAAACGGGACTTCCTGAGACTTCATTTCAAGTCTTCCCAAAGGTCCCATGGAGGAGTAGACCGGAACTACGACACTCCTCACACAAGTTTGTCGGTATGGGCACTGCTCGATGAGGGTGCCCTTTTTGATGCCAGTTCACCACTGCTTTCTGATGAGATCGACTGTCCTAACTAGACTATCTAGGTGGTCCGACGGTCTGAATGAAACTCCATAGAACTGCTATTGCTGCTGCTTTATCCGTAATCCCCTTAGGGCAACCGATGGTGATTGGCACTGGTGCTGCTCTCGCAATTGCCTCTGTAAGTTTGTCTGCACCGAAGGCAAATGCAGAAAGTGCTGTTTTTTATTACAACCGTGGGATTGAACAATACAACGCTGGTGATTATCAAGAAGCAATAGATGATTTCAAGAAAGCAATTGAATTAAACCCAAAGGATGCAGATACTTATTACATGCTTGGACTTTCAAAGGGTGATTTAGAGGATTATTCGGAAGCAATTATTTATTACGACAAAGCAATAAAAATAAATCCAAACCATAAGGCATACCTTAACCGTGGGGATGCAAAGATGGCATTGAATAATTACTCAGGAGCAATTGCTGATTTCAGTAAGATAATTAAAATCAATAAAAAATTATTAGATAAAGCATATTTCAACCGTGGAAATGCAAAGAGTGCTTTAGAGAATTACTTAGGAGCAATTGCTGATTTCAACAAAGCAATAAAAATAAATCCAAGATATTGGCAGGCATACAACAATCGTGGAAATGCAAAGTATTACATGAAAAAATACCAACAAGCAATATCTGATTTCAACAAAGCAATTGAACTAAATCCAATGGATGAAGATGCTTATATCGGACGTGGAGATAGCAAATCTCGATTAGGGAATCATCGTGGAGCAATTGCTGATTTCAACAAGGCAATAAAAATAAATCCAAATAGTGCATATGCATATCTCAACCGTGCAGTTGCCAAGAAATATAATGGCGATAATCAAGGTGGTTGCTCTGATGCAAAAAAAGCAAAAGCATTAGGACATATTAATGGTTCTAGGGCGGTGGAATTGATATGCAAATCAAACAATGATTGAAGGAGTTCTGCTAATGATATTACCCCTCTGGTCTGCATTTATAATATCTATAATAGGTTTCTTCTATATTAACCTTCCACAAAATTCATGGATTCTAATTCCATCTCTTTGTTCATACTATTGCACATTTACAGCGCTAACACAATTTCCAGAATATGTTTTTAATGTCTTTGGTTGGAGGAATAGAAATCCATATAGTTTTATACTTGCCCCCATCGTAATATTACTATATTTCTCTAATATGATGGCAGGTTTTATGTTTCTATTTGGCAAAATAATTAATGTAAACAGTAGTGGGTGGGGATTAGTTGTCTTATTTATTTCTCTAGTTCTATCAGGTCGTTTTACCGCTAATACATTTGGATATTACAATGACTAATTATTTCCTCAGAATTAGCGGAAGAGTATTAATGAAGGTTGAGGAATTAAACAAATGATTGACCTCAAAAGAAACAGCAAGAAAGAACCCGTCAAGGCAACTGGTCTTCAAGCAAGGGCAATTCACCAAACAGGCGTCAATCAAAGTCTAGAAATCCAAGGAGCATTCTTCTGATGAAACTACGAAACACTGCCATTGCGCTTGGACTAATTGCTGCTTTTACTATTGGTTTATCTGTCTTAAAATTAGAGAAAGAAAAGGTAATAAACTATGGATCAGTAGCGGGTATTTTAGGTTTATTGTTTGTTATCAGGAGGAGAAAAAACCCCCACCACGCTGTAATGAAGGGAAAAGGAATGGGTTTCACAGAGGACTTTGTAAGGAGCAATAAATGGTTGCATGAATTAATAGAAGTTGATCCTCATGGTTCCATGCGAATGGCGAATAATGCTATAAGGAAAGAACCTAATAACCCTGATTTTTATAAGGCAAGAGGGTTCATAAAATATTCTGCTTTTGGTGATATTAAGGGATCAATAGAGGATTTTAATAAATCAATTGAAATTGACCCTAATAATATTAGTGCCTATCAATTTCGAGGGATCTCGAGAAACAATCTTGAGGATCAAGAAGGTGCAGTATCAGATTTCACTAAGATGATAGAACTTGATCAAAACAACTCTTTTGCATTTGGATGGCGTGGAGTCTCTAACTTTAAATTAGGCAACTTTAAAGAAGCAATTAATGATTTTAACAAGTCAATAGAAATTGATCCAGAAAATCCAATCCCATATTCATGGCGCGGACTTTATAAAAAAGATATCCTTGATGACTACATAGGAGCAATTGATGATTTTAAAACTGCACTGAGGTTCAATCCCCATGACTTTGCTTTGTATCACCAAATTGGGTCTATTAATTGCCTACTAGGAAATCATTCAGAAGTAATTGCTAATTATACAAATGCAATCAAAATTGACCGTAAAGATGCTATCGCATACCAGCAAAGAGGCACTGCGCAATATTATCTTGGGAATTTTAAATATGCCTGTGAAGATTGGAAGAAAGCAGCAGAATTAGGCAATGAAGATGCTGCTGAATTATTGAAGGAGCATTACGGAGGTTGACCAATGATTGACCTCAAACGAAACAGCAAGAAAGAACCCGTCAAGGCAACTGGTCTTCGCGCAAGAGAAACATCGTCTTATACCCCGAATCAAACGTATGACTTCAAGATCAGTCGAGGTCGCTTCTCTAACTTCCTGACCTGTAAACGGTGCTTCTATCTAGATCGGGTGATGGGTCTTGATCCCCCAGGCACTCCCGGTTGGACGCTCA
>QCGA01000038.1 GCA_003280095.1 Prochlorococcus sp. AG-363-O16
TAACCTCTACCCCAGGGGAAGGAGGAAAGTTGTTGGGTCTTTTAAGGTTGCATGACCTTGTCAAGGCAGGTTTGGCATGAGGGATTCATTGTTGTCAGGTTTTATTAATCCATTTCGATGGAAGAGACGGGTGCGGTGGGCTATTAAGAGCAGATCCCTTTTTGAAATTCAGCTGCTTGTGCTTGATGTTGACGGTGTTCTTACTGATGGAGGGCTTTGGTTCGACGCAAGTGGAGGAATTCTTAAGCGTTTCGATGTGAGAGATGGCCTTGGTTTGCGATTGCTACAGAGAGAGGGAATTACTATTGCTTTTCTAAGTGGTGGAAAGGGAGGAGCAACTGAAGCAAGGGCTAAGCAACTTGGAATTCAACATTGCTTGGTAGGAATTAAAAACAAGGTAATGGCTATAGAGACTCTGCAAAAGGATCTGAATTTTTCATCGGCTCAGACTGCTTTTCTAGGAGATGATTTGAATGATCTTCCTCTGCGTTCGAAGGTGAAGTTTTTGTTTGCCACAGCGGATGCTTGTATTGCTTTGTCTGATCAATCAGATAAAATTATTCATAATTCTGGTGGGCATGGAGCAGTACGAGAGTTGGCAGAATTATTGTTGAAATCACGTGGTAGTTGGGAGAAACTCAGAACAGAAGGTTGGATAGACTCTAATGATTAGAAGAGAAAAATAAGATGCGATCAATATATACTTCTTTGATTGATTCTAGGATTTTATTTATTAATGAAAGGCTGTATTTGGAGCCAAATTTTATGTGCAATTGGGGATTGCTGTTTTAAACATGAATCAAGATAAATTTTAGCATTCATTGTGATTGCAAGCTAAGCTGTTTTTAGCAAGTTCAATTTTCATGGCTGATTCGGGAAATGTCTCTTTGGGGGATATTGTTTTTTCCAACGAAAAACCCTTTATCTTAATAGGTGGTGTAAATGTTATTGAGAGTGTTGATTTTCTTGTAGATGTTGCTGGTCATTATGATCAGGTTTGTAGAGAGTTGGGGATACCATTAGTATTTAAAGCCTCTTATGACAAGGCCAATAGATCATCTATTCATTCATATCGTGGGCCAGGTATAGAAGATGGTTTGTCAGCTTTAAAATCTGTAAAAGATGCCTATAATATTCCAGTAATTACAGATGTTCATTCAGTTGAGGAGGCTCCAATAGCTGCAAGCATTTGCGATATTATTCAATTACCTGCTTTCTTGGCAAGGCAAACAGATCTTGTTCAGGCAATTGCTGACACAGGATCTGTGGTAAATATTAAAAAACCTCAATTCTTGAGCCCATCCCAGATGAAGAATATAATAGAGAAATTTATAGAATGTGGAAATAGTAAGTTACTTCTATGTGAAAGAGGTAGTAATTTTGGTTATGACAATCTAATTGTAGATATTTTAGGTTTTGGTGTAATGAAGAAAACTTGTAAAAATATCCCACTTATTTTTGATGTTACCCATTCATTGCAATGTAGAGATTCTGGAGGATCGGCCTCTGGTGGTAGACGTTCTCAAGTTCTGGATTTAGCAAAGTCAGGTATTTCTGTGGGGCTTGCAGGATTATTTTTAGAGTCACATCCTTCGCCCGAAAATGCTCTTTGTGATGGCCCTAGTGCACTTCCATTAAATTTGCTTAAACCGTTTTTAGAACAAATAAAATCCATTGATGAACTTGTTAAAAGAATGCCAAAAGTTGACATTAAATAGATTTTGGGGGTTTTATATTTAAACTTCGCATCTCATTCTCGATTGGTAAAGAATGTTATCCTAAAATTTAATACTATTGTTTGAAAGCAAATAGCTTAATTAGAATCATCGTAGTTAGTTTGAATTGATGTGAATGCAATTTAGTATTCTATAAAAGTCTTATCCAAGTTTCGTCGCTTAAAGAGAGAATGAACTTTGGTTGTCTCTTTAAGACTTCTATGAATTATGTTTTGCAATTGATATTTATTCAATTGGCTGAATAGGGGCTAGTCGTGGGTCAATAATTTTAGGCCCCATTCCTTTGAATTTGACTGCAATAGAGGTTTTCTCTCCACTGCCAAAGAGATGAGTAACTTCTCCTTCTCCAAAAGCACTATGAACTAGTCGATCACCGACCAGCCATTTGCGCGCTCTTTGTCTTATGGCATTAGCAGATTCATTGTTTTTAGTTCTTTCTGCAGAATTCCGGCTGTTTTCACGATCGATTCTTGTAAGACGTTCTAATTTCTCATCCCTTCTTAAATGTGTCCCTCCTTCGAGTGGAATATCACCTTGAACTAATTCTTCGGGCAGTTCTGAAAGAAATATTGAGGGTACGGCTGGTTCTCGAAGTCCACCCCAAAGGCGGCGTTCATTGGCATGAAAAAGAAATAGTCTTTCCTTAGCTCTAGTAATTCCGACATAGCAGAGTCTTCTCTCTTCTTCTAATGAGGCTGGTTCATTTAGGGAGCGATAACTTGGGAAGAGTCCCTGCTCGAGTCCAGCAATGCATACCACTGGAAACTCCAAGCCTTTACTGCTGTGAAGAGTCATCAAGGTAACTCTATCGATTTCAGTATTCTTGTTGTCTGCATCACTAGCTAGTGATGCAGACAACAAGAATACTGAAATCGATAGAGTTACCTTGATGACTCTTCACAGCAGTAAAGGCTTGGAGTTTCCAGTGGTATGCATTGCTGGACTCGAGCAGGGACTCTTCCCAAGTTATCGCTCCCTAAATGAACCAGCCTCATTAGAAGAAGAGAGAAGACTCTGCTATGTCGGAATTACTAGAGCTAAGGAAAGACTATTTCTTTTTCATGCCAATGAACGCCGCCTTTGGGGTGGACTTCGAGAACCAGCCGTACCCTCAATATTTCTTTCAGAACTGCCCGAAGAATTAGTTCAAGGTGATATTCCACTCGAAGGAGGGACACATTTAAGAAGGGATGAGAAATTAGAACGTCTTACAAGAATCGATCGTGAAAACAGCCGGAATTCTGCAGAAAGAACTAAAAACAATGAATCTGCTAATGCCATAAGACAAAGAGCGCGCAAATGGCTGGTCGGTGATCGACTAGTTCATAGTGCTTTTGGAGAAGGAGAAGTTACTCATCTCTTTGGCAGTGGAGAGAAAACCTCTATTGCAGTCAAATTCAAAGGAATGGGGCCTAAAATTATTGACCCACGACTAGCCCCTATTCAGCCAATTGAATAAATATCAATTGCAAAACATAATTCATAGAAGTCTTAAAGAGACAACCAAAGTTCATTCTCTCTTTAAGCGACGAAACTTGGATAAGACTTTTATAGAATACTAAATTGCATTCACATCAATTCAAACTAACTACGATGATTCTAATTAAGCTATTTGCTTTCAAACAATAGTATTAAATTTTAGGATAACATTCTTTACCAATCGAGAATGAGATGCGAAGTTTAAATATAAAACCCCCAAAATCTATTTAATGTCAACTTTTGGCATTCTTTTAACAAGTTCATCAATGGATTTTATTTGTTCTAAAAACGGTTTAAGCAAATTTAATGGAAGTGCACTAGGGCCATCACAAAGAGCATTTTCGGGCGAAGGATGTGACTCTAAAAATAATCCTGCAAGCCCCACAGAAATACCTGACTTTGCTAAATCCAGAACTTGAGAACGTCTACCACCAGAGGCCGATCCTCCAGAATCTCTACATTGCAATGAATGGGTAACATCAAAAATAAGTGGGATATTTTTACAAGTTTTCTTCATTACACCAAAACCTAAAATATCTACAATTAGATTGTCATAACCAAAATTACTACCTCTTTCACATAGAAGTAACTTACTATTTCCACATTCTATAAATTTCTCTATTATATTCTTCATCTGGGATGGGCTCAAGAATTGAGGTTTTTTAATATTTACCACAGATCCTGTGTCAGCAATTGCCTGAACAAGATCTGTTTGCCTTGCCAAGAAAGCAGGTAATTGAATAATATCGCAAATGCTTGCAGCTATTGGAGCCTCCTCAACTGAATGAACATCTGTAATTACTGGAATATTATAGGCATCTTTTACAGATTTTAAAGCTGACAAACCATCTTCTATACCTGGCCCACGATATGAATGAATAGATGATCTATTGGCCTTGTCATAAGAGGCTTTAAATACTAATGGTATCCCCAACTCTCTACAAACCTGATCATAATGACCAGCAACATCTACAAGAAAATCAACACTCTCAATAACATTTACACCACCTATTAAGATAAAGGGTTTTTCGTTGGAAAAAACAATATCCCCCAAAGAGACATTTCCCGAATCAGCCATGAAAATTGAACTTGCTAAAAACAGCTTAGCTTGCAATCACAATGAATGCTAAAATTTATCTTGATTCATGTTTAAAACAGCAATCCCCAATTGCACATAAAATTTGGCTCCAAATACAGCCTTTCATTAATAAATAAAATCCTAGAATCAATCAAAGAAGTATATATTGATCGCATCTTATTTTTCTCTTCTAATCATTAGAGTCTATCCAACCTTCTGTTCTGAGTTTCTCCCAACTACCACGTGATTTCAACAATAATTCTGCCAACTCTCGTACTGCTCCATGCCCACCAGAATTATGAATAATTTTATCTGATTGATCAGACAAAGCAATACAAGCATCCGCTGTGGCAAACAAAAACTTCACCTTCGAACGCAGAGGAAGATCATTCAAATCATCTCCTAGAAAAGCAGTCTGAGCCGATGAAAAATTCAGATCCTTTTGCAGAGTCTCTATAGCCATTACCTTGTTTTTAATTCCTACCAAGCAATGTTGAATTCCAAGTTGCTTAGCCCTTGCTTCAGTTGCTCCTCCCTTTCCACCACTTAGAAAAGCAATAGTAATTCCCTCTCTCTGTAGCAATCGCAAACCAAGGCCATCTCTCACATCGAAACGCTTAAGAATTCCTCCACTTGCGTCGAACCAAAGCCCTCCATCAGTAAGAACACCGTCAACATCAAGCACAAGCAGCTGAATTTCAAAAAGGGATCTGCTCTTAATAGCCCACCGCACCCGTCTCTTCCATCGAAATGGATTAATAAAACCTGACAACAATGAATCCCTCATGCCAAACCTGCCTTGACAAGGTCATGCAACCTTAAAAGACCCAACAACTTTCCTCCTTCCCCTGGGGTAGAGGTTA
>QCGA01000039.1 GCA_003280095.1 Prochlorococcus sp. AG-363-O16
GTATTGGCAGTTCTTGGAATCTTGATTGGTTCTTGGTTGTTCGGAGCCGCCGTAACAGTATTAACAAAGGGAAATAACCCATTAGTATGGAAGGATAAAAATCAAGACAAAGAATAAGATTAACTAAAAACGGTTTTGAAACTCAAAGGTTTTTAGAAATACAAAATCAGACCTTAGGAATCAAAACTCAAATTTTTTATTCCAAAACGAAGCTATTAATACTATATGTCCTATATCGATAACCTTTAAATTAATGTGATACAGGAATGATTCTGAAGATAAACTTTTTCTTTATAACGTCAGAGCATTATTTAACTAGATATCTTTACAAATGCTTTTCTTGGTCTGGTTTTTTTTGCTAGTACTAATTGTAGTAGTTCATTTTATGTCCTTAGAATATCTATTAGTCCCTTTACTTGGACTAGCCTTTTGTCCTTATTCCTTAAGATTTATTTGGCATATAACTCATCATTAAGACAAGAAAATGTTTATCTCTAATTGATAATCAACTCAAGTGGCAACTCAAGTGGTAAGGCAAGCGCAGTGATAGGGGAAGTTGTAAGTGGAGCATTTTTATTTCCGGAGTCTTCTTTCTTTCTTCCTAATCTGAATCATCAATCACTTTAGAAGAGGCTGAATATCTTAGGAACCACATTCTGCATGTGGGTGATCCAAGCGATCCTCCTCTAAAACGGTGAGAATTAAGGAATATTTGTGCTTCTTCAAACACTGTTAGTACAATTTAATTGGCTTAAGCCCCTTTCTACAAATACAATACAAATGACCGGGGCGTGGCGCAGTTTGGTAGCGCGGGTGCTTTGGGAGCACTAGGTCGCAGGTTCGAATCCTGTCGCCCCGATTAGCTTTTCAAGGAATGGGTATTTGGGGTGGTTCCCAAAAAGTTCCCAAAATGCCTAATTGGCCTCTGAGATTATTCAAGGTGTATCAGTCCAAATCAAACTGCCAATTCTTTTTGGACTGACTTGATCTCAGCCTTGAGCAGAAGGTCCATCAATTTTTTAGAAAAAACAACTAATTCTCTTTTATTGAGATCTTCAATAGGCCTTGGAGGTGCCTCCACTCCTTTTTCTTTAAGGGCAGCTGAAAGATCTGATTTTGTCAATTTAGAAAAAGGCTTATTCCCATACCTTTTGACCCCATGGTTTTTCCCTAAGGCTTTAAGGGTCTCTTTGCTTTGCTGCATAAAGGTACCTGGACCAAGAAGAGCTTGTAAAAAATCACTTTGATTTTGCTCACTAGGAACCACTGCTGATTCACGAGCAGCTTTCAATTCCGCGTCAATCCCTCGAAGAGTTCTTGAATGGGAATGAGCAAGTTCGCGCAGATTGGCACGAAGGATTTCAGCGAGTTCTCCCATTTTTTTCTTCTAATTTCTTTGTTACTGACACTTGTTTTAGTGCAATTGATTTGATGAGGTCCTTGATGATTTTCCAACTTTTGAAGAAGTCACGGACAGCATCAAGCAAGCTTTTTAGAGATCGACCTCCTTGGAAGCTTCGTCTACCTGTCTCATATTCGTCATATCCCAGGACAAGCTTATTGCCGGCATCTTCAAATTGTTCAAATGCATCTGTAACTAAGTCGAGGATCTCGTATATCTCCTTGCTTACTGAAGCTTCTTTAATGGCAATGGCTCTTATACGTGCCTCTAAATCTGACTTGGTAGCTTGAATAGCTTCGTTTTGCTGAAGAACTAGAGATTTCGTTTTGGAGTGAGAGACATGAAGCCCCCTGCTGATCTTCAACCGTTTATACCAATCACGAAGACTTAAGTAAGAAGTTTCAAGTTCAGAACGTGGAAGTTCAACTATTTTGAGCGGAAATTCAGAGGTAGAAGGGAAGTGTTTCATGCCCAAATTAAATGGCTACAGACTTTGAGAAGGTATAAGGACTGCAGTCCCTATAAAAAACAATAGCACTATATTGACACTTGCACTGCAACTGTGTAAGTTTCTTATCTGATTGTTCTTGCCTCTGCGGTCTTGGCTAGCGATTCTCAAACCTTTAGCCTTGAGGAGCTTCTTAAAGTTGCAAGCGAAGAGCTGGGAGAAGAAATCAGCCAAAGAACCGTTCGCTTATATGCGACTCAGGGATTGATTGATCGGCCTGGAAAAGATGGTCGCAGTGCAATTTATGAGAGACGTCAACTTTTGCAGTTGGTCCTAATTCGCTTTCTTGCAAGACGCGGGTTGAGTCTTTCTGCTATTGCCCCCCTTGCCGCTCTCCCTAACGAGGAACTCCAGTTACAGATTCTCAATTTCGACAAATCAGCAGAAGAGAAATTTGAAGCTTCTCTCACTTCAGATGGGAGAGAAAAAGATTCAGGTAAATCCAACTTCTTGCTCCAATTGCTTGGAGCCCCACTTCAAGCAACAACTTTGCCTGACTCAAATAGTTCGGCGAGGAATAGTCGCACTCGTTTGGCATCATCTCGATGGAGCCGATTTACTCTTGCTCCAGGAGTTGAGCTTCATATCAGTGACATTGCCTCTATTCCTCCATCGGGATCTCGTCGTATGACATGGATTCAGCGTTTAACGGATCGACTAATTGAACAATTAGAAGAAGGCAAAAACTAAATTCTTTAAATGAGAACTTGGTAGATTATTCGACAACTATTGCCTTGCAAATATCTATCTATTGAACTATTCATAGTTCCCAAATAGTTCCCAAACACTATCCCCTTATAAGCACTCGTGCTACCTCATAGATCCTGAAACTTATTGATATGACTCAAAACCCTAGTAGTGGCAATATATGTCCGGGTGCTTTGGGATCACTAGGTCGCAGGTTCGAATCCTGTCGCCCCGACTGGTTTCTTGTTTTTCTCAATCGCTATCTGAGCGATCATTGAGCGATCCCTTGCATACATCTGCATGCCTTTGCGACAAGCATCGCTCCTATTTGCAAGGGTTCTTGCGGTAGGGCTCCTCTAATAGAACCTTGAAAACTGAATATCTAAAAGACAAATCAGTCCTGGTCTGTTATGAACGAGCGGTTATTTAAAATCTCATGCTCTACGTTCAGCACTGGAAGATCAAGTCTGGTTATCACCAAAAAAGTGCAGAAAAGTTTCTAGCGACTGGTGCGCCCTATCCAGGAATTAAATCATTCTCTCGTTATCACGCACCAGGTTCATTAGAGGGTTGGATTGTTATTGAAACTGATGATCCAAAACCTTTATATGAACACGCCGCTGAATGGGCTGAGTTTCTTGATTGGGAAACGACTCCCGTTTTCACAGACGAAGAGGCCGGTCCTATTTGCGCAAAGATCTACAGCTAATAGAACTCAACAAGCAGTTCGAGGCATTATTCCTGTCCCTTTGCCTTCCTTCTAATCACTTTCATGTTTTTTTAAATGGCCACTGAAACTACCGTTTTTGACTTCAAAATCAGCAAAACTTTCGAAGAATGGGCTGCTGTTTATGACAGCGAAGAAAATAAAGCCATGTTGAAAGCAGGAGGAATCTCTTCTCTATATCGAGGCTTAAATAAAGAAGATTCCTCAAGAGCAATTGTTATTTTTCAAGCTGAAGAGGGAGTAGCTATGGGCATGTGGAACGACCCAGAGGCAAAAGTAATGATTGAATCAAGTGGCCATATCTATGACCAAACCACAATTACTCAATGGATTGATGGCTAGTTAGGCCACTTTCGAAGCAGTGAGTAGCACAATTACTTTCTGCTGCATGCGGATGCTTTGCTCTTGGTTATCTCGTGATGGCTCAGTGAAGATGAGGTAAATAAACAGAAGTGTGAGCGGGCAGAAAACGATCCGAGCGATAGGCCAGAAGTAGCGCATTAGTCTTCTCTGGGTATTCCCATGTTTTTGTTCTTCTTGTCCTTACTGACCTCTTCCTTGACCTTTTTGTAGTAGGCGATCTCTTCAGGATCATCTGAACCAAGTCCGTATCCCATCGTTGCCGCCAGGTAAATCTTGTGTTGTCTATGCGAGGTAAGAGTCACTGATCTTTATTGCTTTCCAAAAAACCTTTTAAATTGCCAAACCAGGTAAGCAGTAGTTCCTGCAAATAAAAGCAAACCGACAGTCCCTACGGCTCGATTAGCGGCTTCAACAGTTGGCCAGTTATCGATCCTTTTTACCTTTGTGAAATAAGGGGCCCGTAAATAAAAAATAGCCAATAGCTACAAGAAACAAACCAAAGGTAATGAGGTTTGGGAGTATCCCTCCAATAATTTCAGCCTTAGCGAAATAAGTAGCGGCAGCTTCGAGGCCTAAAACGCTCATCACGACAAATAATCGGGCGTAATTATCAGCAAAATTCATTTCCAATCTGGGTAGATGAAATCATCACCTATTGGTTCCTCATAGAAGTCGCCTGAAGCGATGCCTCTTTGATAAGTGTAGACAAATGCAAGGAGTAATCGGCGCATTAGTTCTCGTCATTCTTTGTAAGCACTTTCCATACCAGCGGATTTTGACCTTTGGTCATCACAGTGATCGCACGGCCAAGAAACCAAGAACCCACGAGGTATCCAACAGCAGCAATCCCATAAAGAAGGTTGGCTTGGTCAGCAGTCCCTAGGGAAATAAGACTAGAGATCATTTGTTTTGCTCAGAATTTCCTTGCCTCGGTTGATCTGAACAAAGTCTCCAATTAGTTTTTCACTTAATTCCCATAATCTTGCCCTTTTATTTGAATCCAAGGCCGAGGAAGCGACTTCACAAAGCTTGGGATAACCTCTCAAATTAAAACGAGGTCCATATTGTTCACCGCTTTTTGCATTTAAGTCAGTTGCTGCAAGTAGTTGAGAGAGAGCTCCCATACGAGAACTTTGAAAAATTGGATTCATTAATTTATAAACAATAGAGGCTTGCCAGGATCCATTTGCGGCAATAGTTGTGGGTTGCAAGTTTGTTCTAGCTAATCCAGGATGAGCAGAAAGAGAGGCAATATCTATCTCTGATTCCTGTAATCTTTGATCTAGCTCTAATGCGAACATGACATTTGCCAGCTTACTTTGGGAGTATGAAGCCCAAGGATCGTAGGTATCCTCTCCCTGCAGATCATCCCAG
>QCGA01000040.1 GCA_003280095.1 Prochlorococcus sp. AG-363-O16
CCTAAAGCCCAAAAATATCGATTGTCCATTAGGGATCGATGTGATAGCTGCTTAAGTTTAGCCAAAATAGACACCTGAAAAGCCAGTCACAGGAAGGGTTATCACCTAGAGGTCCATCAAAGATCCCAGTTCGAGAACTGGCTATAGCATTGAATCCTCTCAATTTATTGAGCCATTAGCTAATTCGAGAAGACTTAAAGGGGGTGAATGAGACGGTCCTTAAAACTAATGTAAGATCTATGGGCACGGGTTCGGCGCTGTGGCCACCTGGGTTATCTATAAACAAAGCTTGCCATCACAACTAATGATTGATTTCACTCACATCCTTGATTTCGCCACGCAACTCCCACACCCATCTGATATAGGACTGATCAAGCCCTCAGGAGGGTTCGAGCTTCTACCAATCATTTGTGCCGCTGGAGTAGCTTTTGGTGCTTTCCAATTCGTCTATTACTCAGACGACTCTAAAAGGATTGATCCCTGGGCAACTGGTGATTACAAGTCTTCTGGCAAAAATTAGTCGAACATCACAAAAAATAAAATAATAAAAGCCAAAAAGGAAGGAATCACTTCCTTTTTGGCTTTTATTATTTTATCTAATTATAAAAAGTAAAATAATGATATTAAACCAATTCAACCTATAAACCACATGATAGTTCTGAAATAACCTAAGTATTTTTTATTATATTCAAAAATCCTCGTCAAAAAATAAGATTAATAATCTAATATCAGTATATCCACATACATAGATTCAAAAACAATGAAAGCTACCTAGTTTTTACTTGACTTAATCAAAGATTAAATGATTTGCTCATTAGAAACTGTGGAGTGCTCTCTAGGTACTGAGCCATATGAAGTTTTTGGATTTTCCAATGAAGAAGAATTAGAGTTAGTGCTAATCCCTCTAATGCAAGAGATTTCAGAAGAAGACCAAAATTAAACTGAGCAAACTATATTCAAAAATAAAACTATAACTATCTACCAAACTCAACCAATAAAAAAGCCTCTTTAATAGAGGCTTTTTTATTGGTTGAGTTTGGTGCTTCCAGTCTTATCGCTGGTATTGAGTACCACGATAGACCAAAACAACTTGATCTTTATTTACAGCTTGCTTGTGCTGTTGGTACTTGTGACCACGGTAAATGAGAGTCATTTAAGGTTCTCAGAGTTAGCTCAAGTCCCCGTTCCATGGCTTGAGTCGAACTGCGCCTCACCATAAAAAGCAAGGTGAACGTAATGTAGCTGTTGCTACAGAAAAATTATCCAACAAAAAGGTCTTCTTGGCAAGTCGAATTAGAAAGTTATGAATTGGTAGTAAAAAAGACCCCTTTCGCTCATCAATCGACTAAGGTCTTGCAAAATCACTTCAAAAAGGCTCTTGTTCGACTTGCAAACTCCTCTTTTATTTTGGTCAATAGTCACTTTTGCATTAGTTTGGTTCCTCCTTATAGATGACAGCGAGGATGACGATGATCAAGGAGGTGGGATGATGCAGCCGGTCTATCAAGGAACTGGAACCCGATAAAAACGTCCTAATATCCAATTTTCCTCTAACTAAGTCAAAGAACCTCTTCTGATGAGTCTTCTTATTTAGTAAGCAAATGATGAATGAGCCGAAATAGATTTAGAATTAAATTAATCAGACCGATTTTTCAAACTTGAAATGATCATTTCAAGAAATACCTGATCAACGTGGACATTTAGTTATAATAAAAGGGACAAATAGCTGACTTGGCTTTGAAACTGTCAAGTCATTATATGGAAAAGGTGCCAGGGTAATAATGGACTGCCGATCAATGAGCAAAGCAATCTGTCCCGCAACAAACTTCTTGAAGCAAAAACTGATGATTGTGGAAGTCCTAAATTATTAGAAATAGATTTGGCAGATTTAAATCAAATGGCCTCAGCTGTCAATCAAGTAGATCTAAGACATAGAAAAATTGATGTCATAGTTAATAATGCCGGGATAATGGCACCCCCACGAACTCTTAGCAAATAAGGCCTAGAGATCTAATTTGCAGTAAATCATCTGGGACATATGGTCCTAAACAAAAACTAACTACCACTATTTGAAAAGGCCAAGGTCGAAGATTGGCTACTATCTCATCCGGGGCGCAATACATAGGAAAATAAAGGGGGAAGATCTTCAAGGCGAAAAGCCTTATCATCGTTGGGCCTCTGATTCTCAAAGCAAGCTCGCAAAAGTGATGTTTGACCTAGAACCAGAAAGAAAATTACGTTCACAAAAAAGCTTAATTGAATCACTAATTGTGCACCCAGGACATGCTCGAACGAATTTACAAAAGACTTCTGTCTAATCAAATGAGTCGTGGATAGGAGAAACCTCATATATATTATTAGAGCCTTTCTTTCAGAGTTTTGAAGGGGTTCTCATTCCAAATTGCCAGCAGCTACTGATCCAAGTGCAAAAGGGGAAGAACAATATGGACCAAATTGAATATCAAAGATTCACCAATACTCGTTCGAATAGCAACAATGGCACTTCAAGAAATAAATAGAGAAAGACTTTGGATTATAAGTGAATAGATTATAGATGAAAAATGCATATAGATTTCAATATAATTTATTATGTTTTTATATAAGGAATTAGAAAAATTGAGCTAGTTTTTAAAAGGGTAATAATAGAATTAAAATCAATTAGAACAAATAAACAATATATATATTAAACTATCTCCAGCGAATCTTTTCGGGCTTAGTAGCTTCAATTTTTTTCAAGAAATATATAAGTCCAATAATAGTCATAGGTCCTACAACTAAAACTGTTGCAATGAATAATTGTATCTTAGGTTCAAGTACTGAGAAATCAAAACTCATGATGTTACTGAATCAGTCTTAATGTGCTCTAATCGAAATTAAGTATATTATTATTTAAAAAAATTCATTAAGACAAGAGAAGGTTGTGAACCAATGAAATTCTAACATGTTATTTATTAAGAGCCAAGTATCTAGTAGTTGAATTGCCAAGTGTCAAAGGCTGCAGGAATACATTGTTCATTTCCATCCTTAGACTTATAACATCTTTCTATTCCCCATTCCCTTTCTACTATTTTCACTTCTGTTGTACCCTTAGGTAGTGCAGGTGCTGCGAGGTGAGCTCTTTTCATGGGAACATGCAACTAGACCTTTCTATCCCATTGAATAAAATAGGCAATGAGTAAATTGTGCAATTGGCTGAAAAGAGAAATTTAAATAAACTCATACTTGATTTATTCAATAGATTAGACATTACTCAATTTAATGAAGAAGATAAAAAGAACGTCTAAATAAAAATTGATTGAAGAATCCTAAAGGAGAATTTAAGATTACGAATTACTATTTTTTAATAAGAAATAAATATTCCTTCATAGCTACTTCATCCTGTCTTAACCAATCACAACTAGATACCATGGAGGACATAACATTTTTTTGGTAATCGATCTCTAAAACACACTCTAGTTCTGCATTGTCATTAATAACTTGATTTAACTCTTCTGCTGTTGCCCTCCCTCCTGAACTATATGAAAGTATTATCCATGGACTGCACGTCCTGCGAATCAAATTCTCTATTGCCTCCAATGCTATGTACCTTCCACCAGGAGTACGCCGATATTCCTCGAATACAGATCTTGAGATTTTATCTGAAGTATCAACTCTACGTAATGCCCTTCCAAAAGTTTCAGGATGATCATTGTTTATTACTGTCGTCCAAATATGATAATAAGCTGCATATCTGATTCTTGATGGGGGCATCTTCTCGTTATTTGATCCATATGGGGGATCAAAATAAGAAAGCTCACAATCGGAGTATTTTAAACAATCAAAGATATCAGACCTGCAAACTTTATTATCTATATAATTTCTACTTACTTTAGGAATCTCTAACTTAAGTTCATTAAAACTTCTAGGCGACCAATTCCTCAGATAAGCAGAAAAATGTCCCAAAGTACTATCAACCTTATCTAAAGCCAGAATCAAGCTTGTCAAGGCAATAGATTTAGTTACATCATCCAAGTTAAGAGCATCTATCTCTTTTCTAATGGCATCTAATTTCCTAGTATTTTTTAGTTGCCAAGGCTTCTTAGATCCATCGACTTGAATCGCATTAGAATTAGAATCGTTATAAACCCTCCCTCCATAATTATCAGTAAACCAACCATCAAAAGGAGTTACGTGGTTAAGATGTTCTATTAGTTCTCTATAGAAATTTATATCTTTTTTATTCAAAAGATAACATTTCCCAAAGACTGAAGACCAAACAGATATATCATTAGAAATAACTCTATATCCATTTTGACTAAAAGCCTGCGCTACCCTTGTTGTACCGGAAAAACCGTCTAACACACTCTTTACTCCAACTTTTTCTGCAAGGAAAAGGATATATTTTAATAATTTCAACTTTGATCCTGCATACTTAATTCCCTGAGTAGATATACCTGAGGACAGATGATTCATAAAGACAGTTCCTTCATTAAACTAGTATGATTAGTTTTTAAGAAATCTAGTAAATTA
>QCGA01000041.1 GCA_003280095.1 Prochlorococcus sp. AG-363-O16
CGCTCTAAATAAAGTAATTGAGATCAATCCAAGGTATGCAAAGGCGTATAAAAATCGTGGCATTTTGAAGGAGAAATTGGGAGACATGAAAGGCGCTTGTTCTGATTGGAGAAAAGCATCCTCTCTTGGTGATGAAGATCCTGCCAAGTGGGTAAGAAATCAATGCTGATATTTATTTAGAGGTTTGAGTGCTTAAATTTCATTTCTAAAGTGTTGTAAGAAATCTTGTAAGAATTTCTTACCGGTTTGGAATTAGTGTCCAAAGACGTCCAACAACTTCTGTTTTAAAGTGAAGTGGAATTCCACCCTCTCCGTTTTAATTTTTAGAAGTTGCCTAATAGCGACTAGTTCTAGTTGTTGGATTTCTTTGAAACGATTGCTATGAATGTGATTTTCTTGATCGAGATTGTTCTTTAATGGCGGAGCAGGATAAGATATGAGATAATGACGATATTATAATTAAATTTGAAGTATAGGAGATTTGGAAAATGAAAAAATACTTACCTTTTATGATTTTAACTTGTATCTTTCTATCTATAATTATAACTGGTTTATTTGGGTTCGCTAATGCTCTCTTTGGACCAGATGATGGGTTTGATTCCATCGTTTGGTGTATTTCTGCTTTGATTCAAAGTGGTTTTTATGGAATTGGATCCATTTTGAGTCTCATTTCAATGATTATTGGACCCGCTAGTTTTTCCTTAAGTGAATCTCAGAAGTCAAACCGATTTCTTCTGCTGTTCTTAGGGACCATATGTACCTGTGGGTTCTTTGTTCAACTTCTAGAAGCAATGTCTTATGCACCTTATTAAAAAATGACATTAATTGTTCTTCATTAGTAATTGATAAAGTTTCATTATTTATTCAAAATCTCTCAGCAAAATGAAATATTGATTATATTAAGTCTAATAAAATATCAAGATTTATTGGTCCTTTGATTATTATAGTTTAAAATTATTGATCCCTAAGTTCATAAACACTTGGAATTATACTAATAACTAAAACTAGAAATTATACTAAAAACAATAGTAGAGATTATACTAAAAATAACACTAAAAACTATTAGACATATTGTTGCTATCCAACTGGAAACTTTTTGCTCAAAACTAAATGCAATGATAGGACCAAAACAGAAACCTCCTATCGCTCCAAGCAAGCTCCCAACAATACATTCAGAGACTTCTATACTTATTCCAAGTAATTTGGCAATAGGCGGAGCGACGACAGCATCTGCAACTGCCCAGATTCCACTAAATATTAAAAAGAAAAGAATTGAGTCCATGATTTTTCCTTTAAATCTAGTTTATTTCTGGATTGAACTTTTAATTTAAAATAATTTATTTATTTAATTTCTTGATGAGAAGCTTTTTAGCAGCATCTTCGGGGTGTGAGAACTCAAAATGTTTTAGTCTCTGGATCAGGTTGAATTATTTACACCTGCCATAATGGAGTGAAAAAGAAGTTCCACGAACATCATTCATATGATTTGCTGTAGTTACTTTTCTAGAATTTAAATCTAGGGTAATTGAACTAGCAGAAAGTCCACCTTCTACGGTACTCATATCATCTTCAATAGCAACTATCTTATTACTGTCGTTATTTACGATTCTATAATTATATTCTAGATTATAATTCTTACCTTTATAATATACAGTCTCTCGTTTTATTAATAATTTCTTTCTTTGATTAATTTCAAACTTCTGAGTCATATCTCTCATATCTTTCCAAGAGTCCTCATTAAAATGTTTTACATGAGTTTTAACCTCACAGGTTAATAAAATTGTTTTAGCATTTGCTCTTTTGGGAACGGCAAGTAATGCCGCAGCACTAGTTAAAACAGCACCAGTTCCTATCTGCAATGGTTGCCCTATTGGCATCAAAGAGAGTGCAGCGGCAATCGCAGTACTTCTGAGTTTCATTGAGACCGTCTGACTCCCTAGGTAATCTAGTCAGAACCTGTGACTTCATCAGAAAGCAGTAAGTTTTGGGTATGGGCAAATCCTTCAACCAAGAACAGGCAATCGATCTGTTGGTGTCTCTAGTCGCTACAGATGCCAACTCAAAAAAGAAGTGGAGAGGTTTCTATAACTCCCTCTCAAGTACTGAACTACAGGATGAGTGGGACTATTACTGGAAATCTTGAAAGGGGTTATTGAAGAGCGATATGTGCGGGTGATTTGACGCGGGAACTCAAAAAGTTGTTGGATTTATAGAAATGTTGTTGGATTTCCTCAAATCCATTGCTATGAATCATTATTTGTCTCTGGAGGTTGTCCTCTGACGACTGACTCAAAATGTTGTTGGATTTGTTGTTGGATTTTTGCCCCAATTTCGATTTTTGTTCCTATGTGTTCCCTGACCTTCCCTGGTGGACTCATATCGACAGACACCCTCTCCGTTTTACCAACTAATCAGGTTTTGTCCTGAGTAGTCATAGTGACCCAAAATGGGTTATCACAGGGATTTTTAGAGAAAAGACTTATCCCGAAGCATTCAGGATAGTGCAGATCTTGAGATCAGGTGTTCGGGTTGTGTTCGGGATCTTCCTGAATATGTGTTCGGGTTGTTTTTTTTGTTTTGTTCGGAAATATCTTCTTGATTTTTTTGAGATAAAATAAGGGATATTAATAATATATGTTGAGACTTAAAAGCAAATTTATAGTGTTTTCTTCAATTATTCCAGAAAACATTTGACCTCTATCTTGGTTTTTTCATTATTGACTTTAAATATTCAACTTCTCCTGATAATGCTTTGCGCTTTGATGTAGTAATTTTTTGAAGTTCGCTTTTAATCAATTCATATATTCCTTCATCTGACATTTCCTCTAAATCTTTTTTTGTGTAATCACCTATTCCCTGAGTAAAGAGATTTTCATTTCTTTCTCTATTCTTTTCCTGAATAGAATTTTCTTCATTTGAATCAATCCATTCATCCTCTTGACTGAAGTCTATTGGATCTATCTCTTCACCACAATTGCTACAGAAAAGAGCAGTTTTGCTTATTCGCGAATCACAGTTCTTGCAATAAGTATTATCATTAATTCTATTTAGAAAACTCTCAAGGTGGTCTGGAAAATTAGAAAATAGTTCTGGTATGGAGGGTAAATCTCCATTCTTTTCTTTTTTTGTAAAGGGATTCTTTTTCTTGTAATTTTTATATTTTCTCTCTGTACGATTTATTATCCAATATAAACCTATTAAAATTGACGCAAGGATTATTAAGGTTGCGAGCGTATCTAAATCCATTTTAAGATTATAGACTGATGCTTAAAAACATTATTTTGTGTTCGGGTTCCTTGAGGAATTACTCTAAAAACCTATTCAGGTTGTGTCAGGAGTATTCAGATTGACCTGACTCTACGGACACCCTCTCGGCATCATTAATTGTTTGCGGTTGTTAGTCGCTGCTGCTGGTAGAGGGATGAATAGCAATAGGAACAGCAGAAGCAACCTCATGCCACCGCCAACTCCTTAAGAAGGCGATAAACGCTGTCTCTATGCATCACACCTGCCCTCTATATTTCTTGAACTCGTCTAAATCACTTATGACGATGCTCTGGTAATCCTCCGGGAAACGCTGCTTCATGATTGCTGGAATTTCCAAGCAATCTGGATAGGGATTATGCAAATAAAAAATAACTTCTTTCTTCTCCTTCAAAACAATGTAATCAGATAGTCCCCCTATATCTTTTTTAGTCATACCGCCACCGCCTCTTGCTCCACGATGATCCTT
>QCGA01000042.1 GCA_003280095.1 Prochlorococcus sp. AG-363-O16
GAGACCCTTACGGAGCAATTTCTGCTTTTAATAAAGTAATTGAAATCAACCCTAGATATGCACAGACTTATTACAACCGTGGAATTGCAAAGGGTGAGTTAAAAGATTATTACGGCGCAATCTCTGATTACAACAAAGCAATCGAGATTAATCCAAGGGATGAAAGTGCTTATTACAACCGTGGAATTGCAAAGGGTGAGTTAAAAGATTATTACGGGGCAATTTCTGATTACAGCAAAGCAATCGAGATCAATCCAAGAAAAAGAAACGCGTATTTCAATCGAGGTCTTGATAAGGAAGCAATAGGAGATAGTAAAGGAGCGTGTTTCGATGCAAAGAAAGTAGTTTCATTGGGTGATCAAGAAGATGCAACTAAGCAATGGATAAGAAAGAATTGTCAATAAATGATCTTCAAATTAGATTTGAGTGGGATGAATTTACCTGCTCTATCGAAAATCCAACAAGATTTTTGCTCTGCTATTAAAGACTATTCTCGCTTAAGAGAATCACAGTCATAGCAATTGTTTCAAAGAAATCCAACAACTTTTTGAATTTTTCCTGAGCAAATCGTCACTCAAATAATTATATAGATTTTTATAATTCTAATTTTCAACAATCTGAATCTAGTTAAACTAGATTGCCTAACAATTGGGATTGAAAAAACTATGTCCAAAAGATTTCTAATACAGGAAGGAGAATCACTAGTGATTCCTGGAAAAAAAAATACTAATTATTCAAATGGAAAGTTTAGTATTTGGCTGACACTTATTACATTAGGAATCATCAGAAAGGAAGTTCATACTGGCTGGATCATATTTACGAATGAAAGAGTTGTTTTCTGCAAAAGGCATTGGTTTAAACAATTGTTATTAGGAGGACCTTTAGCATCATTAATCCCGTCAAAGCGAATATTATGGGAAATAAATATTGAAGATATCGAGTCGGTTTCAAACTATAAATGTTTAGGATTATTTCCAATTCAAAGGATCCACTCACGTCGTTTTGAGGGTGAGAAATTTGATTTTGGCTTTAGCAACAAAAAAATGATTGAGGTTAGTAAATTAATGAATTTAAAGTATAATGATTAACTATTCAAGTCATTTTTTAGGTTAAATCAATCTTTCAAAAGATATCTATTTATAGAAGAAATCCTTTAATTACTCTCTTAAATAAAGAGTAGAAGTTCTGGTCATTCCTGTTAATCAAAAAAACGGAGCGGGTGAAAGTTCGTTTCGCCTAATATTGGACCTGCGTGAAAGGTTTTGAGGGAATTCCAAATGCTTATTTAAATACCCTACCATGATTTTGTGTTACTTATATCCCTTTCTTTAACTAGATAAACCCTCTCTTTTCTTTACTACTATTCCTACTTAAACTTTCTTTAATTTATCTTCTATCCATTTATTAATATCAGATTCCAAACCCTTTCAAGACTCCCAATACTCGTTCCACTCACCCTGTAATTCAGTACTTGAGAGGGAGTTATAGAAACCCCTCTACTTCTTTCCTGAGTTTTGGTCCCTGGCATCTATTAATTGATTCAAAAAAGAATATCCAACAAAAAATTGCTTTCCTGAACAGGTATGAACGTCATAAAGTATGTCCTTTCAACAAATCGCTGATTTTCCGCCAACAATGAAATTTTCAACATTGATTGAAATCTGACTTTTGCAAGTTATAATGCAAAAGAGAAATTTATGCTAATGATAATAAGTATTATTATTGTATTTAGTATTTTAGGGTTGCTAATGTATATTTTTAGAGAAGATGAGTTCAAAAGATACGACTCTTTTTACCAAGGGTTAAAAAGAGCAATGAATGATATTCTCTCAGATATAAAAGATAATGAATCAAGAAAAGTCATTTCTTCAGGTATTATTTTGGAGAATTCTGGGAAAGGAGTCTTGACTTTACTGGTAAAACCAAAAGAAAAGATTTCTGGTTCGCCTGCCTATATCAAATTTTAGTAATACTATTTATTTGGATTTGCTTTATTGTTTTTTATTTGAATACTGCGAACTTAGATTACAATTCTAATTCTCAACATAATACTACAGGATTACTTTTTATCCTTAGTGCGTTATCTTTTATCCCTGGTATTTCTATTCAAATTAGGCGTCTACGTGATATAGGAAAAGCGCCGGAATGGATATTGCTATCCTTTATTCCATTCGCCGCAATAATTTTTTTGTTTTGGTATACACGACCTTCTTATTCGAAAACCGGGGATACACATTCATTCCAAATTGAGGAGACAAACCTAGACCATTCCTATGAAAAAAGTGAGGGGCAACCTAAATCAATGTTTATCTCTCGTTCAAGTAGAGATGATGTTAATAAGAAAATGGATGAAATAGAAATCCAATTAGATAGATTAAAAAGTATGCACAATCAAGGATTAATTACAGAAGAAGAATATAACTCTGCAAAAAGGAAGACTCTTGGTATTTGAATCTAAGCATTATTTCACCCGACAACATATTCGCCAACAGGACCTTCGTGCTTTATAGACACCAAAAAGCGCGCGTAAACAGGTAAAAATCCAAGAGGACAGTTTTAACTTGGTTTGAAGGCCTCAAACATCAACTATATGCTCGTGTAGGCAGTTGACATCTGAAGCCGGAACGAGAGGGTGTCATTTTTCATGCCTGTTCAAACTGGTTTCTGATGAGATCGATTGTCCTAACTAGACTGTCTAGGTAGTCAGTTGCTCTGAATGAAACTCCGTAGCACTGCTATTGCTGCTGTTCTCTCCTTAATACCTATAGGACAACCTCTGATGGTTGGAACTAGTGCTGCTTTGACGAGTGCTGCTGTAATGCTTGCCGCACCTGATAAAGCACTGGCAGAGAGTGCTGTTTTCTACTACAACCGTGGAATTGATAAATTCGAGAATGGTTCTTATTACGATGCAATATTTGATTACACAAAAGCGATAGAAATCAATCCAAGGTATGCAAAGGCGTATCACAACCGTGGAATTGCTAAGAGAAAATCAGGAGATAATTATGGAGCAATTGCTGATTACAACAAGGCCATAGAGATCAATCCAAGGTATGCAAAAACGTATCACAATCGCG
>QCGA01000043.1 GCA_003280095.1 Prochlorococcus sp. AG-363-O16
TCGCATATGCCTGGCGCAAGGGTGCCCTTGAGTGGAGCTAATCAAGTGACAAGTACCCCACAATCACCATCCATTACAGCCCTTCGAGACCAGCGGGAAGTGACCTGCGGGCCTGTAGGTACTCCACAAGTCACTTCAGACCTAAGCGAAAACATCATTCTCACTAGCTTGGATGATCTTCACAACTGGGCAAGACTGAGCAGTCTTTGGCCACTTCTATATGGAACAGCATGCTGTTTCATAGAATTTGCAGCTCTAATAGGCTCTAGGTTTGACTTCGATCGATTTGGTTTAGTTCCAAGAAGCTCCCCTAGACAAGCTGATTTGCTGATAGTTGCTGGCACAGTAACAATGAAAATGGCACCAGCATTAGTCAGGCTCTACGAACAGATGCCTGAACCAAAATATGTAATTGCTATGGGGGCATGCACTATTACCGGTGGAATGTTTAGTGCCGACTCAACTACGGCAGTAAGAGGCGTAGACAAACTCATCCCTGTAGACCTTTACCTGCCAGGCTGTCCACCAAGACCAGAAGCTATTTTTGATGCAGTCATTAAGCTCCGCAAAAAAGTAGGCAATGAATCTTTTACCGAAAGGCGAAAGATTACTCAAACGCATAGATATTGCACTATTAAACACAAAATGAAAATCGTAGAGCCTCTAGTAACTGGTGCTTACCTAAATTCGAAAACTCAAAAAGCTGCTCTAAAATCTTCTGAAAACTTACAAATAAGAATTGATAAATCTGATTCTTTAGACATGACAAAAGTCACTCTTACTGAGGATATTAATGATGAGTAAATCTTCATCGGCCCCAAATGAATCTACCGACCAGGATGCGCTTGAAGTCAAATCTAATCCTGGCCCAATCAGTCTTTGGCTAAGCCAGCAAGGATTTGAGAATGACCCTATTCAGCCTGATCATCTTGGGGTGGAACTAATCGCAATCCAACCTTTATTCCTTTTGAAAGTCGCTTCGGCTCTAAAGGATTACGGGTTTGATTATCTCCAATGTCAAGGAGGATATGACGAAGGGCCTGGCCAAAACTTAGTCACTTTCTACCACTTGATTGCCATGAGAGAACTTACAAAGTCTGAATCTCTAGCAACACCAAAAAAGAAAAAAACCCGTGAAGTGCGCTTGAAAGTATTCCTCCCCAGAGAGAGTGATTTAACTGTTCCCAGCCTTTATCCATTATTTAAAGGAGCTGACTGGCAAGAACGAGAAACTTTCGACATGTTTGGTATTTCATTTAAAGACCACCCACATCCCAAAAGACTTTTAATGCCAGAAGACTGGAAAGGTTGGCCACTTAGAAAAGATTACATACAGCCAGATTTTTACGAAATGCAAGATGCTTATTAATTGGCAGCCAAACCATCTCTCTTGTAAGCCCTATAAAATCTCATTATTGCCAAAGAAAGGCTTCTAGGGTCGTGTCGCAACGTTGATTTCGGTCTCAAGCCATGAAGAGGTGCTTGAAAGACTTCATAACCCTGTGACCTCAAAGAAGGGACATCACAAGTAACGGGATCCGCACCTCTTGCTCGGTAATAATCGACAAGCAAAGAAGGCCCCAAATCATCCTGAGCTAATACCGACTTAAAGAGTCTCTGACTAATCCCAAAACTTGCAAGGTGAGCTTCAATTGCACGAAGATGTCCTCCAACATCAAGGCCATCTGTCTCTCCAGGTTGAGTCATTAAATTACATATATAGAGCTTGGGCGCACGACTTCGCTGAATAGCCATAACAAGTTCCGGGACTAATAAATTAGGCATTAGTGAGGTATATAGGCTTCCTGGCCCCAGCAAAATAAGTTCGGCATTTGCAATTGCCTCTAACGCACTAGGCAAAGCAGGTGGATGTTCTGGAACACATCCCAACCTCACTATGGGACTAGATGCCTTCCCTATAGAGGATTCACCTTCAATCCTTTCGCCATTCTCTAATTCTGCCCATAAACGCACGTCAACATTAGTTGCAGGGACTACTTGTCCTTGAACAGCTAATACACGACTGGAAGCTGTAATAGCAGTCTCAAAGTTACCAGTGATTGAGGTTAGAGCCGAAAGGAAAAGATTCCCAAAACTATGCCCCTCAAGACCTCTACCCGCGGGGAATCTATATTGAAACAGGCGAGTTATAAGAGGCTCCTCAGTCGCTAAAGCCGCCAAACAATTCCTTATATCCCCAGGAGGTTGTACTCCTAATTCTCGACGAAGTACCCCACTACTACCCCCATCATCAGCAACAGTGACTATTGCCGTTATGTTGCTGCTATGTCGCTTTAAACCACTCAAAAGAGTGGATAAACCAGTTCCTCCTCCAATGGCAACAATATTTGGACCGCGGTTTAACTTGCTTTTTGCACGTAAAGCATCTACCAAGACGGTGTCCTTGGCAGGTACCAATGCTTTTTGAATAGATCCAAAACTTCTACTTTGCCCCCACAATAAAAGTCCTACTCCACACAAGAAAACCAATGGTCCTGTGATACTTCTGGGAAGAACCGTAGTAATCGCTCCAAGCGTCCAAATCAAAGTCTCAATCATCCAGTAAATAGGCCTAAGATCTGCCCAAATGGCCGCACCTAAAAGCGCCATCAACAACCCCATTCCAGATGTAAGCATCCAGCGCTTCACTACCAGACCAGGCAGTAACCAACGAATCGCCCGACTGGCACGAAGTACTAGCTCCCGCTTGCGGGAAGCATTGTGATTTCTAGACAG
>QCGA01000044.1 GCA_003280095.1 Prochlorococcus sp. AG-363-O16
TTTACTCGACTTAGAATTAACTTCTAGAACTTCCACAAATCTCTGTACCAATTGAACCGCCAAGAATTCTTTTTGACTGCTCATTCCCAAGAGATGCTGCTTTCTTGGCATCGCGACAAGAACCTTTCATATCTCCCAACATATACTTTGCTTTTCCACGATTGTAATAACCCAAATCATATTGAGGATTGATCTCAATTGCCTTGTTGTAATCAGAAATTGCTCCGTAATAATCCTCTGATTTTGCCTTTGCAATTCCACGGTTTTAGTAATAAATAGCACTCTGTGCCTGTGCTTTCTCAGGAATAGAAAGCATCACCGCAGCAGTCGTCAAAACAGCACCAGTACTTATCACCAGAGGTTGCACTAAAGGTACTAAAGAAAGCGCAGCAGCAATAGCAGTGCTTCGGAGTTTCATTCAGATTGTCGAACCACCTAGATAGTCTAGTTAGGACAGTCGATCTCATCAGAAACCAGTGTTGAACCGGCATAAAAAAGGGCACCCTCATCGAGCAGTGCCCATACCTACAAACTTGTGTGAGGAGTGCAGGGTCTTTGACTTAAGTGATGACTATCAATCTTCTGCGGTCTCAAATTGTTTTGCCAACCTTCATTTCTTAAACGCAAGACCAATCCCTCTTTGGCATTACTGGTTTTAGGTCTGCCGCCCAAATTCCCGCCAGTTTCCTTCCTGTGCTGAATGCTTTCAATAGTTCTCTCGCGAGTTAGTGATCGTTCCACTTCGGCAAGACCAGAGAGCAATCCAATCAGAACAGGAGCGAACTTCCCCAAACCTCTGGTGTTAATGAGTCCATCCAGGGTTCTGATGTGAATGCCTTTCTGCTGGAGGTCATGGATGCGATTAACCACTTCAACTTGAGTTCTGCCTAATCGATCCATCTTCGAGACAACTAACTCATCACCTTCATCCAATGCAGTTATTGCTGCCATGAGTTGAGGACGTTCTTTCTCTTTGACTCTGGTGCTGATGGTTTCTTGAAAGACAACGCAGCATCCTTCTTTCTTCAGATCAGCAACTTGACTTTCTGTGGTTTGCCCAGAGGTGCTTGCTCGTGCATAACCAATTGATCTGTAGTTGGGTTTATCCATGAACGATGGTCTTTCAAATTTGTGATTTTGGAATTTGCCCATCGGTGTTCCAAAAAAAAAGGGGGTGTTTCGTCTGTGCTTCTACTTTAGCAACCAGAACGTCTTAATGGAACACTTAATAGATTGATTTTATTGCTTTCTTAAGGAACGCTGCTTTTCTGGGATAGTGAACGTTAACTGAACCCTTTATAGAACATCTATTTTTCGTTTCATCTCTTTGTTGACCAGGTGAAAGTGCAGGAGTAGAACAGAACTACGACACTCCTCACACAAGTTTGTCGGTATGGGCGTTACTCGATGAGGGCGCTCTTTTTTTTTTACGCAGAATTCGAGAAAATCAATTATCTTTACTCAGATAATTACCCATTTCTTGAACAATGCTTCGCAAACAAGAAAAAAACGCAATCACACGAGGCGTGCTACTCAGCATTGGTTGGGGATGGGGTTTAGATAGGTTTTATGAGGGTGATAAGAAAGGAGGAATTCTTTCAATCATTGGTTGGGCCATCATTTTTACAAGTTTTTTCTATCTGAAATGTTCTGGCATTGAATACGTAGATGGAGTGAAGGATTATTCCAACTACAGTCCTAATCCATTAATTATTCTTCCGTTTATCGCTGGATTATATGGAGCATATTTGATTATCAGAAAGGCCTTCAGGTTGGCAAAACAATTTGAGACCGCAGAAGATTGATAGTCATCACTTAAGTCAAAGACCCTGCACTCCTCACACAAGTTTGTAGGTATGGGCACTGCTCGATGAGGGTGCCCTTTTTTATGCCGGTTCAACACTGGTTTCTGATGAGATCGACTGTCCTAACTAGACTATCTAGGTGGTTCGACAATCTGAATGAAACTCCGAAGCACTGCTATTGCTGCTGCGCTTTCTTTAGTACCTTTAGTGCAACCTCTGGTGATAAGTACTGGTGCTGTTTTGACGACTGCTGCGGTGATGCTTTCTATTCCTGAGAAAGCACAGGCACAGAGTGCTATTTATTACTAAAACCGTGGAATTGCAAAGGCAAAATCAGAGGATTATTACGGAGCAATTTCTGATTACAACAAGGCAATTGAGATCAATCCTCAATATGATTTGGGTTATTACAATCGTGGAAAAGCAAAGTATATGTTGGGAGATATGAAAGGTTCTTGTCGCGATGCCAAGAAAGCAGCATCTCTTGGGAATGAGCAGTCAAAAAGAATTCTTGGCGGTTCAATTGGTACAGAGATTTGTGGAAGTTCTAGAAGTTAATTCTAAGTCGAGTAAA
>QCGA01000045.1 GCA_003280095.1 Prochlorococcus sp. AG-363-O16
CTCATTCTTATTGGTAATTGAGGGATTTAAGAAGAAAATTGCATTTTTTAGTTCCAGGAAGGATCAGCAGGTCCCATTTTGGTGTTAGGGAAAATGTTAGGGAATTTTTCTCAGGTGTAGGGTAAGAAATAGGTGTTAGGGAAAACTTCTAAGTTGATTTTTTTAAAGTAATGTTATGGGTTAGGGGTATATTTTCTATTTAAAAAATTAATTCAAGTATTAAAAATCGAATCATATGGAAGTAACTTTAGAGAATTAAAAATAATATTCATTTAAAATCTTTTAAGTATTTTTTCAATATTGCTAACGTTTTTTCAGGATCACCTGGAATAGATATCAAGTTCTCATTAACTGGTGGATTTATGTTTTTTATAAATTTAATCTTTACATATCTATATGATTCATTTTGAGGGTTTGACCAAATATAAAAATCATCTATTAGATTCCATTCAATACTCTTGGTTTGAAAAAAAGTTAAATAACTCTTACAGATAAGTCCTTTATTAGTGACTTTAATATACATTCCATTAGGGAAAAGTGTAGTCGCGCCTATTAAAGTTAACAAGGCGGAAGCAAAAACTATAAAATATAAGACTTCTGATGGCAAACTTGAAAAAAATGCAGAGTACCTACCACCACCTGAAATAAAATCTGGATCTTTTGCTGCATGAAAGAATAGTGCGGTAGTAATAGCAAAAAAGGATGTAGATGCAAACATCAAACATTTGTTGGGGTAAAAAGATTGAAGAATTTCTGGTTCGTTTGAATTCATTTCTAAATACAATTAATACGTAATACATCTAAAGGTTAGACAAAAAGACCTGACTCACCGAAATTATTAATTTTTAAGAATAAGTCTGATTTTTTCGTTTCCAGTAAACTTTCATAAGATCCCACGTTGGTTTTAGGGTAAGTTCTAGGAAATTTACATCTAAAAACTTATGTTACCGCTAGATGACTATTAGATCTAGATGGTCTAGACTGAGATTCATGAATTAATCTTAATTTTCCAATGTCTGAAGAAGGTTCAAGAAATCTTTTCTTGCTTTTAATAGCAAGGGTTGCTTATTTCGTTACATGTTTCGTTACTCTTAGTTGGTTTTATAATGGAGATACATTCTTTTTGTATAATGGTCAAGAAGAATCCGCTAGAGAAATTTGGGGAGGAGTTGTTCTGACTGGTATCGCTGGATCTATAACAATAAGTCTAATTAAATATGTATTTAATAATGCTAGAAAGAAGATCATTGATTACTCTATAATTGTTGCATCTATTCTCTTTTACATTATTGGTGTGACCGCTTCATAATTGTTTTATTCTAATTTAGATCTTAGTTATAAGTTTTATATTTAAAATAATAAAATTAAAGCAAAAAGAAATTCTACAATCTTTTTGCTTTAGTAAACTTTTTTTGCCAAATAATATTTTTTGCTTGATCATTTATAAACTCAAAATGTTGTTGGATATTTTTGTCGGATTTTCAGAAATCTTGTTGGATCAATCTTGATCTTGTTGGATTTCTTGTTGGATTTTTGACCTGATCGCGACTTTTTGTTCCTATGTGTTCCCTGACCTTCTCTGGTGGACTCATATCGACAGACACCCTCTCCGTTTTAATCGTGTTCTAGGGAGTCCAATAACTTCCGGAACACCAAGATGTTGTTGTAGGGCGTTGGACTTAGCGTCTGATTGCGTCCAATAAGATACATCACCTGTACTCAATTGTGTTGTAGGAAACGTTGTAGGAAAAATAATTATTTGTTGTAGGAATTTAATGCCTACCTGTTGTAATAAATCAGAGAAAGAGAACCTTAAAATAAGAACTTATTTGAATTAAAGAGGACTTTTCTACACTTGGATTAAACTGAAAGAAAAAGTATCCCCCATATGAAGAAACGAACTGCTGCGATTGCATTATCTATGGTGACGCTTTTAGGGATGCCATTAATTACTGGTTGTAGTCCCCAAATGATTACGCGTGTAGCAGAGGAATTATCCGAACCAGTTGAGGGTATCAAGAGAAGGATTAAGAAAATAAGTCCAAAGAATGTATCCAATGGAGCGGATATAGAAAGTGCTGAGTTCTACTTCAATCGCGCATATAAGAAAGGAGAAGAAGGAGATCCTTATGGAGCAATCTCTGATTACAACAAAGCAATCGAAATTAATCCAAGGTATGCAGATGCGTATTACAATCGTGGATTAATTAAATATGAAGGATTAGGAGATAATTACGGAGCAATTGCTGATTACAACAAGG